>NZ_RBIE01000001.1:0-600000 GCF_003633715.1 Thermovibrio guaymasensis
AGCCGGTAGCTATAGAGGAAGGATTAAGGTTTGCTATCCGTGAGGGTGGAAGGACAGTAGGTGCTGGTGTTGTTACTGAAATTCTTGACTAATTAATGGGAGAGAGGAGATGGCAAAGAAAGGACCCCGTGAAGTAATACAGCTTGCCTGTACTGAGTGTAAGAGAAGGAACTACTCTACAACAAAGAATAAGAGGAATACTCCGGACAGACTTGAACTGAGGAAGTACTGTCCTTGGTGCAATAAACATACCTTGCACAGAGAGGTGAAGTAGGCTATATTTTCTACTGTAGGTAGGCCAGTAGCCCAATTGGTAGGGCTCCGGACTCCAAATCCGGCGGTTGGGGGTTCGAGTCCCTCCTGGCCTGCCACTTATTTTTTCCTTTTAAAAAAAGAAAAAATTTGTTAAAATCCATCCATCAATTCTAAAAATCCCCTGAAAATTTAAAGAGGTTTTACTATGTCTCCTTTTCAATTTTTAAAGGAAGTAAGAGAGGAACTCAGTAGGGTTACGTGGCCAGGTAAAGAAGAGGTAATAGAGGCGACCTTCGGTGTAGTCGTTTTCTGTGCTTTTGTTGCAGTTTACTTCTGGGTACTTGATCTGTTCTTCTCTAATGTCCTTGAGTTAATAATCGCAAAGTAAGGAGAAACCGATGGCAGAGAAAAAGTGGTACAGCCTTCACGTTCAGTCAGGCTTTGAGCACAGGGTAAAGGCTAATATAATGAAGGCTCTTAAAGAGGCAGGTCTTGAGGATAAGGTTGAGGAGATTTTCATTCCGGCAGTTGAGAAGGTTGTTTTTAAGGTAAAAGGTAAGGAAAAGGGGGAGCTCCCTTTAAGAGCTGAGGAACCAAAGGTTTTTGAAGTAGAAGGTGAGGATGGAAAGAAGGTCGTTTTTAGAGTTGAGGATGGAAAAGTTTGGGTTGAAGAGTGTCAGTGTGAGAAGAAGAAGTGTGAGCCGGAGAAACCTATAGAGAAGATAGGACAGAAGATAAAGTGTCCTGAAAATAAAGTTGAGGCTAAAATTGAGCTCCGCGACCGTCTTTACCCAGGCTACATCTTTATAAAGGCTGACCTTAACGAAGACCTTCAGGGGATAATAAGGAGAGTTCCTAGGGTTTTAGGCTTTGTAAGTGCAGGTGGAAGGCCCGTTATCGTTCCTGAGAGAGAGATTCAGGCAATTAGGGAGAGGATTAAGAAGGGAGTTCCGAAAGTTAGGAAGCTTAAGTACGATATCGGAGACAAGGTTAAAATCAAAGAGGGGCCATTTATTGGCTTTGAAGGGACAATTTCAGAGATTGACCCTGAGCATGGAAAGCTTATAGTTTTGGTGAACATTTTTGATAGGCAAACTCCGGTTGAACTTGAGTTTGACCAAGTAGAGAAAATAAGTTAATTCGGAGGAAGTCATGGCAAAGAAGGTAGTAGCTGAAGTAAAGCTGCAGCTACCTGCCGGAGAGGCCACTCCAGCGCCACCAGTAGGACCGGCTCTCGGTCAGCACGGCGTTAACATTATGGAGTTCGTTAAGGCCTTCAACGCGGCAACTGCAGACAAGAAAGGTTTAGTAATTCCTGTAATTATCACAATCTACGCAGATCGTTCCTTTGACTTCGTCCTCAAAACTCCACCGGCTTCAGTTCTCATCAAGAAGGCTGCCGGTATTGAGAAGGGAGCTCACATGCCAAAGAGGGAGTGGGTAGGACAGATTACAAAGGAGCAGCTCAGGCAGATTGCAGAGACAAAGATGCCTGACCTTAACTGTTACGACATTGAAACTGCAATGAAGATCATTAAGGGAACCGCTGAGAACATGGGAGTTAAGGTAGTTGACTAATCCTTTAAACCTACCACCGGTAGAGGTGGAAGGCTAAAAAGCCGACGGGAGGTAAGAGATGCCAAAGCACGGAAAGAAGTATATGAACGCTCTAGCTCTGGTTGACAGGAAAAAGCTCTATCCACTTAAGGAAGCTTTAGAGCTTGTTAAGAAGATGGCTGACGTTACAAAGAGGAACTTTGACCAAACTGTTGAAATGGCCGTAAGGTTAAACGTTGATCCGAAGTACCAAGACCAAATGGTTAGGGGAAGCGTTGTTCTGCCCCACGGTTTAGGAAAGGAGAGGAAAGTAGCTGTAATTGCTCAAGGTGAGAAGTTGAACGAGGCTAAGGAGGCCGGCGCTGATTTCGTAGGTGGTGATGACCTTATTCAGAAAATTCAGCAGGGTTGGTTAGACTTTGACGTCCTAATTGCTACTCCTGACATGATGGGTAAGGTCGGTAGACTTGGTAGAATCCTCGGTCCAAGGGGATTGATGCCTAACCCGAAGACGGGAACTGTTACTTTTGACGTAGCTAAAGCAGTAAAAGAAGCAAAGAGCGGTAAGGTAGACTTTAAGGTTGAAAAAGCTGGTATCGTTCACGCTCCGATAGGAAAGGTTTCTTTTGACGCTGAAAAACTCTATGAGAACGCAGTAGCCCTTATGAAGGCAATCTTGGCTGCTAAACCTTCAGGTGCTAAAGGACAGTACATTAAGACGATTGCTGTAGCTGCAACGATGGATCCTGGTGTTAAAGTTGACGTTTTTGATGCAGTTAACGCTGCACAGCAAGCAGAATAGGGTTGACACTTAGGAAAATTTCCATAGAATTACCGCCAGCGTTTACTGGCCGGTTGAAGAGGGTAGGTGCATAGGCTTAAACGCTCGTAAGAGCGGCCTACTGAGACCGGGAGAGATTCATTCCCGCCAACCTATGCCCTCCCTCTTCAAAGAACCGCCTTAAACCCCCAAAGGAGGGAGTCCGTTGAAAACGAGGAAATATAAAGAACAGATAGCAAAGGAACTTAAGGAGAAGTTTGAAAAGGCTTCCCTTGTTGTCCTTACAAACTTTCAAGGTATGACTGTTGCTGAAACAAACCAGTTAAGGCGTAAGCTAAGGGAAGCAGGTGCCGAATATAAGGTAGTAAAGAACACCCTTATGAGGTATGCATACCCTGGAACTCCTGTTGAGCAGATTAAGGACGCCTTTGTAGGACCTACAGGAATTGTCTTTGCATATGAGGATATCGTTTCTGCTGCCAAAGCTCTCAAGGAGTTCATGAAGGGAGAAGGTAAGGAGGAGCCTAAACTCAAGTTTAAGGCAGCCGTTGTTGAGGGTAAGGTTGCTGACTTTGAAATGATTAATCAGCTTGCTGAACTTCCATCAAGGGAAGAGCTCCTCGGTCAGCTTGCCTTTACCCTTAAGTACCCTGTTAACGCTATGGCGTGGAGCCTTGAAAACCTATTTACAAAGCTTGTTGCAGTCCTTGAAAACGTTAAGTCTGAAAAAGAAGGAGCAGCTTAAAAACTTTAAAAATATTAAGGAGGAAGTAAGATGGCTGAAATCACAAAAGAGCAGATCATTGAAGCTATCAAGAACATGACTGTACTTGAGCTAGTTGACCTCATCAACGCTATTAAAGAGGAGTTTGGCGTTTCAGACATGCCTGTAGTTGCCGCAGGTGCTGTTGCAGCTCCAGGTGCTGCTGGTGGAGCGGCTGCTGAGGAGAAGACTGAGTTTGACGTTATCCTCAAGTCTCCAGGTGCTAAGAAGATCAACGTTATTAAGGTTGTAAGAGAGATTACAGGACTTGGCCTTAAGGAAGCTAAGGAGCTTGTAGATAACGCTCCAAAGCCAGTTAAGGAAGGGGTTTCCAAGGAAGAAGCTGAGGAGATCAAAAAGAAGCTTGAAGAGGCTGGAGCCGAAGTAGAAATTAAGTAACCACTTGAAATTTTGCCTAGAAGGTAATATAATTTATCAGCTGGGAGACTGCCTTATGGGGTAGTCTCCCTTCTGCTATTTAACCCCAAAAAACTCTCGCAGGAAGAGGAGACTATGGGAAAAGTTCAAAAAACCACCCCCACGCCACAAAAAGAAAGAATAACTACCTTCCCAAGAAAAAGTTTCGCAAAAAGGGAAGAGATTTATCCGGTTCCAGACCTTCTTCAGTTTCCCTTTGAGTCTTACGAAAGGTTCTTACAGTTAAACAAAGCTCCCCATGAAAGGGAAAATGTAGGTCTTGAGTCTGCATTTAGACAGGCTTTCCCGATTATTGATGAATCAACGGGAGTTGAGATTCACTATAAAGGATACGAAATCGGTGACTGGTACTGTAAGTGTGGAAGGTTTCAGGGGCTTGGCGGAAAAGGAGTTGTCTGCCCCAAGTGTGGAATGGAAGTTGTGTTCAGACCTAAGTACACTCCCGATGAGTGTAAGGAGAGGGGAATTACTTACAGTGCTCCTTTAAGGGTTCTCTTTGAGCTACACGTATGGCAAAAGGATCCAAAGACGGGAGAGAAGATAGCTCCAATCATCAAAGAAAATAAGATGTACTTTGGGGAAATTCCCCTTATGACCGATAGGGCCACCTTCATAATCAACGGAACCGAGAAGGTGGTCGTAAGTCAGCTCCACCGTTCTCCAGGTCTGTTCTTTAAAAACGAAGTTTCAAAGACAACCCAGGTTGCAAGGATTATTGATATAGCAAGCATTATCCCTGCAATGGGATCCTGGCTTGAGTTTGAAATTCCTTACAACGATATTCTCTACGCAAAGATAGATAGGAAGAGAAGGTTTATCGGTACTTACCTTCTTAGGGCTTTTGGCCTTAAGACTGATGAAGAGATATTGAGCGTCTTCTACGGTGATGCTATAGAGACTCTCAGGGTGGAGAATGGCGAAATAGTTGACGCTGAAACTGGAGAGGTTAAGAAACCTGAGGAACTTACAGATTATTACCTGGTTTCAGACGTAGTTGATCCTGAAACTGGAGAGGTTATTCAGGAGGCCTACGAGGAGCTCTCAACGAGTTCAAGGAAACTTCCTGAAGGAGCCGAGTTTAAAGCAATAAGTAAGAAGAAGACTCCATACGGAGCCGTAATAGTTAATACCCTTAGAAAAGAGAAAAGGGATAGGGTTCGCGAGAAGATAGAGGACCCTCTCATTGCCGCTTACGTTGAGATCTTCAGGAAGGTTCGTCCTGGGGATACTGCAACTGTTGAAGGAGCGAGGAAGCTCTTTGAATCAATGTTCTTCAGCACTAAGAACTACGACCTATCAAGGGTTGGTAGGGCCAAAATTAACGAAAAGGTCTATCCAAAGGAGAAGTTAGAAAAATTAACCAAAGAAGACCTTAAACAGATAGAGTGGTTACCTCCTCTAAGGCTTGCAGAGGACATCCTTAACGAAGAAGGAGACATCGTTGTTCCTAAGGGAACCTTAATAACCCCTGAAGTTGCCCTTAAACTTGCCGCTCAGGATAAGGAAGAGTTTAAAGTAGAGCCAGATTACGATGATGCTGGAAGGATTCTCCACAAGGCGGATATTGTAGGTGCAGTTAAGGCTTTAATGGAAGTTCATGCTGAAATCCGTCCCTACGACGACATTGACCACCTCGGAAACAGAAGGGTAAGGGGTGTTGGAGAGCTTGCAGAGATAGCCTTTAAATCGGGACTCTTTAAGCTTGAAAAAGCGGTAAAGGAGAAGTTGGCAGTTGCAGATATTGATTCTGTAATGCCTCAGGACTTAATAAATCCAAGGACTGCCCTCAATCCCCTTAAGGAGTTCTTCACTTTAACCTCCCTTTGCCAGTTTATGGACCAGACGAACCCCCTTGCCGAGACGACCCACAAGAGGAGGCTTTCTGCTCTAGGTCCTGGTGGACTAACGAGGGAAAGGGCAGGATTTGAGGTCCGTGACGTTCACCCCTCACACTACGGAAGGATCTGTCCAATTGAGACTCCCGAAGGCCAGAACATCGGTCTTATTAACTCACTTACAACTTACGGAAGGATTAACTGGCTCGGCTTTTTAGAGACTCCTTATAGGAAAGTTGTTAACGGAAAGGTTACTGATGAAATCGTTTACATGACTGCCGACGAGGAGGAGAACTACGTAATAGCTCAGGCTAACGCTCCTGTTGATGAGAACGGCTACATTAAGTCTGATACTGTAATGGCCCGCCATAAGGCGGAGTTTAAGCTGGTTAAGAGGGAAGAAGTCCAGTTCATGGACGTTTCTCCAAAGCAGGTATTTTCCGTTTCTTCTTCGTTAATTCCATTCCTTGAGCACGACGACGCAAACAGGGCCCTTATGGGTTCTAACATGCAGCGTCAGGCAGTTCCGCTCATTAAGACAGAGGCTCCCTTTGTTGCAACTGGAATGGAGAAAGAGGTTGCACTCTACAGCCGTAGTGCTGTAGTTGCCAAGCGTTCAGGTGTTGTAGAGAGCGTTACTGCAGACAAGATAATTGTCAAGGTTGATCCAGAGGAGATTGAGGAGAGCGGTCTTTCTGTTGATACCGGATTTGACGTTTACAACCTCAAGAAGTTCCAGAAGTCAAACCAGAAAACCTGTATAAACCAGAGGCCAATAGTTAAGAAGGGTCAGAGGGTTAAGAGAGGTCAGATTATCGCCGACGGACCTTCAATGGAAAATGGAGAGCTGGCCCTCGGTAAGAACGTCCTTGTAGCCTTCATGCCGTGGAGAGGTTACAACTTTGAGGACGCCATCTTAGTTAGCGAAAGGCTCTTGAAGGACGACGTCTATACCTCTATACACATTCAGGAGTTTGAGTGTGAAGCAGTAGAGACGAAGTTAGGAAAAGAGGAAATTACCAGAGACATTCCTAATGTTTCTGAGTCGGCCCTTAGGCACCTTGATGAGTCTGGAATAGTTAGGATTGGAACTTACGTTAAGCCTGGAGATATTCTCGTCGGAAAGGTTACTCCTAAAGGTGAGCAGGTCTTAACTCCTGAGGAGAAACTCCTTCAGGCAATCTTTGGAGAGAAGGCTAAAGGAGTTAAGGATACCTCCTTAAGGGTTCCCCACGGAGTTGAGGGAGTTGTAATTGACGTAAAGATCCTCTCTAGGAAAGGAGAGGAGAAGGATCCTAGAACTCAGCTTATTGAGGCTGAAGAGAAGGCAAAGCTTGAGAGGGAAAAGCAGGAAGAGATTAACCTTATTAAAAAGGACAGGGATAGGAAGGCGGCTGAGCTTATTCTCGGTAAGAGGGTAAGAGAGGACGTTTACGATGCTGCTGGAAACCTCTTAATCTCCGCTGGTGAGGAAATTACAGAGGATAAAGTTGATGAGCTTGTCTTCTTTGCCCTCAGGAAGCCTTCAATAATTGACGATGAGAAAGTAGTTGAGGAGCTTAAGAAGATTAGGCTCAGGGCCGTTGATAAGATTGCCTTAGTGGAGAACATCTACGAAGAGAAGAAGGCAGCAATTGAGATGGGTCATGAGCTGCCGGCAGGCGTTAACAAGAAGGTTAAGGTTTACATAGCCACAAAGCGTAAGCTGACGATCGGTGATAAGATGTCAGGTCGCCACGGAAACAAAGGTGTTATTTCCCAAATTAGGCCTGTTGAGGATATGCCCTTCCTTGAGGATGGAACTCCTGTAGACATTGTTCTTAACCCTCTCGGCGTTCCCTCACGTATGAACGTTGGACAGATACTTGAAGTTCACCTTGGGCTTGCTGCTAAAGAGCTTGGAAAGAAGATAGAGAGGTTGATGAAAGAAGGTTTAGATAAGGTTCGTCAGGAGATTAAGGCTATCTACAACGATGAGAGGATTAACAAGCTGATTGATAGCCTTTCTGATGATGAGCTTAGAGAGGTTGCTAAGAAACTCTCTAAGGGAATCAGGTTTGAGTCTCCGATATTTGACGGAGCTACAGAGGAGGAGATTAAAGCTCTACTTAAGAGGGCAGGGCTTCCTGAAACAGGACAGCTTACCCTCTACGATGGATTAACCGGAGAGCCTTTTGACCAGGACGTTACAGTTGGTTATATGTACATGCTCAAGCTAATTCACCTTGCTGACGATAAGATTCACGCCCGTTCAACGGGTCCTTACTCCCTCATTACACAGCAGCCTCTCGGTGGTAAGGCTCAGTTTGGAGGACAGAGGTTCGGTGAGATGGAGGTGTGGGCACTTGAAGCTTACGGTGCAGCCTACACCCTCCAGGAGATGCTAACCGTCAAGTCTGACGATGTTGAAGGACGTTCAAGAGTTTACGAGGCAATTGTTAAAGGTAAGTACTCCTTTGAGCCGGGACTTCCTGAGTCCTTCAACGTTCTTGTTAGAGAACTCAAAGCTCTCGCCCTTGACGTTAAGTTCATAAAGGAGCTTGAGGAAGAAGAGGGCGAAGGAGAGGTTAACTAAGAACTTTTCGGGGGCTTTGTCCCCCTTTTAAACCCCCCTTAGGAGGAGCTCAAAGTGAGCAAAAGAGAAATCGTTTTTAGTGAAGAGCCGAAAACTTTTGACTTTGATGCAATTGAGATAGGTCTTGCTTCTCCCGAAAAGATTAGGGAGTGGTCTTACGGTGAGGTTAAGCTTCCTGAGACTTTAAACTACAGGACTTTAAAGCCTGAGAAGGACGGTCTCTTCTGTGCGAGGATTTTCGGTCCTGTAAGGGACTGGGAGTGTCTGTGTGGAAAGTACAGGGGTTCTAAGTACGCAGGAGTTATCTGTGATAGATGTGGTGTTGAGGTAACCCTTTCAAAGGAAAGGAGAAGAAGGTTCGGTCATATAGAGCTTGCTGCTCCCTGTACACATATATGGTACGTAAAATCTGTTCCAAGTAAGATAGGAGCTCTTTTAGGGCTCTCCGTAAGGGAAGTTGAAAGGGTTGTTTACTTTGAAAGCTACATCGTTCTTGACCCTGGAGATGAGGAGGAAACAGGCCTCAAGAAGTTCCAGCTCCTTACTGAAGAGGAGTACAGGGAAAAGGTTGAGGAGCTCGGAGAAGAGGCCTTTGAGGTTGGAATAGGTGCTAAAGGTATAAAGGAAGCCCTTAAGAGGGTTGACCTTGAGGAGCTTGCCGAGGAGCTGAGAGAAGAGATTAGAATGTACTCCGGTGAGATTTCCTCAATTAACGCTGACCTTCAGAAGAAGCTCCCTAACGTCTTTAAGGCGGCAGTTGAGACCCTTTCCTACTACACAGGTCTATCTGAAGACACGATTATAGGTATCGTTAAGAACGTTTTAGTTGTAGTTACAGATCCAGGGGATTCTGGACTTGAGAAAGGCCAAATCATTGAGTATAACGACTTTAAGAAGCTTAAAGAGAAGTTCAACATAGAGGTAGAAAAGGGCGGTAAGGCTCTTGACTGGTACGTTGACTTCCTAGTTGAACAGGGAAAGATTCAGAGTAAAGAGCTTGTAAAAGAAGAGATTAGGAGGGCTACGAGGAAGGATACAACAGAGGCAAAGCTTAAGAAGTTAGTTAGAAGGTTAAAGATTGTTGAGTCCTTCCTTGGCTCAGATAACAAGCCGGAGTGGATGGTCCTTGAGGTTCTTCCCGTTCTTCCTCCAGAGCTCCGTCCCTTAGTTCCTCTTGAGGGGGGAAGGTTTGCAACTAGTGACCTTAACGACCTCTACAGGAGAGTTATAAACAGGAATAACCGTTTAAAGAGGCTCCTTGAGCTTGATGCGCCTGAGATAATCGTTAGGAACGAAATGAGGATGCTCCAGGAGGCAGTAGATACCCTCATAGATAACGGCAGGAGGGGAAGGCCGGTTAAGTCCTCAAAAGGACATCCTCTTAAGTCCCTCTCTGACGTTTTAAGGGGTAAGCAGGGAAGGTTCAGGCAGAACCTTTTAGGTAAGAGGGTTGACTACTCTGGTCGTGCCGTAATCGTTGTTGGTCCAGAGCTTAAAATGCACCAGTGTGGCCTTCCTAAGATTATGGCACTTGAGCTCTTTAAGCCCTTTGTTTACAGGCGCCTTGAAGAGAAGGGTTACGCCAATACGATTAAACTTGCAAAGAAGATGGTTGAGAAGCAGGAGCCTGAGGTTTGGGAGTGTCTTGAGGAGGTTATTAAGGAACACCCAGTTCTCCTTAACAGGGCTCCTACACTTCACAGGGTTTCTATTCAGGCATTTGAACCTGTTTTAGTTGAAGGTAAGGCTATTCAGCTTCACCCTCTTGTGTGTACTGCTTTCAACGCCGACTTTGACGGCGACCAGATGGCGGTTCACGTTCCGCTCTCTCTGGAGGCACAGTTAGAAGCCTATACCCTGATGCTTTCAACTCAGAACATTCTTTCTCCTGCCCACGGTAAGCCTCTAGCAGTTCCATCTCAGGATATGGTTCTTGGCCTTTACTACATGACCCTTGAAAAACCTGGTGCAAAGGGTGAAGGTAAAGAGTTTGCTGACTTTGATCAGGTTCTAAAGGCCCTTGAGCTTGGAGAGATAGAGCTCCACGCCCGCATAAAGGTAAGGGTACCTGCCAATAAGACTGAAAGTGGAAAAGAGGAAGTAGTTACTACAACTGCAGGAAGGGTAAAGTTCAACACCTTACTTCCTGAGAACTATCCTTTTGTAAACAAGGTAATGACAAAGAAAGCAGTTGCTGCCCTCATTGCAGATGTCCATAAGAAGTTAGGTAACGAAGTAACTATTGACATGCTAGACAGATTAAAGGAGGCCGGTTTCGTTCAGGCTACCCTTGGTGGTCTCTCAATTGCTATTGACGACCTCCACATTCCACCTACTAAGAAAGAGCTCATTGAGAAGGCAAGGAAAGAGGTCCTTGAGATTGAAGAGGGCTACAGGAAAGGCCTCCTTTCAAAGGATGAGCGTTACAACAAGATAGTTGATATCTGGACGAGGGTTACCGAGCAGCTTACAAAGGACATGATGGATTACATGAGGAGCCACGATATTAACTCTAGGGGAAGGTTGCCAAACGACGGTACTTTTAACCCTGTGTTCATGATGCTTTCCTCAGGAGCCCGTGGTAGCCAGACGCAGATTCGTCAGCTTGCCGGAATGAGGGGTCTTATGGCTAAACCTTCCGGTGAGATTATTGAGACCCCGATTATCTCCAACTTCCGTGAAGGACTAACGGTTCTTGAGTACTTCATCTCAACCCACGGAGCTAGGAAAGGTCTGGCCGACACAGCTCTTAAGACTGCAGATGCCGGTTACCTTACGAGGAGGCTTGCCGACGTTGCTCAGGACGTAATTATCACGATGGAAGACTGTGGTTGTGAGGACGGAATAGAAGTTTCAGCCCTAATGGAAGCCGGTGAAGTTGTAATTCCCCTTTCTAAGAGAATTGCAGGCCGCTACGCCGCCGAAGATGTGGTTGATCCAATAACTGGAGAAGTTTTAGTAAGGAAGAATGAGGAAATTACGGAAGATATAGCTCAGAGAATTGAAGACCTTGGTATAGAAAGTGTTAAGATACGTTCAGTTCTTACCTGTAGAGCTCCATTTGGAGTATGTTCAAAGTGTTACGGTAGAGACCTTGCAAGACAAAGACCAGTCCAGCTTGGAGAGGCTATCGGTATTATTGCAGCCCAGTCAATCGGTGAGCCCGGTACTCAGCTTACGATGCGTACCTTTCACATCGGTGGTATTGCTATGAGGGGTGCTGAGGCTTCTGAGTACAGGGCAAAGCACGATGGAGTTGTAAAGATTATCAATGCCAACACAATTACCGACTCTGAAGGTAGAGTTATCGTTATAAACAGGGCTGGGAAGATAGCCGTTATTGACGAAAAGACCGGGAAACACCTTGAAAGGTACGATATTCCTTACGCTGCGGTCCTTAAAGTTAAAGATGGTGATAAGGTAGTAAAAGGACAGATACTTGCAGAATGGGATCCTCATGCCATTCCGATACTTGCCCTAAGGAGTGGAATCGTAAGGTTTAAGGACGTTATCCCCGGCGTTACAGTCTCTGAGACGGAGCCTGTTGTCCTTGAGTACAGGACTCTTCCTTACGAGCCTACCATTGAGCTCCTTAACGATGAAGGGGAAGTCGTTGACTTCTACCCGCTACCCGTTGGTGCAAGGATCATGGTTGAAGAGGGTCAGAGGGTTGAGATTGGAGCTCAGCTTGCGAGACTTCCGAGGAAAATCGGAGGAACAAAGGACATTACAGGAGGTCTTCCAAGGGTTGCTGAGCTCTTTGAGGCCAGGAGGCCTAAGGATGCAGCAATCCTTGCAGAGATCAGCGGTAAAGTCTACGTAGAGACAGAGAGGAACAAGATAATAATTACAATCGTTGACCCTGAAACAGGGGTTAAGAGGGAGTACGAAGTTCCAAAGGGTAAGTACATCTACGTAAGGACTGGAGACTACGTTAAAGCCGGTGAACCTCTAACCGACGGACAGTTCAACCCTCACGATATACTCAACATCCTTGGAGAGAGGGCAGTTGCAAGGTTCCTCCTTGACGAGATTCAGTCGGTTTACCGCGCTCAGGGTGTTGACATTAACGATAAGCACTTTGAAGTAATTATTAAGAAGATGCTCTCTAAGGTTAGGATTGAGGACTCTGGAGATTCTAACTACCTCGTTGAGGAAGTTGTTGACAGGGATGAGTTTGAAAGGGTAAGGGAGCAGCTCTTTAAGGAGGGTAAGAGGCCTCCAAAGGCAAGGCCGGTCCTTACAGGTATCACAAAGGCCGCCCTCTCTACACCTTCATTCATCTCTGCAGCCTCCTTCCAAGAGACTACAAGGGTTCTCTCTGAGGCTGCAATTGCAGGTAAGAGGGATTACTTAAGGGGCCTCAAGGAGAACGTTATTATCGGTAGGCTAATTCCCGCTGGAACCGGAAGAAAAGAGTATAGAAAGGTTACCTGGGACTACTGCGAGAAGGAAGAACAGGGAGTTAGCGAATAACCGAGAAGTTTGAAGCTAAATTCAGCCCCGCCTCGCGCGGGGCTTTTTTATTTTATAGTGAACCTGCACGGAAGGAAGAGTACGGGGCGAGTATAGTTAAAGGGATGGAGTAAGGTTAAGGGAGAGCTCCTTTTCTACTGTGTGGGCAACTTTTAGAATTGTTTCTTCATCAAAAGCTTTTCCGATTAGCTGGAGTCCAATTGGAAGGTTCTTACTATCAAATCCGCAGGGAATAGATATCGCCGGAAGTCCTGCAAGGTTCACGGCAATCGTGAAGATGTCTGAGAGGTACATCTTTATAGGGTCGTCCGTCTTCTCTCCTATTTTGAATGCGGTTTCTGGAGTTACTGGGGTAATGAGGAAGTCTACCTCCTCAAAGGCCTTTTGGAAGCCCTGGTAAATTAGAGTTCTAACTTTTTGAGCCTTTAAGTAGTAGGCGTCGTAGTATCCGGCGCTTAGAGTGTAGGTTCCTATCATTATTCTCCTTTTAACTTCGTTTCCAAAACCTTCAGCCCGGGTCTTCTTGTACATGTCTATCAAGTCTTTGTAGTCTTTTGCTCTGTAGGTGTACCTTACTCCGTCAAACCTTCCCAAGTTTGAAGAGGCCTCTGCTGGGGCAATTATGTAGTAGGTCTCTACTGCGTACTTCGTATTAGGTAGGGAAACTTCAACTATTTCAACTCCGAGGGATTCCAGCTTCTTTACTGCGCTTAAAACGGCCTCTTTAACTTCAGGATCAACTCCCTCTATGAAGTACTCCTTTGGTAGACCTGCTTTAAGGCCTTTTACCTCCCCGTTAAGAGCCTCAAGGAAGTTGGGAACCGGAACTTTTGCTGAAGTTGCATCCTTTGAGTCCTGACCTGAGATAAGGTTTAAAAGGTATGTTGCATCCTCTACGTTCTTGGTTATAGGGCCTATCTGGTCAAGTGAGGATGCAAAGGCGGTAAGTCCATATCTTGATACCCTGCCGTAAGTCGGTTTTAGACCTACAACTCCGCAGAACGCAGCCGGCTGTCTGATTGAACCTCCGGTGTCTGAACCTAAAGAAGCAATGGCAGAGCGGGCGGAAACTGCTGCGGCGCTACCTCCCGAAGAACCTCCAGGAACCCTTTCTAAGTCCCAGGGGTTTTTTGTAGGGCCGAAGTATGAAGTCTCGGTTGAGGAACCCATTGCGAACTCGTCAAGGTTGTTCTTACCTACAAATATTGCTCCTCTTTCCCTTAACCTTTTAACGACTGTAGCATCGTAGGGAGATACGAAATTCTCAAGCATCTTTGAGGCGCAGGTCATCCTTACGCCTTCAACGTTTATGTTGTCCTTTATTGAGATTGGGATTCCAAAGAACTCCGGCACTTCATCTTCATTGAGTCTTGTAAGTTCTTCATCAAGGATTTCAGCCTTTTTGCGGGCTTTCTCTTCAAAAACGGTTATGTAGGCGTTGAGCTTAGATTCTGTCTCCTCTATTCTTTTAAGGAGCTCCTCCAAAACCTCGCTAGGCTTAACCTCTTTTTTCTTTATAAGTGTGTGGAGCTCTGTCAAACTCTTATTTATAAGTTCCATTTCCTCCTCCTATTTCTTAACAACTTTTGGAACTATGAAGTACTCACCGTCGGTTTCAGGTGCGTTCATAAAAACTTTTTCCCTTGGTAAAGACACAGATGGGACGTCTTCCCTGAGTACATTTTCAGGTGGAATAACGCTGAACTTCGGGTCAATTCCCTCTGTGTCAAGCTCGTTTAACTTCTCAACGAAGGAAAGAATTTCTGACAGCTCCTTCCTAAACTTTTCAACTTCTTCTTCCTTTAATTCAATTCTTGCAAGGTGGGCGATGTGTAGAACTTCCTCTCTACTCAGCTTCATCTCCTACTCCTTAAATAGGCTTTTATCCTCCTTCCGACCTCTTCAATCTCGTATCTCATGATAGGGTCGGAGGAGTGGCTAACAATTTTAACATCAGGGTTAAGTTCAACCTCTCCGGTGTATACTGCCTCTTCAAGCCACTTAATGAAGTCTATTCCGTTTCCTCCAAAGTAAGAGTACTCCTCAAGGTAGTTATCAAGGTCAAGGACTTCTATCTCCTTCCCGTATCTCTTTACTAAATCTTTTAGCTGATTTACCGTCTTAACTCCTGTGTAACCTGGGGGTGGTTCTCTCCAGTCATCAAGGTATACTTTCAATGAAAACCTCCTTAAGGGAGTTAACCGTGGGAAAAATTTTAGTTGAACTTGAAGGAAAAGAAAGGGAAGTTGAGTTTAAAGGGAAGAGGATAAGGGTTGATAGGTTGCTTGACCTCCTTAACATCTACCCTGAGACGGCGGTTGTAGTAAAGGGGAAAGAGCTCCTTTGTGATGACGACCTCCTATCGGACGGGGAGAGAGTTAAGGTAGTAGTAGCAACCTCAAAGGGGTAGAAAATGAGGGTAATGGCCCTTGATGTCGGTTTTAAAAGGATAGGAGTGGCCATTTCAGACCCTCTGGGCCTTACAGCTTCACCCTACACCATTATACATAGGAAGAGTAATAGGGAGACTTTTAAGGAGCTCTTAAGGATAATTGATGAAAAGGGAGTTGGAAAAATAGTTGTAGGGATTCCTGTTAATAGGGAAGGGAAAGTTACTCAGATCGGCCAGAAGATAAAGAAATTTGCCTCAAAACTTGAAGAATTCTTAAAGGAAGAGGGAAGAAAAGTTGAGATAACCTTCTGGGATGAAGCTTACTCTACAAAGGAGGCTCAAGAGATCGCAAGGAGCTTGGGAAAGAAGAAAGAGGAACTTGACGACTACGCGGCAGCTCTAATTCTAAGGGAGTTCCTTGAACAATTGCAGTCTAAAGGGCAGTAGCATAGATTAATAATCCCTAACTTTACCTCCTTATGGGGTTGACAAAACCGATATTGATAACTATTATTATTAACAGACACCCCCTATCCCCCTCCCTCCTCCCCATAAGTCTTTAAGGGGCGCCTCAGGCGCCCCTTCTTTTTTTCTCTCTTGGGAAAGTTCTATAAAATTCTGCACTAATAAATTGAGAAATTAGGTTATAAGTATGGGAAAGAGAGTTTTACTTGGGTTCAGCGGCGGAGTTGATAGCTTTTACAGTGCCTATCTACTGAGAGAGAAGAGTTTTGACGTCCACTTGATTTACTTTAAGCTCCTTAAAACGGCAAATCCAGAGAGGGTTAGAAAGAGTGCTGAACTCCTTAAACTTCCTCTAACAGTTATAGACCTATCAGATGAGTTTAGAAAGGCGGTAATAGATTACTTCATCCGTTACTACAAGTTGGGTCTAACTCCGAACCCCTGTGCAGTGTGTAATAGGGAAATAAAGTTAAAGTACCTGTACAGGTTGATGAAGGAGCTCTCCTTTGACTTTATTGCAACCGGCCACTACGCAAGGGTAGTTTACGTTCCGGAGTTTAGGAGGAACCTAATTTCAAGGGGAGTAGATAGGAGGAAGGAGCAGTCTTACTTCCTTTCCCTTGTAGAGAGAGAAGTTTTTGATTCTTTACTCCTCCCTTTAGGTGATTTTACTAAAGAAGAAGTTGTAAAGAGGGCAAAAGAGCTAGGGTTTGAGTATAGGGGGGAGAGTCAGGATATATGCTTTATTCCTGGAGAGTATACAGAGTTCCTTAAAAGGTTCATAAAGCCAAGACCCGGTTACTTTAGGCTCAGAGATGGAACCGTTCTTGGAAGGCACAAAGGCCTCTTTTACTACACCGTTGGTCAAAGGAGAGGACTTGGAATTCCCTATAAACATTCCCTCTACGTCCTAGAACTCTTACCGGAGGAGAATGCTGTAGTTGTTGGAAGTAAGGAAGAGATTCTGAAGGATGAGATTTTAGTTTGGAAGTTAAACTGGCACGTAAAACCTGAAGAACTTGTGGGTAGAGAAATTGAAGTTCAGATAAGGTATAGGGCGAAACCGGTAAAAGTTAGAGAATTAAAGTATTTAAATTCTGACTTTTATTGTGTAAAATTAGCGGCGAAAGTAGAAGCTCCTGCTCCGGGGCAGGTCTGCGCCTTTTACAACGGAGATCTGCTTATCGGAGGGGGAGAAATTACAAGGGAAGGAGCCGGGAGATGGAAGGAAGCATAGTATCAATAGACTGGACGCTGGCCGTCCAAGCAGTCAACTTCCTGGTTTTTATGGTTTTAATTAACAAGTTCCTCTTTAAGCCCCTCCTTGAGCTTATGGAGGAGAGAGAGAGGGAAGTTGGGGCTGTTTACTCTGAAGTTGAAGCTTTGAAAGAGAAGGCAAATTCCCTCTTTTCACAGGTTGAGGAGCTCCTAGCAAGGGCAAAGGAAGAGGCTAAAGCGAAAATTGATGAGGCCGTAAGGGAAGCAAGAGAGGAGAGGGAAAAGATACTTTCTGAAGCTCAAGAAGAAGCTCTCAAGAAGGTAGAGAAGGCTAAGGAAGAGATTTGGAAGTCCTTTGAGGAAGAGAAGGCTAAGCTTGAGAAGGAAGCTGAAAGGATAGCAGAGGAGATAGTTAAGAAAATTCTTGGAAAAGTTGCTTAGGGGGAGATATGGAACACGGAGGACACCTTCTATTTTGGAAGACCGTAAACACTATAATCCTCTTCGCAATCCTCTATTGGCTTCTTAGGAAACCTGTTTCAAACTTTATTTCAAACGGTATTGATTCAATAGTTAATAAGTTTGAAAAGGCAAAGAAAGAAAAAGAAGAAGCTTTAAACTTGCTTAAAGAAGCTGAGAAGAAGCTAGAAGAGGCTAAAGAGGAAGCTCAGAGGATAGTTTCCTACGCTGAAGAAGTGGCTCAGAGGGAGAAGGAACAGATAATAAGTGATGCGAAGCAGACTGCCGAAAGGGTTATAAAGATGGCAGACGAGGAGATTGAAAAGGAAGCTTACAAGGCCAAAGAGGAGCTTAAGAAGTTTGCAGTTCAGAAGGCAATTGAGATTGCCGAAGGAAGGATAAAGTCGTCTATTACTCCTGAGCTCAATAAAAAACTTATAGAGTCAAGTCTTGAAAAGCTTTAGGAGGGGTCAAGTAGATGAGACCGGAAGTTAGAATCGCCAGAAGGTACGCTAAAGCCCTGGCAGAGGTTTTACCAGACGAGAAGTTGGAGAAAGTTTTAAAGGAGGTTGAAGCTCTCCTTCAGTTCTTTGACGAGAAGGCTCTAAAGTACTTTAAGAGCCCCGTTGTGCCGGTTGAGAAGAAGAGAGTTCTCCTTGAGCAGGTCCTTTTAAAGGTTGAAGTTACTGACGAGCTAAAGAAAATCCTCCTCTTGATGGCTCGGAGAAACAGGTTAGGCCTTCTAAAGGACTTCAAAGAGGAGTTTGAGAGCTTCGTAAACTCTAGACTCGGTATCGTAAAGGCAGAGATTACTTCAGCCTCTGAACTTGACCAAGAGACTCTGGACAAGATAGCGAAGAAGATAGAGGAGCTCTTCGGTAAGAGAGCAGAGATAGTTGTAAAACTTGACCCCTCCATAATAGGTGGTTTCATAGTTAAAGTCGCCGATAAAGTCCTTGATGCTTCAATAAAGACTCAGCTGGAAAACTTAAAGAAAGCTATTGCAGATTAACATAAAAACAGATAGCGAGGTGGAAAGATGCAACTGAGGGCAGAAGAGATTTCAGAGTTAATAAGGAAGCAGATTGAAGAGTTTGAATCCTCTGTAAAGCTTGATGAAACGGGAATCGTTATCAAGGTCGGTGACGGAGTCGCAAGGGTTTACGGTCTTGAGAACGTTGAATTTGGAGAAGTTGTAGAGTTTGAAGATGGCACGGAAGGTGTTGCTTTTAACCTTGAAGAGGACAACGTAGGTGTTGTTCTCCTTGGTGAAGGAAGAGGTATCGTTGAAGGAGGAAAGGCTAAGAGGACTGGAAGAATCCTTGACATGCCTGTTGGTGACGGCCTCATTGGAAGGGTTCTTGACCCTCTAGGAAATCCGATAGATGGAAAGGGAGACATTGAGTACGTTGAAAGAAGAGCAGTTGAGCGTATTGCTCCTGGAATTGTTACGAGAAAGCCGGTTCATGAACCTCTCCAAACGGGTATTAAAGCTATAGACGCCCTGATTCCAATCGGAAGGGGACAGAGAGAGCTTATCATTGGTGACAGGCAAACCGGTAAAACAACCATTGCCGTAGATACAATCCTCAACCAGAAGAGGGAAGGGGTTATCTGCGTCTACTGTGCAGTAGGCCAGAAGCGTTCAACTGTTGCCCAGACTGTTCAGCTCTTAAAAGAGCTTGGCGCTATGGATTACACAATAGTTATTTCTGCTACTGCATCTGACCCTGCTGCCCTCCAGTACCTTGCTCCTTACGCAGCCTGTACTGTTGCCGAGTACTTTAGGGATACAGGAAGGGCAGCTCTCATAGTTTATGACGATCTCTCAAAGCAGGCAGTAGCCTACCGTGAAATGTCACTCCTCCTCAGGCGTCCACCTGGAAGGGAGGCTTACCCTGGAGACGTCTTCTACCTTCACTCAAGGCTCCTTGAAAGGGCAGCAAAGCTTAACGATGAGCTTGGAGCAGGTTCTCTTACAGCTCTTCCAATAGTTGAAACGAAGGCTGGAGACATTTCAGCTTACATTCCAACAAACGTAATTTCAATTACGGACGGACAGATCTTCCTTGAAACAGACCTCTTCTACAAGGGTCAAAGGCCAGCCATTAACGTTGGTCTTTCTGTTTCAAGGGTCGGTGGTGCTGCTCAGATTAAGGCTATGAAGCAGGTTGCAGGTAAGCTGAGACTTGAGCTTGCAAGGTATAGGGAACTTGAAGCCTTTGCCCAATTTGCTTCCGACCTTGACCCTGCTACAAGGGCACAGCTTGAGAGGGGTAGGAGGTTAATGGAGCTCCTCAAGCAGCCTCCTCACAAGCCAATTCCCGTTGAAAAGCAGATTGTTGCTTTCTTTGCTGCTATTAACGGCTACCTTGATGACCTTCCTGTTGAGGCAGTTACGAAGTTTGAGTGGGAGCTCTACGCATTTATGGATGCTAAGTACTCTGACGTTCTAAACGAGATTCTTGAGAAGAAGCAGCTTGACGATGAGCTTACGGAGAAGCTCCACAAGGCTATTAAGGAGTTTAAGGCCACCTTCACCGCTTAATTGGAGAGGTAAAAATGCCTGGAATGAGAGAAATTAAAGCTAAGATAAAGAGCCTTAAGGGGACTAAGCGGATTACTGCCGCTATGAAGGCAGTGTCCGCTGCTAAACTCCGTAAGGCTCAGGATGAGCTCTTTAACGTTCGCCCTTACGCTGAAGTAATGAAGGGGATAACAGAAGGGCTCTACTTGAGGGAAAACCCAGCCATCCACTCAATCTTTAAGGTAAGGCCTGTTAAGAGGATAGAGCTTGTCGTTATCTCTTCCGATAAGGGACTCTGTGGTGCCTTTAATGCAAATATAATAAGGAACGTTAACAGATTTGCCCGTCAGAAGATAGAAGAGGGCGTTGAAGTCAGCTTAACTACCGTCGGTAATAAGGCGACTCAGTTCTTTACGAAGTACTCTGATTTAAATGTGAGGAAATCTATTAAGGATATCTTTAGGCGTATAGGCCTTCCTCTAGCTCAGGAGATAGCTTACGACCTTTACCTCGGCTATACTTCTGAGTACTTTGATGAGGTTTTCCTCGTATATAACAAGTTCTACAACGCCTTAAAGCAGGAAGTTACTTTTGAAAAGATTATGCCCCTTTCTGTAGAGGTTGAGGAGGGAACTCCCGTAGCTGAGTATACGGTAGGTCCCGATGAGAAGGTAGTTGAAGAGGCAGTTAAGGCGTACGTTTCCGCCGCTGTTCTAAGGGCCCTTAAGGAGTCTGAGACTTCTGAACATGCAGCTAGAATGACAGCAATGGATAACGCTACGAAGAACGCAGAGGATCTAATTAGGAAGTTGACTATCTCCTTTAACAAAGCACGTCAGGCTGCAATCACTAAGGAGCTCATTGAAATTACAACTGCAATAGAGGCAATGAAATAATTGGGAGGATAGATATGGCTGAGCACAAAGGTAAGATTGTTCAGATAGTTGGTCCGGTTATAGACGTTGAGTTCCCCGACGGAAAGCTCCCAGAGATCTACCACGCCCTTAAAGTTCCCAACGTCAAGCAGATTACTTGGGACGGTAAGATTGAAGAAGGTGACCTTATGCTTGAGGTTCACCAGCACTTAGGAGAGAACAGGGTAAGGTGTGTTGCCTTCGGTGCTACTGAAGGTTTAAAGAGGGGAATGGAGGTTATTGATACCGGTGATTACCTGAAGGTTCCTGTAGGTCACGCTACAAGGGGTAGGATTTTCAACGTTGTAGGAAAGCCCATTGACGGCCAAGGGCCAGTTGAGGCTGAAGAATACTGGCCTATCCACAGACCTGCTCCGCCTCTTACAGAGCAGAAGACCGTCGCTGAGATCTTTGAGACGGGAATTAAGGTTATTGACCTTCTAGAGCCTTACGCAAAGGGTGGTAAGACGGGACTCTTCGGTGGTGCTGGAGTTGGAAAGACGGTTCTCCTTATGGAGCTAATCCACAACGTTGCTATGAAGCACGGTGGTTTCTCTGTATTTGCCGGAGTTGGAGAAAGGACCAGGGAAGGAACAGACCTCTGGCTTGAGATGAAGGAGTCCGGAGTTCTTGAGAATACAGTTCTCGTATACGGTCAGATGAACGAGCCTCCTGGAAACAGGTGGCGTGTTGCGATGACCGGCGTTACCATGGCCGAGTACTTTAGGGACGTTGAAGGCCGTGATATGATGTTCTTCGTTGACAACATGTTCCGTTTCATTCAGGCAGGTTCAGAGGTTTCAGCTCTACTTGGAAGGATTCCTTCTGAGGTTGGTTACCAGCCGACTCTAGCAACTGAGGTAGGAGCAATTCAGGAGAGGATTACTTCAACTAATAAAGGTTCTATTACATCTGTTCAGGCTATTTACGTTCCTGCTGACGACTTTACAGACCCAGCTCCGTTTACTCTCTTTGCTCACCTTGACGCTACAACTGTTCTTTCAAGGGCACTTGCAGAGCAAGGTATCTACCCAGCCGTTGACCCACTTGAGTCAACCTCCCGTATGCTTGACCCCCACATCGTAGGTGAAAGGCACTATAAGGTTGCAAGGGAAGTTCAAAGATACCTCCAGAGGTATAAGGAGCTCCTAGAGATCATCGCTATTCTCGGTATGGAGGAGCTCAGCGAAGAGGACAAGCTCGTTGTCCACAGGGCAAGGAGGATTCAGCTCTTCCTCACACAGCCGTTCCACGTTGCTGAGGTCTTTACAGGAATGCCCGGTAAGTACGTTACAGTTGAGGAGACGATTCGCGGTTTTGAGATGATCGTTAACGGAGAGCTTGATCACCTTCCAGAACAGGCCTTCTACATGGTTGGAACAATTGATGAGGCGATTGAAAAGGGTGAGAAGTTAATGAAGGAAGCCAAGAAATAAGGGAGAAAGGTAGATGGCTACCGTGAAAGGAATTCCTACAACTATGAAGTTTCAGCTGGCTTCGGCCACAGGTAAGCACTACGAGTTTGAAGTAAGAGAAGTCTACATTGAAACGGAGGATGGAGACCTAGGAGTCTTACCTGGCCACCAGCCTGAGTTCTACTCTGTAGGTGCGGGCTTTGTTGTCTGCAGAACGGCTGACGGACAGGAAGTAAAGAAGCTCCTCTACTCCGGTTTTGTTCAGGTTGAACCTGACGTTGTTAGGATCGGAGTTCAGGAGATTTATGAGCCGGGAGAAGTTAACGTAGAGCTCCTTGAAGAGGAAGTTAGTCAGCTTAAGGAGAAACTAACTTCACTCTCAGAAGAGGAAGAAGAAGCTAGGTCTCAGATAGAAAGGGAAATTAGAAGGAAGGAAGAGCTAATCAAGAAGGCCCGCTAAGGGCCTTCTTTCTTTAATTTCCAAATAAGAATTCCTATTCCTACCGAAAGTCCCATCAAGATAATAATTACCAGGGTAAACAAGGGAGGGTAGCTCTTTTGGGGTATCTTGCTAACCGGTTTGGGGATTTCCTCCTTACTGAGGTGTGGCCTTATCTCGTAAATTTTCCCTGAGGCGGTTTTAATCTTAACGACTTCTATAACTTTGTCTCCTTCCTGTTTGTAGACTATCCAGGCCTCAATTGGCCTATCTTCCTTTACTTCCTGCGAGTAGGAAGGAACAAATAAAATAAGAGGTATTAGAATTGCAAGTATCAGCTTTTTCATGACCACCTCCTAATTAGAAATTATTACAAATGGAAGAGACATGGAAAAGGGGAAACTTACCTTCTGGCAAGCTGTTGCACTAGCTGTTGGGACGATGATCGGAGCAAGTATTTTTTCAATCTTTGGGGAGGGAGTGAAGGTTGCAGGGAACGGTCTACCTATTGCTTTCTTTATAAGCGGTATCTATGCCCTTATGGTAGCCTACTCCTACGCTCATATGGGAAGTAAACTGATTTCAAACGCCGGTCCTATTGCATTCATTGAGAGAGGATTTGGAAGTTCTCCTGTAGTAGGTTCCCTTTCAATCTTAATGTGGTTTAGTTACGTTATTTCAATAGCTCTCTTTTCAATAAGTTTTGCCGGTTATTTCCTTCCCTTGATTCATCTAAATTATCTACTGGCTTATACAACGGTTGAGGTTCTCGTTGTTGCCCTTTTCGGGGCTCTTAATTACTTTGGTGGAACGAGGGCCGTTGGAAAGTTTGAGTTCTGGATAGTTTTAACGAAAGTATTAATACTTCTGGTTTTCATAGTTGCCGGCCTTTGGGTTCTACATCCTGAATACTTAAAACCTCACCCCTCTCCTGAGTACTTTAAGGGAATTTTAACGGCTTCTGTTGTTTTCTTTCTCTCCTACACGGGCTTCGGCCTTATAACAAACGTTAGTGAGAACGTAGTTAATCCGTCAAAAACTATCCCTAGAGCAATTTATGCGAGTATTTCCATAGTTATGACTATTTACGTCTTTGTAAGTATTGCAGCTTTAGGGGCCCTCCCTGCAGAAGAGATAGAAAAGTACGCAGAGAACGCACTTGCAGTTGCAGCAAGGCCTGCCTTGGGAGATTTCGGTTTCCTCCTTTTGAGCCTCGGAGCCCTCGTAAGCATAATCTCAGCCCTAAACGCAACTATATATACGGGTGCAAATGCAGCCTACGCCTTGATGAAGGAAGGGTTTATTCCCTTTCCTGAAAAGTTGGTAAGGAAGGAGTGGATGAGCGAGCATACAGGTTTGTACCTTACCTGCAGTTTAGGGCTCTTATTTACCCTCTTTTTTAACGTAACTTCAGTTGCTTCAATGATTAGCCTCATAACAACAGTTCTTTACCTTGGTGTAATTCTCTCCCACCTGAGGCTCTGTGAGGAGGTTGGAGGTAAGAGGGGAATTATATTTTTCAACTTAATTGTTATAACTTTTGTAGCGGTTGAGATTCTCATCTACCAGTACAGGATGAGCATAACTACCGGACTTATTTTTACTGCATCCTTCCTCCTTGAGCTTCTCTACTATGGGAGGAGGAGGAGCTCCCCGATTATTAGACACGTTAGGGGTTGCTGATAGTTGGTGGGATGACTAATATATATTAACTGAAAAGGGCGGGCGTAGCTCAGTTGGTAGAGCATCAGCTTCCCAAGCTGAGGGTCGCGGGTTCAAGTCCCGTCGCCCGCTCCATTTAACTTAAACTACAAAAAGGAAAGAATTGGGGAGACTGCTAAGGGTTGATTTCGTTTCTTTTTTACTATCCCTGTTAATCCACTTTACTTTCCTTTCTATTTTTTCCTTTAAAGAGGTTCTTTCCTCAAAAACTTATCAGATAGTTGACGTAGTTCCTATCTCTTTCGACACAAAGGTTGAGTCAGATTTTATCGGAGTAAAGTCCGTTAAAGGAAATTCAAAGGACGGGGGAAGTAGAAGGAGTTCAACGGTTCCTGAAGGAAAGCGCTCGCTGTGGCGGAACCAGAGTTTAAACCGGGTGAAAGTAAAGGCCCAGGAAAGGGGAGAGATAGAGAGAGGTGTAGAGGAAGGTTCTGTTGGCAGACTCGGGAGTTACACCTGGAAACGGTTAACTACCGGTAAGGGCGGTAGGCTCATTTCGCTCTCAGTTGATATACCTGGGAGTAAGAGCTCCAAAAGACTTTCATCTGTTTCTTACGATAAGTTGGTTCCCTACCTAATAAAAGTAAGGGATAGGATAATGAGGAACTGGGTTCCACCTTACTACAAGAGTGCAGGCGACAGGAGAAGAGTTGTAGTCTCCCTTAAGGTAAACAGAGAAGGTTCAATAAGTGAAATAAACATAATAAAATTTTCACCCGATATAGCTTTTAACCGCTCTGCAGTAAGGGCAATTTATGCTAGTGAACCTTTCGGTAAATTCCCAGAGGGTACAAAGGTAAACCAGGTGAAGATAAAGGTAAACTTTGAGGTTAGATAAGGTAGGAGCTCTTTTAACAGTCTCAAGGTTCCTTCTAAAGACTTTAAAGGTTAATGTTGATTTCCTATCTCCTCCCCGTTTTCCTTCAATAGTTGCCTTTTGGCACGGTAGGATGTTCCTCCTTCCCTTTACCCTCAGGAAGTACTCTGAGAAGGTTTCAATCCTTATCAGTCGCCACAGAGATGGAGAGCTTGTAGCCCAACTTGTTGAAAGGTTAGGTTTTAAAACTGTTAGGGGGTCAACCGGTAAGGGGAAGGGAGGAGCTAAGGCTTTTCTTAAGATGCTAGAGCTCCTTGAAGAAGGTTATTCGGTAGCTATAACGCCTGACGGCCCCCGAGGACCTAAGGAAGTTGTTAAGCCGGGGATAGTGAAGCTTTCCATGAAGTCTGGAGTTCCAATTTATCCTTTAACTTTTGGCTGTAGTAAGTATAAAAAGTTGAACTCCTGGGATGAATTTGTCGTTCCCTATCCTTTTTCAAAGTGCAGGGTGATTCTTGGGGAGCCAATAAGTCCTAGCGATTTTAAAAGTGAAGAGGAAATGAGGAGAGCTTTAGAGGTGAGTTTGAAGGATTTAACAAGGCAGGCAGAAGGGGGATGAGATGAAGGGTCTAATTGCAATTCTTTCTGACTTTGGACTGAAGGACCACTACGTTGGAACTATTCACGGGATAATAAAGGATGTAGCCCCTGAAGCGGAAGTTGTTGATATAACTCACTATGTTAGGCCTTTTGACATTGTAGATGGAGCCCTTAAGCTTAAGTGGTCCTATAAGTATTTCCCTGTTGGAACGATATTTCTATGTTTAGTTGACCCTGATCCGATGGCGATTCCAGTCATTGTCTCAACCGAGAAGTACTTTCTTGTCTGTCCTAACAACGGAATAGGAAGTTTAATGTTTGAGGAAGAACCACCTGAAGCTGTTTATAAGATTACTGCAGAGCACTACTTTATTGAGGGAAAGGGAAACTTTAGAGGTAGGAACCAGCTTACTCCCATTGCGGCGGAGCTCTCAAGGCTCCAGTCAGCAGTTCACCTTGGAGAGGAAATTGACCTTAAGCTCTTAAAGAGGTTTAAACTTCCTGATCCAAAGCCTCTCGGTAACGGTACCTATGAGGCGATAGTTATAGACGTTGACTACTTTGGAAATTTGATTTTGAACTTAACGTATAATGGGAAACTTCCAAAGAGCGTTGAGGTTAACGGGGTTAAGATTGAGAGGTCATCAGAAGGTTTTGGAGGTTTCCAAAAGGGAGAGCTCTTTATAAGCGTTCACCCTGAAAACCATATTCAGATAGTTGCCTATATGGCCAGTGCGGCTAAACTTTTAAAGGCCACCAGAGGCGCAAAAGTAAAGGTTAGCTTTTAGGGAGTAGCCGTGTGGGACGAAGTCTTTGACGTAATAGTTGTAGGAGCGGGGCACGCCGGTTGTGAGGCAGCGCTTGCGGCTGCAAGGATGGGCTGTAAGACCGCCCTCTTTACGGTTAACGTAGACAAGATTGCTGAAATGTCCTGTAACCCTTCCATCGGGGGTGTCGCAAAGGGGACGGTTGTTAGGGAGATAGACGCCCTCGGTGGTGAAATGGCAAAGAACATTGATGAGACCGGGATACAGTTTAGGATACTTAACAAAAAGAAAGGGCCTGCTGTTAGGGCCCCAAGGGCTCAGGCGGACAAGGAGGAGTACAGAAATAGGATGCGCCGGGTTATTGAAAGTACTCCCGGTTTGCAGGTAATCCAGCAGATAGTTGACGACATAATAGTTGAGGATGGAAGAGTAAGGGGGGTTTTAACCCACATAGGGGCACGCTACGGTGCAAAGGCGGTGGTGGTTACCGCCGGAACTTTCCTCAGGGGAAAAATCTTTATAGGGTTTAACGAGTTTGAAGGGGGGAGGATGTGGGAGCCCCCCGCTAATAAGCTTTCTGAGTTTTACGAGAGGCACGGTTTTAGGGTGAGCAGACTGAAAACCGGAACGCCGACCAGAATTGACGGAAGGACTATAGACTTTTCAAAGATGGAAAGGCAGGATGGGGATGAACCTCCTCCTTTCTTCTCCTACTGGACAGAGCCAAGGGAAGTAGAGCAGCTTCCTTGCTGGTTAACCTATACAACTCCGGAGACCCACAGGATAATAAGGGAGAACCTGCACCGTTCCCCTATGTACGGGGAGAGGAGGCTTATCAGCGGTGTAGGGGTAAGGTATTGTCCTTCAATAGAGGACAAAATTGTTAAGTTCCCAGATAAGGAGCGTCACCACGTTTTCGTTGAGCCTGAAGGAAGGAATACAGTAGAGTTTTACCCTAACGGAACTTCAACTAGCCTTCCTTACGACGTTCAGGTGGCCATAATCCGTTCTATTCCTGGCCTTGAGAATGCAGAAATAGTAAGACCGGCCTACGCTATAGAGTACGACTTTATTGATCCCCGTCACCTCTACCCAACCCTTGAGACAAAGATAGTTAAGGGGTTGTTTAATGCTGGGCAGGTTAACGGAACAACAGGTTATGAGGAGGCTGCAGGTCAGGGGATTGTTGCTGGGATAAACGCTGCCCTTTATGCCCTTGGTAAAGGTGAAAGGTTCGTCCTAGGGAGAGACGAGGCTTACATAGGAGTTATGATTGATGATCTAGTAAATAGAGGAGTTAAGGAGCCTTACCGCCTCTTTACCTCAAGGGCCGAGTATAGGCTACTCCTCAGGTACGATAACGCCGATTACCGACTTGCGAAGTACGGTTATAAGTTTAGACTACTCACGAGGGAACAGTACGAAAGGGTTAAGAGGAAGTACGAAACTGTTAGGGTCTTCATTAATAAGCTCAAAGAAATTAAGTTGAAGCCCAATGAGGTTAATCCAATCCTTAAAAAGGAGGGCTCAACTCCCGTTAAGGAGAGTAAGAGTGCCTATGAGCTCTTAAAAAGGCCTGAGGTTAAACTTGAGGATATCCTTAACCTAATTCCCCTAGATCTAGACGTGGAGGACGAGAAACTTCTAAAGGAAATTCTTGAAGAGGTAGAGATAGAGGTTAAGTACGAAGGGTACATAAAGAGGCAGCTTGAAGAGGTTAAGAAGTTTAGGAAGTTGGAGAACATAAAGATCCCTGAGGACTTTGACTACGATCTTGTTCCGATTTCTGTTGAGGAGAGACAGAAGCTAAAGGAGATGAGGCCTCTTACTTTAGGTCAAGCTGCAAGACTTGAAGGGATAAGGCTTGCTTCCATTCCTATTTTGGCCATTTACATTGAGAAGTGGAGGAAGGGGGAGCTTAAGGGTGGAAAGGCTTAGAGAGCTCTGCAGGTTAAACGGAATTGAGCTAAAAGAAGAGCACTACGAGAAGTTAGAGAAGTTTAAGGAGCTCTTAAAGAAGTGGGGAAGGAGGATAAACCTTACTTCACTTTTAGAGGATAGGGAAATAGAGGAGAAACACTTCTTTGACTCTCTCCTCGGTTTAAAGGCTTTTAAAGAGGTTGGTATAGAGGTGGAGGGAGTTCCTATCTGCGACGTCGGTTCGGGAGGAGGTTTTCCCGGAATTCCCCTTTCTGTGGTCCTTGAAACTTCCCCCTTTACTCTGGTTGAACCGAGGAAGAAGAGGTGCGTCTTCTTAGAAGAGGTTAAGAGACAGCTAAAGCTTAAAAACGTAACTGTTGAGTGTAAGAGGATAGAGGAAGTTGACGGCGACTTTAAGCTCTTAACTATGAGGGCAGTTGAAGACCCAGAGGATGCTGTGGAGATAACAAAACACCTCTTGGAGAAGGGGTCGGTCTTATGCATCTATAGGGGAAGGGAGAGTTTTGGGGGGGAGCTCCCCGGCTACAGGGTTAGTGAGGTAACAGTAAGACCAAAGGGAGTTGATTTTATTCGCCGTTTCCTCTTCGTTGAGAAAATCTAATACAATTTCTCTATCCTGAATAGAAGGAGAGAAAATGGAGTTTAAAGTATCTGTTCCTGCATCTACGAGTAACTTAGGTCCAGGTTTTGACGCCCTTGGCCTTGCTCTTAAGCTCTACAACGACTTTATAGTTGAGCCCTCAGACTTTTACTCTGTAGAGATAGAGGGAGAGGGGGCTGATACACTTCCAAAGGATGAGAAGAACCTCTTTTTAAGGGCTTATCGCTCTACTATGGAGTACTTGGGTAAGAGCCAACCAATTAAAGTTAAACAGGTTAACAGAATACCTTTAGGTAGAGGGCTCGGAAGTTCGGCAACTGCAATAGTAGGGGGAATTTTAGCTGCAGAGAGGATTTCAGGAAAGGAGCTTTCCCTTCCGGAAGTTATAGATGTAGCCTTTAAGTTTGAACCTCACCCGGATAACGTCCTTCCAGCCTACACTGGCGGTTTTGTGGTTGCTGCAACGAACGGGGACCTTACCTACGTAAAGCTTAACTGGCCTGAAGAGCTGAAAGTAATAATTGTTGTTCCTGAGCTTTTCCTATCTACTGAGGAGTCTCGGTCGGTTCTCCCTGATAGTTACTCAAGGGAAGACGTAATCTTTAACATCCAGAGGGTAGCCCTTCTACTTGGAGCCCTCCAGAAGAAGGACTTTGGCCTCCTAAAGGAGGCTGTGAAGGATAGGATTCACCAGCCCTACAGGTGTGACCTTATTCCCTCATTCTGGGAAGTTCTCTCTGAAGGCTACAAGGCTGGGGCTTACGCAGTTTACCTCTCTGGAGCTGGAAGCTGTATTGGAGCCCTTGCCGACAAGAACTTTGATGAAATTGGAAGGGCAATGTGTAACGTCTTTGACTCCTTGGGGATAGAGAGCAGGTATTTAGTTTTGGACGTTGATGAAGAGGGAGCGAAAATAGAGGATATTTAGTGTTTATCCCATATTAGGAATATCGGGCCTGCCTCCGTGCGGGCTATCTCTACTTCTATTTCGTAGATCTCTGAAAGGAGCGCCGGGTTTAAGATCTCTTCCTTATTACCTATGAAGAATTTCCCTCCGTATCCTAGGAGAATTACCTTATCAATGTACTGCCATACTGTGCTTATTTCGTGGGTTACCATGCAGATTCCAAATCCCTTCTCCTTGTGGAGCCTGTCAAGGAGCTTAAGGATCTTCCTGGAACTCTTTAAGTCAACTCCGTTTGTAGGTTCGTCAAGGAAAATGTAGTGGGGAGAGCTGACCAGGGCCCTTGCTATTAAGACTTTCCTCTGCTGACCTCCGGAGAGCTGGTTAAACTTCCTGTTCTTTAGTGGGGAGAGTTCCAAGACTTTAAGCCACCTGTTTACCTCCTCTACTTCCTCCTTTCCGATTTTCTGGAACCTTCCAAGCCTTGGAAATAGACCTGACAGTACCAGTTCAAAAACTGTTGATGGGAATGAGCGGGAGTAGTTCTCCATCTGTGGAACGTAGCTTAGGTACTTCCTCTCTTCACACCAGCTTGTACAGTTTTTACCGTGGATTAGGATTCTTCCTGAGATAGGTTTTATGATTCCAAGAAGCGTTTTTATTAAGGTGCTCTTTCCGGTGCCGTTGGGACCTACTACAACCCAGAACTCTCCCTCTTTCATGTGAAAGGAGAGCCCAGATACTAGGGGCTCTCCGTATCCTATCGTTAAGTTCTCTACTTTAACTCCTTCCATCACTTCATCTTGAGCACTTGATCTATAGGTTTAAACCCGACAATTATGTAGCCTTTGTCCTTTTCACCCTCTGGAATGTAAATTATGCTGGGAGTCGCATGGACTCCTTTTTTAACTAAGTCGCTCTTAAGCTGGTTAAAGAAAGTTTTAAGCTGTTCCTGATCTCTCTTTGAGAGTTTCAGTTCTTTATTTTTTAGTTCCTTCATGTAAGCTCTAAAGTCTCCGTTCCCCATCTTGTAGAGCTCTTTAAAAGCCTCAGTAGTTCCTTTCTCCCTTGCCAGTTGGGTGTAGTAGAGTAGACCTTTAATTGAATTCTCTCCGTGAATTGGGAAAGGTATCATGTGAATTTCAACTCCGTTTTCCTTAGCGACTTCCTCTATTTGATTAAAGTGGCTGTAGCAGAACGGGCAGAAGACGTCCCAAACTATGTAGATTTTCCTATCAGATTTGCCGATTACGTGGGGAACGTTCATTTCACTTAGTTTCTTATCAATTTCCTTTACCCATGAAAGGTCAACTTTCAACTGCTTTTCTGGATTTTTCGGCCTTATGGGCTTAATGTGTATCTCTTTTCCTTTTTCACTAACCTGGAATACCTCTAAAGTTAAGTATCTATCGTCGGGAGATAGGAAAATATACCTTTTTATTTCCCTTGAGTTGGGTTTATCAATTAAGGTTACTTCAAAGGCTTTAAACCCTGGAACTTTTACTCCCTCGGCCGGTTTAACTTCCTTTACTTCAATCCCTCTAACTTTTAATGGCTCTAGGAGGGCTCTTACTATTTTCTCTTCTTTACTTCCTACCTTCTCCTTCTTACTCTTTACTGTTCTGTTTTCGGTTTGGGTAGCCTTTGAGCAGGAGGTAAGCAGTAGGGGAATAACAAGTGCGGCGGTCAGAAGCCTCATTTTTCCCTCCAGAATTTATTTCACTTATTCTAAGCCTTTCCCAAAAATTAAAAAAGGGGGCGCGGGGCCCCCCTTTCCTTAAAATTATAGTAAATACCTTTAAAGTTCTCCCTTCTTCTGCCTGATTTTGGCCTGAGCAGCTGCAAGCCTTGCTATTGGAACTCTGAAGGGAGATGGACTTACGTACTGAACTCCTACTTTCTGGAAGAAATTTATGGAGCGTGGGTCTCCTCCGTGCTCGCCACATACACCGGTCTTCATTCCCGGTCTTGTTCTGTTTCCAAGCTCAATAGCAGTCTCTATCAGCCTTCCAACGCCGTTTTCGTCAATGTGCATAAACGGGTCACCTTTGAGAATTTCAAGCTCAATGTACTTACCTATGAACTTTCCGGCATCGTCCCTTGAAAGGCCAAAGGTCATCTGGGTTAGGTCGTTTGTTCCGAAGGAGAAGTACTCTGCATAGCGGGCAAGCTGATCTGCTATTAGAGCAGCCCTAGGTACCTCTACCATAGTTCCAACTTGGTATGGAACTTCTACTCCAGTTTCAAGGAACACTTCAGCTGCTACCCTGTCTATGAGTTTCTTGAGCTCTTTAAGTTCCCTATCGTCTGCAATGAGGGGTAGCATTATTTCAGGTAGAACTTCAATTCCGTTCTTCTTACACTCGCAGGCGGCTTCAAGGATTGCCCTAACCTGCATCTCGTAGATTTCTGGGAATGTGATTCCTAACCTTGAACCTCTCAGTCCAAGCATAGGGTTAACTTCTTCAAGCTCCTCAGCCCTCTTCTTTATCTCTTCAACTGGAAGTCCCATCTCCTGAGCAGTTCTCTGGAACTCCTCTTCAGTCTTTGGTAAGAACTCGTGGAGTGGTGGGTCTAGGAGCCTTATGTTGACGGGAAGGCCGTTCATAACCTCAAAGATTGCGATAAAGTCGTTCTTCTGCATTGGAAGGAGCTTTTCAAGGGCTCTCTTCCTCTCCTCCTCAGTTTTGGCAAGGATCATTTCCCTAACTACTGGGATTCTCTCCTCTTTGAAGAACATGTGTTCTGTCCTACATAGTCCTATACCTTCAGCTCCAAACTCCCTTCCCTGTTTTGCATCTTCTGGAGTATCTGCGTTAACCCTAACTTTGAGGTCCCTAATCTCATCTGCCCACTTCATTAACTCTTCAAATTCGCCGGAAATTTGGGCTGGAATTGTCTTTAGCTCTCCGTGGAAAACTTCACCTGTTGATCCATCAAGAGTTATAACCTCTCCCTTCTTAACTACAACGTCTCCGACTCTAAATTCCTCTTTATCGTAGTCAACGTAGATTGACTCGGCACCTACTATGCAGGTTTTACCCATTCCCCTTGCAACAACGGCTGCATGGGAAGTCATTCCTCCCCTTGCCGTTAAGATTCCTTCAGCTGCATGCATTCCGTGGATGTCCTCAGGGGAAGTCTCGTGGCGGACGAGTATTACCTTCTCTCCCTTCTCGGCCAGTTCAACTGCCTCGTCTGCGTTAAAAACAACTTTACCGCTGACAGCTCCAGGAGCAGCCGGAAGTCCCCTTGCTATTAACCTTCCTTCCTCTATTGCCCTCTTCCTTTCCTCCTCGTCAAGCATAGGGTGGAGGAGCTGATTGATGAGGGTCGGATCTATCCTTAGTAGAGCTTCCTCCTTGCTGATTAGCCCTTCCTTAACAAGGTCTACTGCTATCTTTACTGCTGCCCTTGCAGTTCTCTTACCTGCTCTTGTCTGGAGCATCCAGAGACGGCCGTTCTCAATTGTGAACTCTATATCCTGCATATCTTTGTAGTGTTTTTCTAAGATGTCTCTTACTTTGAGAAGCTGCTGGTAGACCTCTGGAAACTCCTCTTCTAGTGAGACCTGTTCAGGGCTTGTCTTCTGGGCTTTTGTGAGTGGTTGTGGAGTTCTGATTCCTGCAACAACGTCTTCACCTTGGGCGTTCTTGAGGTACTCTCCGTAGAAGACGTTCTCTCCAGTTGAAGGGTTCCTTGTAAAGGCAACGCCTGTTCCGGAGGTGTCACCCATGTTTCCGAAGACCATTGCTACTATGTTTACAGCAGTTCCGTAGTCTTCAGGTATCTTGTTAATTTCCCTGTACTTTATTGCCCTTGGGTTGTTCCAGGAGTCAAAGACCGCCTTTATTGCCATTTTAAGTTGTTCGTAGGGGTCTTGAGGGAACTCCCTTCCGGTTTCCTTTTTAACAAGCTCTTTGTATCTCTTTACAACATCCTTAAGGTCTTCTGCTGTGAGGTCAACGTCGGCTTTTGCTCCAACTTCCCTCTTCTTGGCCTCTAGTATTTCCTCAAACTTTTCGTGAGGGATTCCCATTACAACGTTTCCGAACATCTGAATGAAACGGCGGTAAGAGTCCCAAGCAAACCTTTCGTTTCCTGTAGACTCTGCAAGTCCTTTTACAGTTTCATCGTTAAGGCCAAGGTTTAAAATCGTGTCCATCATTCCGGGCATTGAGACTGGAGCTCCAGAACGGACGGAGACTAGGAGAGGGTTTCTCTTGTCCCCAAACTTCTTTCCCATCTCCTCTTCAATTTTCTTCATTCCCTCTAGAACCTGTTCCCACATTCCTTCGGGGAACTTCTGGCCCAGCTCAAAGTACTCTTTACATACCTCTGTTGTTATCGTTATTCCAGGTGGAACCGGAAGCCCCAAGTTTGTCATTTCGGCAAGGTTTGCTCCCTTGCCACCGAGGAGAAGTTTCATGTCGGCACTTCCTTCAGCCTTTCCACCGCCGAAGTAGTAAACCATCTTTTTAGGCATAGCCGCGCCCCCTTTAAAAAACGAGTTTTGAGAAGTCAATCAATTTAGTGAGTTCGTCTGATATGGTTTTAAGAAGGCTTAACCTTCTAATCCTTACAGTTTCATCCTTGTCCATAACCATAACGTTGTCAAAGAAAGCGTTAACCTCAGGTTTTAGCTCTTTAATGAGGATTAGAGCTCCTCTGTAGTCCTTTTTAGAGATCTTATCTTCTATCTCTCCTTTAAGCTGGCTAAACTTTTCGTAGAGGTTCTTTTCGTAATTCCCAACAGGAGTAAATTCTTTAGGTTCAAAGCCTTCAGGAATTATGTTAACGACCCTTCTCATCGTAATTAAAACTTCCTCAAACTCCGGATTGGCCCTCAGGGACTCAACTGCTTTCGCCCTTAAAAGGGCATCGTAGGGGTCGTTAACGACGGATAGAACTGCTTCAACGGTATCGGGCTTAAAGCCCCTTTCTCTGAGGACTCCCCTTAACCTCTCCTTTACGAAGGAGAGGGTTTCTACAGGTGTATCCGAACTGAGCTCTACTCCCTGTTCTCTGTAAAGCTCCTCAGCCCTTTCAATGACTCTCTTAAGGTCCAGAAAGAGCTCCCTCTCAATTAGAGTCTGAATTAGTCCTAAAGCGTTCCTCCTTAGGGCAAACGGGTCGGCTGAACCGGTTGGTTTTAGACCTGCACCTATAAAGCCTGTTAGGTTATCAATTTTCTCTGCTATTGAAAGTGAAATCCCCGTAGGAGTTTGGGCTAACCTATCTCCTGAGAAGCGGGGAAGGTAGTGCTCCTCTATTGCAAGGGCTACCTCTTCCCTCTCCCCGTCAAGGAGGGCGTAGTACTTACCCATTACTCCCTGAAGTTCGGGAAACTCGTTAACCATCTCCGTTAGAAGGTCTGCCTTGCACAGGTAGGCTGCTCTTGTTGTATCGTCCTTTACGTTAAATCTGAGCTCATCTGAAATAAAAGGAGCAAGGCTTTCAAGTCTGACCGTCTTTTCAAGCATGTTTCCGAGTTTTTCGTGGAAGACTATTCCCTCAAGCTGTGGTACTCTCTCTTCAAGCTTCTTCTTCCTGTCCTCGTTAAAGAAGAATAGGGCATCCTTTAACCTAGCCCTTAAGACCTTTTCGTATCCTAGCCTTACGACTGTTTCATCAGGTGGCTTTAAGTTTGAGACTCCGATAAAGTAGTTCTTCAGGTTACCACTCTCATCAACAATTGAGAAGAACTTCTGGTGCTCCTTCATTACTGTAATTGGAACCTCTTTAGGTAAAGAGAGGAACTCCTCTTCAAATGAGCCTAGAATCGGGTATGGAAATTCTGTAAGGTTTGCGTTCTCTTCAAGGAGCTCCTCATCTTCAAGGAGCTTCCCGCCTACAGTTCTTGCCAAGTCTTTTGCCCTGTCAACTATTAAGGCTTTTCTCTTCTCTATATCGGCAATCACAAACCTATCTTCAAGCTCGGTTATGAAGTCGTAAGGGTTATCAACTGTGAAGGGTTCAGGTGATAGGAACCTGTGGCCGAAGGAGAGGTTGGAGCTCCTTATACCGTCTACTTCAAAATCTACCGTTTCACTTCCGTAGAGGGCTATAATCCACCTTATAGGCCTTCCGAACCTAATTTTCTTATCTGCCCAGCGCATACTCTTTTTAAATGGAATTGAGAGGATTAGCTGAGGGAGGACTTCCCTTAAAACCTCTACTGCATCCTTTCCCTTTATGAGCTTCTTTACTGCAACGTACTGTCCCTTTTTCCCTTTAGGGTTTTCAACTACTATTAGGTCCTCTACTCCCACTCCCTTTGAGCGGGCAAACCCCTCTGCGGCCTTTGTAGGTTTTCCTTCTTTAAAGGCTGCTTTAACTGAAGGACCTACAAAGAGCTCTTCCCTGTCCGGCTGTTTCTCTGGAACGTCGTAAGCTAGAACTATCAGCCTCCTTGGAGTCCCGAAAGTCTCAATGGAGGAAGGGGTAAGGTAGTTCTCTTTTAGTTTTTCGCCTAGCTTACTTTTTAAGTACTCAAGAGCCGGCTCTATGAATGATGCCGGGAGCTCCTCGGTCCCTATCTCAAGAAGTAACCCTTTCGCTTTCACCTTTACCCTCTTTTAGCTCTAAATACTTATTTGCACATTTGCTTGCAAGCCTTCTAACCCTTCCTATAAACGCCTGCCTTTCTGCCACAGAAATTGCACCTCTTGCATCAAGGAGGTTAAAGACGTGGGAACACTTGAGGCAGTAATCGTAGGCCGGGAGGACCAAGTTCTCCTCAACCAGCCTGGAGCTCTCCCTTTCAAACATGTTGAAGAGCTCAAAGAGCATCTTTGTGTCTGCCTCTTCAAAGTTGTAGATTGACCACTGGCGCTCATTCTCCCTGTAGAGGTCTCCGTACTTTACTCCTTTTGTCCACTCTATGTCGTAAACGCTGTCAACTCCCTGTATGTAGGTAGCTATACGCTCTAAGCCGTAGGTAATTTCAACGGATACCGGGTCTAGCGTAATTCCTCCCGCCTGCTGAAAGTATGTAAACTGTGTAATCTCCATTCCGTCAAGCCATACTTCCCATCCAAGTCCCCAGGCTCCCAGAGTTGGGGATTCCCAGTCATCCTCAACGAACCTTACATCGTGCTCCTTAAGGTTGATTCCCAAGGCTTCCAGACTTCCTAGGTAGAGCTCCTGGGAGTTTTCGGGAGAGGGTTTTAGGATGACTTGAAACTGGAAGTAGTGCTGGAGCCTGTTGGGGTTTTCACCGTAGCGCCCGTCAGCGGGCCGGCGGCATGGTTGAACGTAGGCTACTTTCCAAGGTTCCTTTCCAAGGACCTTTAGGAAAGTAAATGGGTGCATCGTTCCTGCACCCTGCTCAACGTCGTAGGGTGATGCTATTATGCATCCCTTTGACGCCCAGTAGTTCTGAAGTGTAAAGATTATTTCCTGGAAGGTCAACTTGCCTCTCCTTTTAGGCCTATTGTTCGGCGTAATTTTAATTAAAAATCTTTCATTGAGAAAGGTTATTATTAAAGTGAGAAATCTGGAGGAAACTATGGAAAGGGCGGTTGTTATATTTTCCGGAGGTCTTGATTCAACTACTGCCCTCTACTGGGCAAAGAGGGAGTTCAAGGAAGTTTATGCCATAACTTTCGTTTACGGCCAGCGCCACAGTATTGAAGTTGAAATGGCAAAGGTAACGGCAAAGAACGCCGGAGTTAAAGAGCACCTTATATATGAAGTTGACCTGTCAAAGATAGGTTCATCTGCCCTAACAGACTTCTCAATAGAGGTTCCTCAGCCAAGGAGCGTTGAGGAGATTAAGGAAAGGGGAGTTCCTGTTACTTATGTTCCCTTTAGAAACGGGATTTTTATATCTATAGCTGCAGCTTACGCTGAAAGTAAAGGAACTACTCACCTTGTTGGAGGTTGGAACGTAGTTGATTACTCCGGGTATCCCGACTGTCGTCCTGAGTTTTTAGAGGCTATGGAGAGGGCCCTTGACCTTGGAACCAAGCTGGGAGCTGAAGGGAATAAGTGGCACATTCACGCTCCCTTAATTAACCTTACGAAAGCTGAGATAATCAAGCTGGGGCTTGAGCTTGGAGCCGATTACTCCTATTCAGTTTCCTGCTATAGGGGTGGAGAAGTTCCGTGCGGTAAGTGTGATAGTTGTCTTTTAAGGGCAAAGGGCTGGGCTGAGGTAGGTCAGGAGGACCACCTCATAAAGAGGTTAAAAGAGGAGGGTAAGATAGTTGAGTAAGAAGTTTAAACTCACTCAAACTGTTAGGGCTTCCGGCTGAGGGGCTAAACTTAGCCCGGTCGGGCTTTCCAGAGCTCTTGAAGGTATAGAGTTCTTCAAAGATTCTAACTTGATTATAGGAATAGAGACCTGTGAGGATGCGGGAGTCTACAAGATAACAGATACTCTTGCTCTCGTTCAGACTGCAGACTTTATTACTCCCGTTGTTGATGACCCTTACGTTTACGGCCAGATAGCCGTTGCAAATGCCCTTTCAGACGTTTACGCTATGGGAGCAAAGCCCTTAACTGCAGTTAACCTTGTTATGTTTGACACGTGTAAAGTTCCGTTTGACTATCTGAAGGAGATTATAAAAGGAGGAGCCGATAAGCTTAGGGAAGCTGAAGTTACCCTAGTTGGCGGCCACACTGTTGAGGATTTAGAGACAAAGTACGGTCTGTGTGTTGTTGGAACGGTTCATCCGGAGAGGATAGTTAGGAACTCTACTGCAAGGCCAGGAGATGTTCTAATATACACAAAGCCCCTGGGTATTGGAGTTTTGACAACAGCTATAAAGGCGGATATGGCCTCAGAGGAGGAAGTTAAAGAGGTTAGTAGGGTTATGTCAACTTTAAATAGAGCTGCGAGTGAGGCTATGGTTGAAGTTGGCGTTAGTGCTTGTACTGACGTTACAGGCTTCGGCTTTTTGGGACACCTCTTTGAGATGGTTAAGTTTAGTGGCGTTTCAGCCACTATCTATTCAGATAGGATTCCCCTTTTAAAGGGGGCTAAGGAATACGCTTCAATGGGGCTCCTTCCGGCTGCAACTTATGAGAACGTTGAGTACGTTGGTAGTTCAGTCTCGTTTCCAGAAGGTTTTGATGAGGACTTAAAGCTTCTCCTTTACGACCCCCAGACCTCAGGAGGCCTTTTGATTTCTGTTCCTGAAGAGAGGAAGGGAGAGCTCCTATCCCTTTTGAAAGAGAGGGGAGTTGAGTGGGCAAGTGAAGTTGGTAAGATTGAAGAAGGAGAGGGCATTAAAGTAGTTTAGGAGAGGATTTGTGAAGAAGAGAGTTGCCGTTATTAGCCTTGGATGTCCTAAGAACTGGGTTGATACTGAGACTATAGTTGGCCTTTTGAAGGCTACGGGAGAAGTCACGTTTGTTAGCGATTTAAAGGAGGCAGACGTAATCCTTGTGAATACCTGCGGTTTTATTCAGCCTGCAAAGGAAGAGTCAATAGATGAGATCTTAAACGCCATTGAGGAGAAGAAGGAAAACCCTGAGAAAAAGGTCGTTGTTGCCGGCTGTCTCTACGAAAGGTATAAGGAAGAGCTGAAGAAGGAACTTCCTGAGGTAGACGCCTTTATAGGTGTAAATGAGCTCCTTGAAAGTGTAGAAAGGATACTGAATAGGAAAGTTGCCTTTAGAAAACCTTACCTTTTGAGGGAAATTCTAACTCCAAACCACCTTGCTTATCTGAAAATATCTGAGGGCTGTTCAAACGCCTGCACTTACTGTGCAATTCCCTTAATAAGGGGACCTTTAAGGAGTAGGCCTATTGATGAGGTCCTTGATGAGGCAAAGAGGCTGGCCGATTTGGGAGTTAAGGAGCTCTACGTTATAGCCCAGGATACTACGGCATACCTCTACGATAGGAGAGAGAGGGAAGGCCTTTTAAAGCTCCTTAAAGAGCTTGAGAAGATAAAGGGTATAGAGTGGATTAGGCTAATGTACACCTATCCTTCCCACATAACTGATGATCTCATTGACTACATGGCCTCTTCGGAGAAGCTGGTTAAGTACATAGACGTTCCCCTCCAGCACGTTAACGATAAGGTTCTCTCCTCAATGGGAAGGAAGTACACAAGGAGGCAGGCTGAGGAGCTGATAGAGAAGTTGAGGAAAAGAGTTCCCGGCATAGCTATAAGGACGACTTTTATAGTCGGCTTTCCCACTGAGGGAGAAAGGGAGTTTGAAGAGCTCCACTCATTCTTGAAGGATTATGAGTTTGACTGGGCAGGGTTCTTCAAGTACTCAAGGGAGGATGGGACGGTAGCCTACAGGCTTGGAGACCTTCCGGAGGAAGTTAAGAAGTCAAGGTTAGAGCTCCTTGAGGAGACCCAGTTCTGGATTTACGAGAAAAGGAATAGGGAACTGATAGGTAAGGAAGTTCAGCTAATAGTTGACTCTTCCACCTCAGAGCTTCCAGGCTACAGTGAGGCAAGAAGTTACAGGAACGCCTACGAGATAGACGGAATAGTTTACCTAAAGGGCCACTTTAGGCCTGGCCGGTTTGTTAGGGCAAAGGTAACTGAGCTTGCAAGTAACGTTGACCTTATTGCTGAACCGGTTAAGTAGTAGGCCTATACTTTATTCATAACACCAAAGGCGGAGAGAGTTTGATGGCAGAGCAGTTTAAGGTTGTTAAGACCTACGAGGAGATAAACGAGAAGATTAGGAAGGGAGAGGCGGTTGTAGTTACTGCTGAGGAGATGATAGAGATAGTTGAAGAGCTCGGCGTAGTGAAGGCAGCTCAGGAAGTTGACGTGGTTACAACTGGAACCTTCGGGGCAATGTGTTCCTCTGGGGCCTTCCTAAACGTTGGCCACACGAAGCCTAGGATGAAAATGGAGGAAATCTACCTAAACGGAGTTCCTGCATACGGAGGAATTGCCGCCGTTGACCTCTACATCGGTGCTACCGCCTTACCGGAGAACGACCCGAGGAATGAGGTCTACCCTGGAAAGTTTGAGTACGGGGGAGCTCACGTTATAGAGGAGCTGATAGCAGGTGAGGATATAGAGCTTGAAGCCTACGCCTACGGGACAGATTGCTACCCTAGGAGGGAAGTAAGGAAGCTTATAAACATTAAGACAATAAACGATGCAATACTGTGTAGTCCCAGGAACGCTTACCAAAACTATAACGTTGCAGTTAACAAGTCTTCAAGGACTGTTTACACCTACATGGGAACTTTAAAGCCGAACTTTGGAAATGCTACCTACTCAGGAGCAGGTCAGCTTTCCCCCCTTATGAACGACCCCTTTTTTGAAACGATAGGAGTTGGAACGAGGATCTTCTTAGGAGGTGGTGTAGGGTACGTGGCCTTCCACGGAACGCAACACTCCCCATTTGGAGTTAAGAGGAGTAAGAAGGGTCAACCTATGGAGGGGGCGGGAACTCTAATGGTTGTTGGAGATATGAAGAAGATGAGCACAGACTTTATAAAGGCAGCCTCAATTCTCGGTTACGGCGTTTCAATGTTTGTGGGGATTGGCATTCCAATTCCTATCTTAAACGAGAGGATTGCCTACTACACCTCAGTGAGGGATTATGAGATATTCGCTCCTGTAATGGACTACTCCGTTGACTACCCTTCAGGGAACGCCAAGCCCTTAAAGTACGTAAGCTACGGGGAGCTCCGGAGAGGGTATATAGAGCTTAACGGGAAGAAAGTCCCAACCTCCCCGGTCTCCTCATACTACAAGGCTAGGGAGATTGCCAACATTCTCAAGGAGTGGATAAAGAGCGGAAAGTTTGAGATAAGTAAACCTGCTGAAACGTTACCGGCTCCTGAGCCCAACGTAAAAATTGAATACGACGAGAGGAAAGGTTGACTAAAGGGTCATTGATTGGCCCTCTTAAGGTATTTTGTAATTAACCTTGCAACTGGATAGTTCTTAACCTCATTTGCAAGTTGGAGGGGAGTTTTTCCCCTTTTGTTTTTAATCGTTGGGTCTGCTCCGTTCTCAAGTAGGACTTTTGCGGTTGGGGCTGTTCCGAAGGTTGTTCCGCAGTAGTGAAGAGGGGTATTTCCGTAGTTATCCTTAGCGTTAACGTCAGCTCCGTTCTCTATTAGGAGCTTGGCAATTTTTGGCCTGTTATAGATTGCTGCAAGGTGTAGTGGAGTATAGCCGTAGTTATCCTTGGCGTTAACCTCTGCTCCGTTCTTTATTAAGAACTTTGCTACTTTGTAACTTCCACTTATAACGGCTTGATGTAGGGGAGTTATGCCGAAGAAGTCTTTGGCGTTAACGTTAGCTCCATGCTTAACTAGGAACTTGGCAAACTCTACGTTGTCGTTGTTTACTGCGTAGAAAAGAGGGGTCTGGTTAAACTTATTCCTAAAGTCCACAGGTATTTTGCCACTGGCTATGAGCTCTTCAGCCTTTTTAAAGTCTCCACTTCTGAGGGAGAGGAAGAACTCCCTCTTTACTTTCCTGTCAACTTTTAACTGTTGAACTCCTTTAGGAGTTCCTGCAATGGCTGGAGCTCCAAGGACAATATTAGCGGCTAGAAGAACTGTTAGTACTCTCTTCATTTTTCAGCTCCTCGACTATTTTTAGTAGTTCATCAAGGTCTTTTACTTCGGTGTACAGCTTTCTATCTGGTGTGAAGGTTGCTCCCCTTTCCTTAACGAACTGGACGAGCCTTTCTGGTGAAGCGGAAGTTTCCTGTCCGAAAACTATTATAGCCTTTCCCGTAGGAGAAACGGAAATTTCCTTTATTCCAAGTTCCTTAGCCATTCTCTTTAGCTTCATAGTCTTAAACAGGTTTACCAGAGGATCAGGTAGAGCTCCCCTAACTCTCTCAATTTCCTTCATAACCTCTTCGGGCTCTTTAGATGAGGCCAGCTGGGAGTAGAGCTTTACTTTCTCCCTGCTGTCCTCAACGAAATCGTCGGGAATGAAGGCCTCAAAGGGCAGGTTGAGTTTTACATCCTCTTCCTCCTTCTCCTCCTCAATGACTTCTTTAAAGAGCTTTGTGTAGAGCTCCAGTCCAATACTCTCTACAAAACCGCTCTGTTTAGGACCAAGTAGGGTTCCTGCTCCCCTTATCTCAAGGTCTTTAAGGGCAAGCTGGAAACCTCCTCCAAGGGGAGCTAACTTCTTCATTGCCTCAAGCCTCTTGACCGCTTCTGGAGTTAGCTTGGCCTTCGGCGAGGTTAAAAGGTAGCAGTAGCCCTTCTCAACGCCCCTTCCTACTCTTCCCTTTAACTGGTAGAGCTGGGAGAGTCCGAAGTTCTCAGCCCCTATAACTATGAGAGTATTTGCCGAGGGAACGTCAAGTCCAGATTCAACTATGGAAGTTGAGACGAGGATGTCAATTTTCCCTTCAAAGAAGGAGTGCATTATCTTTTCAATCTCTGAGGGCTTCATCTGTCCATGGACAATCTCAACCTTTGCCTGTGAGAAGAAGGAGAGAACCTTTTCTTTCAATAGGGGGAGCTCGGAGATATCGTTGTGGACTAAAAATACTTGGCCTTTTCTGTTTAACTCTCTCTCTATTGCTCCTTTAAGAACTTCATCAGTGTACTTTGTTACAACTACTTTTGTTCCTCTCCTTCCAGGCGGTGGAGTTTCAATTACAGAGATATCCCTGAAACCTGAAAGTGCAGAGTAGAGGGTTCTTGGTATTGGAGTTGCTGAAAGGTATAGGACGTCAATGTTGCTCTTTAACTTTGTCAACTTCTCCTTTGTCTTTACTCCAAACCGGTGCTCCTCATCTATTATTAAAAGCCCAAGGTCTTTAAATTCAACGTCGTCCTGGACAAGCCTGTGGGTTCCTATGATAATGTCAATTTCTCCCCTCTTTAACCTATCAATTATCTCCTTCTGCTCCTTTTTAGTTCTAAACCTTGAAAGCATTTCAATTTCTACGGGAAAGCCTTTAAACCTCTTTTTAAAAGTTCTGTAGTGCTGGTCTGCAAGGACTGTTGTGGGAGCTATTACTGCAACCTGCTTCCCTGAAGTTACGGCCTTCATGGCCGCCCTCATTGCAACTTCTGTCTTTCCAAAGCCTACGTCTCCACACAGGAGCCTATCCATAGGTTTTTCAGACTCCATGTCCCTGTAGACGTCTTTAACTGCCTTAGCCTGGTCTGAGGTGAGTTTGTAGGGAAATCTCCTTTCAAACTCCCTTATTATTTGAGGGTCTCCGCTTAACCTCTCTCCTACTGCAGTCTTCCTCTCTTTGTAGAGCTGGGCGAGCTCCTGTGCAAACTTTGCCATTGAGGCTTTAATTTTCCTCTCAAGGTTTTTCCAAGAGGTTCCACCGAGCCTGTCAAGTTTAGGCCTCTTTCCCCTATAGCCTGAGTACTTATAGATCCTGTCTATCTGGGTAAATGGAGCGTATAACTTCTCCCCGCCTGCGTACTCAATTTCTATAAAGTCAAACCTTTTCCCGCCTATTTCCCTGCTTACTATTCCCTGAAATATTCCTATTCCGTAGTCCCTGTGAACTACTAGTTCTCCAGGTTCCAGGGAAGAGATATCTTCCTGTTTCTTCACGTCAAACTGAATTTGACTTTCAGTTAGCCAAGCAACTTTCCTCTCTTCAAACTTGAAGCCGCCGGAAGATATTCCCTTTTCGCTATCTACCTCTGCTCCGGCAAGTTTTAGCTCCTTTTCGGCTTCCTCCTTTAAGGTGGAGCTCTGGTAGATTAGCCTTACTCTGTAACCTGAGAGGCTTTTTGAGATTTCCTTTAAGTTTTCCTCGTCAACTGACGGGAGTGGTTTTACTCCGAAGTCAATTCCGCCCTTTACTGGCTTTTCGTAGATGTAGAAGAGGACTTCAGGCTTAACCTCAGATATAAACTCTTCAGGCTTTGAAGAAGGTATACCTTCTCTCTTTAAGAGCTGGTATCCCTCTTTAACCTGCTTTAGGAAGTTCTCTCCCTGGATTCTAACCTGTTCGTTCTCTACAACTACTGCCTTTAAATCTCCAACGTACTCTGTTATTGGAACTAGCTTGAAAACGCGAGGTAGCAGTTTCTCTGCACCGCTTAACTCTCCCAGGAGGAGGTGTCTCTCTGCAAGTTCTGGGTAGAGCTCCTCTATCGGTTTTAACAGCTTCCTATCCTGTGGAAGTTCAAGGAGTGGAACGAGGGTAAATTCCTCAACTTCTTCACCGTTAACCTTTAACCCTTCAACTTCATCTCCAAAGAAGTATACTTCAACCTCTTCATCGGGAGTAACGATGTTGAGGAAGTCCCCCTTTAAGGAAAACTCTCCGACTTCAGGTTCGCTTTCTATTCTCCTAAAGCCCATAGCCGTTAACCTATGGGCAATCTCAGAGTACTCAACTTCACTGCCTTTTTTAAAGGTTATGGAAAACTCTATCAACGCTTCAGGAGGAATTGTCTTATGAAATAGGGAAGTTGGTGTTAAGACTATAAACTCAAAGTTCTCGTTAAGAGACCTGTATAGGGATTTTAGCCTCCTGTACTGGGAAGAGGAGAGAGGAGAGGAAACGTCAAGGGGAGGAACGTCAAGTGCGGGAATGTAGAGGGATTTAAGCTTAAGTCTGTTTAGATCTTCCGTTAAGGCTTTAGCGTTCTGCTCTGTTGGAAGGATTATCAGTGAAGGAGAAATGATTTTCTTTATCTCTTTAAATAGAAAGGCTTTTGACCCTCCTGGAAGGCCGTAACAGGAAGGCTTTTTACCCTCTTTTAAAGAACCGCTTAGGATTTTAATACTTCTTTCAAACATTTACTTACTTAGATTCCAGTAGTTTAGCCTCTCTCTGCATTAGTCTGTTAAAGAGGGTATCCCAGAAGATAGTCATATCTCCAGAAGAGCGTTCCCTAAAGTAGGTTACTGCATCTTCAAGTTCTCCTTTTAGGAGCTCAAAGAAGTTATCGTTCATCAGTCCCTTATCAATTTTATCTGGGTTGTAGAGGAAGAAGTCAGCAACGACCGTCCTTGCGAGTCTTTCTACCTTACTTTTGGATTCCATTTTAACCTCCAAATAGGGAAAGAAGATTGGATATTACTCCCTTAAGTTTCTTCCTTTCAACTACCATATCTATAAGTCCGTGTTCAAGTAAGAACTCTGAGCTTTGAAATCCTTTTGGTAGCTTCTGCCTTATTGTTTGTTCAATTACCCGGGGGCCGGCGAAACCTATAAGAGCCTTAGGCTCTGCAATAATCACGTCCCCAAGGAAAGCAAAGCTTGCCGATACTCCACCCATTGTTGGGTGGGTTAGTACAGAGATGTACGGCACCCCCCTTTCCTCAAGGCGCGTAAGGGCGGCTGAGGTCTTTGCCATCTGCATTAGGGAGACTATCCCTTCCTGCATCCTTGCTCCTCCACTGGCTGTTACGCAGATGAAGGGAATTCCCTCTTCAGCCGCCCTTTCTATGTTTCTAGTTACCTTCTCGCCGGCCACCCGGCCCATACTACCGCCCATGAATCGGAAGTCAAAACAGCTGACGAGGGCTTCCCGTCCGCCGATCTTCCCTCTTGCATTGACAACAGAATCCTTAAGACCCGTCTTTTCCTGGGCCTCCTCTATCCTCTGGGTGTAAGGTTTCCTATCTTTAAATTCCAGTATGTCTTCCGGTTCAAGTTCTGTGTCAAGCTCTATGAAGTTTCCGTTGTCAAAGAGCATGTAAAGTCTGTCCCTTGCCGGAACGGGGAAGTGGTATCCGCACTTTGGACATACCCATAGGGAGCTCTCAAGCTCTCCTTTAAAGAGGAGCGATTTACACTCCTGGCACTTTATCCAAAGACCGGTAGGTAAGTTAGAGCTCCCTTTAGGCTCCTCTAACCTCTTTTTCCTGAAGAGCTTTTCAAGCATTTAGTTAACCCCTAAAGCACGCGATTTGAGGGAGGAGGTTTAAAAGCTCTCTAAAGGCTTCAGACGATATCGTGTAATAAACTTTATTCCCCTTCCTCGTCTTTGCAACTATCCCTTTGTACCTGAGGGTCCTTAAGTGCTGGGAGAGGGAAGATTGAGAGATTCCTAGTTCTTGCTCAAGGTCTGTTACGCACATAGGCTTTTCCTTAAGGGTAAATAGGATTTTGAGCCTTACAGGTGAAGCTAAGGCTTTTAGGCATTCGGCTCCTTCTTCAATCCTCTCATCGTCAAGTATGATTTTCTCCTTCTCAGCCATAGTTCCTCCTTAATGGCTTTTTATGTAAATTTTATCTTTCTATAGTTAAAAATACAATATTTAAAATATAAGATATACAGAATTGAAACTTAAAATTGTTCATTGGCTAATATAGAATTAACAAAGTATACTTTCAAGAGGATTATTTAATTAGGAGGTTCTGAATGAAGGTTATAGAAACGAAGGGAGCTCCCTCCCCCGTTGGTCCCTACTCCCAGGGAATACTTTATGGAAACCTAATATTCACTTCTGGCCAGATAGGAATTGACCCTGAAAGCGGTAAGCTTGTAGAAGGTTTTAAAGAACAGGCTTTAAGGGCTTTAAACAACTTAAAGGCAGTTGTTGAAGCTGCAGGAGGGAGCAAGTGTAGTATTGTAAAGGTTACCGTCTACGTTACCGATTTGGAAAAATTTAAAGAATTTAACGATATTTATGAGGAGTTCTTTAGGAACTGCCCCTTTAAGCCTACGCGGGTAACGGTTGGGGTTAAAGAACTACCTCTGGGAGCTTACGTGGAGGTTGAATGCATAGCGGTAAGGGGTTAGGGGAGCTCTACGTTGTTGCTACTCCCATAGGAAACCTTAAGGATATTACGCTAAGGGCTCTTGAAGTTCTTAAGGAAGTTCCGGTTATTGCCTGTGAGGATACGAGGAGGGCCCTAAAGCTCCTCAGCCATTTCCAGATTTCGGGTAAAAAGCTCATTCCTTACCACGAGCACAACGAAAAAGAATCGGCTGAAAAGGTTGTTAAACTTCTAAAAGACGGAACATCCGTTGCTCTCATATCGGATGCGGGAACTCCTACTATAAGTGATCCAGGTTACAGGCTCGTTAGGAGGGCGTGGGAGGAAGGGATAAGGGTTGTTCCCGTTCCAGGCCCCTCTGCAGTTATAGCTGCCCTTTCAGCTTCAGGCTTTCCGACGGATAAGTTTCTCTTCTTCGGTTTCCTTCCAAGAAAGGAGGCGAAACTAAAAGAGGCGTTAAAGGAGATCGTATCTTACCCTTTTACCGTTGTTGCCTATGAATCACCCCACAGAGTTGAGAGGACCCTTGAAGTCCTTTCAGAAGTATCTCCCAGTAGACCCATAGTTGTTGCTAGGGAACTTACGAAGTTGAATGAGGAGTTTATTAGGGGTAAGCCTGGAGAAGTTTTGGAAAAGCTGGTTGAAGGAGAGAAAGTAAGGGGCGAGTTTGTTTTACTTTTTCCTCCTTCAAAGGAGGAAAAGAGAGAGGTTAACGTTGAGGAGCTATTGAGTGAACTTAAAAGAGAAGGGCTTTCAATGAAAGAGGCTGTTAAGAAGTTAAGGGAAGAACTGAAGCTCCCTAAGAGGGAAGTTTACTCAAAGGCTTTGAAAATTTTTAAAGGATAGGGGGCAGTTGCCCCCTAAACTTATTTTTCAATAGACGGTTTACAGGGTATAAGCTCTCCGTTTTTGTACTCGTAAGCTTTGATTATACAAGGACCGCCTATGTACCTCTCAACGTCAACGAAGGAGGCATAGTCAACTTTAAACCACTTTATCGTAAGTTCAAATGCGTCCATTGGGTTAAAGTCCTTGCAGCTGTAAGCGTCAAGGCTGAAGAATTTCTCCTCAGGCCATGTGTGAATTGTACAGTGGCTCTCAAGCCAGATTGAAACTCCTGAAACACCACTGTCTTCGGTAGCCCTTCTCTTTAAGGTTTCCTCCATAAACTCTAAGGTTTTACTCTTAACGTTTTCTTCAGAGAGCTTCTTAACGAACTGTTCAAGCTCTGACTGGGCAAAGGGAAAACGGGCTACGATTGGAGGGTATACCAGCGTCATATCAAGCTTTCTGGCAAGCTCCTCCATGTAATCGTAGATAGGTTGAATGGCGTTTATACAGCTTATATCTGAAACGGTTGCGTCCATCATTATGTGTCTTCCAACAAATTCCATGGTAACCTCCAAAAAAAGGGTTACTTACCTCTTGAGAGGTACTACATCAACTGTCACTGTTGCTTCAATGTCCTTAAACAGGTGAATTTTTACCTCGTAAGTTCCGGTCTCTCTAATTGGCTTTTCAAGGATAATCTGTTTCTTCTCAATGTCTTCAAATCCTGCTTTGTGGAGGGCTTTTTCAATCTGTGATGTTGTAACTGAACCAAAGAGTTTACCCTCTTCTCCGGCTTCGTGTTCAATGGTAACTCTGGTTGTGTTTAGCTTCTCTGCTAGTTCCTTAAACCTTGCAATCTGCCTTTCAGCTTTCTTTCTCAAGGACTGGAGCTCATTCCTAACCCTTGCAACGTTTGACTTTGTTGCAGGTAGAGCAATTCCGCTAGGAATTAAGTAGTTCCTTGCGTATCCATCCTTAACTTTTACGATATCTCCAACTTTGCCGAGGTTTTCCATATCCTTAAGTAGAATTACTTCCATCTTCTCCTCCTTCATTTAGTTTTCTGAAGTTTAACCAGTTGTCAAGGAAGCCAAGAATAACTGCTGCCGTTAAAAATCCAAGAGGAAAAATAACTACTGTGATTAGAATTATCAACCTGATTAAGGGAGATACTCTGTTTATCAGGTAGAGCATTATGGGAATTCCCTGTCCGGCAAACAGCGATAGGGTTGCTATTAGTCCGTTTATTACTAATTCCCTATAGAAAAAGTCTGGTATTAAACTGAGAGCTCCAAGGACGAGGAACAGTGGGACGGGCCAAAAACCGAAATTGATCTTTAAGAAGATTTCCCCTTTCCTGATTGTTAGAAGGGCTATTCCGTAAGTGGCTTCTGAAAAGAGAAGTGCTGTGAAGAAGTAAACTCCCCACCTGTAGGCGTAGAAGGGGAAATCCTTGACCTCCGGAGGGAGGCCGAGTAGGAGCTCCTCAACAACTGCCGCAGAAAATAGAATAACTGTAGCGATTAAAAGGGAAAGCTCAGGTTTCTTGTACCGCCTGCTAAATAGAACTCCGATAACTTGAAAAGGAAGGACTTCAAAAGGAGCTCTTAGGCTGTAGAGAGCAAGGATTCCAAGCGAAGTTACTGAGGTTAATAAGGCTAAAAGGGTATTCTCTCTTATTGAAATAAGTAAAAGTGCCGGAATAAATAAAGAGAGCCCCGCAGAGAGTAGTACCCACTGGGAGCTCTCTGCCGTTATTCCGGTTAGAACCGTTATAAGCCCATAAATCGCCGAAGCTTTTAAACCTTTCATCGCCCTTAGTCAATCTTTACGAATGGTAAGAGGGCGAGGTGCCTTGCTCTCTTAACCGCCCTTGCAAGCTGCCTTTGATGCTTTGAGCAAACTCCCGAAATTCTCCTTGGAATAATCCTTCCCCTTTCAGAGATAAAGGACTTCAGAAGATCAACGTTCTTATAGTCAATTTTCTCTATCTTTTCAGCACAGAACTTGCAGTACTTCTTCCTCCTTATGAACCTTCTCTGCTGAATATTTGCCATGGCTTACCTCCTTAAAATTCAATGTCATCAATTTCTTCAAGCTCTTCTGAAACTTCCCTCTTAGGGTCAAGGGCAACTACTCTATCAGCCCTTACCTCTATCTTACTCCTCTTCTCGCCCCTATCTGTTTCCCAGGTTGACTGCCTTAAGCTTCCTTCCACCAGAACTCTCGTTCCCTTGTTAAATCGGCTTACAGCTCTATCGGCAGCTTCACCCCAGATAACAACGTCTATAAATAGGGTTTCCTCCTTCCAGTTACCATTCCTATCCCTATAGGGACGGTTAACTGCAATTCTAATGCGACTGAAGGGAGTTCCTCCCTGTGTGTGCTGTAGTTCCGGGTCAGCAACAAGTCTTCCGATTAGAAAGACCTTATTAAGGCTTGCCATTAAGCTTCTCCCTTATTCTCGTTTGCGCTAACTTCTGCCTTTTCCTCTCCTTTTTGTTCAAGCTTAGCCTTAAGCTCTTTAACTTCTGATGGCTTAAGCCTAAAGAGTAAGAACCTAATAACGTCTTCGTTTATCCTGAAGAAGTTTTCCATGTTCCTGACGAAGTTCCTATCGTTAGTCCTTATGTACTCAAGGACGTAAAAACCTTTATCGTAGTCGTTGATTGGGTAGGCAAGCTGTCTCTTACCCCACTTGTCAACCTTTAAAACTTCGCCACCGAACCTCTCAACCTGTGAGTTAACCTTCTCTATTGCTGCGCCTGTTTCCTCATCGCTCATAGTTGGTCTTAGTATGTAAACCATCTCGTAGTAGTACTCTCTCATCCTAAACCTCCGTATTGCATTTGTTTATGAGTTTTTGGTCAATCTCTCCCCTTCTAATTGCTTCAATAAGGCAGTTAGCAGCCCTTTTAACTGCCTTTTCAACTGCTGGGAGCTCATCCTCTTTAAAGGGAGAGAGGACAAAGTCAACTACCTCTTCTTTCCTTTTAGGCCTTCCGATTCCGATCCTTAACCTTGGGAACTCTTTGGTCCCGAGAGAGTTTATTACAGACTCAACTCCTCTGTGGCCGCCTGAACTTCCCTTCAACCTTAACCTTACATTCCCTAAAGGTAAGTCAAGGTCATCGTAAATAACGATGAGTTCAGACGGCTGAAGTTTGAAAAAGCGGTAAAACTGTCCTACCGCTTCTCCACTTCTGTTCATGTAGGTAAGGGGTTTTAAGAAAATCACTTTTCCTTTTGGCGTAGAGTATTCACCGTAGAGGGCCTTAAACTTTTCCCTTGAAAAGTCAAAGCCAAGTTCCCTTGCAACTTCGTCAAGAACCCACCATCCAACGTTGTGGCGGGTTCTTTCATACTCCTTACCGGGATTCCCCAAACCTACTACCAGCCTTAACATTACTCTTCCTTAGCCTCTTCCGTTCCCTCTTCTTCACCTGCGGTTTCTTCAGGTTCAGCAACTACGACTACTGTTTCATCTGGACTATCAACTAGTTTAGCTCCTTCAGGAAGAGGAATATCTCCAACGTGGAGAGCATCGCCGGCGTGTAAGTTTGAGATGTCAACTGTTATCTTCTCCGGAATCTCCTTTGGGAGAGTTTCAATTGTTATTTCCCTTTTGAGGATTTCAAGAACTCCTCCCTCTTCTGAAACGCCAACGGGAGTTCCTACAAACTCAAGCTCAACTGTTACTTCAATTGTTTCTCCAAAAGTTACTTCCTGGAAGTCAAGGTGAATAGGTACATCACCAAGCCAGTTGTACTGGATGTCTTTGAGGATACACATCCTCTCTTCACCATCAAGGTTGAGCTTGATTAGACCGTGGTGGTGCTTTAACCTCTTTACCTCTTTAGCAGGAACGGCAATGTGAGTTGCCTCTGGTCTTCCGCCTCCGTAAATAACGGCAGGCAGAAGGCCTTCCCTGCGTAACTTCTTGGCTACCTGTTTTCCGGTTTTCTCTCTCTTGGTAGCCTGCACTTCCAGTACTTTCATCTACTACCTCCTAATCTTGTTTTGCGGGAAAGCAGCCAATATTTACATTCCAAAAGGAAATTTGTCAAGAGTTTTTTAGGGTTGACAATTGAAAATGTTCTATATAAGATTCGTCTTGTAGGATTTAAGAAGGCAGCACGACGGAAACAGATAGCCCCAGAAGGCATGCCGTTTCTGCCTTCTGGGGCTTTTTAATTTTAAAGACTTTTAAAGAGAGGTAAGGACACATGGAGAAGCTCACAGGAACAGTTAAGTGGTTTGATTCAAAGAAAGGGTACGGCTTTATCACAGCCGACAGCGGACAGGACGTATTTGTCCACTACACCGGAATTCAAGGTGAAGGCTTTAAGACTCTTGAGGAAGGAGAGAGAGTTTCCTTCAGCATAACTGAGAGTGATAAGGGTCTTAAGGCAGTAAACGTAGAAAGGCTTTAAGTCTGAACTAAATTTAACTTAAAATTAGTTGCCACGGTTTCCGTCTGAAACGGCGGCGGAGCCGTGGCAATTTTTATTTAACAGGAGTGAGAAATGGAAGAGTTTAGCTTTAAACAGCTTGATGAGAAGGTTCAAAGGTCCCTTGAAGAGATGGGATTTGAGGAGCCTACGCCGATTCAAAAGGAAGCCATTCCGGTAGCTCTTAAAGGTGAGGACATCGTCGGTCAAGCTCAGACTGGAACGGGGAAAACTGCAGCCTTTGGGATTCCGATAATTGAAAGGATTAGCCCGAGAGAAAGGGGAGTTAAGGCTATTATCCTTACGCCAACTAGAGAACTGGCAATACAGGTTGCCCACGAGATCTCCTTGATGGGTAAGCATAAGGGGATTTCAGCCTATCCAATTTACGGCGGCGTTTCCATTGATAGGCAAGCTAGTATTCTGAGGAGAGGTAAAAATCAGGTAATAGTGGGAACTCCCGGAAGGGTTAAGGATCTAATAAACAGGGGAATTCTGAAGCTTGATAGGGTAAGGTTTGCTGTTCTTGATGAAGCAGACCAAATGCTTGATATGGGTTTTATTGAGGACATTGAGGAGATTTTGAGTAAGACTCCTAAAGAAAAGCAGACTATGCTCTTTTCAGCTACGATGCCCTATGAAATCAGGAAGTTAATAGATAACTACTTAAAGCCAGGTTATAAAACTGTAAAGGTTGGTAAGCAGCTCATTACACCTAAGGTTAAACAGAAGATCTACCTCGTTAGGAGTGAGGATAAGCTAAAAGCCCTTGAGAAGCTGCTTAAGGAGAATAGGGATACTTCAACTATCGTTTTCGTTAAGACGAAGAGGGATGCAGCAGAGATTGAAAAGGAGCTCCAGAAAAGGGGCATTAATGCTAGGGCCATACACGGTGATCTCTCTCAGAGGCAGAGAGAGACGGTTATGAGGTCATTTAAAGAAGGTAGAGTAAAAGTTCTTGTTGCAACTGATGTTGCTGCAAGGGGAATTGACATTAAGGATGTAGGTCTTGTTATCAACTATGAACTTCCCGAAAACCCTGAAAGTTACGTTCACAGGATCGGTAGAACAGGAAGGGCAGGCAAGGAAGGAACGGCAATCAGCCTTGTTGCTGAGAGTGAAAAGAGAAGGATGTACAGAATTAAAGGGCTGAAAGGAGTAAGGCCGGAAAGGTTCAAGATTAACGACCTTAAAGAACTTAAGGAGAGGTTTGATAGGAAGAGTCTCGAAAAAGTTCCCGAAAGGGTAAAAAAGTTTGCCAAGGAACTACTTTCAGAAAGGGATCCCGAGGAAGTTGTTTCTCTTTTAATTGATGAGCTCTTGAGGAGATAAACGTTCCTTTATTTGGGGAGCTCCCAACGGCTCCCCAAAAACTTTTCCAATTCCACTAGATAGGAATCCATCCCTTCAAATAAACTCAAGTTTTTTATAAACGAAGTTAACGTTTTTGCCTGTTGGCTTGCTGCAACTTTGTTCAAATTCTTTGCTAATATATATCTGCAAACCTATAGAGGAAGTTATGTTTGAGAAAACTTTGGATATTTCTCGGTTTTTGCTTGCGGTTTCCTCCACCAACAGTTTGGCAGACCCTGTTTTGAATAACCATAACTACCGTGTTGCTTATATCTCCTTTGTTTTATCCCGTAGGCTTACCTACGACAATGACTTTCTTTCAAACATTATTATTTCCGGTCTTCTACACGATATTGGCCTTTTGCTGTTTTCCTCTTCAGAGGATATTCTTATAATTAGAGCTCCTGAATCTGAGGAATTTAGCAAAAGGATACACCTTCATGCCGAAGTTGGGTACAGGCTTCTAAAGAACTTTCCCCTTTTTTCTAAAGTTGCTTTAGCCATTAAGTACCATCATACTCCTTTTAAGAAGTTTTTGGATTTTGGGCATAAGGTACCTTACGCTTCTCAAATTATTCATTTGGCAGATAGGATAGATGTTTTTGTTTCAGCTAAACTTGAAGGGAAAGAGCCTTATAAAGAAATACCTAATTTCTGTGTTGATCTTAAGGACTTTCTTTTGCGTTCAGCCTATAAAAGACTTTTAGACCCTAGATTGGTTAGGCTTTTTTTAAAGGAGATCTCTCCGAAAGAGGCTTTCTGGTTTGAGCTTTTCAATAAGGAATTTTTGAAGGAAAGTCTTAGGAGTTTCCTTGAGAACTATTCTATGAAACTTCCTTTTGAGGCTTTTTTCTCCCTTTCTCAAGTACTTGCTTACCTTATAGATTTTAAAAGTCCTTTTACTGCAACCCATTCTTCAGGAGTAGCTCAAGTTGCAACTTCCCTTGCTTCCCTCTTTAACTTCACTTCTCCGGATTTGAAGAAAATCAAGGTAGCAGGTTTACTTCATGATATCGGTAAAGTAGCCATTCCAAATGAAATTTTGGAAAAGCCTGGGAAATTAACTAGAGAGGAGATGTCTTTAATGAAATCTCACGTTTACTATACGTTTAAGATTCTTTCCCAGCTAGCTTTTGATGAAAACATAGTAGAGTGGGCTTCTTACCACCATGAAACTTTAGATGGGGAGGGATATCCTTTTAAGCTTAAAGCTAGGGAACTCCCTTTAGGTTCTAGGATTATGGCCGTTGCAGATGTCTTTACTGCTTTGATGGAGGACAGACCTTACAAGAAAGGGTTTCCACTTGGAAAGGCTTTGGAAATTTTAGACTCTTTAGCGCGGAAGAAAAAGTTAGATAAACGGGTAGTTAATGCTTTGAGAAATAACCTTGAGAAAGTAGAAGTTAGCAGGAAAACGGCCCAAAGTAGGGCCAGAGAGATCTACGATTCTTTGCGAAAACTAGTTAAGGAATTCACACGTTCCTAAACTTTCTATACCTCTCTTCAACTAATTCCTTGGGAGAAAGTCCTTTAAGTTCGTTAAGGGCTTTTGAGACGAATTCTTTGAAGTTCCTGAAAGTGGTTTCCCAGTCTCTGTGAGCGCCCTCTAAGGGTTCTGGAATTATTTCATCAACTATTCCCATTTCCTTAAGGTCTTTTGCTGTTAGTTTGAGGGCCTCTGAAGCCTCTTTAACTTTTTCCTGAGACTGCCACAGGATTGCTGCACAGCCTTCGGGGGAGATTACTGAGTAAACAGCGTTTTCAAACATTAAGAGCCTGTTTGCAACGCTGATTGCAAGGGCTCCTCCGCTTCCTCCCTCTCCGATAACAACACTAACAATGGGAACCTTCAGCTTTGCCATTTCAAAGAGGTTCCTTGCAATCGCCTCAGACTGACCGTGTTCCTCAGCCTCTATTCCGGGAAAAGCCCCCGGTGTATCAACAAGGGTAATTATCGGCTTTTTAAATTTCTCTGCAAGTTTCATTACCCTTAAGGCCTTTCTGTAGTCCTCAGGAAGGGGCATTCCAAAGTTCCTTGCTATCTTCTCCTTCGTCTCCCTTCCCTTTTCCTGTGCGATGACGCAGACGCTCTCTCCGTTGAACTTTCCAAATCCTGCTATTATCGCCTTCCCGTCGCCGCAGTGCCTATCTCCATGAAGTTCAACAAAATCCTCAAAGAGAGCTTTTATAAAGTCAATTGAATGGGGTCTATCTGGATGGCGGGCAAGCTGAACCCTGTCCCAAGCAGAGAGGTTTGAGTAAAACTCTTCAATTTTCCTCATAAACTTTCTCTCTATCTCCTCAATTACTGCCGGCTGGTGCTTTCCCAACTTTTTCAGTTCCTCTATTTTCTTTCTGAGCTTCTCTACCTTCCTTTCAAACTCTAACAGTCCTTCCATTTTTTCAACCTCAGGCTATCCTTATTCTCTCTTTCGGCAACAGTTTTTGAAGGCCTCTTAATACTTCTCTATCAATGGGTAAACGGTAGTCAGGGTTGATTTGCAATTTTACAAAACAGTCTGGAAGCTCCGCCTCAACTATGAGTGGTTTCCCTTGAGGGCTTGAGTTCTCCTCAATAAACCTTTTGAGCTCTTTTAAGAACTGATCAGTAACCTCCTCTCCTTTTAGCCTTAAAACTATTGTGTTAACCTTACTTCCTATTTCGTCTTTAAGGTAGGATATCTCCTTTGCGATTACACTCTTACTCTCCTCCTCTTCCCTAACGGTTCCCTTAATTAGGACGACGTTTCCCTCAGTTAAGAGCTCCATAACTTCCCTGTAGAGGTTAGGAAAGACGAGGACTGAAGTTGTTCCGTCTAAATCGGATATCTCAACGGTAGCCCAGAGATCTCCCCTCTGTGTTCTCTTCACTTTAACTTCTGTTATTGCACCTGCTAAAGTTATCTCCTGTCCGTCTTTCCACTCTTCCTTCTCCGATGTAGAGTTAAAGCCGAACTCAACTATTTCCTTAAACTCAAGGAGGGGATGGCCTGATAGGTAAAAGCCTATTGCCTGTCTCTCGTACTCTAACTTAACGTTGTCGGGCCACTCCTCAATTTGGGGAAACTCCTTGTCAATAACCTCACTGTCGTCTCCAAAGAGGCTCATTAGGCCTTTGTTTTGGCTCTTCTGGATACTCTGGGCAACGCTCATTGCTTTATCAAGGACGGCCATGTTAACTGAGCGGGGGATTCCTGTTGAGTCAAAAGCTCCTGCCTTTATAAGGGCTTCTATTACCTTCCTGTTGACAGTTTTAAGGTCAACCCTCTGGCAGAAGTCGTAGATGTCCTTAAACTCTCCTCCCTTCTTCCTCACTTCCTCTATGTGCTGGGCAGCCTTCTCCCCAACCCCCTTTATTCCTGCAAGGCCGAACCTGATAGATTCTCCTTCAATTTTAAAGAGAGCTCCGCTTCTGTTTATATCAGGGGGAAGGACGTTGATACCGTTCTCTTTACAGTCCTTTATGAACTTTACGATTTCGTCTGTTTTGTCGTAGTCAATTGAGAGCATTGTTGCAAAGAGCTCTTTCGGGTAGTGGGCCTTTAGGTAGGCTGTAACGTAGGCTAAGAACCCGTAGGCGGCAGAGTGGGATTTATTAAAGCCGTACTCTGCAAACTTTGCTATATCGTCAAAGAGCTTTTCTATTTTATCTTTTGGATATTCTCTTTCAACTGCCCTACTTACAAATATTCCCCTCTGCTCATCCATAATCTCCTTTTTCTTCTTACCCATTGCTCGCCTTAGAAGGTCAGCCTCTCCCAGTGAGTAACCTGCTAGGATGTTTGCAATCTGCATAATCTGTTCCTGATAGATAAAGAGGCCGTAAGTCTCTTTAAGGACCGGTTCAAGCTCGGGGAATATGTAGTCAACTTCCTCTTGACCGTGCTTTCTCCTTATGTAACTTTCAGCCATTCCGGAGTTTAAGGGACCCGGTCGGTAGAGGGCAACGAGGGCGATTATGTCCTCAAAGGTTGTAGGCTTGAGCCTTCTCATTAAGTTTCTCATTCCACTTGATTCAAGCTGGAAGACACCTATCGTATTTCCTTCCTGTAGGAGCTTAAAGGTCTTTTCATCGTCAAGGGGCAGTTTTGTCGGAACTATCTCTACTCCGTGCCTCTCCTTTATCAATTTAAGGGTTCTATCAATTATTGTGAGCGTCTTCAGGCCAAGGAAGTCCATCTTCAGGAGGCCGAGTGACTCTACCTGTCCCATGTCGTACTGTGTAGTTACGTCCCCGTCCTTACTCTTTGCAAGGGGTATGTAGTCTGTAAGGGTTTCGGGGGCTATCACCACTCCTGCTGCGTGGACGCCCGTTTGCCTTGTAAGTCCCTGAAGTCGCTTTGCAATCGTTATCAGCCTGTTTATGGTCGGGTCTTTCTCTGCAAGCTCCTTTATTTCGGGAGCTCTCTCAACTGCGTCCTCAACGCTCTTTGCGTCGTTCGGAATGAGTTTTGCTAGCTTATCTACCTCTTTTGGAGGGATGCCAAGGACCCTTCCAACGTCCCTTACGACCATCTTTGTCTTAAGGGTTCCGAAGGTAATGATTTGACAGACTTTATCCTCTCCGTACTTCTTCCTAACGTATTCAATTACTCTATCCCTTCCCTCCTGACATATGTCAACGTCAATATCGGGCATGGTTACCCTTTCAGGGTTTAAGAACCTTTCAAATAGGAGGTTAAACCTTAAAGGGTCTATGTCTGTGATTCCGATTGCGTAAGCAACCAGAGAACCTGCTGCAGAACCTCTTCCTGGACCTACCGGTATTCCGTTTCTCTTTGCCCAGTTTATAAAGTCCCAAACGATCAGGAAGTAACCGGGGAATCCCATGTTGTTTATTATCTGTAGTTCGTGCTGGAGCCTTTCGTAGTACTTCTTCTTTGTCTCACCGTCGGTTATTCCCTTTTCCTTAAACCTCCTTTCAAGTCCCTTCTCTGCAAGTTCTTTAAGGTATGTGAAGTAGTCGTAGCCTTCTGGGACTGTGTACTTGGGAAGTAAATACCCTTTGTTTTCAAACGTGTCCAGCTTAGCCTCTACTTTCTCTGCTATATCTAGAGTGTTAAATACTGCTTGAGGAACTTCCCTGAAGATCTCCATCATCTCCTGGGCATTCTTGAAGTAGAATTCCTTGCTGGGAAAGCGCATCCTCTTTTCGTCTGCTAGTTTCTTTCCAGTCTGGAGGCAAAGGAGAACGTCGTGGGCTTCCCAGTCCTCCTTGTTCAAGTAGTGGGCATCGTTTGTGGCCACCAGCTGTATGTCAAGTTTCTTTGAGAGCTCTATTAGGAATTTGTTTGCCCTTTCCTGTTCTTTGATTCCGTGGTATTGAACTTCAAGGTAGAAGTCATCTCCGAAGATTTCCTTGTACCACTTAGCTGCCTCAACTGCTTCTTTTTCCTTTCCAGTTAAGTATAGGAGTGGAACTTCTCCCTGGATGCACGCCGATAGGGCGATAAGGCCTTCTGAGTATTTCTCAAGGACCTCTTTATCTATACGGGGTTTATAGTAAAAGCCTTCAATAAAACCGATTGAACTTAACTTCATAAGGTTTTTTAGTCCTTTATCGTTCTTTGCTAGAAGGACTAAATGGTAACTTCCCTTTTCTCCCTCCTTCCTGTCAAATCTACTTCCCTTTGCTATGTAAAACTCCTGACCAATTATTGGTTTGATTCCTTGCTCTTTACAGGTCCTGTAGAGCTCGTAAGAGGCAAACATGTTTCCGTGGTCGGTTACTGCAACTGCCGGCATTCCTAGCTCTTTTGCCTTATCAACCAAGTCTTTTATCTTTATTGCCCCGTCAAGGATTGAATACTGGGAGTGGAGGTGAAGGTGGACAAAGTCTCCCTTCCTTACGCTTTCCATTTGAGCTCTCCTAAAAGAGATTTCCTGCTAAAGAGGAAATTATGAAATTTGCCGTTAGTTTACACCCTCCCTCCCCTTTGCTAGAATTTGGCCGAAATAAGGGAGAGGAAGTATGAGGAAGGACTTTTTAGTTGACTGGACTTTTGGGAAAGTAGCTCTCCTTTCAGCATTAATAGTTGTTTTCATTTTAGTTTCCCTCTTTATCGTCCTTTACAAAGAGTCCTCTTTAGCTGTTAGTACTTTTGGAGTTTGGAAGTTCATAACTTCTACTGTTTGGAATCCTCCTATGGAGAAGTTTGGGGGAGCTCCTGCGATTTTCGGAACTATCGTTAGTACTGTAATTTCAATAGCTATCGCAGTTCCTGTAGCTATTGGTATTGCTATATTCTTAACAGAAATTGCTCCTCACTTCTTAAGGACTCCGGTCGGCGTTGCTATAGAACTCCTTGCAGCAATTCCAAGTATTATTTACGGTATGTGGGGACTGTTTTTCTTTGCTCCATTCATGAGGGATAAGGTTCAGCCAGTAATCCATGCAACTCTAGGTAAGTTACCTGTAATCGGCCAATGGTTCTCAGGTTACACCCCCGGAATAGGTCTCTTAACGGCTTCAATAGTCCTTTCTATAATGATCCTTCCCTTTACAGCCGCAATTTCAAGGGACTCCTTCAACATGGTTCCCGACATCCTGAAAGAATCTGCCTACGCCCTTGGAGCTACAAAGTGGGACGTTATGAAGGACGTTGTAATACCTTATGCTAAGCTTGGAGTAATTGGGGGAATCATTCTCTCTTTGGGAAGGGCCCTTGGGGAGACGATGGCGGTTACGTTTGTTATGGGTAACCAGCCGGTAATTCCAAAATCCCTTTTAGAGCCTGCTACTTCAATTACTGTTACACTTGCAAATGAGTTTACAGAGGCTGACACTGATCTATACCTTTCAAGCCTTTTCTACCTAGCCCTTATTCTCTTTGTTATGAGCTTTATAGTTATAGTTATAGGTAAATTCCTCTTCCTAAAGAAAGTTGAGAGGTAAGGGTGGACGCCTTTAAAAAGAGAAAGTTAGTAAATAACATCGTTCTAATTCTCTCAACTCTTGCTGCCCTCCTTGGCCTCCTTTGGCTCTTCTGGATCTTAGGAACGCTCCTCTATAAGGGGCTTGGCTCACTTTCTCTTGAGGTGATAATCGGGGATCCGCCTTCTCCTGGAGATAACCATGGAGGTTTAAAGCACGCAATAGTGGGGCAGACTTTAATAGTCCTTACGGCTACGGTTATCGGAATTCCCCTTGGAATTCTTGCGGGAACTTTCCTTTCGGAGTATGGGAAGAACGGCCGAATAGCCAACATCATCAGGGACTTGTCCGACATAATGATGAGCATTCCTTCTATCGTGGTAGGTACTTTCGTTTACGCTCTGATGGTTAAGCCCCTCGGCCACTTTTCGGGCCTTGCAGGTTCGGTGTCCCTTGCAATTATGATGATTCCAATCATAGTAAGGACTACAGACGACATGTTAAGGATGGTTCCTCCAGAACTTAGAGAGGCTGCGTACGCTCTCGGAGCTACCAAGTATAGAGTTATTAAAGACGTCGTCTACAAGGCTGCAATTACTGGAGTAATAACGGGAGTTATCCTGTCAGTTGCTAGGATAGGTGGAGAGACTGCTCCGCTACTCTTTACCTCTTTTAATAACAACTTCTTCACTCTAAACATGTTCCAGCCTATGGCCTCTTTAACGGTTACAATGTACGATTACGCGATGAGCCCCTACAAGTACTGGCAGGACCTTGCCTGGGCTGCTGCGATTCTTCTAACCTTTGGAGTCCTCGGTGCAAATATCCTAGGAAGGGTAGTAGCACATAAGTTTAAGAAGTAGGAGGAAGGTTAAATGGAACTGAATACGCAGGAGCGTTTCATAATAGAACCTAAAGAACCGGCAAAAATTGTTGTTGAAAACCTCAACTTCTACTACGGTGAGAAGCACGCCTTAAAGAATATTTCCTTTAAGGTTCCTGAAAAGAAGGTAACAGCTCTGATAGGGCCTTCAGGCTGTGGAAAGACAACTCTCCTTAGGTGTTTTAACAGGATACACGATCTCTATCCAGGTAACAGGTATGAAGGGAGGATCCTCTTAGACGGAGAAAACATCCTTGAAAAGGACTACGACCTTATAAAGCTTAGAAGTAGAGTTGGAATGGTTTTTCAAAAGCCTACAGCTTTTCCCATGTCAATTTTTGACAACGTTGCTTACGGTTTAAGGTTAAAGGGAATAAAGAATAAGAGTGAACTTGAGGACAGGGTTGAAAAGGCCCTTAAGGATGCAGCCCTTTGGGATGAAGTTAAGGACAGGTTAAAAGACCCAGCATCTGGGCTTTCGGGGGGGCAACAGCAGAGGCTCTGTATTGCCAGGGCTATAGCCGTTGAACCTGAGGTTCTACTCTTTGATGAACCTACAAGTGCCCTTGACCCTATTTCAACTGCAAAGATAGAGGAGCTCGTTGTGAGCTTTAGGGACAGGCTAACAATAATAATTGTTACTCACAACATGCAGCAGGCAGCTAGGGTTTCTGACTACACAGCCTTTATGTACCTTGGGGAGCTTATAGAGTTTAACAGGACGGAGGACATCTTTATAACTCCTAAAGTAAAACTTACAGAGGATTACATTACTGGAAGGTTCGGTTAAGATATCAAACTTCTAATTTTAGACTTCCTTAATACCTTGACCTTTAGGTTTTCTTTATCTTAAAATTCTCTTATGAATCTTTTACAAATCGTTTACAAATTCTTAACATTTTGATAACATAGTGTACTGACCGGTAATTTCAGTTAGGAGAGGGTTATGCTGTACAACTTCATCGTATTTGTTGGGGTTATAGCTGCTATTGGGCTTATTCTCTGGATCGTCTCGGTTGCAGTAGCTCCGAGGGACCCTCACCCTGTTAAGGAGGATACTTACGAGTGTGGCCTTCCGGCTCCAGAACCCATTATCTCAAGCGTTAACTTCCAGTACTACTTCTATGCGATCATCTTTATCGCTATGGATATAGCAGGGGTATTTTTTGTCCTCTACTCTGTAGGTAAGGGAGATCCAAAATTTGGTTGGGTCTTTATTCTCTTTTCTCTCCTTCTGATGGTTCCCCTCTCCTACATAATGATTGGAGGAAACAGGAAATGATTTTAAAGTTTTTTGATTGGAGCCGTTCAAACTCTCCCTGGGGAGTTCACTTCTGTAGCGGCTGTTGTTCTTTAGAGGTTTTAGCCTTAATGGGCCCCAGGTTTGACTGGGAAAGATACGGTTTTATGATGACACCAAGTCCAAGGCAGGCAGACTTCATAATCGTTACAGGATTGGTTTCAAAGAAAGTTCTGCCTGTACTCCTTAGGGTTTATCAGCAGATGCCTGAGCCCAGGTACGTTTTTGGAATGGGTGCCTGTGCAGCAGGAGGCGGTCCCTACTGGGATTCAGACTTCGTTGCTGTTGACGTTTCCCAGTACATACCGTTTGACGTTTTCGTTGCAGGTTGTCCGCCAAATCCAGAAGCAACTTTAGAGGGTCTGTTAAGGCTTAAGGAAATAATACTTAGGGACAGGGAAAACGCTGCTAAGAAGTATCCCAACAGGATGGAAGAGATACCTTACTAAAGAGGAACTGCCATGCTTGAGGATGTAAAGGTGAAAGTAAAGGAAACTTTCGGTTTTGAAAGCGAACCCTACGATACGAACGTTCTGTTGATCCACGCAGAGAGGAACTCTGTTAGAAAGCTCCTTGAGTTCCTTAAAGAACAAGGTTTTAACTACCCTCATACTGTTTCGGTGGTTGATTACATTCCTAAGGGTGAAGGCTTTCAGGTTAACTACATTTTAGAGAACTTATCTGAGAAGAAGTTTGTAATGGTTAGGGTTAATCTGACTGAGAGTGACTTAACAGTTCCCAGTGTCCACGACATATTTCCTCCACTTCAACCCCATGAGAGGGAAGCCTGGGAGATGTTCGGTATTGAGTTCATAGGAAATCCAAGGCTTGAAGTTATGCTCCTTCCAGATTGGGCTGAAGGTTTATACCCCTTGAGGAAATCTTACGACTTTAAGAAGCACAGAAAGCCTTCTAAGGAGAAAAAGTGATGGGAAACAGTATAGCTTCTTCTGGATACACCTTTGTCCTTGAGGAGAGGAAAGAGGTTTCTGGAGAGGACTTAGGTCTTCTCCAGGAAAAGCTTTTACAGCTCAACTGGGGGGTTCAGCACCCTGCTTCTGGTCCTATGAGGTTAAAGGTATGGGTTGACGGCGATGAGGTTGTAAAGGTAGATCCAGATATCGGATACGTTCTTAGGTTGCTAGAAAAGCTCGTTGAGTATAGGACTTGGATTAACGCTATAGTGAACGTAGAGAGAGCCTGTTTTATTGATAACTTTGGAACTATGACAGGTTACTCAATTGCTGCAGAGAAGATTGCTGGGGTTGAGGTTCCAAAGAAGGCAGATTACGTAAGGACAATCCTGTGCGAAGCCGGAAGGATTGTGAGCCACCTTTTAGGTTTGGGAGGAATTGTAGGCGTTCTTGGAGTCCATACTCCTACCCAGTGGGCTCTGATTGCAAGGGAGAAGTTCCTTGATGCTTTTGAGGTTTATTCAGGGCAGAGGATTGCGACTTCCTCAATTGTTCCTGGAGGGGTAAGGTTTGAGCCTACCGGTAAGTTTATAGAGAAGATGGTTACTGCAGTAGATTTCTTGGAGAAAGAGTTTATTCCCCGTTACGGTGAAGTCTTCATAGACAACCCGACCCTTAAGATAAGAACGGTTGGAGTAGGTAAGGTTTCTAAGGAAAAGGCAGTTGAAATAGGACTTGCAGGGCCTGCACTTAGGGCTTCTGGAGTTCCTTCGGACGTAAGGAAGGATTACCCATACGCAGCCTACGGAGAGCTAGACTTTAAAGTGGTTATCCGTGAGGAAGGAGATGCCTATGCAAGGTACCTGGTTCTGTGGGAGGAAATTCAGGAGTCTGCAAAGATTATAAGGCAAGCAATTGAAGGCCTTCCTGAGGGGGATTACAGGACTAAGTTCCCAGTTAAGGTCCCTCCAGGAGAGGCTTACGTAAACGTTGAGTGGGCAAGGGGCTGCTTCGGTTTTCACCTGATTAGCGATGGTGGAACGGGGCCCTACAGGTTGAAGATGAGAGCTCCATCCTTTGCCAACCTTTGGGCTCTACCTGAGATTATGAAGAACGTTAAGCTTGCTGACGTTCCTGTTATCTTTGCATCCCTCTATATGTGCCACGGTGATATAGACAGATAGGAGGATTAAAATGGAGGCATGGTTAAAGGCCCTTCTATTTCCCGGTTTTGTTTTCCTCTTAATAGTTTTCCTAATGATTTTCTACCTTGAGAGGAAAGTCCTTGCCGACGTTCATTTAAGAACGGGGCCTTTCTACGTTGGTAAGTGGGGTCTGCTTCAAACAACTGCTGATGTCTTTAAGCTCATTCAGAAGGAGTTCATTATTCAGAGGAGAGCCAATAAACTCCTCTTTTCCCTCATACCTTTCGTTGCCTTTATAATGGTCGTGATGATGGTTGCCTTCATTCCTTTCTCTGAGGGAAGTTGGGTTGTAAGTACCAGTTTTGACCTTTTAATAATCCTTGCCCTTGTAACTGGAATGCCTCCAGTCTTCTTCTATGCAGGTTGGGTTTCAAGGAGTAAGTACTCCTTTATCGGCGGTCTAAGGGTTGTTAACCAGATGATTTCAGGGGAGATTCCTCTTTGGCTCTCAGCCCTTGCAGCAGCAGTGTTCTTTGGGACTCTAAACTTTATTGAAATAGTCCATAAGAGCTCCTTAGTTTCCTTCATCGTCCTCCTGCCCGCTTTCCTGATATTTATTACTGCTGCGCTGATCGTTTCAGACCGTCCTCCTTTTGATATACCTGAGGCCGAGCAGGAGGTAGTTTACGGATTTTTAACTGAGTTCGGTGGTTTTAACTATGCAATTTTGGCTTTATCAAAGCTTATAGAGCTCTTTGCTATTTTCTCAGTTGGTGTAATCCTCTTTTTAGGAGGATTTAAAGGTCCCATCCTTCCGGGGATTGTGTGGTTTTTCATAAAGCTCGCTCTACTTTACCTGTTCACTTTCGTTGTAAGGGCTTCAACTCCCCGTATTAGGATGGATCAGCTGTTAAGGTTCTGCTGGAAAGTTTTAACTCCACTGGCGCTCTTAAACTTAGTTTTCGTGATTTTAGTAAAGATGTTTATCTCTTAAAAGGAGAGGTAGCCGATGGAAATTAAAGATACTCTCTCTTTTCCGTTAGAGACTACGAAAAAAGTTATTAGGGTAGCAAAGGCTCTCCTTGCACCTAAGGCTACTGAGATTTGGTGGGACAAGGGAGTTAAGAGGGAGCTCCACTACAGGGGAAAGCACGTTATCAAGGTAGAGCTCTGCATAGGTTGTGGAATGTGCGCAAGAGCCTGTCCTGTTAAGTGTATAGATATGATCCCAACCGGGGTTAAAAAACCCCGTGCGGTTCCGAAAGTTAGGGCAAACGAGTGCATATTCTGCGGTTTATGTGAGGATGCATGTCCTACGAAACCTCAAAAGGCTATTCAGCTAACCGATGAGTACAGAATGATCGTTGAGCCTGGAACCTGGGATAACCTCAGTCAGTTCATATTTGAGCCTGAAAACTTAGATGAGGCCATTGAGAAGGCGAAGAAGATGGAGGAGCTCATAGAGAAGAAAAAGCAGGAGGCTTTAAAGAAGAAAATGGAGGCTGAGAAGAAGAGTAAGGGAGAGGAGAAATGATGGGAAACGTCTACTTCTGGCTTATATACGTAATAATAATCGCTTCAGCTATAGTGGCTCTAGAGGCAACGTCACTTCTTTGGGCGGCGATTTCGTTTGTCGTTCTTCTCTCTGAAATTGCCCTTGTTTACTTTGGTTTAAATATGCCGGTTCTCGGTGGCGTTCAGTTAGCAATTTACGCAGGTGGAGTAACTATCCTCGTTCTCTTTGCGATAATGATGGTAGGTGAAAGTTACAGAAAACCACCTGGGAAAGCAGTTAGAGCAATAGTTATTAGTCTATCTCTCCTTGCTGTTGGGGTGCTTTTCAGCTTTGCCAGTGCGATAGATACTTTTCCCTTTAAAGCTTACTCAACACAGTTTCTCGGAACGATTTTTGTTGAGAAATACTCATTCTTTACCATCGTCCTCGGTTTCATTGTTGCAGCACTCCTTTACATGGGTAACGCCATAATTACTAAGAAGAGGGAGGCCGGCTAATATGCTTTTAGAAGCAGACGTTCATGCTTACTTGTTCCTCTCATTTTCTTTACTTGCCGTAGGAGTTTACGGGCTTCTTTCAAGGAAGTCTGTTATTAGAATGCTGTTTGCAGTTGAGATGATAATCAACGCTGCAAACATAAACCTTGCCATTTTCTCAGCCCAGAGGAACGTTGACGGTGAGATCTTTGCCTTCTTCACCATAGGCCTTGCGGCCCTTGAAGCTGCCGTTGGACTTGCGATAGTAATAGTCTTTTACAAGAGATTTGGAGAAGTTATTCCTTCAAAAATAAGGAACTTGAGGTGGTAGGGATGGAGAGTATTGTATACCTGACGATAGCTCTTTTCTTCGTAGGAAGTATCCTTGCCTTCCTTGTAGGTCACTTCTTTGAGAAGTGGTCTTCTTTCTGGGTTGCGGCTGCAACAGGCCTTTTAGGTTTCATCATGACCTGTTTCATTGCTTTAAACCTTCATGAGCACCCAATCGTTCATCACTTTAACTGGTTCTCTTTCGGTTCCTTTAACGTTCCGTTGGGAATTTACGTTGATAACCTTGCAGTCATAATGGCCTTAATCGCTACTGGAATCGGTTTCCTTGATATTGTCTTTTCAAGGGGTTATATGGAGGAGGATGAGTCCCCTGAAAGGTACTACTTTGAGAAGCTGTTCTTTATAGGTTCAATGGTCGGCCTCGTCTTCGTGAGTAATTTACTCGGTCTTTACATCTTCTGGGAAGGTGTTGGACTCTGTTCATACCTATTAATTGGTTACTGGTATTGGAAGAAGAGTGCTGCAGAGGCGGCACTTAAAGCCTTTGTGATGACACGTTTTGGTGACGTCTTTATGCTAGCAGGGATAATTGTTGCATGGGTTTTACTTGGAACTATTGAATTTCAAGATTTAAACGCACTTGCAGTTGCAGGTGCTTTTAGCGTTAAGTTGGGACTTTTAATTTCAATCCTCCTCTTCATCGGTGCAATTGGTAAGTCTGCCCAGTTCCCCCTCTTCCCGTGGTTACTTGATGCTATGGAAGGTCCTACTACAGTATCAGCCCTTATTCACGCTGCTACTATGGTTAATGCCGGTGTTTATATGGTTGCAAGGCTCTTCCCATTCTTTGATTACTCCCACGCTTTAATAGTTGTTGCCTTTGTAGGTGCTGTTTCTGCCTTTATTGCCGCTACTGGAGCTCTTGCCCATACGGAGATTAAGAAGATTCTTGCCTTCTCTACGATGGAACACCTTGCCCTTATGTTTGTTGCAATTGGCGTTGGCTCTGCCGTTGCGGGAGTATTTCACCTTATGAACCATGCAATATTTAAGGCCTTACTCTTCCTAGCTGCTGGTGCAGTTATCCACATGACCCACCATACTAAAGATGCTTTTAAGCTTGGAGGTCTATTAAAGTACATGCCCCAAACGGGTATTCTGTTCTTAATAGGTATTCTCGCACTTGCGGGAGTTCCTCCCTTTAACGGATTCTTCAGTAAGGACTGGATTTTGGCTTCAGTCTATTCCTACGGTAATCCAATAATTTTCTGGCTTACATTTATAGCTGCTGTCCTTTGTATAGCTTATGGTTTTAGACTCTGGTTTGTCGTCTTTACTGGAGAGCCTTCAGAGAACTCAAAACACGCAAGAGAGGCTTACCCAATAATGCTTGTTCCTCTTTACGTTTTAGCTTCAATGACGATACTCATTCCCTTCTTTAAGGAAAAGATTATTCACTTTATAGCAGGTGGAGAGGTTCATGAGCCCCTGTTCCTTAACCTCCTTGTTGCAACCCTCACCGTTATGTTTGTCCTGTTTGGGATAGTTTTCCTCATTTACTACAAGAGGGTACTTTCAACTGCAAAGTTCCTTGCCCATCCCCTTGGAAAGGGTATAAACCAGTTCCTTTACAACGGCTGGTACGTCGATGCGGCTATAAAGTGGATATGCAGGAACGTCTTTTACGGCTCAATTGCAAAGGCTGTTGAGTGGATAGATGTAAACGTTGTTGATGGAGCAGTTAACGGCACTGCAAAGCTTTCCCTTGCCTGCTGGGATAGGTGCAGGAAGGTACAGACCGGAGATCTTGTAGATTACCTAACTTACTTTGTCGCAGGTGTAGTGACGCTGATCCTTATCATTCTCTTTATTTAGGAGGAGTGGATGGTTCTACTGAGCATGATACTAATTCCTGTTATAGTTGCACCCTTTGCCTGGTTCCTTGAGAGGGTAAATAGGGATATTCCAAAGTACTTATCCCTTGCCGTTGGAATTTTCCTTTCCATCTGTACGGCTTACCTGATAGCTAAATATCCAGGTAACGGTTTTGCCTTTAAAGAGTTCTATACCATTTACCCTCCATTTGACTTTAACCTACACCTTGCTGTAGATGGAATTTCCCTTCTACTCCTTGGAGTTACCGCTTTCTTGGCGATAACTGTTACCCTTTCATCCTGGCACGTTGAGAGGCCGGGTGCTTACTTCTTCTTAATTCTTGTTTTCTTGGGGCCTATGGTCGGCGTTTTCTCTTCCCTAAACCTCCTTTGGTTCTTTATCTTCTGGGAATTTACTCTAGTTCCTATGTTTTTCCACATAGGTATATGGGGAGCTGAGAACAGAATTTACGCTGCTATGAAATTCTTTATCTACACCCACTTGGCAAGTATATTCCTCCTTCTCGGAATCATCGTTCTCTATCTGAACGCCCATACGTTTGAGTTTGAAAAGCTTGTTGGAATAAACCTAGATCCTGGAATTGCAAAGCTTATCTGGATACTAATGTTTATAGGTTTTGCAGTTAAGATGCCGGTTGTTCCTTTCCACACTTGGCTTCCCGATGCACACGTTCAGGCTCCTTCTCCTATTTCTGTCTTCCTTGCAGGTCTCCTTCTGAAGATGGGTGCATACGGTCTTTTAAGGTGGGAGATTTTCGTTTTTCCACAGGTGAGCAAGTTCTTCGCTCCGTTAATGGCAACCCTTGCCGTTTTAACGATATTCTATGCAGGCTTTAGAGCACTTGCTGAGGACCACATTAAGAGAATGGTTGCCTACTCCTCAATTAACCATATGGGCTTTGTTCTACTGGCTCTTGCTTCACTAACTGCTGCCGGTATCTCTGCTGCAGTTTATGAGATGCTTGGACACGCTTTAGTAATTTCTCTCCTATTTATGGTTGCTGGATATATCCACCATAAAACTCATACCTGGTACATCTCAGAGCTCGGCGGTCTTATGAAGAGAATCCCTCTTTTAATGACTATGTTCGTTATCGGCGTTCTTGCAGCTGTAGGACTTCCTGGAACTGCAGGCTTTGTAGGAGAGTTTACAGTTATGCTTGCAGCCTTTGATTATTGGGGCTGGATTATGATTATCGTACCTTTTGCTAGTGCTCTCTCTGCAGGTTTCTTTATGTGGATGCTCCAGAGAGCAGTTTTTGGTCCTTTAAAGGAGAGCTTGAAGGAGTTAAAACTTACAGAACTTCCTCTCATTGAAAATATTCCACTGGCGATGTACATAGTTGCCTTTATCTTTGTCGGACTAATTCCTTCAGTCGTTTTTAACCTATATAACCCTGTTGTAAATACTTTTGCACAACTCTTTAAGTAGGGGGTAACAGGTGAATATTAACTTCTTAACGGCAGTTATGCTTTTAACTTTAACTGGGGCTTTTCTTCCCGTAATTAACAGGTTGTTTAGAATATCCACCCTCCTTGGAGCTGTAATTTCAACCTTTGGCTACTTACTGGCCCTTTTCTTCGTTTTGATATCGGACCAGGGGAGGACCATACTTAACTCGTTCTTTACAACGGATGAAGTTTCTAGACTTATTGGAGTGCTTATCTTAGTGGCGTCTTGGATGTTGATGCTTGTCGTTTATTGGATTGTCCAGAAGGACAAGTTTGTCAATGAGCTCATTGGATCGGTAATGATTTCAACTGCCGGAGCTCTCCTTTTAATATGCGCTAATAACTTCGTTTCCCTTACCATTGCTATGGAACTTATGACTATGCCGACTTACCTTATGGTTCTCTTTTCCTTTGATGAAAAGTCAATTGAAGCTGGTGTAAAGTACTTCTTTAACGGAGCTCTTGCCGTTGGTTTTATACTCTTTGGAGTCTCAATTCTCTATGGATTGACAGGGGAGTTTACCTTTAGAGCTCTCGTTGAGAACCTCTTCAGTGATCCCCTCGTGGCCCTTGCAGGAATTTTTATACTTGCAGGGTTTGGCTTTAAAATTACTGCCTTTCCCTTTCACTTCTGGGGACCAGACGTTTACGATGGAACCTGTCCAGGAGTTGCTGCCCTTTTAACAGGTATTTCAAAGAGTGCTGCCTTTATAGGTCTTATGAGAGTTGTCTTTGAAGCAATTCCTGTTGTTGCTCCTCACTTTAGTTTTATCTTTGCCCTTATCGCTGCAGTTACTATGACTGTTGGAAACTTACTTGCCCTTGCCCAAAAGAGGGTTTCAAGGATCCTTGCTTACTCTTCTGTTGCCCATGCTGGATATACGCTGGTGGCTTTTGCAGCCCTTTCAGTTCCTGTGAGTATTACAGGAATTCTTTACCACTCTGCAGCTTACGCCTTTATGAAGACTGCAGCTTTTCTATCCTTTGCCGCTCTCCTCTACATCTGGGGTGCAAGGACGATGGATGACTATAAAGGGCTCGGTAAAAGGGAACCCATCCTTGCCGCCCTCTTCCTTATTTTCCTCCTTTCCCTTGCAGGGGTTCCTCCTATGGCGGGATTTATAAGTAAGGTATTCGTATTTACAGCTGCTGTAGATGCTGGTATGACGTGGCTTGCTCTCTTAGGTCTCCTTAACAGTGCCTTTTCCGTTGCTTACTACATCTGGATTGCAAAGCAGATGTACCTGGAGGAGCCAACAATTGAAAAGCCGATTAATGACACAAGTAGGCTATGGGTAGTTATTCCTCTGGCTGTCATGGCCGTTATCTTGATAGTTCTCGGTATCTATATTAACCCCGTTGTTGATGCATCCCTACACTACGCAGCAAAGGTCGGATTTTAAAGGGCTCCCTTTAAGGGAGTTCCCTTCAGCTATAATTTCCCTATTAACAATTCCCTTTAAGGAGCAGTTGTGGATTTGTTAGTTAAAGAACTCTACGAACTTCCCGTTGGAGCTCCATTTTCCGGAACTTACGTCGTTGAGCATGTTGAGATAAAGAAGCACAGAACCGGAGAGCCCTTCTTAAGGTTAGTCCTTTCGGATAAATCGGGTTCCTTTACTGCCCTTTGGTGGAAGCCTCCAGCTGATGCAGACCTTACCCAGTTTCAAAAGGGCGATGTGGTTTTCGTGTCCGGGAGGATTGAATACTTTCAAGGAACCCTCCAGCCCAAGTTAACAGAAATTAAGAAGTTAAAAGAGGGAGACTTTAAGCCCGATAAGTTTATCTGTCAGAGTAGGTACCCTATTGAGGAGCAGTTTGAGGAGCTCCTAAACAAAATTGAGACTATAAAGAACCCGTACCTTAAAGTTCTCCTCGAAAAGTTCTTCTACGATGACCAGTTCGTTGAGCTCTTTTTAAGAACTCCTGCTGGAAAGACGATACACCACGCCTGTATAGGCGGTCTCCTTGAGCATACTCTCTCAGTCGTTGAAATCTGTGAAACTGTGGCAAAAAGGTTTAAAAGCATTGATAGAGACCTATTGATAACTGCTGCAATACTTCACGATATTGGGAAAGTTCGTGAGTACTCCGTTAATGTAACTATTGAGAGGACTGATGAAGGACTGTTACTTGGTCACCTGTACATGAGCTGCGAGATGGTTGCCTTTAAGATTTCCGAAATAGATAACTTCCCGGAGGATTTAAAAACTAAACTCCTCCACTGTATTCTGGCCCACCACGGTAAGTACGAGCACGGTTCTCCTAAGATGCCTAAGACCCTTGAGGCAGTAACCCTTGCCTATGCAGATGCTCTTGACTCAAGGGTTAAGGGTTTTGAAGAGTTTATAGAGAAGCAGCTCGGGAATCAGAAGGGGTGGACCCGCCGCCACTTTGCATTTGAAGTTCCAATTTTCTTTGACGGGGAGATAAACTATGAAGAAGAAGGGACTAACCTATAAGGATGCCGGCGTTGATATAGAGGCCGGAGAGAGGCTCGTTGACCTTATTAAACCTTACGCTAAGAAGACTTTTGACAAGAACGTTCTTGCCGGAATAGGTGGGTTTGGTGCCGGTTACCTCTTACCTAAAGGTTATAAGGAGCCAGTTTTAGTCTCTGGGACGGACGGCGTTGGAACGAAGTTGAAAGTTGCCCAGATGGCAAACGTTCACGATACCGTTGGTATTGACCTTGTTGCAATGTGCGTTAACGATATCCTGACTGTTGGAGCAAAGCCCCTCTTCTTCCTTGATTACTTTGCCACCGGAAAGCTCTCCGTCGAAACTGCTGCAGACGTTATAAGGGGAATCGCAAAAGGTTGCGAGATTGCAGGGTGTTCCCTTATCGGCGGAGAAACTGCAGAGATGCCCGACTTCTACCCTGAGGGAGAGTATGACCTAGCAGGCTTTGTTGTAGGAATAGTTGATAGGGGTTCTTACATAACCGGCCAGGATATAGAAGAGGGAGATGTAATACTTGGCCTTTCTTCAAGCGGAATTCACAGTAACGGCTACTCCTTGGTAAGGAAGCTCTTCTTTGAAGTCCTCAACTTAAAGGTAGACGACGTTGTTGAGGAGCTTGGAGGTAAAAAGGTTTATGAAGTTCTCCTTGAGCCTACGAGGATTTACGTAAAGAGTATCCTCTCACTGATTGATCAAGTTAGGGTTAAAGGTATGGCACACATAACCGGTGGGGGAATTCCGGGTAACCTAGTTAGAGTCCTTCCTGAAGGGGTTAAGGCGGTTATCGAGAAAGGCTCTTGGGAAATCCTACCAATTTTTAAGTTCATTCAGGAGAAGGGTAACGTTCCTGAAGAGGAGATGTTTAGGACCTTCAATATGGGTGTAGGCTATGCTGTCATAGTTTCGCCTGAGGATGAGGTTAGGGCTAAGGAAATCCTGGAGAGGGCCGGGGAGAAGGTCTATACGATAGGAAGGATAGAGAGAGGGGAGAGGGGAGTAGAGATTAGATGAAGAGAATAGCGATTTTAGCTTCAGGAAGGGGCAGTAACTTTGAGGCTATAGTTAAGGCGGTTAAAAGCGGTAAGATAGACGCTGAGGTTTCAGTCCTAATTGTTGATAGGAAGAAGATAGGTGCTATAGAGAAGGCCGAGAAGTTAGGGGTTAACTGGCTATTTTTTGACCCGTCCTCCTTTCCAAGTAGGGAGGAGTACGATAGGAAGATAGTTTCTGTTTTAAGGTACTTAAACGTAGATCTGGTTTGTTTGGCTGGTTATATGAAAGTCGTTTCTTCAGTTTTCATAGAGGCTTTTCCAAATAGGATTTTGAACATTCATCCCTCTTTACTTCCCTCGTTTCCAGGTTTAAAACCCCACTGGCAGGCTATTACTTACGGAGTTAAAATTTCCGGAGCTACAGTTCACATAGTTGATAAGGGAGTAGACACCGGTCCTATAGTTATTCAATGTGTCGTACCAGTTTCTCCTGAGGATACTCCTGAGACCCTATCTGAGAAAATCCTTAAGTGGGAGCACAGAATCTACCCTCAGGCTGTAAAGTGGTTCGTTGACAGTAGGGTTAAGGTTGATGGAAGGAAAGTTACTGTTGAAGGAGCCGATTACAGTAAACTCCCCGTAGTTCCAGCCTTAGAGGACTTTTAAATGGAAGTTATAAAATTAAAAAACGGCTTAAAAGTTCTTATTAAACATGAAAAAGGCTATCCAGTTATTGCAGGCTCTCTTTTCTTCCCTCTAGGCTGTTCTAAGGATAGGGTTGGAGGAATAACTCTCTTAACCTTGAGAACGGCTTTTAAAGGTTCTTTGAACTACTCTCCTTTAGAATTTTCAAGGATTCAAGAGAGTACTGGCTCTCCCTTCGTTCCTGACGTTTCCTGTGACTACTCCCTAGTTAAGTTTCAGCTCGTTTCAAAGGGAAGAGAAAGGTACTTTCAACTTTTAGTTGAAACCCTTGAAAAGCCGGGGTTTAGGGAGGAGAGTTTTCAAGTAGAGAAGTCCTCCTTGATTGCTTCAATTCGCTCAAAGAGAGAGAGCTCCTTTGCCCTTGCCTATGAAGAAGTTATGAAGAGGACTTACTCGGGCCACCCTTATTCAAAGTTACCCTACGGAACCGTTGAAAGTGTCTCTTCCCTTGGGCTTGACGATTTAAAGGTTTGGTTTTCAGAAAACTTCATCCCTGAAGGTTCTATCCTCTCTCTCTGTGGAGAGCTTAAGGGGATAGAGAAGGTATTGGTAGAGTTTGAAGATTTTGAAACTAAACCGGTTAAACTGAACTACTTTGACTGTCAAATGGCTGAGTCCTCTGAGAGCGTGATAAAGAGAGAAGGTTCTCAGCAGAATTTTATTCTCGTTGCCCTTAATGCACCTTCTGTAGAGGGTGAGGATTACCCAACCTACAAGCTCCTTAACACAATTTTGGGAGAAGGAATAGGTTCCCTCCTATTTCAGGAGCTCAGGGAAAAGAGAGGATACGCCTACTCAACCGGTTCTCTTTTTCCTACCAGGAAGAGTAGCGGGAGGTTACTGGTCTACATAGGGACTTCTCCAGATAAGGAGGAGGAAGTTAAGAGGGAGCTCCACTTCCTTCTTGATAACCTTCCTGAATTTATAACTGATGAAAGGATTAGGAGGGCAAAAGAGTACTTTAAAGGCTCCTATCTCCTTGACCACGAACTTCGTTCAAAGAGGGCCTGGTACAACGGTTTCTGGGAGGTTCTAGGTAAAGGTTATGGTTACGATAGAGAGTTTGTAGAGAGGGTTCTTTCAGCAGATAGGGAAGAGCTCCTTAGAGCTGCTGGTGAGCTCTCAAAGAGCCCAAGGTTTACGGTGGTAGTTAAGGATGGGTAGGAAAGTTCTCATTGTAAGTGCCTGCTTAGTTGGGTTTAACTGTAAGTACAACGGAGGTAACAACTCCTGTTCTCTCCTTGAAGAGGCCTTCAGTAAGGGGCTTTTAATTCCCCTTTGTCCCGAGCAGTTAGGGGGTCTTCCAACTCCAAGGCCTCCCTCTAAGATAACCGATGGCGACGGTTTTTTGGTCCTTGAAGGGAAAGCTAGAGTTCTTACTGTTGATGGAACTTGCCTTGACGTCACCGATAACTTCCTAAGGGGGGCTTACGAAACTTTAAGGGCAGCGGAGAAGCTGGGAGAGAGGGTAGTTGCCTGCGTTTTAAAGGAAAAGAGTCCCTCTTGTGGAGTGAGGAAAATCTATAGGTTTAGTGAAGACTCTCTTAAGGATGGTATGGGAGTAACGGCTGCACTTTTAAAGTCAAAAGGGTTTAAAATTCTATCTTCAGATGATACAGAAACTATAAAAGAAATCTTAAGGGAGCTTAGATGAGTAGACTTCCAAAACTAAACATAAAAGGTTTGGTTCCTAAGTACCCGATAATTCAAGGTGGTATGGGAGCAAAGGTCTCTCTCCACAGACTTGCCTCTGCAGTTGCTAACGCAGGAGGAATAGGAGTAATATCTGCCGTCCTTCTCCACGAGAAGGATCGCTCAAAACCTATGAAAACTACCTGTAAAGGAATTCCCGTTGAGGAAGTCGGTTTAAAACCCTACCACTACGCCCACGAACTTGCCCAAGAGATTAAGAAAGCTAAGGAGCTTGCTCCTAATGGGATAATCGGCGTTAACATTATGTACGCCCTTACCCACTTTTACGAACTCCTTATGACTGCTATAGATGCAGGGGCAGACCTTATTATTCAAGGTGCAGGTTTTGGAAAGGATGTTTTTAAGATCTGTAATACTTTTGATATGCCGCTAATTGAGATTGTCTCTACCCCTAAAGGCGCAAAACTCTCAGAGAGATTGGGTGCTGCTGCTGTGATAGTTGAGAGTGGCGAGGCTGGGGGACACCTTGGAACAATGGAGAGTTTGTGGGACGTTCTCCCGAAGATAGTTGAGTCGGTTAACATTCCCGTAATAGCTGCCGGTGGAATATTTGACGGTAAAGATATGGCAAGGGCTTTTGAAATTGGAGCAAAGGGCGTTCAAATTGCAACAAGGTTTATTGCTACTTACGAGTGTGACGTTCATCAGAACTTTAAAGATTACATAATTAAGGCAAAGGCTGAGGACTCAATTTACATAAAGAGTCCCGTTGGAATGCCCGCCCATGCGGTTAGGAACCCGTTTACTGAGAGGTTGGAGAGGGAAGGTAAGATTCCCCATAAGTGTCCCTTCAACTGTCTCAAGACCTGTTCTGGGGAGGATTCAATCTACTGTATAGCTGAGGTTCTCCTTCGCTCGGCCGCCGGGGATACTGAGAAGGGACTTGTATTCTCTGGAAGTAACGTTGGAAGAGTTAATAGGATGTACTCGGTGAAAGAGTTAATTGAGGAACTTGTTAGAGAGTGTGAAGAGGAGCTTAAGAGAAAGAACCTAAACTTTGGGGAGGAAGTATGAGGAAGCTAATTCTCCTTATTCCTTTGAGCTTAATAGCTTTTAGCTGTGTTCAAAATCAACCAAACACTAACGTTAGTCAGCTTCAGTCAAAGGTACAGGAGTTAAGCGTAAAGGTTGACTCTACCGATAAGAAAGTTTCCTCTCTAGAGGAGAGAGTTGCAAAGCTTGAAGATAAGACAGCTGCAAACGAGGAGCAGATCTATCAGATAAAGAAGGACTTGGAGGAGATAAAAAAGACCCTTTCCCAAATAACAGTATCCTCTCAACCGTACCCTTCAGGTGAAAAGGGAAAGTCTAAAAGGCAGGCCGTTGTTCAGTACGGTCCTAAGGACCTTTACAGGGAAGCCTTTAACGCTATGGAAGCCGGAGATTTTGATAGGGCAAAGGAGCTCTTCCAGCAGCTAGTTAGTCAGTATCCGGATAGTGACCTTGCAGACAACGCCTTCTACTGGATAGGGGAAATATACTATTCCCACAACGACTATGAGACTGCAGCAGATTACTTCCAGAGAGTGATTGATAAGTACCCTGAAGGGAATAAAGTTCCTGCTGCGATGCTTAAACTTGCCCTCTGCTATAAAGGCATGAACGAGATAGACAGGGCAAAGGAGCTCTTAAAAGAGGTAATTGAGAAGTACCCTGGAACTCCCGAAGCTGGAATAGCGAAGGTGAAACTAATGGAGCTTGAGAGGTAGTTATGGAAATTGACGATAGGGCACTAAAGGGACTTGCCTGTAGGGCCGTTGACCTTTGGCTAAACCTCGAGATAGGTAAGTGTAGGCCGGATAGTAACTACCAGCAGGTTGTGGAGCTCCTAAGGCAAAGGTTTAAGGCTGAAAAACTTAACCCTCTACTTTTAACCTTGGGGCTCCTTGAGATGGCCCTTATAGAGGACGCCTTAAAGGGGAAAACGTACATGTCGGATGAGGAGAGGGAGAAGGTTATTCAGGAGGTGGTTAATTCCCTTGCCGATAACTTTCCCCGGATAGTTGAGGAGATGGAGAAACTCTTAGGAGATATTTCAGATAGAATTAAGGAGTTTAAGCTTTACGCACAAAAGTACAGAGCGGGAGGAGAACCAGATGTCAAGGAAGGTTAAGCTAGCGATAGTTGGAGTTGGAAACTGTGCAAGTTCCCTCGTTCAGGGGATTTACTACTACAAGGGAAAGAATCCTGAGGAAATTACAGGTTTAATGCACTATGACGTTGGCGGTTATAGGCCGTGGGACATTGAAGTTGTTGCTGCGTTTGATATAGACGCTAGGAAAGTAGGTAAGGACGTAAGTAAGGCGATCTTTGAAAAGCCCAACTGTACAAAAGTTTTCTATCCTGATGTTCCGGAAATGGGCGTAGAAGTTCAAATGGGTCCTATAATGGATGGCTTTGCAGAACATATGCTTGAGTACCCTGAAGACCAGAGGTTTGTTCCTGCAGACAGAGAGCCGGTTGACGTAGTTAAGGTCCTTAAAGAGAGTGGTGCAGAGGTAGTTGTGAACTACCTTCCTGTTGGTTCTGAAGAAGCTACAAGGTTCTACGCCCAGTGTGCTCTTGAGGCCGGATGTGCCTTCGTTAACTGTATTCCTGTCTTTATAGCTTCCGATGAAGCTTGGGCTCAAAAGTTTAAAGATGCCGGACTTCCCATAGTTGGGGACGACATAAAGTCCCAGGTTGGAGCTACTATTACTCACAGGGTCCTTGCTACTCTGATGAGCGATAGGGGAGTTCCAATAGATAGAACCTACCAGTTGAACTTTGGAGGGAATACAGACTTTTTAAACATGCTTGAGAGGAAGAGACTGAAGACGAAGAAAGTTTCAAAGACGGAAGCCGTTCGCTCCCTCATTCCTTACCCCATTGATAGCAATAACATCCATATTGGACCCAGCGACTACGTTCCTTGGTTAAAGGACAACAAGATTGCCTACATAAGGCTTGAAGGAAGGCTCTTCGGAGACGTTCCAATGTACATTGAGCTAAAGCTCTCAGTTGAGGACTCTCCAAACAGCGCAGGTAGTGCAATAGACGCTATAAGGTGTGCAAAACTTGCAATGGATAGGGGAATCTCAGGTCCGCTTTACTCAATATCATCTTATACGATGAAACACCCACCGATTCAGTATCCAGACTGGAAGGCTAAGGAGCTCGTAGATAAGTTCATTAAAGGGGAAATTGAGAGGTAGGGATTTTCTTCTCCCTACCCTTTAAACTAACAAACCTCCAGAAGAGCGGCTTACCTTTACCGGTCTGTTTTCCTCATCAACCAGCACTACGGTTGGGGAGAAATTCTCTATTTCATCCTCTGAGAGCTCACAGTAGCTTACAATTATTACTATGTCACCTTTTTGAACCTTCCTTGCTGCTGCTCCGTTTAAGCATACCTCACCGCTTCCTGGCTCTCCCGGTATTACGTAGGTGGAGAACCTCTCTCCGTTGGTGACGTTGTAGATATCAACTTTCTCGTAGGGGAGGATGTCTGCAAGTTTAAGGAGCTCACTGTCAACTGTGATGCTTCCTTCGTAGTTTAAGTCAGCACCGGTTACTGTAGCCCTGTGTATTTTTGACTTGAACATAATCCTCTTCATCAATCTCCCCTCGTGAAAAAATTCGCTACTTAATATATGTTTAGAGTATAGAGACAACAAACTAAAGTGGAGGGAGAGATGGTAAGGTATCCGGCCGTTGCAGGTCAATTCTACCCCGGTTCTCCGGCAGAGTTAAGGGCCTACTTAGAGAGCTTCTGCAGGAGAGATTTACCTAAGGTAAAGGCTAAAGCAGTTGTAGTTCCGCATGCAGGTTATATCTACTCAGGTAAAGTGGCTGGAGAGACCTACAGCAGGGTTGAAATACCTTCAGTTAACGTTGTTATGGGGCCTAACCATACTGGACTTGGAAAACCGGCTTCTGTCTACCCAAGTGGAGTCTGGTTGACTCCCCTTGGCGAAGTACCTGTGAATGAAGAGATAGCCTCTGAGCTTGTAACTAGAGAACCTTACGAACCGGATACTACTGCCCACATCTACGAACACTCTTTGGAAGTTCAGATTCCCTTCCTTCAGCACTGTTCCGGCTATAGAGAGGACCTTTCAATAGTCCCTATTGTCTTTCAACATATTCCTTACTCTGAGTGTGTTAGGGCTGGCGAGGCCCTTGCTGAGGTTTTGGCCGGTAGAGAGGACTCTTTGATAGTTGTCAGCACGGACTTTTCCCACTACGTAAGCCAGGAAGTTGCTCAGAAGCTTGATTCTCTTGCTATTGATGCGATATTAAACCTTGATCCTGAGGAGCTCTACAGAAGGGTTCACTCTTACAACATAACCATGTGTGGTGTTATCCCTGCTACCGTTGCTCTAGTTGCGGTAAGGGCTCTCGGTGCCACAGGTGCTGAACTTGTTATGTACAGGACCTCAGGGGACGTTACGGGAGATTACCAGCAGGTAGTTGGTTACGGAGGGATAATCATATATTAACTATGATAGAATCTGCTTAAACTTTTGGAGGCCGAGGGTGGATAGAGAGACAAAAATAGCTGAGATCTTTAAGGCGCTTGGCCATCCTACGAGGTTGAGAATTCTTGAGTACCTCAGTGAAGGTGAAAGGTGCGTTAAGGACATATGGCAGGAGCTTGGAATCCCTCAGCCGACTGTTTCTCAGCACATAAATACTTTAAGGGAGGTAGGTATTATTTCCTGTAGGAAGGAGGGAGTTAAGACCTGCTATAAGATAGAAATGCCAATAGTTGTTAAAATAATGAAACTTTTAAAAGAGGAGGTAGAGTAATGGCTCAAGAAATTAGGACAGTTGAAGAGTTTGAAAGGGAAGTTCTTCAATCAGATATTCCAGTCCTTGTTGACTTCTGGGCTCCTTGGTGTGGACCTTGTAGGATGCTTGCTCCAACAATTGATGAACTTGCCCAGGAGTATGAAGGAAAGGTAAAGGTAGTTAAAGTAAACACTGACGAGCTTCCGATGGTTGCTATGCAGTACGGAATAAGGGGAATTCCAACCGTTATGCTCTTTGTAAACGGTGACGTTGCCGATGTAAAGGTCGGACTTCAGCCAAAGGCCGTTTTTGAAAACATGATAGAAAGGGTTTTGGGAGAGTAATTAATGGAGGTTTGGGATACTCTGATAGTTGGGGCTGGGCCTGCTGGCCTTGCCGCCGGCATTTACGCCGGTCGTTCCCAGCTTAAGACTCTAATACTTGATAGAATGCCAGGAGGCCAGCTTTTAATAACAGAGGAGATTGAGAACTACCCCGGCTTTCACGGGGGGATAACGGGTTTTGAACTTTCTGAGAAGTTCCGCCAGCACGCAGAGAAGTTTGGAGCAAAGATTGAAAACGGCCATACTGTAACTGAAGTCACTTTGGATGGTGAAATATTCGTTGTTAAAACGGACTACGGTGAGTTTAAGGGACGGACCCTCATATGGGCGGCAGGTTCTAACCCTAGGAAGTTGGGGGTTCCTGGAGAGGCTGAGTTTGTAGGTAGGGGAGTGTCCTACTGTGCCGTTTGTGACGGTGCCTTCTTTAAAGACAGGGTTGTTGCAGTAGTAGGTGGAGGAGACTCAGCACTAGAAGAGGCCCTTTACCTGACGAAGTTTGCTAAGAAAGTCTACTTAATACACAGGCGTGATAAGTTTAGAGCGGTTAAGATTATCCAGGATAGGGTAAAGAGGAACGAGAAAATAGAACCTGTCTTGAATAAGGTTGTAGTTTCAATAAACGGAAAGGACTTCGTTGAGAGCCTTACCCTTGAGGACACCAGAACTGGCGAAAAGATGGAACTCCCCGTTGACGGTGTCTTTATCTTTATAGGAAACGAGCCAAACGTTTCTCCTATTATTCATTTTGTAGATACGGACCCTTCAGGTTTCATACTGACAGATGAGGAGATGAGGACTAAGACTCCAGGCCTCTTTGCTGCAGGTGACGTTAGGAGCAAACCCTTAAAGCAAGTTATTACTGCTGCTTCAGATGGAGCAGTTGCAGCAATGAGTGCAACTAGATACCTTGAAGAAAAGGAGTAAAGGGAATGAAGAGGCTTCTAACCGTCTTACTTCTCTCTTCTTTGATTTCCTTCAGCGGTTGTCAGAAGGAAGTTCAAAACTCTAAGCAAAAGACTCAGGAAGTTTCTACAACTTCACAGGCTCAAAAGGATTCTGCTTACGATTTTACCTTTACCGACGTTAACGGGAAGACTCACAAACTTTCAGATTATAGAGGGAAGGTTGTAATAGTTCAGTTCTTTGGAACTTACTGTCCGCCCTGTAGGGCTGAAATGCCTGTTTTACAAGAGCTCTATAACAAGTACAAGGATAAACTTGTTGTTATTGGACTTTCTGTTGACTACATTGGTGAGAGTCCGGAGAAGTTAAAGCCGTTTGTGGAGAGAATGGGTATTACCTATCCTGTAGGTCCGGCTTCTGAAAAGGCGTGGGAAGAGTACGCCGGCAGGATTACAGGCCTTGATTCAATTCCTCAAACTTACATAATAGATAAGGAAGGAAGGGTTCGTTACTACGAGGTCGGTTTTGCTCCGTCATACGGAAAACTCTTTGAGAAAGTAGTGATAGAGCTTGCAAGCGAGAAATGAAGATAAAGAACGTAAAACTCTACAAAGCCGTTTACAGACCTGAGGATATTCCTCAGACTCCCTACAACGAAGTAGCCTTTGTAGGTCGTTCAAACGTAGGGAAGTCTTCCCTTCTTAATACTCTTGCTAACAACTTTAAGCTTGCAAGGGTAAGCTCTCAGCCGGGTAAAACCCGTTCAATAAACTTCTACCTCATTGACGGTAAGTTCTTTCTAGTTGACCTTCCAGGTTACGGTTTTGCAAAGGTTCCCCTTTCTGAGCAGAAGAGGTGGAGGGATTTAATAGAGAGCTACCTTAAGGGGAGGGACAGGCTAAAGGGGATATTCTTACTTGTTGATTCAAAGGTGGGCCCTACAGAAAAAGACCTTCAAATGAAAGAGTGGCTTGATTTCTACGGAATTCCCTACGTAGTGGTTGCAACTAAGGTTGATAAGCTTAAGCAGAAGGAGAGGAGAAAACTTGAGGAAAGAATAAGGGAAGGCTTTAAGAATAATTCTATCAAGATCATCCCCTTTTCTTCTAAAACGAGGGAAGGAAGGGATAGGCTCTTAAAGGAGCTTTCACACTTTCTAGAGAGTTAACTATGTTGGAGGAGCTTAGGCTCTTTAATTTCGGTTCAATTACGGGGGAGCTCCTATTTTCCCCCGGTTTCAACGTAATAATCGGAGAGACCGGGACGGGAAAGTCCTTACTCCTTTCATCTATCAATTTCCTGAAAGGAGATAGGAGCTCAATATCAGGTGAAGGAACTTTTGTTGAGGCCCTCTTTAGGGTTGGGGATGAAGAAGTTTCTGTGAGGAGAGAGATTAAGTCTTCCCGCTCCCGCTTTTTTTTAAACGGAATGAGGGTTCCTCAAAAGAGAGTTGAAGAGGTTGTATCTCCTTTAATTCTCTTTCAGTCCCAAAGGCTTTCAGCAGAGTTCCTTAAACCTTCCTATCAGCTTTCCCTTATTGATGAAGTTTCTGGAAATAGGGAAATCTTAGCAAGGTATAGGGAACTCTATCAAAGGTACGTTTCCTCTTTAAGAGAGCTTGAGGCTTTAAGGGATGAACTCTCGGCAAGGGAGAGGGAAATTGACGTTCTTAAGTTTCAGATTTCAGAGATTGAGGAGGCAAACATTGGGGAAGGGGAGGAAGAGGAGCTCCTTGAGCTAAAGAAGTTGGTATCAAGAGCTCAGGAGCTAGAGGAGCTGAGAAGGAAGAGTCTCTATCTCCTTTACGAAGGGGAGTCTTCCGCTCTCTCTCTGATTTCTGAAGTTTTAAGGGAGTTTGAAAAGGTCTCTCTGTTTCCGGAGATAAGGGAGAAGTTAGAGGAGCTCTACTACAGCCTGGAGGGTCTAGTTTCTGAAATAGATAGTAAAATTGAACCTCCCCAGACGGAGATGAGCCTCTCAGAGATTGAGGAGAGGCTTTACCAGATAGAGAGGATAAAGAGGAAGTACGGTCCTACCCTTTCAGATGTTAGTTCTTTTCTCAGTAGGGCAAAGGAGAGGTTGGAGTTCCTTGAGAGGGGAGATGAGAAGTTAGAGGAGAAGGAGAGAGAAGTTGAGGGTTTAAAGAAGGAGCTCTTGGAAGTGGCTAGGGAAATCTCTAGGAGGAGGAGGGAGGGGGCTGAGAAGCTGAAAGAGCTCTTGGAGGAAGAGTTCAAGGACTTAGGCCTTTTGGAAGCCAGGTTTGAAGTTGAGTTTATCTCCCTTGAAGAACCTTCTCCTTCCGGTCTTGAGAGGGTAAGGTTCCTCTTTTCCGGAAACCCTAAACTTCCTCTTTCTCCTCTATCTCAGTCAATTTCAGGTGGGGAGCTCTCAAGGTTCCTTCTATCTGTTCTAAAGATTCTATCCCCTGAAAATATAGTTATGGTCTTTGATGAGGTAGATAGCGGTATATCGGGTAAAATCCTTAGGAAAGTAGCTGAAAAGTTAAGAGAGATAAGCAGGAGAGTTCAGGTGATAGCTGTTAGTCACTGGCCCCAGGTAGTTGCTGCGGCTGATAGGGTTTTTAAATTAGAAAAGGGAGCTCAGGGAGAAGTTAAGGTTAGACTCCTTCAAGGGGAGGACCTCTTAAGGGAATTATCTATAATGATTTCTGGTCAAGTTAGCGCTGGTGGCCTTAAGGCTGCTAAAGACTTACTAATGAGTTGGGAGGAGAGATGGCACACGGAACGGGAGAACACCAAACTGTAGGGGGACTCTTAGCTGCTTTTAACGTTCACCTGTCAAAGGCTCAGCTTGCTGAGCTCAGCGTTTTACTCTTCGTTTTTACCTACGCGATGATACTTCTGGAAAAGTTTTTCCACAGAACGATTGCTGCTTTAATAGGAGCTTCTCTGGTTCTGGTTATTGGAGTTATAACCCCAGAAAAGGCCTGGGAGGCAATAGATCAGAATACTATTTTCCTTCTCTTTGGAATGATGAACATAGTTACAGTAATGGGTAAGAGTGGCTTTTTCCACCTAGTTGCTGCAAAAGCGGTTAAGCTGACTAAAGGTTCTCCTGCAAGGGTCCTTTGGATATTTTCACTCTTGACCGCCTTATTCTCGGCTTTCCTTGACAACGTTACAACCGTTCTCTTCATGGCTCCAGTTATGATAAACATAGCTGAGAAGTTAAAGCTAAACCCTATCCCTTACCTTATTGCTATAGTTTTGGCTTCGAACACCGGCGGTACTGCAACTTTAATTGGTGATCCTCCCAACATTATAATTGGAAGTATTGCAGGGAAGACCTTTAATGATTTTCTAATAGAGGTAGCTCCCTACGCAACTTTGGCTTTCCTCATTGGCCTTGTAGTTATGCATTTTATGATGGCCAAAGGAGGTTTCCTGAAGTCAAAAGCTACTTCAGAAGAGCTCCAAGAGATCCTATCTGGAAAAGTTGATGAGAGCCTCCTTGATAGGAGGTTAATGAAGAAGTCGGTTACAGTTTTCCTCATAACGATTGTCCTCTTCATAGTTGGCCATAACTTGGGCCTTGAGCCGGGAGTTATAGCCCTCTTTATGGCAACCATACTTGCCCTTATAAGCGGTCTTTCTCCAGCGTGGATTTTGGAAAAGGTAGAGTGGACGACCCTTATCTTCTTCATGGGTCTCTTTATGGTTGTCGGTGCCCTAGAAGTAAACGGAGTTTTTGAGGAAGCAGCCCAGTGGCTCATAAAGGAAATTGGAACTGACATTCACCGCGGAATTCTGATAGTAGGTTTTACTTCTGCTCTAATTTCCGGTTTTGTTGACAATATTCCATTTACCATGTCAATGGCTTACGTGCTAAAGGGAATGGAAGCTCAGATGGGAAGTGTCATGGATCCCCTATGGTGGTCCCTGTCTCTGGGAGCTTGTTTGGGAGGAAACCTTACGATAATTGGAGCTTCGGCAAACATTGTTACTGCTGATATTGCCGAGAGGAACGGCTATAAGATAGACTTCTTTAGGTTTATGAAGTATGGAACGCCTGTAGCAGTTATAACTGTTGTTGTAGCTATACTCCTTTTCTACGTTGAGCATGCCGTTTTCGGAGGTATTTAAATGGAATTTCTAGAAAAGCTTTTTGAGGCTTTTCTCTGGAGGACCCGCTGGTTTGTCCTATTTGCTGTTATTTTCTCCTTAGTTGCTTCCTTAAGTCTCTTTATTCTGGCGTCAGTGGAGATTCTAGAGCCTGTAGAACATCTGTTTAGCAATCATTTTCACGTTAGTGCTGAAGAGCACGAGTATTTGGTTGGAACTATTGTTGGAGCAATAGACCTTTACCTTATAGCTACGGTTTTAATAATCTTTTCTCTCGGCCTTTACGAGCTCTTCATAAGTAAGATAGATGAGGCTGAGAACGACGAAAAGTCTTCAAGGATTCTGGCAATTCACAGCCTTGATGACCTTAAGGATAAGCTTGCCAAAGTTGTATTAATGGTTCTCATCGTTACGTTCTTTAAGTATGCAATTCACATTGAGTACAAAACGCCGATAGATACCCTTTACTTGGCAGTTGGTGTTTTTATGCTGGCATTAGCCCTCTACTTTACTCATAAAAAACACTGAAGGAGCGCTGACTTATGCCTGAAGAGAAGGGGGGAGATAAACATAGGACCGAGAGGATAACCGGAGCTCAGAAAGCCGCAATACTGATACTGACCCTTCCAGAAGATGTAGCAGTAAACGTCCTTAAAAGGCTGAAGGATCATGAACTGGTAAAGCTCGCAAAGACGATATTTTCGCTGGGAACTATAAAGAAGGATATGGTTAAGCTGGTTTTAAGAGAAGCTTACGATGAACTGGGGGAAATTGCTCCATTAAAGACCGCACCTGAGGAACTTCGTAGGCTTCTTGAGAAGGCCTTACCTCCCGATAAGTTAAAGGAGCTCTTAGAAGAGTCAATGCTCACTGAGAGCGGTAGGGTTGTCTTTGAGGAGCTCAAGAAGATGGATCCAAAGTTTATTGCAAAGCTCATAGAGAAGGAGCATCCCCAGATAATTGCCATTATTCTATCTCAACTTCCACCTATGAAGGCTGCTGAAGTAATCCAGTACCTTCCAAAGAGGTTGGGAGTTACGAACGTTAGGGAAGAGGTTATAAAACGCCTTGCACAGCTTGAGAAGATATCTATGAAAACTCTAAAGATCGTTACAGAAGCCCTTGAAGAAGAACTTGCCAACATTGGTGCAGGTAAAGAACAGACCTTGAGTGGACTTGATATCGCTGCTGAAATTGTTAATAACCTTCCAAAAGATATAGCTACGGAGTTACTTGAGGAGATTAGGAAAGAAAATCCGTCTCTTGCTGATGCTATTGAAGAGAGGATGTTTAAGTTTGAAGATATTATTAAGCTTGATAACCGTGCAATTATTGAGATCCTTAAGGCTGTTGATAAGAACGACTTACTCCTTGCTCTTAAGGGAGCTCCACAGGAGATCCTTGATAAGTTCTTATCCAACATGTCTAAAAGGGCAGCCCAGATGTTCCTTGAAGACCTGGAGGCTCTCGGGCCTGTGAAGAAGTCGGACGTTGAGAAGGCTAGGAAGAAGGTCATTGCTATAATAAAGAAGTTAGCGGAGGAAGGAAAGATAGAGCTCGGTGGAGCAGAAGAGCTCGTTTAAATTTGGAGGAATTAACCTGTGTCTGACGAGTTCCTTTCCCAGGAAGAGATAGACGCTCTTTTGGGTGGTGGGGAAAGTAAGGAGGAAGAGGAGAAGCCTGAAGTATTTCCCTTTGATTTTTCCCAGGTAGAGCATTTAAAGAAGGGAGGGGTTCCTGGGCTTGAGCTCCTCTTTGAGCGCTGGGTTAAGGTTTACCGTGAGGCAATTAGAAGGTTAGTTCCTCAGGTTACGATGATTACAAAGGAGAGCGTTTATATAACTAGGTTCAACAACTTTATTTCCAAAATTCCTATGCCTGCAGCTTATAGTGTAGTTTCAATGAAGCCCTTCAAAGAAAATTTCCTGTTTGTTCTTGATTCAAGACTTGTTTTCGTTGTTATAAGCGTAATGTTCGGGGGACCTGCAAAACCTTTTAAGATTGAAGGTAGGGAATTTACAAAGCTTGAAACTAAGATAATTGAAGATATAGTTAAAATTGCTCTTGAATCCTTTAAAGACGTGTGGAAGGACGTTTATCCTGTTGAACTAGAGTTAAAGGGTATAGAGTTGAACCCCACCCTGGCTAGGATTGTTTCGGGTAATGAGAAGGTCATTGTGGTTGAGTGTAGTATGGATGTTGACGGATATGAAGCCCCCTTTTTCTTCTGTTTTCCCCACGGAATGTTTATGCCTATTAAAGAGATCATCTACTCTGAAGCCCTCTTTGCAGAGAAAGATCCTGTTTGGGAAGAGTACTTAAAAAAGAAGGTTCTTAAGACTGAATTGAAGTTGACTTTAGAGCTTGCAAGGATGAAATTCAGATTAAGAGAGATCCTTGACTGGAAAGTGGGGGATAAGCTTGATCTGGAAGTATCAAAAGACTCTCTTCTTAAGCTTTACGTTGAGGATAGTCCGAAGTTTATTGCAAGGTTAGGTAAAGTTAAGAATAGGTTTGCGGCTTTAATATATGAAGAGGTAGATGGAAATGGAGGAGAAAAATCAGGAGGAACTGGCGAAGGAATGGGAGGAAGCTCTGAAGGCTCAGGAGAAAGAACAGCAGGAGGAAACTGAGCCTCAGGAGTCTCTGGAAGGGGAGGAAAAAGAGGAGTCCTCTAGCCAGGAAGATGTTATGGCTGCGTGGCAGGAAGCCCTTGCTCAGCAGGAGAAATCCTCCTCTGAGCCTTCTGAATCGGAAGGGGAGGAGAAGTGTGATGGTAAGCTAGAATTAATTAAGGATATTCCTCTTGAAGTTTCGGTTGAGGTTGGTTCCACAAAACTTCCACTGGAAGAGATTCTTAACCTTCATTCAAACAGTGTAGTTGAGCTTGACAGGTTTGTTGATGAGCCAATTGATATAAAGATAAACGGTAAGTTGGTTGCAAAGGGGAAACTTTACGTGGTAAAAGATAGTTACGGAGTTGAGATAGTTCAGATAATTACTCCTGAGGAGAGGCTTAAACTTTTAGAGGAGTAGCTATGGCTTTAACAGTTCAAGCTTTGTACATTTTGGCTGCTGGAGAAGAGAGGGCTTCTGAGCAGCTTGATACCGTTACAAACAACATAGCAAATGTAAACACTCCAGGGTTTAAGAAGCTTCTTGAAGAGGAGATGTCTCAGCATATACCAAATAACGGCGGTAATGCTTACAACTTACTCGTTTTTCCCCGTTTCAAGGCTACTCACGTAGTTCTTTCTCAGGGGCCTTTGAAGAAAACGGGAGCTCCCCTTGACCTTGCCCTTGAAGGAAAGGGGTTCTTTGCAGTTAAGGCTAAAGGGGGAGAACTCTACACCAGGAACGGCCACTTTTTCGTTGATGCCCTTGGTAGGCTGGTTGATTCTAAAGGAAACCCTGTTCTTGATATCTCTGGGAAAGAGATAGTACTTCAGGGCAATAAAGAAGTTACTGTAACTAAGGATGGAGTTGTTTATCAGGATGGAGTTAGAGTAGCAGTTTTAAAGATTGTTGACTTTGATTCTGTAAACCCGGTTGGTGACTCTTACTATCAGGGAAAGGGAACTCCCCGTGCAACTGATGCAAGAGTTTTGCAGGGATACCTTGAAGGTTCCAACGTTAACGTTACGAAGGAGATGGTTAACCTGATAGAGGCCCAGAGGAGATTTGAGATGTACGGAAACATTCTTAGGGGCCTTGGTCAGATGAACTTAAAGAGTAATGAAATTGGAAAAGTATAGGGAGGGATGAGCTATGCTTAGAGCTCTTTGGACTTCGGCAACTGGAATGGAAGCCCAGCAGACTAACCTTGACGTTATTTCCCACAATATAGCAAACGTTAATACTGTAGGTTTTAAGCGTTCAAGGGCAAACTTTGAGGATTTAATTTACCAGGACATAAGGGATCCGGGAGTTATGAGTTCTGAGGAAAACAGGGTTCCTTCTGGCATTCAAATAGGCCTTGGAGTTAAACTGTCTGACGTTAGTAAGATCTTTACTCAAGGTAGCTTAATTAAAACGGATAAGCCCCTTGACGTTGCCATTCAAGGTAGAGGTTTTTTCAAGATAGAGCTCCCTGGAGGAGGAGAGGCCTACACGAGGGCCGGAAACTTTCAACTTGACGATGAAGGTTACATAGTTACCCCTGAGGGCTATAAACTCTCTCCAAACATCCAGATTTCTTCTCCAGAGACCGTAGTGAACATATCAATTTCGCCAAATGGAAAGGTTTACGTTGTTAGGAACAGCGGAGGAGAGCAGGTAACTGAGGAAGCAGGAAGTATTAAGCTTTACGTCTTTATGAACCCTGCTGGCCTTAAGTCTATAGGTGGAAACCTCTTCGTTAAGACAGACGCTTCTGGGGAGCCTATAGAGGGGGACCCTAATACTGACGGTTACGGGAAGTTGGCTCAAGGTTTCCTTGAGGCTTCAAACGTTAATATAGTGGAGGAGATGGTTAACCTAATTGTTGCCCAGAGGGCATATGAGATTAACTCCAAGGGAATAATTGCCGCCGATGAAATGCTCAGAACGGTTGCTAGCCTTAAGACTTAACCTGTTCTTTTTTGTTCTCTTCCTTTTCTTTCCTTCACTGGTCTCTTTTGCTGCTGAGGTTTTGGTTAAGGAGGAGGCTACTGTAGGGGGGAACAGGGTCTTCCTCTCTGATGTTGCGGAGATTAAGGGGAATCCCCTTGAGCTAGAGATTTTAAGGAAAGTTCCTATTTCCTCCAGCCCTCAGCCTTGTCGGAGTTTAACAATTTCGAAGAAGGAGATAGCTGAGAAAATAGTCCTATACCTTAAAGAGAATAGAGTTTCCTTTAAGGAAATTGAGGTAAAGGGAGCTCCTTACGTAAAGGTTAGAAGGAACTGTACTGTTGTTGGGGGAGAGAGGATTAAGCGCTTGATAGAGGAGTTTTTAAAGAGGAATTATCCACAGTTGGTCCTTATTTCTGTTCCTACACCTTCCTTTAAACTTCCCGTTAAAGAATTTAAGGACGAAGTGTCACTTAAATCTCTGGGAAGGAACTACGCAAGGTTTGTTTACAAGGTTTACAGTAACGGGGAGCTAGTAAAGAAGGTTTGGCTTACTGCTAAAGTAGATAGGAAGGTGAAGGTAGTAACTGCTAAAACTCCTATTCCAAAAGGTTCACTGATAAGGCCTGATATGGTTGAGTTTAGAGAAATTCCTTCAAGACAGGCTAGAGGGGCCCTTTCAGACTTAAAGAATGTTGTTGGAAAAGTAGCAAATAGGGATTTCCTTCCTGGAGAGGTTTTTAAGAGCAGGGACCTTAAACCAAACTTTATAGTAAGGAAAGGAAAGCCTGTAAAGGTAGTTTACATTAGAGGTCCTATTCACATAGAGCTTTTAGGAATTGCTTTAGAAAATGGAGCGGTGGGAAATATAATAAGGGTTAAAAATATCTCTACTGGGAAAATACTAAGATGCAGGGTAGAAAAGGACGGTTCGGTTACCTTTTTATCGGATTAGCAGTTGTATACTTGCTAAGTTCGTGTGCTGAGAGGAAGGGAGAGGTGGTTTCGTTTCCTCAAACTCCGCCTCCTGAGTACCAGTCACCTAAACCTTCTCCAGGCTCTCTGTTTTCCGGTTATGAGAACCTCTTTTCCGATCCCAAGGCCCGGAACGTAGGGGACGTTATAACGATTAAGGTTTACGAGAACATATCGGGAAGCGGTTCTGCAAAGAATACTACCCAGAAGAAGAGCTCTTACGATATAAACGTTAACAAGCCTGTTTTCTTCGGTAAGAAGTTCCCTGGTAAGAGTAAAGACCCTCTGGTGGGTTTCTCCACCAGTCCATCGTCTACCTTTTCAGGTAAGGGAGCTACCTCAAGGAACGCCAAGTTAATAGCAACTATCTCTGCAAGGGTTGTAAAGGTTTATCCAAACGGTGACCTTTACGTAGTTGGTAAGAAAGTTATAAGGATAAATGACGATTACCAGGTTCTTAGGATCTCAGGAATTGTAAGGCCTTCGGATATTGGCCCGGATAACTCAGTCACTTCAGATAAAGTTGCAAATATGTACGTTGAGTATAACGGTAAGGGATACTTCAACGAAAGTTCTAGACCAGGTTGGCTTGCAAGGATTCTCTCTAAAATTTGGCCCTTTTAGGGGAAGGTATGGTAAGGCTGTTAACTCTTATTCTCCTCCTTTTAACTGGGATTTCCTACGGAGCAGAGGTAAAGATAGGAACTATTGTAAATGTTGAAGGTGTTAGGCCTAACTACCTTACAGGGTACGGAATAGTTGTAGGCCTTAGCGGAACAGGTGATGGGACGACCAGCGTCTTCACGCTTCAGAGCGTTGCAAATATGCTCAGGAAGATGGGGATTTACGTTGACCCTAAATCTGTAAAGACTAAGAACGCTGCTGCCGTTATGGTTACTGCAAAGCTTCCTCCCTTTGCAAAGCCAGGAATGACCTTTGACGTTGAGGTTGCATCGATTGGCGATGCTAAAAGTATTGCAAACGGCGTTTTAATAAGAACTCCTCTCTTTGGTCCCGACGGGAAGATTTACGCCTTTGCCCAAGGACCTGTATCAACGGGTGGCGGTTTCAGTGAGTCAAACAAAGGAGGAAAAGTTCAGAAGAACTTTTCAACTGCAGGGGTGATTCCAAACGGAGGGATTGTTGAGAGGGCCCTTCCCTTTGAGTTGAGTCAGGAGAAGGAACTTGTTCTGACCCTCAATAACCCCGATTTTGCTTTAGCATCTGAGATTGCAGACGTTATAAACAGTAAGTTTGGTAGAATCGCTAGAGCTGTTGACTCGGCAACCGTTAAAGTAAGTTTTCCTCTAGGAGTTGATAAGGTCAACTTCATCTCGGAAGTCCTTTCCTTAAAGGTGAAAACAAATCCTGAACCTACGATAGTTATTTACGAAAAGACGGGAACTGTAATAATGAGTGGAGACATAAAAATTGATCCGCCAGTTTATGTTTCCCACGGAAACATTTACGTTTCAGTCGTAAAGAAACCTGTTATTTCACAGCCACCTCCTCTTTCGGGAGGGAAAACTGTAGAAACTCAACAGGTTGAGACTACCGTAGTTGAGGAAAATGCAAGGATTTTTGCAATAGAATCTCCTTCTTTAAAGGACTTGGTTAAAGCTCTAAATCAGCTTGGAGTTTCTCCCGGGGACCTAATAGCAATCCTTCAAGCGATAAAGGCGTCCGGAAAACTTCATGCAAAGATAATCGTTATGTAGGAGGAACTTTGATAGGGAAAGCACAAATTGGAAGACTTTACTGGGATTTAAATTCCCTGTCCCAAATGAGAAGTTCAAAAGAGGCTGTAAAGGAGTTTGAAGCTTACTTGTTTCATATCTTTTTAAAGGAAGCCTTTGACGATAGCTCTTCCCTCTTTGGAAACTCCTTTCAGGGAAAGTTCTTTAAGGATATGTTTGCTATGGAGCTCTCTCAAGAGATAGCAGATACCGATCCTTTAAAGTTAGCAAGCTTTTTTGAAGAGGCAATTAAGAGGTACAAGAGTATCGGTGGAAGATGAGGGAAAGTTTAACTTTCTACTACGATAGAATTTATAAGTACTCTGATGTTGTTTTCGTTGTTCTCATACTGGCAATACTGGCCAGTATGGTTTTGCCTATTCCCTCTTTTCTCCTTGATATCCTTTTAACTTCAAGTATAACCTTCTCACTTTTAATTTTAATGACTACAGTTTACGTTAAGCATCCCCTAGAACTTTCTTCCTTTCCCTCACTTCTCCTCCTTGCAACTCTCTTTCGCCTTTCACTTAACGTTGCAACAACGAGGAGAATTCTCCTTCACGGTCACGAAGGGCCAGATGCTGCAGGTAGCGTAATAAAGGCCTTCGGTCAATTCGTTGTAGGTGGTAACTACATCGTTGGAATAGTTGTTTTTGCGATTTTAGTGGTAATTAACTACATAGTGATTACAAAGGGTACAGAGAGGATTTCTGAGGTTGCAGCAAGGTTTATCCTTGATGCAATGCCTGGTAAGCAGATGAGTATAGATGCTGACCTTAACGCAGGTCTTATTGATGAAGAGGAGGCAAGGAGGAGGAGAGAGGAAATTGCTAGGGAAGCCGATTTCTACGGAGCTATGGATGGAGCTTCCAAGTTTATAAGGGGAGATGCAGTAGCTGGAATAATAATCACTCTGATAAACATAATTGGAGGTTTACTAATAGGGGTTTTCCAGCACCACATGAGTTTTTCTCAGGCTGCCAAAACCTTTACTCTTTTAACGGTCGGCGACGGCCTTGTTTCACAGATTCCCTCCCTTATCACTTCAACAGCAGCAGGACTTATGGTTACAAGGGCTGCTGCTGAAACCGACCTCGGTAGAGAAATATTTAAGCAGTTAACCCAGTATCATAAACCCCTCTTTATGGCCTCTTTAGCCCTTGCAGTTATCGGTTTAGTTCCTGGAATGCCAACTATTCCCTTTGCTATCCTATCTGCCCTTATAGCTGTTGTGGCCTATATGGTCTATAAATACGAAAAAGCTAAGGAGATTGAGGAAGCCGAGAAGAGGGCAAAGGAGTTATTGAAGGAGACGAAGAAGGAAGAAGAGAGTCCAGAGGATATAGTAGTTCAGCCAGAGCCTATAACTTTAGAAATTGGATATTCTCTGATTCAGTACGTTGATGAAAATCAGAACGGTGAGGTGATAAAGAAGATAAAGAACCTTAGAAAGCAGCTAGCTAAAGAACTTGGAATAATAATTCCTCTTGTTCACTTAAGGGATAACCTTGAGTTAAAGCCTAACGAGTACAGGATACTCCTTAGGGATGTTGAAGTTGCAAGGGGAGAAGTTGAGCCAGGTAAAGAACTTGCGATAGATACCGGTGGAATAAAAGGAGAGTTGAACGGTAAGCCTACGAGAGAGCCTGCCTTTGGTCTTCCCGCCTACTGGGTAAGCGGTGAGGAGAGGGATAAGGCTAAGCTCTTAGGGTATACTGTTGTTGACGTTCCAACAGTAATAGTTACCCACCTATCGGAAGTAATTAAGAAGCACGCCCATGAGATTCTAACGAGGGCGGATGTCAAGAAGTTAGTTGAGAACCTTTCAAAGAAGTACCCGATAGTTAAGGAGATCGTTCCAGAACACGTCTCTTATGGAGTTCTCACAAAAGTCCTTCAAAATCTTTTAAGGGAAGGTATTCCAGTTAGAGATCTGTTAAGCATAATTGAAGCAGTGGCAGATAACATTGAGAGGACTAAGGATCCTGACATCCTTACCGAGTTTGCCCGTCAGGCCCTTTCAAGGTTGATAACCAACCTTTACGCTAAAGATGGAACCCTCTACGCTCTTTCTTTAGATCCAGAGACTGAAGAGTTTATACTTAAGAAAGTGAAGGAAAATGGTTACCTTCCTCCCCTTGAACCTGTTTTTGTTCAGAACCTTGTGAAGAGCGTAAGTCAGCAGTTAGAGCCCTTTTTAAAGAATCAACTTCAACCTGTGATTCTTACTTCTCCGGCAGTGAGGTCATACCTCAGGAAGATTTTGGAACCTTACCTTCCAAGCGTGGCCATTCTTTCCTATGCTGAGGTTGAACCGGGAGCAAAAGTAAACATTCTTGGAGTGGTTAAAGGACAATGAGCGTTAAGGTTTATGAAGGAGAAGATTTAAACGAACTTATTGAAAAGGCTAAGAAGGATCTAGGAGACGTAGAGATTCTCTACTATGAGACTGAAAAGAGAGGGGTTTTTCCGTTCTTAAAGAAAAGGTGGTATAAGCTCTTTGTTCTAAAGAAAGAGGAATGTAGAAACGATGAAGGGATTGAGAATAAGGGAGAAGAGTTAACGAAGTTGGAAAGGGAAATTGAAGAACTGAAAGGGTTAATAAGGGAAATTAAAGATGTAGCTGCTAAGGAAATTCCTCCCCCGCCGGTTCCATCTCACATTGACGAAAAGGTAGTTTGTTCTCATGAAGAATTTAATGAGTTTACTGGAGATGCTTTGGAGCTCCTTTCTCTCCTCATAAAAAAGGGCGTTGAACCTGAAGTTGCTAGAGTTTTAGTAAAGGAAGCCTGTGGTTTAGACATTGAGAGTGAAAAGCTTGACCTTAGTGTTCCAACCTTTAGGGAGGCCCTATTAAAAGGGGTAAGTGAACATATAAAGTTTACAGGAGAGTTTAGAGTTGAAACTGGTCAAAAAAAGGCGCTAGTTTTCTTAGGACCAACGGGGGTTGGTAAAACGACTAATTTATTTAAAATTGCGAGTAAGTTTGTTATAGAACAGGAACTTAAAGTAGGGGTAGTAACTACCGATACTTTTAAAGTAGGCGGTGTAGTTCAGGCTCGTACTTATGCTTCCATCTTAAATATTCCGTTCTTTGTGGCGACCGATCAGAAGAAATTGAAGGAGATTGTGGACAGTTTGAGGGAACTTGACGTTGTTTTAATAGATACCGTAGGAAGGAGCCATTACGATTACTGGCGTTTGGGGGAAATTAAGGCTATTCTCTCAGGTCTTGAAATTCCTTCAGAAATGGTTCTTCTTATAAGCTGTAACTATTCAACTCAAGAAGCCATAGAGGTGGTTAACAGGTACAGGAGCTTTTTCCCTATTTCATCGATATTTTTTACAAAGATTGATGAGAGCTCAAGTCCCGGAGTACTAGTTAACGTTCCTTATATGTCAGGTCTTCCCGTTTCATACGTAAGTACAGGTCAAAGAGTTCCAGAAGACATTAAACTTCTAACTCCTGAGCTTGTAACTAAGTACTTGTTGGGAGAGTGATGGAGAACCAGGTAGAGAGTTTAGTTAAGTTAATAAAACAGAGGGAAAAGGAGGCTAGAGCTAAAGTCCTTTCGTTTGTGAGTGGAAAAGGAGGTGTTGGAAAAACGGGGATAGTTACTTCCTTGGCTTACGTACTTGCCAACACTTTTAATAAAAGGGTTTTGCTCCTCGATTGCGACGTTGCTCTTGGGAACGTTCACGTTCTGTTGGGATTGTCTCCCGATAAAAATTTAAAGAACGTCTTAAAGGGCGTTCCCATAGAAAAGGTTATACAGAACGTTTACAACTTTGATGTTGTTCTCGGTTTTTCTGGGATAGATGGGATTGATGAACTTGAAAGTCTTGAAACGGCTAATCTCCTTCTTCAAATTGAACGGGTAGTTGAAAACTATGACTATATACTTCTTGATAACTCAGCAGGTTTGAATCGCTATACTATAGGCTTTTCAAGGGCTGCTGCTTCAACTTACGTTGTTACGACGCCTGAACCTACTGCTCTTACGGATGCTTACGCTTTTATAAAGAGTCTTTATAAACTCTACAGTTATTCAAACTTTAAGGTAATTGTTAATATGGCTAAAAGCAGAAGGGAAGGTTTTGATACCTACGAAAGACTTCAGCATTCGATTAACAGGTTTTTGGGTATAGATGTTACTCTTGCTGGAATTGTTCCTTATACCAATAGGTATAGGGAAGCTTTGAGGAAAAGGGTTCCTTTTGTAGAGCTTTACCCTTCAGATTCCTATTCAGTTGAAATTAAGAGGATAGCTCAGCTTGAGACGGGCCAGCTTTTAAAAGAGGAAGAGAGTTTTGTGGAAAAACTTGTTAAGTTCTTCTTCAAAGGAGAGTAGATGTATACAAAGACTAGAAAAGAAATAGTTCTAGAACACCTTCCTTTAGTTAAGAAAGTTGCTAATAAGATCTATAAAAGGATACCTGAAGGAGTGGTAGATTTTGAGGAGCTTGTTAATACTGGAGTTATAGGTCTTATAAAGGCTATTGACAAGTATGATGAGAAAAAGGCAAAGTTCTCTACCTATGCTTATATAAAAATTAGAGGAGAAATTTTGGATTATTTGAGGAAGCTTGATTTTTTACCAAGGAGCGTTAGGGGAAAGATAAAGAAAGGGGAAATTGAAGATCTGAAGGAGGAGATAGCTTCTTTTATCTCGTTAGAAGAAAAGCTTTTTTCAGAATCGGATAGATTTACCGTTAAGGATACTTTAGTTTCAAACAACCCTACTCCAGAAGAGGAATTAATTTTAAGTGATATGAAGAATAGATTGGCAGATGCAATCAGAAAGCTTTCAGAAAGGGAGAAGCTAGTTCTTCAGTTAATTTTTGTTGAAGAACTTGATTTGAAGTCAATAAGTGAAGTCTTAGGAATCTCCGTTTCTAGGGTTTCTCAGATTAAGAGCGCGGCTTTGAAGAAGTTGAAGAATCTTTTAGATGGTTGAGTATAATTGAAATATGATCTATTAGTATTGAGGGTGGAATGGTACTTTTAGACCTGCTTCTAGGGTTTAATTCTAGTTTGAAGGGAAAGGGGGATTTTCTAGAAGAGAACAAGGTAGGGTTTAGTTCTAAAGTTTCAGATTTCCAATTCCTTTTTTTAAAGGAACTTTCTAATTTGAAGAGTTCCGAAATTTCATTCTTTAATATGAAAGAAAGTCCAAATCTTTTGAAGAAGTCTGTTAGTTTAGGTTTAAAAGATCTTTATTTAGGTATTGAAGAAGCTAAGGGAAAGGTTGAGAAAAATAAAAAAGTAGATATAAAGTTTGCAAATTTACTTCCTTTCTCTAATATTAAAGGTGATGTTTTAATGGAAAAAAATAAAACACCTTTTCGTTTAGGAAAAAAGAAGGTTGATAAAACTGATAAAACTTTTGATTTGAATTCAAAAAGGAATTACTATAGAAAAAGTAAACCTCTTTTTATTTTTAATTTTAGAAGAACTTCTATTAGGATTTTATCAAATGCTAAAAGTTTTTACGGGCTGAAAAATGTTGTCAGGGAAAGTCAAAAAGATAAAAGAATTGATGAGAAGGTCTTTTTCAAACCAGGAAAAAGAAGGAAAAAGGGTCAAGTTTTAAGTTCTATTAAGTTGCAATCCTTTTTAGTAGGATTTCCTAGTTTAGGAGGGATGGTTCCGAGAAAATCTGTCATTCCAAAGGTAATTGATAGTAATGAAAATCTAAAAAATAACTCTAAAACTGAAACAGATCTTAAGTCTAAAAACTTAGGAAATTTTAATAAGCTTTCCCTTTTAAAAGGGAAAGATAAAGCTTACTTTCCTGTTTCTGTAAAAGAGTTAAATAAAAGTGAAAGTGATGGAATTTCTTATGTGACGAAAAAATTTCAGATAAATTCTAGTGATAGATTAAAAGTGGAAAAATTTGATCTTGCTAACCAAAAGCAGAATGAAAAGGTTACTGTTCCTTCAAATCATGATCTTGATTTTAAAATTGAGGATGATATATCTTTGCTTACAGAAAGAAAAGGAAGAAAGTTTATTGAGTCTAAATTTCCTTCAAATGGCAAAGAATTAATAAATAAGCAAAATATTAAAGATTCGGAAAAAAGTTTAAATAGTGAGATTTTACTACAACAAAAAGTAAAAGTTCAATTAGAGTTAGAGTCTAAGAAAGAAAAAGTTCGGTCTTCTAAACTAAATAAAGGGAAGTTAGAAAAAATTTTAATACATTCCAATTCTAAACTGCTATCTAACTTAGGTAGTGAACGCTTTTCTAAAGTGGAGGATCAAGTTACTCAAAGTGATATTGCTAGCTCTGTGATGACTAGTAATACTGGTAACTTCGAAACGGTGACTAAGCTTAAGCTTCAACTTCCTGAAGTCAAACTAGAAGGAGTTTCTCATTATAGGGAATATGGAAAAACAGTAGTTTCTTTACTTTCTCCTCAGGAACAAAGTGGCCACGGTTCCTCAGATTTTCGTGATGGTTTTAGTTCTTCTGATAGTTTTGAAAACAGGAAAAATGAGCTTCCTGTTCCTAAGCATGTAAATAGTAGTTTTCAGAATCTTGTCATAAGAAATGAAGATATGGCTATGAGACTTTCCTTTAACAGGGCCGGAATATTAAACCTCTCTCTCAGGCTTTCTGAAAGTTACACTCTAGAACCTTCTTTGATTGAGGACATTCGCTCAATTATCCGTTCTTCAGGTTTTACTCCAGGAAAAGTTTACTTGAAGGTTAAAAGTAAAGGGGAAGCAAAAGAAAGAACAACGGAGTTGAAGGTTTGAGGTGGTTAGTTTTTTTTATCTTTCTCTTTATCTCAACCAGTTCGTTTGGAGGTTATGAAGTAGATAAGGATTGGAAAATTTATCAGAAGGGACTGCGCCAGTATAGAATCGGTTCCTACTCAACTGCCCTTAACTACTTTCTTGAACTATTAAAGCCCGATTCAAAGTACTATAAGGATGCCCTGTTGATGCTTTCAAAAACTTACTATGCTATTGGTAAAAAGACAGGTCTTAAAAAGTACCTCTGGCAGGCATTAAACTACCTACAGTTATACTTTATAGAAGTTGGGGAGGGAGAGCTCCCTTGGGATTACTACTACACAAAAGCTAGAATCTACGAAGCTCTTTCCTTCTACGAACAGGCCCTTGCCGTTTATAGAGTTGCCTTTTTAAAGGCAAAGAGTAAGGAAGAGAAAGTTAAGACAACTGTTGGGATAATTAGGACTGCAGTTTGGGTTAGAAGGCCTGATATAGTAGAAGAGTACTTCATTTTGATTAGTACAGAGAGAAACCTTACCAAAGAGGAAGAGAAAGAAATTACCTTTATAAAAGGTTTAGCTCTCTTCTCTCAGGGTAAGTATCAAGAAGCATTTCCTTATTTTTTCAAACTGTATAAGGAGTACGAGGATTATTTAATAGATAATCCGTCTTACTACCTTCTAGTTGCAGAAAACATTTATAGGTTAGGTAAGTATACTGTTGCTGAGCACCTGTTTAGGAGGATTATCAGCTTTACAAAGGATAAGGAAGTTATTAGGAGAGCGATTTTAAGGTTGGGAGATATTGAGGTTAAAAGGGGAAATGATAAGTTAGCCTTTGTTTATTACTACTCTGTTATAAGGGATTACCCCGATTCTCTTGAGGCTGTAGTTGCAAGGTTGAAGATAATTCCGATGATGGAAAAGCCTGAAATAAAGTATAGGGCTCTTTTAACAAAGGACAAAGCCTTTAAAGACCCTATAAAGTATATAGCGACCGTTTTAGTCAACTTTAGGACCACCTATGCCGGGATTTACGCCCTTGCAGATTTAGGGTATTTAGTTTTTAAACTGGATTCTCCTGAAATGCCGTTTAAAAGGCTAACTTGGGAGGTCTCCCTTATCTTTCCCGAGGAGGTAAAGTATGAACAGAGGGAGTTTATTAGATACCTTTGGGAACCCTATCTTTTGAAACTCCCTTCAGATAGAGGCTGTTCTCTTTACCGTTCAAATCCCAGGTTCTTTCAAGAACTCTTTGGAAGGAAAGTTCTCCTTAAGTTTGCCTCAGACCTTAAACACTGTAATATGAGAAGATTAAGGATAGAACTTCTGTCCTTCATCCTTAGAAAGTGGAAAGATGATGATAGTAAGGTAATGATGGCAAGGGCCTTATTTGAAACTAGGGATTTTTCTGAGGCTCTAAAAGTTTTAGAGACTGTTAAGGATAAGAACAGGTGCGATTATCTAATTCTTAAGTCGGAACTTGGTATTTTCTTATCTTTGGATCTAAAGAGTTTTAATAAGTTAATAACTAAATGTAAGAAGGATAGCCTTGAAATTCCAAGTATAGCTATTTATTATCTTTCAGAAATTGGTAAGATTGAATTGGCATTCAAAGAATTTGTTTCCTATAAAAAGGCTTTGGTTAATGAGTATGAAAAGGAGCTTGTTGTGAAGGCAGCTCTTAATAAGTTAGTTGAAAAGTCTATCTTGGAAGATAAGTATAGGGTAGCTTACGAAGTTTCAAAGGCTCTCTATGAAAGAGGTTATAGGAACTGTCTAATTGGAAGTTATCTCCTCATTTCAGCTGTTAGATTAGGGAAACTATCAGAGGCCAAGAAGGTTTATACTACGATAGATGGGTGTATTGACTCTATGGCGTCTCTTTCTAAAACGGTTTATCAAGATACTCTTCTTGAGGAGGAGTTGAAAGATGGGGCTCTTTCATCAACTGAAGCCAATTGAAGAGGGAATAAACTTCTTTTACAGGCGTTCGGAAGTTATTCAAAGTAACATAGCTAACGTTGATACTCCTTTCTATAAGCCGAAGGATTTAGTCTTTGAGAGAGAGCTTGATAAGAGTTTAAAGTTGAAGAGGACAGACCCCCGTCATATTGATCCTTACGGTGGCGAGAAGGTTACTTTTAAGGAAGTAACTCTTGACGAGATATCCGGCTACGATGGAAATAGAGTGAACCTTGATAAAGAACTTGGGAAGCTTGCAGAAACTGCCATAATGGCAAGAACCCTCAATGAAACTTTGAGGAAGGAGATAGGGAAACTTAAACTGGTTATTGGGGGTAGATAATGATATTTAAGGGGCTTGAAGTTTCCCTTTCTGGAATGCTTGTTCAGAGAGTAAGGATTGATGTTGCTTCAAGTAACCTTGCCAACTCAAACTCTGTTGATGAAAACGGAAGACCTTATACTAGAAAAGTTCCTGTTTTTGAGTCTGTTTTGATTAAAGAAGGTGAAGTTCCTCTTTATAGGGTAAAGGTTAAAGAAATTAAAGAAGATCCATCTCCCTATAGACTGAAGTACGATCCTGGGAATCCTCTTGCAGATAGTAAAGGTTACGTTAAACTTCCCAACGTTGATCCTCTGAGGGAGATGGTTGACGTAATGAGCGCTATGAGGAGTTACGAAGCTAACCTTACGGCTTTTAATACAGCTAAGGGGCTTCTTTTAAATGCAATAGATATACTTAAGGCTTGAGGGAGGAGTTAGATGAGGGTTGAAAGTTCCAAATTCCTTTTTGTTCCTAGCCTATCGGTGGAAAATGAAAAGGATAGTGAAAATTCTACTTTTGAAAAAGTAATGAAGGATTTTCTAAATGAAGTAAACTCTCAACAGCTTGAGGCGAGGGAGGTAGAGAAGAAACTGTCTGAAGGTAAAATAAAGAACTTTGAAGAAGCTCTCTTTACGGTAGAGAAGGCAGAACTCTCCCTCAGGCTCTTAGTTGAGATGAGGAATAAAGCCCTTGAAAGCTATCAGGAAATTATGAGAATGCAGGTATAAAGGTGGAAGTAAAGGAAATTCAAGAAAAGTTTAAGAATTTTCTTTCCAAAAATGCCAATCCAAGGAATATAGCTTTAGTTCTTGGGGCTCTCGCTATACTTTCGATTGTTTCCTTTGTTTTAATTAGAAGTAGTTCTAATCAAGACTATGCTGTTCTCTACACACATTTATCTCCAGATGATGCTGGTCAAATCCTTTCTGTCCTTCAGGAAGAGAAGATACCTTATAAGGTTGTTGGTGATGGAAGTATAATTCTGGTTCCTAAGGACAAAGTCTATGATGTAAGATTAAAGCTTGCAGCGAAAGGTTTACCTCACGGTAAAGTTGTAGGTTTTGAAATTTTTGATCAGCCAAAATTGGGTATAACCCAATTTCAACAGAACATAGAATACATTCGGGCCCTTGAAGGGGAGCTTGAAAGAACAATAAAACGTATTGATGCTGTAAGGGATGTGAAGGTCAACATAGCTCTTCCAAGGGATTCAATTTTCGTTAGAGAAACTTCAGAGCCAAAGGCTTCTGTCCTTGTTAACCTATGGCCCGGTAAAGATCTAACTAAAGAGCAGGTTAAAGCGATAGTTTTCCTCGTTTCCCACGCAGTTCCGGGTCTTAAGCCTGAAAACGTTACCGTTGTTGATAATAGAGGAAGGGTATTAACAGACCTAATAGAGGAAGAAAGTGGAGAGGAACCTTCAAAAGAACTTAAGATAAAGAAACAGCTTGAGAGGGATATTGAGAGGAAAGTTAGGGAGCTACTGTCTAGAGCTCTGGGAAGCAGTAAGGTAGTTGTAAGCGCTTCTGTTGAGATTGAGACGGGGAAGTTGGAGAGGAAGAGAGAGATTTATGATCCAGATATGACGGCAGTTGTAAGTCAGAGGAAAATTCAGGAGAAAGAGACCTCAGTTAAGAGGAAGCCTCAGGGGCCTGCAGGAACTCCCACTAACGTTCCTCCCGTTATAAATACCCAAACTCAGGGGGAAACTTTAAAAAGGGAAAAGAAGGATGTTACTACGAATTATGATGTTTCAAAGACTGTAGAGAGTACTGTGGCACCTATATTTAAAATAAAGAGGATTACTGTAGGAGTTTTGGTTGATGGTAAGTATGAGGAGATAAAGGAAAAGGATGGAACTATCAAATACAAGTTCGTCCCACGCTCTCCGCAAGAAATCAAAACTTATGAGGAGATTGTTAAAAGTGCCATAGGGTACGATCCCAAGAGAGGGGATAAAGTGACAGTGGCAAGTATTCCGTTTGAGTCTGCCCTGTTTGCTAAAAAGGAAAAAGAGAAAGAATTTCCCTGGTACTACCTTCTTGCTGCTGCTCTTGTCCTCCTAGGAATTTCTGGGGTGGTTGTTTTTAAAATTCTTAAAGGCAGAGAAGAAAAAGTACCTTCTGAAATCCAGCAGGTTTCTCCTGAGTTAATTGAGCAGATGAGGGAAAAGGTTACTCAAGAAGAAGGATTTCGTGAAGTTAGAATTGAAAACGATCCAATTTACCTTAAAATAGTAGAGATAGCAAAGGATTACCCAGATTTAATAGTAAACGTGATTAGTAAGTGGCTTAAGGAGAAGTAATGCTTGACCTTGAGGATTTCTCCTCTTTTATAGAGGTTAAAAAGAGTAGTGATGAAGTTCCTCAGCAGTCTCAAGAGTTAACTTTAAAGAGGCTTGAGGAGAAGTACAGACAGGAAATTTTGAAACTTCAAGCTTCTTTTAAGAAAGAACTTCAAAGGGTAAAGGAGGAGGCTTATAAAAATGGCTTTGAGGAAGGCTACGCTAAAGGGTTAAAAGAGAAAGAGAAAGATTTAATTGATATGCAAAGAAGAATTTCTGAGCAGTTTCAGTCAGAGCTTAAGAAATTGAAGGTGAATTTGGATTCTTTGATAGAAGGCTTTAAGAATGAAAAGGAGGGTGTTTTAGAGAAAATTAAAGGTTTAATCCTTGATTCTCTACTTGAAATTTTTGAGTTTCTTTATTTGAATCCTTCCAATTCTTCATATTTAAGGAAAAAAATTGATCAAATATTGGAGGAATTTGAAAAGGAAGAGCTAGTTAGTATTGAAGTGGGAGAGAAACTAGCACAGGTTCTTGAGGGAGAGAGAGTGAAAGTTAGTTCTGATATTGGAGCTTATGACTTTAGGATAGTCTTTAAGGATTTTTTTGTAGAATCAAACTTTAAGGAGAAGCTAAACATATTAAGGGAAGAGCTTGAAAGAGAGATTAAGAAGACTTCCTAAGTACCGTGTTGTGGGTAAAGTTGAGGGAGTGAAAGGGGCTGTAATTGAAGCTAGACTCCCAAAGGTTCATATAGGGGATTTCTGTCAAGTTAACGGTTCAATTGAAGCTGAGGTTGTCGGCTTTAGGGATGGGAAAACACTTTTAATGGCTTATGATGATACGGTAGGTATAACGATAGGAACTAAGGTGGAGGCGAAACTATCCGGACTAAAGGTTGGAGTTTCTCCTGAAATCCTTGGTGCAGTGATAGATCCTTTCGGAAGAGTTCTTAACGATAAAGACTTTACTCCAACGGATTTCATTCCTTTAAAGCCTTCACCGATTAACCCTTTAAAAAGGGGCAGAATAACTCAGCCTCTTGATCTTGGTATTAGAGTAATAAACAGCCTTTTAACTGTAGGTAAAGGGCAAAGAATTGGAATTTTTGCCGGTGCAGGAGTTGGTAAGAGTACCCTTTTAGGAATGATATCAAGGTTTACAGAGGCAGACGTTAACGTTGTGGCCTTGATAGGAGAAAGGGGAAGAGAGGTTAGAGAGTTTATAGAGGATAACCTTTCTGACGGTTTGAAGCGTTCAGTTATAGTTGTGGCTACTTCTGATATGCCGCCTCTTGCTAAGATAAGGGCTGCTTACACTGCCTGTGCCATAGCTGAGTATTTCTCTTCTAAGGGAAAGGACGTTTTACTTATGGTAGATTCTCTAACCCGATTTGCTATGGCTCAGAGGGAGATAGGGTTGACCGTTGGTGAGCCTCCTACCAGTAAAGGCTATACTCCGTCCGTTTTTTCCTCTTTGGCAAAACTGATAGAGAGAGCGGGTAATTTCGTTGGGGGAGGAAGTATTACCGGAATTTTTACCGTTTTAGTTGAAGGTGATGAGATTGCGCTTGATCCTGTGGCAGATGCTTCAGTCGGTTTGCTTGACGGTCACATAGTTCTTTCAAGGGAACTTGCAAATAGAAGGCTTTTTCCTGCTGTAGATGTTTTAAAGAGTATAAGTAGGCTAACTCCTCAGATAGTCAGTCAGGACATTTTAAAGTTACAGTCTTTAGTGTTTGAGTTAGAAACTCTCTATAGAGATAACCAGGAGGTTATCCAGCTTGGTCTTTATAAAAAGGGAACTTCTCCAAAGATAGACTTGTCAATTTTTGCTCATCAAAAGTTGGAAAACTTTATAAGGCAAGGGATTAGTCAAAGAGTTGGTATTGAAGAGAGTTTTAAAGAGCTCTCAGGATTGGTAGAATCTATTATTAAGGAGGGAGAGAAGTATGGGGTTAGATGGGATTTATAGAATGAGTGATGAGTCAAAGGTCAAAGTTGTTCCGGCCAATTACGACAACTCTAAAATGTCCCACGAGGAGTTTTTAAAAGTTCTCCTTGCAAATATACAGTGGCAGGATCCCCTTGAAGCTCAGGATATAAGCCAGTTTATAACAAATACGGTGAAGCTCAGGGAAATGGAAGTTCTTAATTCATTTGAGAGTAATATAGATAAGATAAAAGATACTGTTGATGCCTATTCACTCTTTTTTGCTTCTTCCTTTATAGGAAAATCTGTTCAGTATTCAGGAAATCAGACTTACGTGAAGGAAGGAAAGGGTAAGATTCAGTTTACTCTTTCAGAACCAGCAAGTCGGGTTCAAGTTTTCCTCCTCGATAGTTCAGGTAAGGTTGTTGAAGAGAAAACTTTTACTGACTTGTTTCCTGGAACTTATCCTGTAGAAATTGATAACTCTTCTCTTCCTGATGGTTACTACCAAGTAGTGGTTAATGCTGTAGCTTCTGATGGTTCCTCACTTGATGCTAAAGTTGAAAGTTACGCTTTAGTTAACGGTGTTAAAAAGGGAGAGGATGGAAAAGTTTATGCTGTTACTAAAATTTCCGAAATTCCTATTGAAAATATAACAGCAATTGGAGGTTAGCCATGCTTCAGTCTTTCTACACGGCATTTACAGGTCTTTCAGCAGATAAAGATTGGCTTTCAGTTATCTCAGACAACATAGCTAACGTTAATACTGTAGGCTTCAAAGCAGAAAGAGCCGTTTTTGAAGATCTTCTATCTAGGAGTCTTACTACCTTTAAGAACGGTGCTCCCGTTAACAGGGAAGTTGGGGGAGGAGTTTTTGTAAGTGCAACTGTTAAAGACTTTAGCCAGGGAACCTTTAAGAATACGAATAACCCTCTTGACCTAGCCCTTGATGGTGAAGGTTTCTTCATGGTTAAGGATAAATCTGGAGTGACTTATTACACGAGGAATGGAGAGTTTCGCCTTGATGCTAACGGAGATCTTATCAATATGCTTGGAATGAAAGTTCAAGGATGGATGTTAGATGACAACGGAAATCTTCTAGGGGCTGTTAGTAATATTAATATACCAAGGGACATAAAACCAAAGTCAACTTCTTATGTCGCTTTTAAAGAACCAAGCAATCTTGATTCAAGAGCTCCTTTTATAGAGGATAATCCAAATACTGCAAATGTTGATGAATCCATTTTTAATACAGCTAATTCATCAACTTTTAATTATGTTAATGCAATTACGGTTTATGATTCTTTAGGAAATCCTCATAACTTAGAATTTTATTTCATTCACAAGCAAGATAACTCTGGAAATGCCTTCTGGTTGGTATATTCAGCTATTGATGGAAAACCTGTGGAAATTCCTGCTGGTAGTGATAAATTTGCCTTTTTAAAGATTCAGTTTAAGCCTGATGGTACTATTGACGAAGCGAACATCAAAGGTTATGGAAAAGTTTCATCGGTGACTAATGAATCTCAAACAGAGAGCGCTGATGATGGAAAGTTTACTTTATCAAATTCTCCTTTAGTTCCAGGTAGTGTTAAGGTATCTTATAATAGCGGTAATAAGGAAATTTTTGACGACGGTAAAGGAAATTTAATAGATAAATCAACAGGAGATGTAAAAGGAACAGTTGATTACTCAAATGGTACTATTAAAGTATTTGATTTAGCCGGAAACGGAAATAATAATGATTCTATCAATGTTGACTACGAGTATTATGATAATACTGAAAGTACAAATAGCCTTGATCCTAAAAAAATCCAAACTGCAGAAGTTGATTTGAAAAATGGAGCTGCTCCAATAGAACTTTCTCTCAATATATTACCCTTAAAGCAAGTTGCCTCTGACTTTATCTTCTATTCAGAGCAGGATGGTAACAGTAAAGGTGATCTTATGGCTGTTGCAGTCAGTGAGGATGGTACTATAAAAGCAACTTATACGAACGGAAAAGTGAAAGACATTGCTCGTCTTGCAATTGCTACTTTTAAAGATAAAGAGATGCTCGTTAGAAAAGGAAGCTGGCTTTACGTTCCCAACGTTCAGACCTTTACTCCTGTTATTATGCCAGGAGGGGTTATCTCAAAAGTTAGAAGTGGAATGCTCGAGATGTCAAACGTTGATATAGCTAATGAGTTCATTAACCTTATTACTGCCCAAAGGACTTATCAGGCAAATGCAAGGGTAATAACGACTGACGATCAGATTCTCCAGGAAACGATGAATATCAAGAGATAACGGAGCTTTAGATGGCTGAAGAGGAAAAGCAGCAGCAGGAACAGGAGAGTAAAGGCGGAAAGAAGAAGCTACTCTTAATTCTTATCTTTTTGATACTGGCAGCTGCCGGAGGGGGGGCTGCCTATAAATTTTTAGTTCTTGACAAGAAAAAAGCTGAGACTAAAGAGAAGCAGGCAGAGAGGATTATTGAAGAAATAAAGGCTACTGAAAACGTAGGGGTTATGTTTGATCTTGGAACTTTTGTTGTTAACCTTGCAGATCCCGATATTGAGAGGTTTTTAAAAGTTTCTATTGTTTTGGAATTAAAAGATCAGAAAGTTCAGGCGGAGGCACAGAAGAGGCTACCTGAAATTAAGGACGCTATTACAACTTTGCTTCTAACTAAGAAGTCCTCTGAAATTAGAACACCTGAGGGTATAGAATTCCTTAAGGAAGAGATTGCTAAGAGAGTGAACGCTATTTTGCCTTTAGGTGGTGTAAAGAACGTTTACTTTACCGAATTTATAATTCAAACAGGTTAGAAATGGTAGATAAGAAGTTAGAGAGGTTTAAGGATATCAAGTTAAAAGTATCTCTTGTTCTGGGGAGAAAAGAACTCTCCCTTTCTAAAGTCTTAAAGTTAAAAGAAGGGGACCTTATTACCCTTGATACCAAAGTTGAAGATTACCTTGAAATTTACCTTAACGATAAGAAGTTCGGCATTGGGGAGCTTATAGTTATTAACGATAAAATTGGTTTGAGGCTCGTTGACCTTGTATAGTGAGCTCCAGTTCCTCCTTAACTCTTTAACTGTAATTGGAGCTTTAGTTTTTCTCTACTATTTAATTAATAGGTACGGTTTTAAGTTCCCTTATAATAAAGGGGGAAGAAATTTAGAACTCCTTGAAAAACTTCCTTTAAGTGGTGACTCTGGCCTTATAGTTTTTCGAGCGGGAAAGAGGCAGTATTTAGGTTTTTACTCAAGAGGAGACTTCAAGATCTTAAAAGAGATAAAAGATGACGAGGATAGTTCTACTACTGGTTTTAGTGCCAACGACGGCTCAAGGAGAAACTCTTAACCAAATTGCCCAGAGGTTGGGGCAAGTTGATGTTACGTTAAAGGTTCTCTTCTTACTCACTGTCTTAGCCCTTTTACCTTCAATACTTATAGCTGTCACTAGCTTTACAAGGATTGTTATTATTCTCTCCCTTTTAAGGCACGCTTTGGGAACTCCCCAAACACCTCCAAACCAAGTTATCATAGCTATTTCTCTCTTTCTTACCCTCTTTACAATGTATCCAACACTTAGGAAAGTTGATCAATTTGCTCTTAAACCTTATCTGAACGGTGAAGTTTCAGATATTGAAGCGATTGAGAGAGCTGCTGTTCCAATAAAGGAGTTTATGTTAAGGAATACAAGAAAAGAAGAGTTAAAGCTTTTTCTTGATATTAAAAGGGAAAGACCCTCTTCTCCTAAAGAGGTCTCTTTTATTACTCTTATTCCTGCCTTTATGGTTAGTGAAGTTAAGACTGCCTTTGAGTTTGTCTTTGTTGTTTTCCTTCCTTTCATTCTTATAGACCTGCTTGTCGCCAGTATTCTTATGTCAATGGGTATGATGATGATACCTCCTATGATGCTTTCTCTTCCCTTTAAGCTTATACTTTTTGTAGTATCTGGAGGTTGGGAACTTCTAATTAAGTCGATAGTAGAGAGTTACAAATGACGGTAGATCAGGTTATAAGTTTGGGACAGAAAATGTTTGAAGTTGCCTTCTTAGTTGGAACGCCCGTTCTACTAACGACCTTTTTAGTTGGATTGGTTGTGAGTATTTTTCAGGCGGCAACTCAAATTCACGAGATGACTTTGACGTTTATACCTAAGATTTTAGTAACGATGGTTACGCTCTACGTTTTAGGTAATTGGATACTTATTAAGTTAGTTGACTATACAAAGGAAAACTTTTTATACCTCCTCCAGATACTAAAATGAATCAGTTCTTTGACTACATCTCATCCCATTATTGGGGATTCTTGTTCGTTTTCCTTAGGCTTTCAGCCTTCATGATGGCTTTTCCTTTTTTCTCCACTTCTTTTATTCCAATATCTGTAAGGATTATCCTTTTACTATCGTTTTCTTTCTTTTTTTCCTCCCTTATTCTTACTATTTTCCAACCTCCTTCTTCTCTACTAACTTTTACTTTCCTAGTTTTAAAGGAGCTTTTAGTTGGCTTTTTACTTGCATTGGTTGGAAGTATCTTCTACGCAGTTGTTCTCTACGCTGCAGAGCTGATTAGTTACCTTATGGGATTGACAGTTGCCAACCTCTTTGATCCTACCTTTGGAATGGTTTCTGTTTTGGGAAGGTTTTTTGCTTTTGTTTTTTACGCTGTTTTCTTTGCAACCGGTGGTGAAAAATTATTTTTGGGAGCCCTCTACCAGAGTTTTAAATTCATTCCCCCTGGAGGGGTTAACATAGGGGACTCTTTATTTAACTTTCTAATTAAGGAATCTAGCTTAATTTTCACTTTTGGGTTTAAGCTGGCATTTCCCTTTATTTTTGCCCTCTTTATAACGAACCTTGCACTTGCACTTGTTAATAGGCTAATCCCTCAGATTAACGTCTTTATAGTTGGTTTACCTCTGCAAGTATTTGTAGGTTTGCTAGCACTAAGCGTAGGTTTTTCTGTTATTGTTTACTTTACTGTTAACTTAGTTCAGAGGTATCTTGAGGATTTATTTAGGCTGTTGGAGGTCTTAAAGGGTGGCTAAGGATCCTTCAAAGACGGAAAAGGCGACCCCACGGCGGCGCCAGAAGGCACGGGAAGAGGGTCAAGTACTAAAGAGTCAAGACGTTCCGATAGCAGCAACTCTATTCTTTACGGCAATCTTCCTCTACTTTTACTTGCCTTACTTATATAGAAATTTGCAGGCTCTCTTTTCCTACTCTTTTTCAGAGTCTTCTTACCTTCAGCTTTCTTACATGTTAAAGCTCTTTTCTTACAAGTTTTTTTTACTAATCTTGCCCATTTTCGTTTCCCTTTTGTTTGTTGGTGTCTTTTCAAACCTTGTTCAGTTCGGTTTTCTCTTTACAGTTAAACCTCTCATTCCGAAGCTGGACAACATTAATCCTGTAAAAGGTTTAGGTAGAGTCTTTTCCTTAAAGACCTTCTTTGAGAGTGTAAAAAATACCCTAAAGCTGTCTGTTGCTGCCGCTGTAGGTTATTTTACTGTAAAGTTTGCTCTTTCTGGTTTCTACTCTCTTCCCCTCTTACCCCTTCCCTCTCAAATAAATATGTTTGCAAAGTGGATTGTCGTCCTTTTTTTCGTTTTTGGTCTCCTGTCAATTCCCGTTGCAGCCATTGATTTCCTCTACAGGCGTTGGGAGTACGAGGAGAACCTGAAGATGAGTGTTCAAGAAGTTAAAGAGGAGAGGAAGCAGTATGAGGGACATCCTTTAGTCAAGTCTGCAATAAGGAAGAAGCAGAGAGAGATTGCAATGAGGAGGATGATGGCTGAAGTACCTAAAGCTGACGTCGTAATTACAAACCCTACCCACTATGCTGTTGCCCTAAAGTATGAAAGGGGGAAGATGTACGCTCCTAAAGTTGTGGCTAAAGGAGTTGATAGGGTAGCTTTAAGGATTAAAGAGATTGCCATTGAAAGTGGAGTTCCTATTGAGGAGAACCCTGAACTGGCAAGGGCTCTTTATTCTTCGTGCGATATCGGAGATTACATACCTGAAGAGTTCTATAAAGTTGTCGCTAAGATCCTGGCTAGGATTTATCGGAGTAAGAGCTCTCTTTAATGGAAGTTAAAATTTTCACTATTTGATTAACAACTTTAGGGTCAACGTAGTTTAGAATTTCTCCTGCTTTTCTGGATTTCATGTTATAGAGGATATATGCAGCTTCTTTGGGGTCCGTGAAGGATGAGATTTTTTGGCCTGCAAGTTCGGGATCCATTTTTGAAAACATTTGGGCAAGTTTCTTGTACCTCTCAGCTTCTACCTCTTTGATTCTCCTTTCAAATTCCTCTCTTTCCTTCTTTAGTTTCTCCCTCTCTTTCTTTATTTCTTCTAGTAACTTTTTATTCTCCTCTATTAGTTTTTTGACCTCTTGTTTTAATTTGGTTAACCTCTCTATTTCCTTTTTTGCTTCTTTGAATTGAACCTTTCCCTGAGCGTAAGAGGGAAAGTTCATAGCATTAAGTACGATCAACAGAGTAAAGAGCTTGGTAAATAAACCTTTCATTTAAAACCTCATTAACTCGTTTCTCCTTAAGCTCTTTCCTCTTAAGGAGTTCTTTGACGAGTTTTACCTCTCCTCTTAGTCTACCTACATCCTCTCTTTTCTTATCTATCTCTAATGAAAGTCCTTTTAAACTCTCCTTTAGTTTTTCTTTCTCCTTTAAAAGCCTCTTCGTTTCCTCCTGTATTAAGGCAAATTGTAGTACAGATTCAGGTGTCATAGATTTAAGGCAGGAAATTTTCCTGTTGACCTCCTCAATTTCAAGTTTCAGTTCTTTTTCTTTTGCTAATAGCATGTTAAGTCTTTCCCTTTCCTTTTGTAGTTCCCTTTCCTTGATATCAATAACTTTACTTAGCCCTTTCATTTATCCCCTATTTTTAAAGACAAGTTGTGCAAGTTTTTTCTGCTCTTCCCTTACAAAGTCATGGATAAATTTCTGCTGCTCTGGTTTTATATCTTCGTACTTAACTCCATAACAGGTTGAAGTCCTTCTCTTATAGATATTTACTACAGTTGCTTTTAGTTTAAGTTCTCTACCTTTAAGGTTAAACTTTAGTGTAATTTCAGTATAGGGATTAAGCTCTTGAGGGAAGTTTTGGTGTGGAATGCAGACTTTAGCTCCGCCAGCTGAAATATCAATGATTTCTCCTTTAATCCACTCTACTTTGTCCTCCTCCTTGTTGTAGATACCAACGTCTGCCGGGATTTCAACCTCTACCCTTGCGTATTCTCTCCTTTGATACCTTGTAAGCTCAAAAGTATGGGGAACTTGAATTATCATTCTTCCATTTTCGAAGAAAACTTTTTCAACAACTGATTCAAACTTGTAAATACCGTCCCCTTTCCTTATAAAGGAAATAGTTACTTTAGAACCTTCTAAATTTGGAGGCTGTTTTTTATCAATCACTGCCCAGTACATATACTTTTCGTCTTTATCAAAGAGTGCAATTTCATAGCTACCTTTATTTGGAGTGTAGAGTTTTGCAGGTTGGAATAACTCTATATCCTTTGTACTAACAAGAGGAACAAAGGGAGGAAGGTAGTCAAAGCCCAGTTTCATTCTCATATCTTGAATTAGACTCTCGTCAGCTTGGGGATTTTCCTTTAGAAAAAGGTCGACAACTTTCTCAAAGGGAGATTTGAACTCTAAAGTTAAGAAAGGATCTCTTCCAAGTTTTAAAGAGTACTCCCACAGTATTTGAGCTTCCTCTTCTGTTAAACCTCTTTCAAGGGCTTCTTTAAAGAATGACTTTTTAATGTTGACTTTCTTGAGGTATTCCCTTAGAAGCCCTACTAGAATGAGAAAGAGTATAAAGACCGTTAGAATTAGTATAAATAAAAATATTGTACTACTATCTGCACGTGGAATTCTTAAAAAACTTAAGTCTCTCATAGTCTTAGCCCTTTTAATTTAAGCTAAATTCTATCAAAGTTCTCTTTTCTTTAGAAGGTTTAAAGCTTCTTCTACTGCAGCTTTAAAGCTTCCTTCGTCTGCAATACCTTTGCCGGCTATATCGTAGGCAGTTCCGTGATCTACCGATGTCCTTATTATCGGAAGGCCTAAAGTTGTGTTAACACTCTTACTAAATCCGAGGAGTTTAATTGGGATTAGACCTTGATCGTGGTACATTGATAGAACGACCTCAAACTCTCCCCTTAAAGCCCTCACAAATAGAGTGTCTGAAGGGTAAGGACCAAAGGCCGGAATGCCTTCTTTCCTTGCCTTTTCTACTGCAGGTGTTATCTCTTCTATCTCTTCTCTTCCAAACAGGCCACCTTCTCCAGCGTGGGGGTTTAGACCACATACTCCTATTTTCCTTGGGCGGAGCTCCTTCCAGATTAACCTTAGTTTTTTAAGTACTTCTTCCCTTTTTACTTTATCTGGAATCTTTCTCAAAGGAAGGTGAGTTGTTAGGAGAACCGTTCTTAGCTTTTGATTGGAGAGCATCATAGCAAAATCCTTTATTTTAAAAGCGTCTGCTAAGTATTCGGTGTGTCCGGGAAATTTAAAACCGGCTCTTCTGATTACTTCCTTATTTATGGGAAAGGTAACTATTCCGTCAATTTTTCCCTTCTTTGCATCACTCACTGCCCTTTCAATGAACTTAAACTGGGCAGTTCCACACTGGAGGTTCGGTTTTCCTGGCTTTATTCCTTTTACCGGATACACGTCAATTAGGTAAACTCCACGTTCGTTTGGTGGTTCCTTAACCAGCTCTAGTGAATAGGATATTGAGAGGAGCTCAGAGTAGAAATCTAAAACGTCTTTTGAGCCGTAAATAGTGAAAGTCCCTTTAAGGGAGTGCAGGAAGTTGAGGGATTTAAGGAGAATTTCGGGTCCTATTCCTGCAGGGTCTCCAAGTGTAATTCCTATTTTTGGTTGAATTTCTCAACCTCCTCAAGGGCGTTTTCTGCCCTCTTTAGGAACTCAGAAGCTATTTTCTCGCTCAGGTTCTTCAGTTCGTTGCCTAACTGTCTCAACTTATACTTAAGCTCAACGTTCTCCTGTTCAAGTTCTTCAACCCTCTGTTGAAGGTCGTTTACTTTGTTTTCATAGTCCCTTACAAGTTCCTCAACAAATACAGTGAACTGTTTATTAATCTGGTTAAGCTTCTCCCTTATTCCTTCTGGAACCTGAAACTCCTTGTTATCCATTTTTTCCCTCCAGTTCAATTAGGTGTCCCATCTTTTCCTTCTTGGTTTTAAGGTATCCGATGTTATACTGACAAACACCTGTTATGATAGGTACTCTCTCTACTATTTCAAGGCCGTAACCTTCAAGGCCAATTAACTTCCTTGGGTTATTCGTCATTAACCTCATCTTCTTAACGCCAAGGTCTCTCAGAATTTGGGCTCCTATTCCAAAATCCCTCATGTCAGGAGGAAATCCAAGTTTTTCGTTAGCTTCAACTGTATCAAAACCGTGGTCCTGAAGGTGGTAGGCCTTTATTTTGTTCACAAGACCTATTCCCCTACCTTCCTGTCTTAAGTAGACGATTACCCCTTTACCCTCTTTTGAAATCATCTCCATAGCTCTGTGGAGTTGGCTCCTGCAGTCGCACTTCAATGAACCAAAGACGTCTCCTGTTAAGCATTCAGAGTGGACTCTCACGAGAACAGGTTCGTTTTCATCTATATCTCCCATTACTAAAGCTACGTGTTCTTTTCCATCTACTAGTGAGGTATAGGCGTAGATCTTCCACTGGCCGTAAACCGTTGGGAGGTTTGCCTCGGCCTCTCTCCTTATCAGGCTTTCACTCTTCATCCTGTATTCAATCAGGTCGGCTATGCTTATTATTTTGAGGCCGTGTTCCCTTGCGTAGTCAATCAGTTTTGGAAGCCTCATCATGCTTCCATCTTCATCCATAATCTCACAGATTACACCGGCCGGGTAGAGGCCGGCCAACCTTGCTAAATCAACTGCAGCTTCTGTATGGCCTGAGCGTTTGAGAACTCCTCCTTTCCTTGCCCTTAAGGGGAAAACGTGCCCTGGCTTTACAAAGTCTTCAGGTTTTGCATCTGGACTTACTGCCCGCTTAATCGTTATAGCCCTATCGTAGGCGGAGATTCCCGTTGTAGTTCCAAACTTTGGATGAGCGTCAACGGAAACACAGAACCCGGTTTCTTTAGGATCTGAAGGCTTTGGGGTCATAGGCTCAAAGCCTAGTTCTTCACACCTTTCTTCAGGGAGGGCAAGGCAGATTAATCCCCTTCCGTACTTTGCCATAAAGTTTATAGCTTCAGGAGTAACCTTTTCAGCGGCAATAACGAGGTCCCCTTCATTTTCCCTGTTTGGGTCATCAACAACGATGACCATTTTCCCCTGCTTTATGTCCTCTATGGCCTCTTCAACTCTATCTAAGGGAAACTTTCCCTTTACCAATTAACCGCCCCTCTTAGTTAGAACTTTATCTATAAGGCCGTACTCTTTTGCCTCTTCTGCGCTCATAAAGTAGTCCCTTTCTGTGTCCTGTTCAATCTTTTCGATTGGCTTTCCTGTATGTTTGGCAAGTATTTCGTTTAGCATTCTCTTTAACCTTAGGATTTCCTTTGCGTGAATTTCTATATCCGTTGCCTGTCCCTGGAATCCTCCAAGTGGCTGATGAATCATTATCCTTGCGTGGGGTAGTGCAAAGCGTTTACCAGGGGCTCCAGCAGCCAAGAGAACTGCCCCCATACTTGCAGCTTGTCCCATACAGATAGTCACAACGTCAGGCTTTATGTACTGCATGGTGTCGTAGATTGCAAGTCCAGCAGTAACTACTCCTCCTGGGCTGTTTATGTAAAGGTAAATGTCCTTTTCAGGGTCTTCGGCCTCTAAAAAGAGAAGCTGGGCAACTATGAGGTTTGCAACGTGGTCGTCTATGGGGGTTCCAAGCATTATTATCCTGTCTTTTAAGAGCCTTGAGTAGATATCGTATGCCCTTTCGCCTCTACCTGTTTGCTCAATCACTATAGGAACGAACTGGTTGAGGATCTCTTCCATAAATTCCTCCTTGTCTGTTTTCTACTGGTAAAGATAGATGGAAAAGTATTAATGAACAACTCTCTTAATTTTTTTCCTGTGAACTCTCTTTGCAGATATTACACCTTTGACTCCCCTTACTGCTTTGAGGACCTGGTTGAACTCTTCCCTACTCTTTACTTGGAGGATGAAGTCAAGTACCGTTTTCTCGTTTGCCTTTCTAACCTTTATGTCAGCTATATTTATGTTGTGCTTTGAGATTACGGCGGATATTTCTGCTAGCATTCCGGGTTTATCAATAACCGATACCCTCAACTTTGCAGGGTACAGCTTCTCTGATGGGACGAAATTTACCTTAAGTATCTTCCCTGGAGAACTCTCCATAACCTGCCTTGCAACAAGGCAGTCTTTAGTGTGGATTACTATTCCCTTACCAGAGTTAACAACTCCAACAACCTCATCTCCTGGAAGTGGATGGCAACATTTTCCAAGGCTTACTGCCATGTTCTCTATTCCATCAACCTCTATTGCAACTTCACTCTTAATAGAGCTCTGCCTCCTCTTCTTCCTCTTCTCAACCGGAAGGCCTAGAAGCTTCCTAGCTGCAACGTCCGGTTCAACTTTCCCAAAGCCTACGTCAACTAAAAGTGAGTGAAGGTTTGAGTAGCCTAAAGGTTTTAGTTTCTCCTGTATCTCCTCTTCGTCTAGTGTGTTTAAGCTCTTTCCTGATAGCTTCCTAATGGCTTTGTCAACCAAGCTCTCTCCAAGTTTCCTTGCCCTTTCGTTTTCCTCTTTCCTGATAAAGGAACGGATTGCGTGGCGGGCTTTAGAAGTTTTAACGAAGTTGAGCCAATCTCTACTCGGTTTTTCCTCACTGCCGGTTATTATCTCAACTTTATCTCCGTTTTTAAGGGTATAGTTCAGTGGAACTAATTTGCCGTTAACTTTTGCAGCTCTACACTTGTGGCCGACAGAAGTATGGATTGCGTAGGCAAAGTCAACGGGAGTTGCTCCAACTGGAAGGGTTTTTATGTCCCCTTTCGGGGTGAATACGTATATGTTCTCACCGTAAAGGTCTGTTCTTACTGAGTTTATAAACTCTTTCGGATCCTTTTCCTCCTTAACCCATTCAAGAAGGTTTCTAAGCCAGATAAACCTCTCCTTTTCGCTCTCGCTGAGAGCTCCTCCCCCTTCCTTGTACTTCCAGTGGGCTGCGATTCCGAGTTCTGCAACTTGGTGCATCTCCCAAGTTCTTATCTGAAACTCTATGAACTGCCCTTTAGGACCTACAACTGTAGTGTGGAGGGACTGATACATGTTCGGCTTTGGAACAGCTATGTAGTCCTTTATCCTTCCAGGAACGGGAGTCCAGATGTGGTGGATTAAACCCATAACCTGATAGCAGTTACCTACCGTATCAGTTATTACCCTGATTCCTGCCACATCGTAGACTTCTTCAAAGGGTATTCCCTTTGTTACCATCTTCCGGTAAATACCGTAGATGTGCTTTATCCTCCACTGTATCTGTCCTTCTATTCCGTTCTTTTCCAGTTCCTCCCTTACTCGCTCTATTACCCCTTCAAGGTAGGGAAGTAGCTTCTTTTTCTTCTCTTTGACCTTTCTCTCTATTTCATAATAGGCATCGGGGTCTAGGTACTTGAGGGATAGGTCTTCAAGTTCGTTCTTTATCCTGTACATTCCCAGCCTGTTTGCAAGGGGAGCGTAGATTGTGAGCGTCTCTTTAGAATTCCTCAGCTGGCTCTCCCTCTTCATGTGTTGGAGCGTTCTCATATTGTGGAGCCTGTCTGCAAGTTTAACTATTAAAACCCTTATATCTTCAGCCAGAGAGATAAGTAGGTTCCTAAAGCTTTCAGCCTCCTTTTCCTCCTTACTCTGAAAGGAGTATCCTTCAAGCTTTGTTACTCCTTTTACTATAAACAGGACCTCTCTTCCAAACTCCCTTTCAATTTCCTCCTCCGTTGTATCCGTATCCTCAAGGGTGTCGTGAAGGAGACCTGCAACTATCGTTGGAACGTCCATCTTCAGTTCTGCTAAGATGTAAGCAACTTCTGCAGGGTGGGAAAAGAAAGGTTCTCCCGATTTCCTAAATTGGCCTTCGTGTTTTTTCTTTGCAAACTCGTAGGCCTTCTCAATAAGCTCTCCGTTAAAGTTGGGACGGTATTCCTTTACTTTATCTATAATTTCCTTACAGCTTCTCATAACTTTAACCCGATTAAATTTTTGTCTAACTTACTTAAATTAGTCCAGTACCTTCTGGAGAAGCAATGGCAGATAGAGCGATAGGGATTTTTGATTCCGGGGTTGGGGGGTTGACTGTTCTAAAGGCCATAAAAGACTTACTTCCCAGCGAGAACTTAATTTACTTTGGAGATACAGCTAGAGTTCCCTACGGGACTAAATCCCCCAGAACGATAATAAAGTACAGCATTCAAAATGCGAAACTCCTTGAGTCCTACAGTATAAAGATGTTGGTTGTTGCCTGTAATACTTCTAGTGCCCACGCTCTTGATATCCTTAAAGAGGAGTTTCCCTTTCCGGTAGTTGGGGTTGTCAAACCTGGAGCCAAGCTTGCAGTTTTTAGTTCTAAGGAAGGGAGAATAGGAGTAATTGGAACAGAGGCAACTATAAAGAGCCACGCCTACAGGAAGGAAATTGTCTCTTTAAATCCTTTTTGTGAAGTCTACGAAAAGTCCTGTCCTCTTTTGGTTCCCCTTATTGAAGAGGGTTGGCTTGACGATCCTGTGACGAGGGAAGTTGTTAAGAGGTACCTAGACGAACTTGTTGTTAAGGGAATAGACACGCTGGTCCTTGGATGTACCCACTATCCTCTTATAAAGGGTGTTATAGGGGAGCTCTATCCTGAGCTTAACCTTATTGATTCTGCCGTTGCAGTCGCTAAGGAGGTTGAGAGGAGTTTACCTGCTAAGAGGGAAGAAGGTATAGGTTCTGTGAAGATCCTCGTTAGTGACAGGACGGAGCGTTTTGAGAGAATAGCAAGGCTAATAATGGGAAGCGAAGTTGAAATTGAGGAGGTAAGTATTGATAAGGAGTGATGGAAGGAGGCCTGACCAGTTAAGGCCCGTAAATATTGTCCTTGACTACATAAAGTACGCAGAGGGTTCCTGTCTTATAGAGTTTGGAGATACGAAAGTAATCTGTACTGCGTCAGTTGAGGAGAAGGTTCCTCCCTTTTTAAGGGGGACGGGGCAGGGCTGGATAACGGCTGAATACTCAATGCTTCCGAGGGCTACAGTCCAGAGAACCGTCAGGGAGGCGGCAAAGGGGAAGTTGACGGGTAGAACCCAGGAGATACAGAGGTTGATCGGCCGTTCTTTGAGGAGCGCTGTTGACCTTTCGCGCCTTGGTGAAATTACCCTTTGGATAGACTGTGACGTCATTCAGGCCGACGGAGGGACGAGGACTGCTTCAGTAACCGGCGCTTTCGTTGCCCTTTATAGAGCTCTCCAGAGAATTGATAAGCTGGAAGCTGTTAATTTGTTCGTTGCTGCCGTTAGCGTTGGAATAGTTGATGGAGTTCTCCTTTTAGATTTAAACTACGAGGAGGACTCAAAGGCTGAAGTTGATATGAACGTTGTTATGAACGAAAGGGGAGAGTTTGCCGAAATCCAAGGAACCGGCGAGGGTAGGACTTTTACTAGAAGTGAGCTTGATAACCTCCTTGAGCTCGCCTCAAAGGGAATAGGGAAGCTTATACAGAAGCAGAAGGAAGTTTTGGAGGTTGGAAGTTGAGGATAGTTTTTGCTACTACCAACTTGGGAAAGGTTAGAGAAGTTCAGGAGGCCTTAAAGGAGTTTGGAATAGAGGTTGTTCCCTTAGAGAAGGGAAAGGTTCCTCCTCCGGACGAGAAAGGAAACACTTTCTGTGAAAATGCTTATCAGAAGGCCGATTACTATGCTAGAGTCCTAAAGCAGCCGGTTTTGGCAGAGGACTCAGGTCTTGAAGTTGATGCCCTTGGAGGGAAACCTGGGGTTTACTCCTCAAGGTTTGCAGGGGAAGAGGCTACCGATGAAGAGAATAACAGGAAGTTGATAGAGGAGTTAAAGAAGCTCGGACTTAACTCCTCCCCTGCCAGGTATGTCTCTTTTCTATTTCTAGCCTTTCCTGAAGGTATGGGGCTCTGGAGTAGGGGAAAGGTTGAGGGTAAGGTGATAACTGAACTGAGGGGAAAGGGAGGCTTTGGCTATGACCCTCTTTTCGTTCCAGAGGGTTATGAAAAGACTATGGCGGAGCTCCCCCTAGAGGAGAAGAATAGAATCTCCCACAGGGGAGAGGCCGTTAGGAAGCTTGTAAAGTTAATTAGAGAGGTGAAATCTTGGTAGAGGTTGTTAAGAATTTCCTTCACTATCTGATTGAAGGACTGGTCTGGTTCATTATTCTTGGCTCTCTTTTAACTTTCATACCTCCTCATAAGAGGAACAGCCTCATTAACTCGGTTATAGAGCTCCTTGATTACCTACTCTCTCCTATTAGGAAGGTAGTTCCTCCGGTAAGTGGAATAGACTTTAGTCCTTTGGTTGCTATAATCTTCTTACAGTTGATAGATAGTTTAATTAGAGGGCTTTAATATGGAAGAACAAACAGGGAAGGAAAAGAAAAGGGTCTTTACTCCGTCAGAAATAAGGAATAAGGAGTTCAGTAAAAAGCTCTTTGGTTACGATCCAGACGAAGTTGATAGCTTCCTTGTAGAGATTGCAAACGCCTATCAGGAGCTCCTTAAAGAGATAGAAAAGTTGAAAGTCAGTACGCCTGAGTATAAAACGAAGGAGCTTGTAGAGAGGGCTAAGAAAGAGATTGAGAAGATAGTTGAGGAGAAGAGGAAGGAGAAGGAGTTCCTTGAAAAGGAAAAGAGGACCCTTGAGCTTGAGATTGAGAAGTTAAGGTTTACACAGAAGACTATGTACGATAGGCTTAAAATAGCCATAATAGATATGACCAAAATCTTAGAGGAGCTTAAAAGGGATGCTTCAGGTCAGAAGGAGGAAGGAAGGGATAGAGATAGAGGTGAAGTTGCAGCCCAAGGCTTCCAGGAACAGAGTAGAGAAGGTGGAAGCGGGGAGGCTGAAGGTAAAGGTGACGGTTCCTCCGGAAGGGGGGAAGGCAAATAAAGCCTTGATAGAGCTCCTTTCAAAAGAGTTGAAAGTTCCTAAAAGTTCAATCTCAATAGTTTCAGGTCAGACCAGTAGGGTAAAGAGAGTTTTAATTGAAGATATTGATTTTGCGTATTTGCAAAAGAAGTTAGGGGTAGAAGTAGAAGAAATCTCTTGACAATGAAGGACTTTAATTGTATTTTCAAGTTAAAGTCTTGAAACACTTGACTTAAACTAATATAAGGAGGGAGCGGCATGACAAAGAGTGAACTTGTAGCCGCAATGGCAGAGAGAGCGGGAATCAGGAAGAAAGATTCCGAGGCAGCTCTCAACGCCTTTATTGAGGTGGTTACTGAGGCCCTCAAGAAGGGTGACAAGGTAGAGATTAGGGGCTTTGGAACCTTCCTCATGAAGGAGAGGGCTCCTAGGGTTGCTAGGAATCCTAAGACAGGTGAAAAGGTTGAGGTTCCTGCTAAGCTCGTTCCTGCCTTCAAGCCAGGAAAGGACCTTAAAGAGGCTACAGAAAAAGAGCTAAAGAAGAAAAAGAGGAAGTAAGGTTTAAGGGGGATTTCCCCCTCTTTTAATTTAATTTATTATTTTGAATAACCTGTTAAACCTTGGTAAGTGTTTCTGGCCGTCCCAGGAAAAGAATATAATCCTAGCAATTCCTACTATCTTATCTCTGTCAACAAATCCCCAGTACCTGCTGTCGTAGCTGTTGTTCCTGTTATCTCCCATCATAAAGTACTTTCCTTTGGGAACTACAAACACTTCTGTGTTGTCTCCCTGAATTCCAGTCTTTAAGATTAGGTGCTTTTTCACACCTCCTTCCCTTTTGGGTAGGAACTCGTAGTAGAGGTTTCCCTTGTAGAAGTTTCCTTTTTCCTCGTAGGAGTAGTTGCCTACGAATTGATACTTACAGGGTTTATCGTTAATGTAAAGTTTTCCGTTCTTAACCTGAACCTTGTCGCCGGGAACTCCAACAATTCTCTTTACGTAGTAGACATCTTCGTTTAGGGGGAAGTGAAATACGACTACGTCTCCCCTTTCAGGTTCTCTAAAGTGGTAGGTAACTTTGTCAACTAAGATGAAGTCTCCCACAAGGAGGGTCGGAATCATTGAACCTGAAGGAATGTGGAAAGACTGGACTATGAAAGTTCTGATAATGAGGGCCAATATTAGGGCAATTGCAAAAGATTTAAGGTTTTCATAGATTTTCTTACCCAAGTAAGAGACCTCCATGAAGTTTGCAAAATTATACCCTTATGTTTCTAAGAGAGTGAAAGGAGTTTTCCCATGAAGAAAACTATTTTGTTCCTTTGTCTCTTTACTCTCTTTCCTAAAGTTTCTTTAGGTTCGGGGGAATTTACACTGTCTTTTACGCAGACCTCGGGAAACAGCGGCACCAATACTCTGGCAGTTTCTTATCAGCTAAATAGGGAGCTATCCAGGTGGAAGTTTTCCTCAAGGGGAGATTACCTATACAAAGAAGATGACGGAGAAGAGACGTCTAACAAGCTGAACTTAGAAGGAACGGTTGGGAGGAAATTTAAAGACAAATTCTTTTTGGAGTTCTACGGGTTTATCTTCAGAGACCCTTTTTCAGGGTACGACTTTAGAGGCGGTTTAGGACCTGGTCTATCCTGGAGAATAAGTGAGAATTTAACGGTTTCTGGAAGTTTCACTTATACCTACAATAACTACTCGGCAGGAGAGAGCTCTACCTACTCTCAGGCTGAACTAAAAGGAAATTACTTTAAGAAGTTAACTTCTAGTCTTCTATTTGAGCAGAGTCTATCGTACCAGGTTTCCTTTAAGGATAAGGATGACTACTTCCTCCACTCAAGGACAACTTTTAAAGTGCCTTTTGGTTCAAACCTATCCTTGAACCTATCCTACAGAGTAGATTACCAAAACCTCCTTCCAGACGATGCTGAGTATCATACCGATAGGACTTTCCTGCTTGGAGTAAGCTATAGTTTTTAAAATAAAAAATATTTGGAGTGATTGATGGGAATTTTCCTGTTTCTGATAGTATTCCTCCTATTAATTCTCTTCTTTACTCTCGTAAAGGGAAAAGAGGTGGAAAGTAATGAAAAGCTTGAACTTAGGGGGCTTGACGGTTCAAGCCTTATTTTCACTCAAAGTGGTGTAACTTACGCCGGAAAGGACGGGGTAAAGTTTTTCTCCTCTTCTGCCATTAAAAGGTTTTCCATAGAGAGGGACGGAGAGAACTTTGTCATAGTAGTCTCTGACGGAACTCAGGAAGTTAGAGTTCCTGTTTCTTCCGATGAAGTGAGAAAGCTCTTTAGGGAGAAAAGCCCTTCAAGTCACGTTCTTGAACCACTTTTCCCTTACCTTCCAGTTTTAAGCGGGTTTACCGCTGGCCTATTGTTGGGAACTCTACTTGAACGCCCGCCTGTGATAGTTGAGGAAGGTAGTGATAGTAAAGGTTCGGAGAGGGATTTAAATTCACCTGATAGCGATTACTTTGATACTGAAGAGTGGTTTGATGACGATGAGTTTTAGCTTTAAGGATAGGATACTAGAGAGTTTAACGGACCTTTACAGAGTAAAGAAACCTGCTTCCTACCTCCCTTTGGAGCTTAATTTGAGAGCTCCCAGATTTGAGGAGAGGGAAGTTCGTTTTGTTATCTCTTATCCGGACCTCTATGAGGTAGGTTCTTCACACATCGGAGGGAAAATCCTCTACCACCTTGTAAACTCAACCGATTTTGCCCTTATGCACAGGGCTTACCTACCAAGGCCCGATATGCAGGCCTTTATGAAGGAAAGGGGAATTTCCCTTTATACTCTGGAAGAGCTTAGGCCGGTTAGGGACTACAACCTTTGGGGCTTTTCCTTTTCATCAGAGCTTACTTACACGAACGCTTTAAAGCTCCTTGAGCTTGCAGGAGTTCCCATTTACTCTGAAGAGAGGGAAGGTTGGAACTTTCCGGTTGTCTTTGCAGGAGGACCCTGCGTCTACAACCCAGTTCCCCTTTCTCCCTTCTTTGACCTCTTCTCCATTGGTGACGGTGAGGAAACGCTAGTTGAACTGGGAAGACTCTACAGGGATATAAAGAGAAGTGGAGGGAGTAGGGAGGATTTCCTGAGGGAGGCAAGGAAGGTAAGGGGAGTTTGGGTTCCAAAGTTTGGAAGGCATCCAGTTAAGAAGGCTGTTTTCGCTAAAGTTCCAGAAGGTTTTTACCATACTTCTCCCCCCGTTCCTACGGTTGAAACGACCCAAGATAGGATTGCAGTTGAGGCAGCAAGGGGCTGTTTGAGAGGGTGTAGGTTCTGTCAGGCCGGATACGTGTACAGGCCCTACAGGGAGAGAGATGAAAAGCTTGTAAAGAGATTGATTGAGGAGACTTTCAGGAATACAGGTTATGAAGAGGCTTCACTGTCTGCCCTTTCAATTTCCGACCACAGCCGCTTTAACACCCTCGTTCCTGAAGTTATGGAGGTTTGCTACAGAGAGATGATTTCCCTCTCCCTTCCTTCAATGAGGGTTAAGGGCTTTAACCCTGATCTGGCCTCTCAGATAATGCAGGTTAAGAAAACGGGCTTTACACTTGCTCCAGAGGTCGGTTCAGACCGGCTTAGGAGGATAATAAATAAGGATTTAACCAACGAGGATCTCTTTAGGGCAGTTGAGGGACTCTTTAGCCGAGGTTGGAACAGAATCAAGCTCTACTTTATGATTGGCCTTCCCTTTGAGGAGTGGGAGGATATTGAGGCCCTCGTTGATATGCTGTGGCAGGTTCATAAGATCGGAAGGAGGTACAGAGGGAGAAAACACCTTGCAGCTGGAATTTCAATTTTTGTTCCAAAACCCTTTACTCCTTTCCAGTGGGAACCTTTTTCCCTTGAAGAGGAGGTAACTGAGAAAATCTCCTTTATAAAGAGGAAGGCTCCTAAGAGCTTTACCTTAAGGTTTCACGATTACAGACAGTCAACTGTAGAGGCCCTACTAACAAGGGGTGGAGAGGGGGTATCAAGGCTTATTTTTGAAGCTTACAGGTTAGGGTGCCAGCTTGACGGTTGGGATGAGTACTTTAACTGGGAGAGCTGGACAGGGGCTTTTGATAGGAGCGGAATTGACCTAAACAGGGAGCTTGGAAGGAGGAGTTTAGAAGAGGAGCTCCCCTGGGACTTTATTGAAGGAGTGGTAAAGAAAGAGTTTTTAATAAGGGAGCTTGATAGGGCAAGGAGGGAGCTCTGGACTCCAGACTGCCGTATTGTTGGATGCCACGCCTGCGGAGCCTGTACTCCGGAGGAGATAAGGAAACTAAAGGACTACCCTATACCTGAGAAAATAGAGTTCAAAGTTCCTCCAAGGCCGAAAAGGGAGTTCCCTCTTAAGAGAAAAGTTGCACTGATTTTTGAAAAGAGGGGATTTTCCAGGTTCCTATCCCTCCTTGACCTTACAAGGGCATTTACGAGGACCTTTAGGAAGTTTAAAGTTCCTCTAAGGTACTCTCAAGGTTTTAACCCTCACCCGAAAATTAACATCCTCCTCGGCCTTCCCGTTGGTGTTGAAGGTCTAGGGGAAATTGTTGAGTTAGAGCTTACAGAGGAGAGCTTTGACTTTGACGGTTTAATAGAGGAATCTGTTAAGTTCCTCCCTGAGGGGTTAAAGTTTAAGTCTTTTGTTGACTTAGACTTAAAGGAGACTCTCCTAAAGAGAATAGAGAGAGTAACTTATTTAATTGAACCTAAGGGAGATTTTAACCTTGACCCTCTAAGGGCAGAAAGGGGAGTTACGAGGAAGGGTAAAGAGGTAGTACTTAAAGACTGGATTTTAGACTTGGACAGGGAAGACGGAAGGTTAAGGATTGATGTTAAAGTTTTAAATGGAAATACTTTAAACGTTCAGGATATACTAAACTTAATTGGGCTTGACTTGGGAAGCGCAGATGTTGTTAGGAAAGAACTCTACCCCGTCTAAACAGATTCTCATAAATGCCCTTACAAAGGAAGTGAGGATTGCCCTCCTTGAAGAGGGACAGTTAACGGAGTTTTACGTTGAAAGGAAGGAAAAGAGGGGAATAGTCGGGAACATCTATAAGGGTAAGGTCTCAAAAATTGTTCCCGCCGTTCAGGCTGGCTTTGTTGATATAGGCCTTTCAAAGAAAGCCTTTTTGTACGTTAAGGAGGCTATAAGCTTTCAGTTTGAGGATGAAGAGTTTGACGTTGAAGGGGAGGAGTTGGAGCTCCCACCTGTTGAGGAAGTCCTCTCTGAAGGTCAGGAGCTTTTAGTTCAGGTCATAAAGGAGCCAATAGGTACCAAAGGGCCGAGAGTTACAACTAACATAACTATTCCAGGTCACTACCTCGTTCTACTTCCAACTATAAATAAGGTCGGCCTTTCAAGGAGAATTACTAACGAGGAAGAGAGGGAAAGGTTAAGGAAAATTGCACACGGGATAAAGCCTCCTGAGTATGGAATCATAGTTAGAACTGCGGCTGAAGGAGCTACAGAGGAAGAGCTTAAGAGGGATTTAAACTACCTCCTTAAAGTTTGGGAAGGATTAAGGGAGAAGGCAGAGAAGAGGCCTCCTCCTTCCCTCCTCTATCAAGACCTTGAAATCGTTCCTAAAACCTTAAGGGACCTTTTAACTGAGGACGTTAGTGAGGTGATAATAGACTCTCCAGCTGAGTACGAAAGGGCCCTTTCCTTTGCTAAGGCCTTTATCCCTAAACTTGCCGGCAGAATAAAGCTCTACAAGGGGGAAATTCCCCTTTTTGAGAAGTTTCACGTTGAGGATGCGATAGAGAAAGCTCTTTCCCGAAAAGTTTACCTTCCAGGGGGCGGTTACATAGTAATAGATGAGACTGAAGCCCTAGTTTCAATAGACGTAAACAGTGGAAAGTTTAAAAAGAGTAACTCCATTGAGGAGACAGCCCTTGAGATAAACCTTAAAGCTGCAAAAGAGATAGCCAGGCAGCTCCGTTTGAGGGATATAGGAGGGATAATAGTTATAGACTTTATAGACCTTAAAAAACCTGAAAATAAGGAGCTCCTCCTTGAGACCTTAGCAAGGGAGCTCAGTAAAGACAGGGCGAGGACGAAGATAGTAAGCATGTCTGACCTTGGACTTGTTGAGATGACCAGGAAGAGGGTTAAAAAGAGCCTGGGTAAAACCTTAACTATGACCTGTCCTTATTGTGAGGGAAGGGGAAGGGTTAAGTCCCTTGAGACTGTTGCCTTTGAGGTTGAAAGGGAAATCCTAAGAGTCTTAAAGACTAGCTTTAAGAACACTCGTACTATTAGGGTTTACGTAAACCCTATGGTCCACGATAAGCTCAAGAATGAAGAGCAGGAGGTTCTCGGTAGAATCTCAGAGCTCTACGGTATAGAGATAAAGGTTGTTCCCGTTGAACACTATCACATAGAGAAGTATCAGATATCAAGGAGTTAGCTGTGCTATATTAATGGCTGTGCTATGAATAAGCTTAGAGAGGAGTTTAATGAGGAAGTTTATTTTAGGAATTTCTGTTTTACTTGCCCTTGCTTCCTGTGAGAGGATTCCCCAAACGGCACAGGAGCAGTACAGGAAGGGAATAGAGGCTGCTTCAAAGGAGGACTGGGGAAAGGCTAAGTTCCTCCTTGAGAAGGCCTTAAGTGGGGAGCTCTCTCCTAAGGAGCAGGAGATTGCAAAGATAGCCCTTGCAGATTCTTACTTTAACGATGGAGACTACGAAAACGCAGCCCTTAATTATGAAGAATTTCTGGAGCTCTACCCGGCGTCACCAAGGGCTAAGGATGCCCTCTTTAGGTTGGGAGTGTGTTATTTAAACTTAACAAAAGGGCCTGAGTGGGACGTTACATTTGCGAAGAAGGCTTACAACATCTTCAGTGACTTTATTGAGCGCTACCCTTCAGACCTCAGGGTTGATAAGGCTAAGGAGTATCGGAAAATTGCAAGGAAAATACTTGCTGAGCATCAAATTTACATAGCCGGAACCTACGACATGCTGAGGAAATTTACTGCCTCCATTCAGCGTTACCAGAAGGTAAAGAGAGAGTACTGGGACGTTGAGAGTCCCGACAGGATGGGCTATCTCATTGGAAGGGCTTACTATTACACTCCTCTTCAGGCAAAAGAGGAGATTGACAGGTTAAAAGATCACCTTAAGTCCGAAAAGGAGAGATTAAAGTCTGACGACCCTGATGAAAGGAGGGTAGCAAAGAATAGAATAGATTTAATAGAGAAGGATATAAAGAGGTGGAAAGAGATTGCAAAGCTTAACAGGGAGAAGGGTAGAGAGATTCTCTCTCAAGTTGCTAAGAAGTATCCTAACTCTCCCTACGGGGTAAAAGCCCTTGAGATACTTAACGGGAAGGAACACCTTGAAGTAGAGCCTGTAATTAACCCAATTAAGCGTTCAATTTGGTGGAAGATAAAGGAAACCATTTAGAGGAGGAGGTAAAAGGTTGGACAGTCTTGAGAAAGTAAAGCTTGCCCTAAAGACGGCCCTTGATAAGAAGGCTGAAAACCCTGTTGTTATAGACCTTAGAGGTTTAAGCTCTCTGGCAGATTTCTTCGTTATCCTTACGGCTTCCTCCGACGTTCACGGAAGGACCATTGCCGATGAGATTAGGAAGAAGTTTAAAGAGAAAGGAATTCTTCCGGTAAGCTTTGAGGGTTACGAAAACGCTAACTGGATTTTGATGGACTTTGGAGACGTAATAGTTCACATATTTAAGCCTGAGTTCAGGGAGCTCTACAACCTTGAGAGTCTATGGCTTGACGCTCCAAAGTTGGAGGTTGCTCAACTACTGCCTGAAGAAGTAAAGGATGAAGCTTAAGGTTGTAGCCGTTGGAAAGATAGCTCCTCACTTTAAGGAAGCTCAGGAGCTTTACCTTAGGAAGGTTCGTAACTTAGAGGTTGTTGAGGTAAGGAAGGGGAAGAGTAAGGAGGAGGAGGGGGAAAGGTTACTCTCAAAGGCAAAGGGTTTTGTAGTTGCCCTTGATGAGAGGGGGAAGGAGTTAAATTCAAGGGAATTTGCCCAATTGGTCAGTGCCCATTCAAACCTATCTTTCTTGATTGGCGGTGCAGACGGCCTTTCTGAAGAAGTAAAGAGAAGGGCAAATTTCCTCCTCTCCCTTTCAAGACTGACTCTTCAGCACGACGTTGCCCGTATAGTTCTACTTGAACAGCTCTTTAGAGCTCAGGAGATAAACAGGGGAAGCCCCTACCACAGAGATTGGGGAAAAGGGGATGGGGCTTAAGAAAAGTACTGTGATAAAATCGTAGTTGGTTCTTTGAAAGATGAATATGGAAAGGGGTGTTTTTCAATAAGTATTAGGTTATTCTAAAATTACGATAGATAAAGCCTTGGTTTTTAATGCTTTGAAGGGTATTTGGCAAAAAGTATTTCTCCGTAAGGAACTTTAGATAATTATGAAAAACTGTCTGATTTGAAACGCAAGAAAGACAACGTATAACAAAAAGTGCTGTTGAAATGCCCTAAAAAGTGGAAGGGATTGCGACTGTTCTTGATATTGAACCCTTACTGGTACAGTAATAGTAATGTTGAAAAGCCCTAAAAAGTGAAAGGGATTGCGACTTGGATATTCTTTGCTTTACTCTCTTAAAGGTTTTTGCGATTTTGGTATTGTTGGTTTTTTTTGTAAAGGGGGCAAAAAGCCCCCCAGTTTTAAATCCTGTCTTTTAGAAGGAGCCAAAGCCTTTTCTTTACTTCCTCGCTTATGAACTCCGGCTTTGTTTGTATTGCTCCAACTAGAGCAGTTTTGGCAGGTGAGTTTTCAATGTCTTCCGGTTTGATTGTCTCAATTACCCTCTTGAGCATCTTCTTAGCATTTTCAATGTTCCTTGCCATTGTTTGTAGAACCTTTTCTACGTTAACTTCCTCTCCCTCTTTCCATACGTCGTAGTCGGTTGCAAGGGCAACTGCGGAGTAAGGAATTTCTGCTTCCCTTGCTAGTTTAGCCTCAGGAATGTTCGTCATTCCGATAACGTCAACTCCCCAGCTCCTGTAGATCTTTGATTCGGCCTTTGTTGAGAATTGGGGACCTTCAATGCATATGTAAGTTCCCTCTCTGTGAACGGGAATACCTTCAGCGATGCAGGCTTCGTGGACTACTTTATTTAGGTATGGACATGTTGGAGTGTCAAAGGGTATGTGGGCAACTATTCCGTTTCCAAAGAAGGTAGAAGGTCTATTCTTAGTTCTGTCAAAGTACTGGGTAACAATTACGAAGTCTCCAGGTTTAATTTCTTCCCTCATTGAACCTACGGCACTTACAGAAATTATGCAGTCAACTCCAAGCATCTTAAAACCGTAGATATTTGCCCTGTACGGAACTTCCGATGGTAGGTAAACGTGCCCCCTTCCGTGGCGTGGAAGGAAGTAAACTTCCTTATCTCCGAGTTTTCCGTAAATGTAGGCATCGGAGGGTTCTCCAAATGGAGTTTCAAGCCTTATTTCCTTTACCTCTTTTAAACCTTCAATGTTGTAAAGGCCACTTCCGCCTATTACTCCAATCTTCATTTTCCCTCCTTATTTAAGTTTTACAATTGTTCCCATTCCCCAAACGTTTATCACTTTGTCTCCGTCTTTGTCCGTTCCTTCTAGAATCTTGATAGTTATGTTCTTCACTCCGTCTGCTTGAAGTTGCCTCGCCTGCTCTTCAAGCATTGAGACTACTCTCATAACGGGGTCTATCGGGAGCTCCCCGTTAAACCAAGTTTTCTGTTTCTGCTGGGCAAAAGCGTAGGCAATGTTTACAATCTCGTGGGGCTCGTTTATTTCCCCAAATGATAGAACCATACCATCCTCCTTTATAAAGTTTTGATTTCAAGGATTTTAACAGAAAGGTTATTTTGATATTAGTTAAGAGACTATAGGTTAAAACTCATTCTGTTTCTTTTTAGTATCTCAATTACCTCCTCATCGCTTGTTTGTGAAAAGTCGTAGTAGAACTGGCCAACGGCACTGAATTCAACTGGAGCGTAGAGGACAACCAAATCGTCAACTAACTCTTTAAATTCACCCACCTTTTCAGCAGGCATTACTGGGACTGCAAGTATTATTCTCCTTGGTTTTTCCTTCCTTAAAGAGGCTATTGCTGCTTTAACGGTGAGTCCTGTTGCTATTCCATCGTCAACTAAGATTACGTCCCTACCTTCTTTTGGAACTCTTCCAAAGCCCGAAAGGTACTTTTTCCTTCTCCTCTCTATTTCGGCAATCTCTTCGGCTGCCTTCCTCCTTATGTATTCTTCCGTTATTCCGAGCCTTGCTGCAAATTCAGGGGTTATTGTCGGGTTAATTAGGACTGTTCCGTCTTCAGTTACAGCTCCTATCGCAAACTCCTCGTTAAAGGGAGCTCCTATCTTCCTCGGAATTACAAGATCTATCGGTGCTCCTAACTTTTCTGCAATAGGTTCTGCTACTACGACCCCTCCCCTTGGTATTGCAACAACTATAGGGTCAACGAGTTCTCCGTCAAACCTTTTTAAAATTGCCTGAGCAAGGAGCTCCCCGGCCTCCTTTCTGTCCCTGAAAATCATCTCAACCTCTCTAAGAACTTTTTAAATATTTCCTCCCTTCCTACCACTACTATATTTTTATACCCGTAGAACTTAAAAACCAACCTTATGTACTCCGTTCCAATTTGACCGTCTAGTCCGCTGCAACAGGGGATTACTTCCTTCTCCCCTCTGCACTCTTTAGGGAGTGAATTTAAAAAGTGGAGTTTTTTCCCTTTTTTACTCTTCTTTGTTAAAGGGTCTCTCCACTGCCTTACCATGTTGGCCTTACACTCGTGGAGTTCCAGAGTTCCTTTTCCGGAGAATGAAACGTCGATTTCCTTGTCTGATAACTTCTTATTTCCTTTAAAGACTTTACACTGATTGACTCTCCTGTACTTTCCTTTGAACGTAAAGGGTCCCAATTTTGATATTAAAATCTCAAGGAAGTTTCCCCTCTGTTTATCGCTCCTTTTAACGAAGAACTCATTTAAGATATGGAGTAACTTTCCCGCTTTACTGTAGCTTAGTAAACCCAGTTCAAGGATATCCTTAACTGCCAAGAAAACCCTTTCTGCCTTTACCCTTTCTGAGTCTGTGGGCCTGAAGCTGTTTACTACCTCTAGAATTAGCCTGAACGCCTCTGGGTTTTCCTTTAAGAACTTTAAGAGTAGCTCAATTTCCCTACTCTCTAGTGAAGAGAGTTTCTTTCCTTTTCTACAGCTACAGCTCAACTTCTACCTTCCTTAAGGTGATTCCGGCCCTCAGGAGGTAAACTGGAAGGAATGTTAAGAGTTCCTGCTTCCTCCTCTCCTCCACCTTCTTAACTGCACTTTTCTTTCTCCTTAAAGGGGCTTTTACTTGGCTGACGTTAACAAACCTGAAGTTTGCTAGTTGAAACTTTTCCTCAATTACTGAGCCTGAAAACTCAACCACAACTTCAATTAAACCTTCTCCTTTCTTCTCAACTTCACTTGCAACCTTTAAGAAGAGTTCTCCATCCTTAACTTCTTTACAGGCAGAAGGGTCGGTAAATATTTCCTGAAGTATCCACCTTGAGGAGAGTTCAACCATAGTTATCCTCTAGGATTTTTATTACTTTGTTTAAGTAGTCAATTGAAGAAGTAATCCAAACTTTAATTTCAATCTCCCTTTCACTTCCAGAGTTTAAAGCCCAGTCAAGCCTTTGAAATATCCTATAGAATACGTTGTATATCACTTTCCTTGCTTCAAGGGGGTAGCTATCAAATTTCTTGAACTTTTTCTCTATTTTCTTTAACTCTTTCCATCCTTTCCTCTTCATGACCTCTTTTAGAGCTCTGTTTGTGGTCCTCTTTTGAAGAAGTGAATTAACAGTCTCTTTTAACTTCTCCTCAAAGAGGGAGAACTGCTGGGAAGGCTTAAGGGTGTAGAGGGGCGGAAAACTCCTTCTCTCCTGCTTTACCTTTACCATGTTAAAATTCTACCATTATGAACTACGAACTGTTTATTTCAAAGAAGCCAATTGACGGAAGGGACGTTAAAGAGATTAAAGGGTTCCCCGTAATTACTCCGGTTCAGGTTCACGGAGCGGAGGTAGTTTTTGTAGGGAAAAGGACGACTAAAGTCCCCCGGGCAGACGCTCTAATAACGGACAATAGGGAAATCTGGATAGGGGTTCTCACCGCCGATTGCCTCCCGATTTTCCTCATAGGTGACGGAGCCGTTGGAGTGGTCCATGCAGGATGGAGGGGAACTTTAAAAGGTATAGCTTTTAATGCCGTTTCTTACATGGAGAGGTTCACAAGAGTAAGGAAAGCAATACTTGGGGTTGGCATTTGCGATAGGTGTTACGAAGTAGGTTCTGACGTGAAGAAGCTCTTTAACAAAGAGTATGAGGCCTGTTTTAGGGATATAGGAGGAGGGAAGTACCTCTTTAATTTGAGGTTGGCTAACGAGATTCAGCTTAAGGCTGCAGGTGTTGAAGTTATTGAAGACCTTGAGATATGCCCTTACTGTCAAAACGACCTTTACTACTCTTACAGAAAGGAAAAGACGGATAAACGAACACTTTCTGCAGTAAGGCTTCTGTAGTGGAAAGGATTTTAGCTTTAGTCCTTCATTTAAAGAAAGGTTACGGCTTTAAAAAGTTTCAGAAACTAAAAGAGAATTACGGTTCCCTTGAGGAAGCTGTAAGGGAAGGAGCTCTAAACCTTGACCTTTCTACTGCTGAAAGGGAGATTGAGGAGGCAAGTAAGAAGGGCTTTAGGATAGTAACTATAGTTGGTGAGGATTATCCCCAGTCCTTTTTCATGGCTCCTCAACCTCCCCTTGCCTTTTACCTGTGGGGAAATTTTCTCCCCTTTCCAAAAGTTGCCGTTATAGGTTCAAGGAGGTGTTCAGACTACGGAAGGAGAACTGCCTTTAGACTCGGTAAGTTCCTGTCGGAGCGTGAAATTTCAGTTGTTAGCGGTCTTGCCCTTGGGATAGATTCGGCCGCCCACAGGGGAGCTCTTAAAGGTAAGGGTAAGACGATTGCAGTTTTGGGAAGTTCTCTTGACTGTCTCTACCCTTCTTCAAACAGGAGGCTTGCTGAGGAGATTGTTGAGAGTGGAGGAGGAATAATTTCAGAGTTTCCTCTAGGTACTAGGGCAAAGAGGGAGTTTTTCCCAAGGAGAAACAGACTTATTGCTGCCCTATCTGAAGCTGTCGTTGTGGTTGAGGCAAGGGAGAGGAGCGGAACTTTTATAACGGTAAACTACGCCCTTGAAATGGGAAAGGAGATTTTTGCTGTTCCGGGAAACATTGATTCCCCTTTTAGCAGGGGAGCAAACAGGCTTATTATGGAGGGAGCAACTCCCTTGGTAGATTTTGAGGAGTTCTTATCGTTCCTTCCTTTAAAAGAGGTTAAAAAGAGCGGGCCAAGAGAATTTGAACAAATTTACTCCCTTTTAAAGGAAGCTCCTCTAACGGCAGACGAGATTGCCTACATGATTAGTGAGGATATTGGCTTTGTTTCAAGGGCCCTTTCACAATTGGAGATTTCAGGGTACGTTAAGAGAGAGGGAGCAAAGTGGGTAGCCCTTTAGAGTTTATCCTTTCTGAGGTAAAGGAGAAAGGAGGAATTCCCTTTGATAGGTTTGTAGAGATTTGCCTCTACCACAAAGAGTTTGGATACTACACCTCAAAGAGGTTATCCAATCTGCCGGGAGAGGACTTCTTCACGGCCCCGGAGCTCTCTCCCCTCTTTGGGAAAGTAGTTGCTGAGTTCTTAAAGAGGAAGGTTGAAGAGTTCTCCCTTCCCCCAGTCATAGTTGAGATAGGAGGAGGTAAAGGCTTTTTAGCAAAGGATTTAATTGGGGAAATAGAGCCTGAAGAGTACTTCTTCGTTGAAAGGAGAGAGCCTCCAATCTGGCTTAAGGGGAAAGTAAAGTGGTTCAGTGAGGTAAGCCAGCTTCCCGAATTTGAAGGTGTAGTTGTTTCTAACGAGCTCTTTGATTCCTTTCCCTTTAAGAGGGTAATTAAAAAAGAAGGGGAGCTCTTTGAAATTTTCATATTAGAAAAGGGCGGAAGTTTAGTTGAAGAGTACCGCCCGTTTAGAGGTTCCCTTCCCTGCGAACCTAAGGAAAACTGTGAGTATCCCCTCTTTATAGGCTGGGAGGAGTTTTTAAAAGATATTTCAGGAAAGCTAAAAAGGGGACTCTTTCTAACCTTTGACTATGGAGGAGAGTGTAGAGAGATTTCCTCAAAGAGGAGTTTTAGAGCTTATAAAGATGGGAAACTCTGGGAAGATTACTTATCAGAGCCAGGAAGCGTTGATTTAACTGCTGATGTTGACTTTACGAGGCTGAAGGAACTTTTAAAGAGAGAAGGTTTTGAAGAGATGCTCTATCAGCCCCAGAGCTCCTTTTTACTTGAAAACGGCATAGAGAAGTTCGCAACTCCTTCCCAGATTCCCCAGATTTTAACTTTGCTCGTTGAAATGGGCAGACGCTTCAAGGTTTTGGGATGCTTTAAACCCTAAAAGGAAAGGTAAAAACAATTTTTAGGCCAAGAAGGGGGTAACAGTCACACATCTTAATTAAGAACTTTATGAAATTCCAATGTAGATGGCTTAGAAATAAGAAATACAAGCTTTTGAAAGGTGCGATTAAGAAATTTGATGTGTGACTAGCTGAAATTTCACTTGTTTAAATTTGAAATTACGAAAGTGCCGTTTTCGGTTATTAAGCAGTCATCCTCTATCCTCACTCCTCCAATTTCGGGAATGTAAACACCAGGCTCAACTGTTACAACGTTTCCTTCTTTTAGAATTTCTGTAGAGCGTTTTGAGAGTGTCGGGGCTTCGTGAACTTCTACTCCTATTCCGTGGCCTAAGGAGTGGGTAAAGAACTCACCGTAGCCTTTGTTTTCTAAAAACTTCCTTATTTTTAAATCAACTTCTGCACAGCTTTTTCCGGCTCTAAGCTCTTCTATCCCGAGTTTTTGAGCTTCCAAAACTGCATCGTAAATCTTCCTCGCCTCTGAGCTTACGTTTCCGATTAAGAAAGTCCTCGTTATGTCTGAAACGTAGCCGCTATAGACTGTTCCAAAGTCAACTATAACTATGTCTCCGTCCTTTATTTCTCTGTTGCCTGTTTCCCAGTGGGGAACTGCAGAGTTCCTTCCCGAGGCGACAATCGTCGGGAAGGCCTCTCCATTTCCTCCAAACTTGAAGAAAGCATCAATGAGGGCTCTCCTAAACTCTATTTCTGTTGTTCCCGGCTTTAGTAGGTGAAGGACGCTCTTTAAAGAGAGCTCTGCAATCTGAACGGCCCTCGTTATGAGGGAAATTTCCCTATCATCCTTTACAGCCCTAAACTCATCTAGGAAACCTTCACAGTCAATAAGGTTAAACCTTTTCTCAAGCTCTTTGTAAGTCTTTGCCTTTAACCTTGATGGGTCAACGATGAGTTTTTCGGCCTTAATTCCTTTCAGGAATTCTAGTAGTTCCTCCCAGCCTTTCCAGAGGATTACTTTAAAGTCTTTAAGCTCCTTAGCCCTTTCAATGTACCTTCCATCCGTTATTAAGAAGTTCCCCTTCTGGCCAACTAGAGTAATTCCAAAAGTTGACGAAAAGCTTGATAGGTAAAACCTCTCTGCTGCGTCAAAGGTGATGTAAAAATCTCCACCTAGGCTTTCTACTTTCTCTGAAATTTTCTCTAGCTTTCCCAAGGGAAACTCCTTAAAGGATGTATTTGGTTAAATCTTCATCCTCAATTACTCTGCTAAGTTTTTCCCTTACGTATTCCCTGTCTATTACAACCTTTTGACCTTTCATCTCAGGGGCGTTGAAAGAAATCTCTTCAAGGAGCTTCTCCATTACTGTATGGAGTCTCCTTGCCCCTATGTTTTCGGCCTTTGTGTTTGCCTCTTCTGCAATCCTTGCGATTTCCTCTATTCCGTCAGGAGTAAACTCTATCTCAACTCCTTCGGTTTCAAGGAGGGCTTTGTATTGCTTTGTTAAAGCGTTCTTAGGCTCTGTAAGTATCCTTACAAAGTCCTCTTTAGTTAAAGGTTTAAGTTCAACCCTTATTGGGAATCTACCTTGGAGCTCTGGAAGTAAGTCTGAGGGTTTTGCTATGTGGAAGGCCCCTGCGGCTATAAAGAGGATGTGGTCGGTTCTTACAAGTCCGTACTTTGTTGAAACTTTACTTCCCTCAACTATTGGAAGGAGGTCTCTCTGAACACCTTCCCTTGAAACGTCCGGTCCTCTTCCTCCGCTCCTTGCAGCTACCTTGTCAATCTCGTCAATAAAGACTATCCCCTGATTTTCAACTCTATCAATTGCTTCCCTTATTACTTCATCCATATCTATAAGCTTTTGAGCTTCCTCTTGAGTCAAGTACTTCAGGGCTTCTTTAACTTTCATCTTCCTTGGCTTTTTAGGTTTTGGAAGAATTGATGAGAGCATCTCCTGAATGTTCTCAACTCCCGGCCCAAGGCCTATTACGTTTATACCCGGCTTTTCAACGGTTACGGCTATCTCAACTATTTCATCGTCAAGTTCTCCCTCTTTTAGAAGTTTCTTAATTCTGTTCCTTTCGTCTTTTACTCTGGAGAGTTCCCTTTCAGTACTAGGTTCGGCCTTTGGAGAGGGGAGGAAAACGTCAAATAGGTTCTGGATTGACTGCTGGGGAGTTTGTGGTTCAGGAACCATTATCTCTGCTAGTCTATCGTAAGCTAGCTCCCTAGCCCTCTCCTCAACTTCCTTTATCTTTTCCTCTTTAACCATATTTACTGCTATCTCTACAAGGTCCCTTATTATTGATTCAACGTCCCTTCCGACGTACCCGACCTCTGTAAACTTCGTTGCCTCTACTTTTATGAAGGGAGCTCTAACTAACTTTGCAAGCCTTCTTGCTATTTCAGTCTTTCCTACTCCGGTAGGTCCAATCATTATTATGTTCTTTGGAGCGACTTCATCCCTCATATCCTCTGGGAGCCTCTGTCTCCTCCACCTGTTCCTGAGGGCAACTGCAACTGCCTTTTTAGCCTCTTTTTGGCCGACTATGTATTTATCAAGTTCGGAAACTATCTCTTTCGGGGTAAGGAATTTCTCCTCCTTACGTTCTTCCGGCTGTGAACTTCCGAAGAGTTTTTTAAACATCCAACCTCCTACTCAAGGACTTCAACAGTTATGTTTGTGTTTGTGTAGATGCAGATTGTTCCGGCAATCTCTAGGGCTTTCCTTGCTATCTCCTCTGCCGGTAGTTGGGTGTTCTCGTAGAGAGCTCTAGCTGCTGCTTGGGCGTAAGCTCCGCCTGAACCTATTGCCATAACCGGAATGTCTGGCTCTATCACGTCTCCGTTTCCGGAAATTAAGAGAATCTTTGTCTTATCTGCAACTAAGAGCATAGCTTCAAGGCGCCTTAAAACCCTGTCTGTTCTCCAGTCTTTTGCAAGTTCAACTGCCGACTTTAAGAGGTTTCCTCCAAAGGTCTGGAGTTTGTCCTCAAACCTCTCTAAGAGAGCAAAGGCGTCTGCAACAGAGCCTGCAAAACCGGCTAAAACCTTTCCTCCGTATATCTTTCTAACTTTTCTCGCTCCGTTTTTAAAAACGGTATTTCCCAAAGTTACCTGTCCATCTCCAGCCATTGCAACTTTGCCGTCCCTCAAAACGGCACATATCGTAGTTCCGTGGAAATCCATTATTCCTCCATAACTGCTTGAGCTCTTCTTAGCCTTGCTCCAATGAACTGACCGAGAACTGCTACAAGGATTAATAGCGGAGCAAACTTCCACTCAATTCCAAGTCCTATTCTCATTGCAATAATAAATGGTATTGGAAAGTGAACGTATAAAAACCATAAAGGTGAAAACTTCCTTACACCTTCCCTTAACCAGCCAAAAGGGATGTTCATTAGAAGAGTTACTAAAATAACGAACAAAAGTTTCTCCATAAAGGACCTCCTGGAGGGGGTTGATAGATAATTTAGTGATTCCTAACTGGAGGTGCAAAGGATGGTGCCCGGGGCGGGAATCGAACCCGCACGGCCTTGCGGCCCCGGGATTTTAAGTCCCGTGCGTCTGCCAATTCCGCCACCCGGGCTTCTGGGGAAATTTAAGGGAGGGGAATAAAAAAATGGTGCCGAGGGGCGGAATCGAACCGCCGACACGAGGATTTTCAGTCCTCTGCTCTACCAACTGAGCTACCTCGGCCCTGCACTGGGAAATATAGGGAAGGAAGGGGGACTTGTCAACTTCCCCCTTCCAGAAATTAGCCGTTTTTGTGGGAGTTTGTTAGTTTCTTGAGGAGCTCTGCAGCTACCTCCTTACCTCCAAGGCCGAATGCAAGGGCAAAGGCCAAACCTACTCCAAGTGAGAGTGAGAGGACGACGATTTCAATTACCTGAGGTGAAACTCCGACAAATGGTAATGCTATAAATACTGAAGCTGTGATGAAGGCGTATTTAATTACTTTTCCTATTGTTTCATTTTCAGTTCTTTTCTCTATTAAGTTTCCAAGGTAAGCTCCGGCAAAGAGAATTGCTGATGCAACAACAAGCTTAAACGCAATTACCGTGAACTGGTTGGTTAGTTGATATAGAGCTTCTGCCTCAAGGTAGTGAAATGCCTGGTCAAGTCCAAGGAGAACTGCAAAAGTTAAGATTAGATACCTTACCAGCTCCTTAAACTTCACTTTGTCTGAAGAAATTCCTACTTCCTTTGCAATTTCATCAATGTTGAGCTCGTCAACTACCTTTGCAGTAATTCCAGCTACTACTTTTCCCACGTAGAAGATTATTCCAAATACAACAGCGGCGGCCACAATTCTCGGTATTGCATTAAGAATCATAGTTAACATTGATGTGGCCGGTTCAGTTATAGCCTCAATTTGTAGGGCATTAAGGGCCGCAATTACCACGAACAGCAGGATGAAGAGGTAAACGATGTTACCTACCGCTCCTCCTAAGTCTTCAATTCCGTACTTCTTGAAGTAGTTTTCAATCTGGAGGGTTTCAAGGAGTGAGTTTGTAAATTCCCTTGCTACTTTAGCAAAGAAGATCCCGACTACCAGTATTACCGTAGCTCCAATGAGGTTGGGCAGGTATTCTGCAACTTTGTTAATTAAGTCAATAAAGGGCTGTGTAACGTACTTGAGGCCGATGACTTCAAGGACTGCTATTGTCGTAACCAGAATAACGAAGTAGTAGGTTAGTTTTCCTGCACTTTCCGGAAGCCCCTCCTGTTTTTTCAGTACTTCTATACTTCCGGTGATTCTCTCAACGACTTTCTTGCTTGCCAGGGCAATCAGCCAACCAACTACTGCTATTATTACTGCCTTAAGGGCGGTTGCCCCGTACTGAATCAGTACAGCGGTTGGAAGTTCCATCTTTTCCTCCTCCATAATTATTCTCTTTTGGTCATAAATTTATGACTTTGACTTGAAAAAGCACTTCAACTAGATTGTTAAGGGTAATTTAAAGAGAGAGGTTGGTATGGGAAAGAAGCTCCTGATAGTGGAGTCTCCTGCAAAGGCAAAGACTATTCAGAAGTATTTAGGTAAGGATTTTGTAGTAAAGGCCTCAATGGGCCACGTGATTGACCTTCCGGAAAAGGAGTTTGGAGTTGATATAGAGAAAGATTTTAAACCTAAGTACGTAACTATTAAAGGAAAGGCTAAAGTTTTAAAGGAAATTAAAGAAGCGGCTAAGAAGAGCGATGAAGTTTACCTTGCAACCGACCCCGACAGGGAAGGAGAGGCAATAAGCTGGCACATAGCAAATGCCCTAAAGAGGATAAAAAAAGATAAGGTCTATAGAGTAAGGTTTAACGAGATTACCAAAAGAGCAATAGCTGAAGCGGTTAAGAATCCAGATAAGATTGATGAGAATAAAGTTTACGCCCAGCAGGCAAGGAGAATCCTAGATAGGATTGTCGGGTATACGATTTCTCCTTTGCTTTCAAAGAGGTTTAAGAGAGCTCTCTCCGCCGGAAGGGTTCAGTCTGTAGCTCTAAGGTTAATCTGTGACAGGGAAGAGGAAATTAAGAACTTCGTTAAGAAGGAGTACTGGACTGTTGAGGCTCTCCTTAGGAAGGGAGATAAGGAGTTTGGAGCCAAGGCAGTTGCCGTTGACGGCAAGAAACTGGGTAAGTTTGATATTCCAAATAGAGAAAAGGCTAATGAAATAGTAAGTAGAACCATCGGAAAACCCTTTAAAGTTGTAAAGGTAGAGAGGAAGGAGAGAAGGAGGAAACCTCCTGCTCCGTTTATAACTTCAACCCTCCAGCAGGAGGCCTCCAAGAGGTTTGGCTTTCCTGCTAAGTTAACGATGCAGATAGCTCAGCAGCTGTACGAAGGTATAGACTTAGGTAATGAGAGAGTCGGTCTTATTACCTATATGAGGACAGACTCAACCAGGGTTTCTGAAGAGGCCGTTAAGGAGGTCAGGAAGTTTATCTCTGAAGAACTTGGGAAGGAGTACCTTCCTTCAAAGGCTAGAAATTATGAGGGTAAAACTCCAAAGAGCGCTCAGGATGCTCACGAAGCAATAAGGCCTACTTCCGTTTTTAGGACTCCAGAGAGCGTTAAGAAGTACCTTACTCCGGAGCAGTATAAGCTCTACGACCTGATATGGAGAAGGTTTGTCGCTTCCCAGATGAGGGATGCCGTCTTTAACACCGTATCCGCCGATATAGATGCCGGGGGGGTTACCTTCAGGGCAACAGGTTCAACTCTAAAGGAAGAGGGTTTCTTGAAGGTCTACCCCGTTGAAGTTGAGGAGAAGTTACTTCCCGACTTGAAGGAAGGGGAAGAAGTTGAAGTAAAGGAGGTAAAAGGAGTTCAGCACTTTACAGAGCCTCCTCCCCGCTATACTGAGGGAACTCTAGTTAAGGCCCTTGAGGAGGAAGGAGTTGGAAGGCCTTCAACCTACGCAACTATCATCTCAAACATAATTCAGAGGGGTTACGTAGAGAAGGAAAAACAGAGGTTAAAACCTACTGAACTTGGCCAGTTTATAAACTCCCTCTTGAAGAAGCTCTTTCCCAAAATAGTTGACGTTAAGTTTACAGCTTCCGTGGAGGAAGAGCTTGATAAGATTGAGGAGGGGAAGAAAGACTGGAAGGAGCTCTTAAAGGAGTTCTACTTCGGGGAGTTTAAAGGTCTCCTTGAAAATGCAGAGAGAGAGCTTAAGGGAATGAGGGGTGAGGAAGTTGGCAGGGAGTGCCCAGAGTGTGGAGCTCCCCTTCTGAAGGTTCACGGCCGCTACGGAACTTTTATAGCCTGCTCAAACTACCCGAAGTGTAAATACAAGGAGAGTTTAAAGGAAGATGAGAAAGTCGGTAGGGAGTGTCCAGAGTGTGGAGGGGAGCTTGTTATAAAGAGGGGTAAGTTTGGCAGATTCATCGCCTGTTCAAACTATCCGAAGTGTAAGTATACAGAGCCTTTAACCTTTGGAAAGTGTCCAAAGTGTGGAGAAGGTGATATAGTTGAAAGGAAGAGTAAGAAGGGGAAGGTTTTTTACGGGTGCAGTCGCTATCCCGATTGTGATTTCGTTTCAAGTAAACCTCCTAAAGGAGTTTAGATGTGAGAGTAGCGGTCGTTTCAGACAGTCACGATAACCTTTTAAAAGTTAAGGAGTTCATCAGCTGGGTTAACTCCAACAGCGTAGACTTGGTCATTCACTGTGGAGATTTTGTTTCTCCCTTTACGGTTAAGCTTTTGACTTCAGATCTAAAGTGCGATTTTATTGGGGTTTTCGGGAATAACGACGGGGAGATTACCGGCCTTCTTACCGTTTCTGGTGGTGTTATTGAAAAACCACCGGTTGCCAAAGTTATTGATGGGCAAAGAGTTGCTATAATGCACGAACCTTTGTTCGTTGAGAGCTTGGCAAAGTCCGGAGACTTTGACTTTGTCCTTTACGGCCACACCCATCAGGTTGATATGAGAGTCGTAAACGGGTGTCAAGTTTTAAATCCGGGGGAGCTCTGCGGCTACCTAACGGGGAAGAGCTCTTTTGCTATACTGGACACTGCTGAACTTACAGTGGAGATAGTATGGCTATGAATCCGGTTAAGGTTATTGAGAAGTTCTTACTAAAGGAGTGTGTTAGTAAAGAAGAGAGTAGCAGTTACGATTCCTGCATAGTCTGTTCTTCAAGTGTAGTGTGGAGAATCTCCTCCCTCTTTCCCGAAAGTTACATAGTTTCAAACGGGGCAGCCCAGGTCTTTCCGAACCTATCAACCGTTTACTACGCAGTTAAGGACCTTAAAGTTCCTCTTATAGCTATAGTCGGCTCAACCTCAACTCCGCTGGAGAGGTTCGTTGAGATAAACCTTCAGAGCGCAGAGTTTGAGTTTAAACTTCTAAAGAAAACTTACGAGGAGAATGCAGAAATTCTCCTTACGATGTATGAGGATAAAAGGCTCTTTAATGCAGCCCTCATGGAGCTCAATATTGATGCACAGATAGGAAAACTCCTCTCTCTATCTGATATTTCAGAACTAGTTGAGAGGGGAGAGCTTGCAGTTTGCGGTTTAATCTTTGACGAACTCCTTATTTACGGTGATAGACCCAACTTCTACCTAATAAACTTTAACGGCGTAAGGGATCCTGATGAGATAAGGAACCACGACCTCCTTTTAGAGATTCCAGAGTCAGTTAGGAAGACAAAGGTTAAAAGGGTTCACGTTCAGTTTTAACCTCTTCCATAAGTTCCTTTACTCCGACGATAACTCTTCCGTCTGGGAGAATGAAAGTTGGAGTTGCAGTTATCCCGTACTTTTTAAGAATTCCTTGAACAGTCCAGACCTTTAGCTTTCCCCTATCGCAGACTTTTATCCCTCTCTCTTCCTTAAAGAAGTCCTTTAAGTTCTTATTTCTGCAGTAAGCGTCAACTGCAGCTTCAAACTCCTCTTTTTCAAAGCCTACCGGGACAAATAGTAGTGTGAATCTCCTTGCCAGTTTCCTTATCTTATCCTTGTTCTCTGTGCAGGCCCTACATTTTGGGTTTGTTAGGACTATTAAAGGCTCTCCTTTACCTATTTTGAAGAGAGCTCTCTCCATTAACTTCCTTCTATCCTTTTCCTTCATTACTAGCTGGGGTACTTTAATGAGGATTCCCTCTATTATCCACTTTCCGTCATCAGATAGGAAAAAGGTATCTCCACTTTCAGTTTTAACTTGGCAGGCTTTAAACTGGGGAAGGGGAGTTACCTGGGTAACTACAGTTATTGTTTGGGTTACCCGGCTCAAAATTAGTGATGCCTCCTGGGGGGAAGGGCATTTCCCGTAGGCAGTTGAAAGGAAGAGTGAAGGGAGTATTATTCCCAGTAAATCTTTTTTTCTCATAGTTTTAATTTTACCAGTTGGAGGAAGTTTGGATAAAGAGAGGATTGAAGAAATTGAGAAGGAGCTCCAGGCACTCCAGGAGTCGGTAGTTCAGATTAGGGAGGACTTAAAGGGAAAGAGGGAGGGCTTTCGCTTTAGCGACTTTATTCAGGAGGTTATGGGAGCGACCCTCCTTGCCTTCCCCTTTGCTGCAAACGCCGATATATGGGAGCTCTCTAAAAAGATCTCCTTCCTCCACGTGGTTTTAATTTTAATTCTCATAACGGCTGGTCTTTTCTTTGCAATCAAGTACTCTAACTTGGGAAACTTCAAGGTTCAGCAGGTGGCCGGTTTCCTACCTCTGAGGCTCATTACGATTCTTTCAATATCCCTTTTTGTTTCAGCCCTTTCCCTCCTAGTTCTCGGTGTTTACCCTTCAATAGTTGATAACTTAGGTTGGTTCTTTAAGGCGACCGTCTTGATAACCCTCTTTTCGGTCATGGGAAGTTTCGGCCTTGATGCTGCAAAGTGATAAACTTATTTAAAAAAGGAGGTTCTTTGATGTTTGAGGAGCTAAAGGGAGCGGTTGTTTTAGTAACCGGAGGAACGAGGGGAATAGGGAAAGCAATTGCCCAGAGGTTCAGCGAAGTTGGGGCTACGGTTTACATAACCGGAACGAATCAGGAGAGAACCCTTCAGGTTGCATCTGAACTTGGTGTGAATGGCTTTAAAATGGACGTTACCGATAGGGAAGAAGTTAAAAAGGTCGTTTTTGAAATCCTTGAGAAGGAAGGGAAGATAGACATTCTCGTTAACAACGCAGGGATTACGAGGGATACCCTTTTTATAAGAATGAAGGATGAGGACTGGGACAAGGTTATTGATACAAACCTGAACGGAGTCTACAACGTAACTAGGGCTGTTGTCCCTTACATGGTTAAGAAGAGGAAAGGGGTTATTATAAATATCTCTTCCGTTGTTGGCTTTACGGGAAACGTCGGGCAGGTCAACTACTCTGCCACAAAGTCAGCCCTTATTGGTTTTACGAAGTCCTTGGCTAAAGAGCTTGGAGGAAGGGGTATTAGGGTAAACGCTGTAGCTCCCGGTTACATAACTACTGATATGACGAAGGCTATTCCTGAAAAGGTTAAGTCTGAGCTCCTTAAGTCAATTCCTTTGAGGAGGGAAGGAGAGCCTAGGGAAGTTGCAGATGTAGTCCTCTTTCTATCCTCAAATATGGCTTCTTATATTACCGGTACAACGCTCCACGTTAACGGTGGACTTTTTTAACTCTTTTCTTATAATTCCAGACTGATAAAATCTTAGGGAGGTTAAGGATGGAAAACATTGAACAGAAAGTAAAGGAGATTGTAGCAGATAGACTCGGCGTTGACCCTGACGAAGTTACACCTGAGGCTTCATTTATTGAGGACCTTGGAGCCGATTCCCTTGATACAGTTGAGCTAGTTATGGCTCTTGAGGAAGAGTTTGGAATTGAGATTCCAGATGAGGATGCCGAGAAGATACAGACGGTAGGAGATGCGATAGAGTACATCCAGAAGCACCTCTAAACCGATAATATCCCTTTGCTTTTAAAAGCCCCCTTTAAAGGGGGCTTTTTTATTTGACTTTTGTCACTTTCTTTTTTTTTATTTTCCTATATCTTGAGCTATAGATAATTCTTTTGGAGGAGTAATGGCTTTAATTGAGAAGAGAGTTTTGCCTTTAGTTGACTATCCGGGTATGAACCGGGTACACAAGAGGGAACTTGACTACTTGAATAACCTTTACGATGCAATCGTTTCTGGAGAAGACGATAGAAAGGTTGATGAGCTGCTTGATGAGTTTTTAAGTGATGTGAAGAATCACTTTTCATACGAAGAAGACCTGATGAGGAAGAGCCACTTTTTCGCCTACCCTTGCCATTCAGGGGAACACGAGAGGGTTTTAAGGGAGCTTAAGGATGTTAAGAGGCGCTGGAGAGAGAGTAGGGATAGGGAGTTCCTGAAGAAGTACTTTGAGGAGACTTTTAAAGACTGGATTGTAGAGCACATACAAACTATGGATACTGTAACTGCCCAGTGGTTAAACAGGGTAATGTCTGGTTTCCTCTACTAAATTGACAACGGCAACTGCGTAATCTCTCTCGTGGGATATGGAGAAAAGGAGCTTCAGCCCCCTGCCTTTTAAACCTTCTACCTCAACCTTAAGCTCCTTTCCTCCCCCAAGAACTTTTACTCTTGAAATTGAGGTTCTTAATCCGGCTTGAGATAGGGCTTTAACTGTTGCTTCTTTAAGTGCAAACCTAGCTGCTAAGCACCCTTGGAGCTCCCCCCTCCTCTTCTTAAAGCAGTAATCAACCCCTTCGGGAAAGACCTTCTTTATTAGTCTTTCTCCGTACTTTCTGTGGAGCTCCTCAAACCTCTTAACGGAAACTATGTCAACTCCTACTGCAAGTAGCATCTTTACCCGTTGATTAGCTTTATCATCTTCTCAACTGCCTCTTTAAGTCCGAGGAGGATGGCGTTTGCAACTATTGAGTGGCCTATGTTCAGCTCCTCTATTTCTGGAATTTCTGCGACTTTCCTCACGTTCTTGTAGGTCAATCCGTGGCCTGCGTAAACTTTTAACCCAACCTCTTTTGCCACCTTTGCGGCTCTTTTCAGTCTGTTGAGCTCCTTTTCAATTGCCTCTTCATCGTTCCTTGCAAAGGCCTCTGCGTATGCTCCCGTATGGAGCTCCACTGCATCGGCTCCAACTTCCTTAGCGGCTCTAATTTGCTGGGGTTCGGGGTCTATAAAGATATTTACAGTTATTCCTGCTTCTTTCAGCTCCTTTACTGCCTGTTCAACTCTCTCTTTCTGGTTTACTACGTCAAGTCCCCCCTCAGTTGTAATTTCCTGCCTCTTCTCTGGTACTAGAGTTACCTGGTGAGGTTTGACCTCCTTTGCGATTTTTACCATCTCCTCTGTAACTGCCATTTCAAGGTTTACCCTGCTGTGTATTACTTCCTTTATCATCTTTAAGTCCCTTTCGTTTACGTGACGCCTGTCTTCCCTTACGTGGAGAGTTATCTGGTCGGCTCCGGCAAGGTCTGCTATCACTGCAGCGTGAACGGGGTCTGGTTCAAAAGTTCTTCTTGCGTTCCTGACGGTTGCAACGTGGTCTATGTTTACTCCTAGTCTGATTTTCCTCTTCATCTAAGCCTCCTTTGAGGATATTAGTATAAAATTATCTCATGATCCGTTCAGGTTTTACTCTAATTGAGGTTCTAGTTGCTGTTGCCGTTTTAGGTTTTTCCTTCGGAGCGTTTCTCGTTCTCTCCGGTAGAACCGTTCAATCAACGGATGAACTTTTAAAAACTACTCTCTCAACGGTTGCAGCCCACAACTGTTTAAATGAAGCAGTTTACGGAGGGAAGAACTTTAACGGTAAGAGTGTGGAGCTCTATAACTATAAAATCTCTATCTCTCAGGACTTTGAAGAACTAATGGGTTATAGAGTTGTAAAGCTGGGAGCAGGAACGGAAGATAGGGGAGTCCTCGTTGAGCTCTATGAGGTTAGGTAGAAGAGGTTTTACCTTAGTTGAGCTGCTTATTGCTGTGGCTCTCTCTGCCTTTATCTTAGTCGTTTCCTACAACTTTTTTAACGTTGTTGAGAGCTCCGGGAAGTTTGCCGTTGAGAACAGTAAACTCCAGAGCTCTATACCTCCCTATTTCTACTCTCTCTTAAAGGACTTTGAGTCTGTAAACCAGAGGTACGGGGGCTTTACAGTTAGCAGGGACGTTGACGGCAACCTGAAGTCGGTGGAGTTCTTTACCGAAGACTGCTACTACTTTAAGGGAATCTGCAAGGTAAAGTACTGGCTCTACGAGAGCCCCTCAGGGAAGAAGTTCCTGATAAGGAGTGAATTAAGGATTAATTCAAATTCCCCAAAGGGAATTGAAGTTCCTGTCTCCTTTAACATTAACTCTTTTGAAGTTTACAAGCTGTCTGGAGGTAGCTGGGTCAAGATGAACACAGGTAGGGCGGACCTAATTAAGCTGGTTTTGGGTTTTAAGGGGGGAGGAGAGCTCCCCCTCGTATTTAAAGTTAGAACTTAAACATCTGGCTTATAGATTCACCGTAGTGAATCCTCCTAATTGCCTCAGATATCATCCCTGCAACTGTTAAAACTTTAACTCCTTCAAACTCCTGAGAAAGAGGAATTGTGTCGGTTACTACTATTTCTTTAATGAACCCTTCCTTAACGGCGTTGCTTAACCTCTCAACTGCCGGTCCGGAAAATACTGGATGGGTACATGCGGCATAAACCTCAGTTGCTCCCATCTCCTTAATAACCTTTGCAGCGTTAACTATAGTTCCGGCTGTATCAATTATGTCATCAATTATTACAGCTCTCTTCCCTTTAACTTCACCTATAACGTTCATAACCTCACTTACGTTTGGCCTTGGCCTTCTCTTATCAATTATCGCAATTGGAGAGCTAAGTACTTTTGCAAAGTTCCTTGCCCTTGCAACTCCTCCAATATCGGGAGAGACGACGACTGTATCTTCTCCTCCCATGCCAAGTGAGAGGAAGTAGTCAGTAAGGACAGGCCTTGCTTCAAGGTGGTCAACTGGAATGTCAAAGAACCCTTCAACCTGTTTAGCGTGGAGGTCTATTACTACAACGTGGTTTACTCCAGAGGTCATTATTATGTCGGCAAGGAGCTTTGCGCTTATAGGGTCTCTTGGGTTAACCTTTCTATCCTGTCTTCCGTACGCGTAGTAGGGCAGTACTGCTGTAATCCTTCCTGCTGAAGCCCTTTTAAGGGCATCAGCCAGCAGTAAGAGTTCCATTATGTTGTCGTTTGCAGGTCTGCAGAGTGACTGGATAATGAAGACGTCACAGTCCCTGACGCTTTCATTTATAACTACCTGAGTCTCTCCGTCACTGAACCTACCGACTGTAACGTCGGCAAGGGGAATCCCAAGGTTTGCTGAAACTTTCCTGGCAAGCTCAGGGTTTGCGTTTCCTGTAATGAGCTTTACCTGTTTCATCTCTTCCACTCCTATTCAAACTGGTTTAGTTTTTTAAGGAAGTCCTTAACGTTCCTTTCTGGGTCTCCTTTAAATACTGCCGATCCTGCAACTACTATCCTTGCTCCTGCTTTTAGGATCTTCTCTACGTTTTCAACCTTTATTCCGCCGTCAACCTCAATTATTAGTTTTGGGTTTAACTCTAGAGAGAGCTCCCTCAACTTCTCAATCTTCCTTATAGAGCTCTCAATAAATTTCTGGCCGCCGAATCCCGGGTTAACAGACATTACAAGGACAAAGTCAAGGTAAGGAATAATCTCTTCAAGGGAGGAGATAGGAGTTGAGGGGTTTATAGCTATCCCTGCTTTTGCTCCGAGTTCCTTTATTTGGGAGACTATCCTGTGGTGGTGAACTGCTGCCTCAAAGTGGAAAGAGATCCAGTTTGCTCCAGCCTCAATGAATCGGGGAATGTACTTTTCAGGTTCTACTATCATAAGGTGAACGTCAAGAGGAAGTCGGGTTTTCCCTCTAATGGATTCAACGACTGGGATTCCAACAGTTATATTTGGAACGAATCTACCGTCCATAACGTCAACGTGAAGGAGATGGGCTCCAGCTTCTTCAACCTTCCTAATTTCAGATTCAAGGTTTCCAAAGTCTGCAGAGAGGATAGAAGGAGCAAGGAGAGGTTTCATCCAAATTCCTCCAAAGTGGCTTGGCTAATTGTATCAGAGGATTTAGAGGAAATAAAAAAGGAGGGGGAAGGTCCCCCTCCTTACGGTTAATTTGCTCGGTGAATACTAAGACCTTTTTCTCCTCAAGAGTGCTAAAGGAGAGACGGCTATGAGGAACGATAGTAGGCCGGCACTTCCTCCAGATGCAGCCATTGAGCATCCGCCGCCACCACCTCCTCCTGAAGTTTCAGAGGTGGTTCCCTCCTGGGAAGTTGTTTGGCCCGTTTCTGTTGTTGTTGTTGTTTCACTTTCAGGTGATGGGTATCCGGCTTTAACCAACTCTTCCTGAACGAGGTTTGCGTACTCAAGTTCTGTTGGAGCTCTATCAACTTTCTTATCAAAGTAGGGTTGACCTTCAATTTCAGACAGGTCAAAGTAGAGTGGGGTTTTCTGTGTAAAGATTGGACCTGTTAGAACACCGTCCCTGCTGCCTCCGTGACAGTCTGCGCAGTCTAAGGCTTCAGATGCGTACTTGATGTTGTGACTCATTCCGAAAGCATCGGCAGTAGCTACGACCTTTACTTCAACGTCACTCTTTCCTGTTGCACTTGAAATGATCTTCTTCAGCGTGTTGATTGCAGCCTCAACTTCTACTTTCGTGTTGATTTCGGGGTCACCGTCAGGAGATCCAGAAAGTCCTGTATCGTCGGTAATCTGAACGTCCACTCCTTCATCGTACTGGCCGTTAAGGTTAACGTCAATGTAGTTAGGTACGGCTCTCCACAGTACCCATTTCCCACTAATGATGTCTGAATCGTTAGCTATAATTCCCCCTTTAACTGCTTTCATACTAAGAATCTTGATAGGTTTTCCTGTTTGTGGATCAATTGCACCATTGATTCTTCTTGGTTTTCCAGTGCTTGGGTCAAGTTCAACTTTAAGGTATTTGGTTGGTAAGTTCCAATCAAGCTTAAAGGCCTTTTTAAGGTAGCGTGCAAAAACAGGTTTAAACTCTCCTGAGGAATTGTCTTCAAAAAGTAGAACACCCATAGCGTTTGCAGGCTTATACTTCCATTTAACTTCTCCAGTTTTGAAGTCCCTTTCTGGGAATAGTGCAATATCTATGGATTTGCCGTTAGCTGGGTCTCCGTAAAGGTATCCGTGCTTATCAAGGTCTACAACTTTATTATTTGTAGTTCCATCGAAAACGAATAGGGGAAGTGTCCAGTCAACGAGTTTTACCCTGTAAAAGTACTTTTTAGCAATGTGGCACGTTGTGCAGGCAACCTTTTCGAGGTGTACGTCTGTATAGCTTGAAGGCCCAAAGACTCCCTCGTGAATTGTCTTAGCATTGTGGCACTTTGTACAGGTTAAACTACCTGCAAGCTGACTCCACATTACTCCAAAGGCCGGACCAGCATTTCCCTTTGCAAAGTCGTGGGAAGGTGTAAGGGTGTTTGATGAAGGGAAGTAGCCACTTCCAATGTACTCGTGAGGAACTGAGGAGTGACAGTCTACACACCCTACTCCGTTCAATTTGTGAACGTCGTAGTTCTTACTTCCTTCACTAAACTGCCAGACAAGGGCTTCTTTCATTCCGTCGGGATGCTTGAACTTATATTGATCTTTTGCTGCTTTGACGAAGTCAAGGGGAGTAATCTTTCCATCATTATCAAAGTCTTCAAACTGAAATACGCCATGACAGTGACCGCAGGCATTGTCACTCTTGCCTACGATGTTAGAACCTATAAAGTTATTGTCCGAATCAAAAAGTGAAAGATCGTATTCTATTTCTCCAGTTTCTTTGTTAATGCTTCCAAGTAAACCACCTGCTGTGTCAATTGCTGCGAAATATTTTTTATTAAATAGTTTACCTTTTAAGGTTTTTCTGTACATGTAAGTTCCGGTTGCTGCAGTATCTATCCCATTTTCAAGAGCTTTCCTAGAGTGGCAATAAAAACAGGTAGGTGGTGCTGTATTGTTAATTTTTCGCTTATTTATTTCTAAAGTCCATTCAAAAGGAACGAACTTTCCGGTTGATTTATCAAGAACAGCGTAGTCCCCTAAGATTTTGCCTGCGTCAAACTCAGACTGAAGTTCAAATAGGCTTTTTTCGTACAGGAAGTTATCCTGCCTATCCTTTTCCATAGGGCCGCCACCTGGATGGCATATACCGCACTTTCCGGCGTACTCTGGTGTTGTAAGGTCAACGAGTCCGGGGTTTGTTTCTACCTCTGGCGCCAACTGGCGGTATGCAGGTGGTCAGAGCTTTCCGTACATACCTTTGTCAAGGTTTGTTAACTCCTCAGGAAGGCCGTTTGTAAACTGCTGGTCTCCGTATTTTTCGTAGTACTTTTTGTAGACCTCTTTAGAGAGGATTGCCAGTCTTCCCTGTTGGAAGTGGTAGGCTGTGGCTATAAAGTCTACATCGTGGCATCCGCTACAGCTCTTCCTTACGTCTACCGGTAGTTTGCTTTCAGTTACCGGGTTTCCAAACTGGTCTTTTAAGGTTATGTCTGGGTGACCAAAGGCATTTAAGGACGTTAGTAGTATAAAGCCGAGGGCCACCTTCAGGTAGCTTCTCATCTTCCCCTCCTTACGCTTGAGATTTTATTTCAGTTTATCAAAAATTTACAAATCAATCAATATAGGATTTTATAAGATTATATTTGCGAATAAGGAAATTTTTATTCAGTCACTGTGCATCAAATAAGAATACTCTTAAATTGTTAAAATTCTTAAATCACATTGCTTTGGAGGTGGGGATGGTTAAGGCTTTTAAGAACCTAGAGCCTAAGGTCGGAGAGAGGGTCTTTATAGCTGAGAACGCTACCGTAATTGGTGACGTTGAAATAGGAGACGATAGCTCAATCTGGTTTGGAGCTATTTTGAGGGGAGACGTTAACTACATAAAGGTGGGAAAGTGTACTTCCATTCAGGATGGAAGCGTTGTTCACGTTACCCGAAATACCCACCCAACAGTTATCGGTTCTTACGTTACCGTTGGCCATTCTGTTAAGCTCCACGGGTGTACAGTTAAGGATAACTGTTTAATAGGGATTGGAGCGATTATTCTTGATGGTGCCGTTATAAATGAGAACTCAATAGTTGCGGCTGGGACTTTGGTTCCTCCAGGTAAGGAGTTTCCTCCTGGGTCCCTCATTATGGGCTTTCCAGCGGTGGTTAAGAGGGAGTTAACTCCTGAGGAAATTGAAGGTCTAAAGGAACATGCTTTAAGGTACGTTAAGTATAAGGACGAGTACCTATCACTTGGATTTTAAACTCTATATTTAATGGTGAAAACCTTATTTGTTAATTTTAGAGATGGGAGAAGTTTTGAAGGAGAAGTTATCAGAGAGGGAAAGGGATATACTGCTGAAAATTACTGAGCTTTACATAAAGGAAGGAGAGCCTGTTGGTTCAAGAACTCTTCAAAAGACTTACGGTCTGCCCTTTAGTCCAGCAACTATTCGGAACGTTATGGCAGACCTAGAGGATAAAGGTTACCTCTATCAGCCCCACACTTCAGCAGGTAGAGTTCCCACTGATGAAGGGTTAAAGGTTTACATAAACAGTCTTTTCTTTGCCCTTGGAAGTAGGGACGAAACTTTGGTTGGTAGGCTTATTGATTACTTACAGAGTGAAAGAGTTCTTGATAGGGATGAAATTCTTTCAAGGGTCCTTGACTTCCTTCAGTCCCTTACCGGCTACGTTGGTTTTGGAATTAACTTGGTTGAGAACTTAACAGTTGAGTCAATTACGCTGGTTAAAGTTTCTTCAGATAGGGTATTAATGGTTATCAACTTTAAGCCTGATTACGTTCTTCACAAAGTGATAAGGGCTTCAATTCCTGAGGGAGAACTTCAACGTTTAAGTCGGACCCTAACTCAGAAGTTTAGAGGTAAAAGCTTAAACGAGGTAAAGAAGGAGTTGGTTGAGGAGATTGATACCTTAAGGAGAGAGATTACGGAGATTTCATTTAAACTTAACACTGAGATCTTAAAGAGCTTAAATGAAGTTAATCACCTTGAGATCCATGGAACGGCAAACCTAGTTGATATAGTTTCAGATGACGTAAAGAAGATGAAAGAGATATTGGAGATCCTTGAGGAGAAAACCCTCTTCCTTGAGATTCTAAAGAAGTTTTTAGGTGAAAGAAGGGACATTTCTGTAATTCTTGGCTCTGAGACGAACATTGAGCCTTTTTCCACTTTTAGCTTCGTTTTAGGTAAGTACAGGGTGGGGTTTAGAAACAGCGGAGTTGTGGGGATAATAGGTCCTAAGAGGATGGACTACTCTCAGGTTATTCCTATAGTTGAGAACGTTGCAAGGGCTCTTTCAATAATCCTTGAAAAAAGGTAAAGCCGGAGCCTTACTGCACACGCCCTTCAGGCTTACCGTTGCTCCCTTCCGGGCCTGGCGGGGTTCACCCTCCGGGCGTTGCAGAGACCCCGGCGTATATAAATTTACGCCTCTACTGGGATTGTGCAACTTATAGGTTAACTTTTTCTTGAGTTTCTATTGCCCTTTTAAGCTCTTCTTTAAGTCTATTAACGTCTATACCGAAAACGGCTTCACTGTAGCTATCCAAAAGCTGAAGAGCGTTTTCAAGGAGGAGTTGGAATCCCCTAAAGTTGAAGTTTTCAAGGTGGTAGTATGCAACTCCTATCTGTATAAGGGCCTGAAGGAAATCCCTGTACTTTCCAAACTCCCCCATCCAGATTTCTTCTAAAATCTCGTGAACTTCAAAGTAGAAGCCTTCTTCAAAGAGCAGTTTTGCAGTTTCTACTGTTTTCCTAATGTCCTCTTGGGTTGGCTCAACGTTTTCTGGTAATCTTTCGAGGAACTTCTTGTAGGAGAGGACTTTTCGCTTTATGTACTCTTTAGTAAAGGAGTCTTCCTCTTTTAGGTTAACGTTAATGTTGGGAATCAAAGAGGAGCCGGAGAGGACGGAGTTTATGACCTCTTCCAGCTCCTTTAAACTAGCTTCATCCTTTTCCCTTAAGTAGTCGCAGAGCTTGTGTGCAAACCAGTTCCTGATTTCAAATATGTCCATTAATTTCCTTCTCCAACAACTTCATCAGGATGGGCAATCCTTCCAAGTACCGCTGAGGCTGCTGCAACTGCCGGTGAGGCAAGGTATACTTCGCTTTCTGGGTGTCCCATCCTTCCTACAAAGTTCCTGTTTGTAGTTGCTACTGCTCTTTCTCCCTTTGCGAGGATTCCCATGTGGCCCCCAAGGCACGGTCCACAGGTTGGTGTTGAAACTACGCACTCAGCTTCAAGGAATATGTCAATCAATCCTTCCTTAAGAGCCTGTCTGTAGATTTCCTGTGTTGCAGGAATTACTATACACCTTACATTCGGGTTGACCTTTTTACCCTTAAGGATTTGAGCTGCAATCCTTAGGTCGCTAATCCTACCGTTTGTACAGGAACCGATCACAACCTGATCAATGGTTACGTGGGTTGCTTCAGTTACAGGCCTTGTGTTTGATGGAAGGAATGGGAATGCAACCTGAGGTTCAATTTTTGAGACGTCTATCTCGTAAACCTCTGAGTACTCTGCATCTGGATCGGATTTGTAGAGTTTGTAAGGTCTCTTAGCTCTTCCTTTAACGTACTCAAGAGTTTTTTCGTCCGGTTCAATTATTCCGTTCTTTGCTCCGGCTTCAATTGCCATGTTGCAGATTGTGAAGCGGTCGTCCATTGGGAGCTCCCTTATAGCTTCACCTGTGTGTTCCATAGTTTTGTAGAGAGCTCCATCAACTCCTATCATTCCAATTACGTAGAGGATGATATCCTTTCCGCCTACCCACCTCTGACGCTTTCCGTAGTAGATGAACTTCATCTGCTCGGGAACTTTAAACCAAACTTCTCCCGTTAGCCATGCGTAGGCCATATCTGTTGAACCAACTCCTGTTGAAAATGCTCCGAGAGCTCCGTAGGTGCACGTGTGGGAGTCGGCTCCGATTACAACGTCTCCGGGAACTACAACTCCCTGTTCAGGTAGGAGGGCGTGTTCAATACCTACCCTTCCCTCAGGCCAGAAGTGTTTAATTTTGTACTCTTTGGCAAACTCCCTCATCATTTTAACTTGCTCTGCGGCCTTTATGTCCTTGGCAGGTACAAAGTGGTCTGGAACGAGGGCTATTCTCTCCCTATCCCAAACGTCCTTAACTCCGAGTTCCTTAACCCTTTTAATTGCGATTGGAGCTGTAACGTCGTTTGCAAGAGCGATGTCTACCTTACACATAATTAACTCGCCGGGGTAAACCTCTTCCTTTCCTGCGTGCTCAGCTAGTATCTTCTGAGTTATCGTCATTCCCATCTCTTACTCCTTGATACTAAGTTGGTTTTAGGGCTGAAATTATAGCAACGGCTAGGTAGTTTCAAATAAAATTGGATCAGTCAAGGAGGAAGGTTTGAGAGCTCTCTTTGGAGGAAGTTTCAATCCGGTTCACGTGGGCCACCTAATCTTGGCAAGGGACGTCCTTGAGGACTTTAAGCTTGATGAGGTCATCTTTGTTCCGGCCAACCTACAGCCTTTAAAGGGGGAACTCTCAATCCCTCCCGAAGTCCGCCTTGAAGCTTTAAAGGCTGCTGTCTCTTTAGAGCCCAGGTTTAGGGTTTGGGATTACGAGATTAGGAAGGGAGGAGTTTCATACACGTATCAAACCCTTCAGGCTTTCTGGGAACTTTACGGCGAAAAGCCCTTCTTCGTAATGGGAGTAGATTCCTTTAACACTCTTCCCCTCTGGAAAGAGCCCTTAAGGATCCTTGAGCTTGCCGATTTAATAGTTCTATCCCGTCCCGGGTTTACTCCGGAGGTTGAAAGGGTAAAGGAGGAACTTGGAGTTAACTTTACGGTAGGCCGTTTTAAAAGGGGTAAGGTAAAAGGGGAGCTCCCACAGGTTTCAATTTACGAGGGAAGGCTAATTGAGGTAAGTTCAACTGAGGTTAGGAAAAGGTTAAAATCGGGCTTACCAATTTCCTACTTAGTTCCTGAAAGGGTTAATGAAATACTCAGGAGGTGGAGAGATGCCACTTAAAAAGATGTTTAACAAAATGACTTTAAGGGATATTCCTCCTTCCGACCTTAAGGGCAAAAGAGTTTTTGTTAGAGTTGACTTTAACGTTCCAATTGAGAACGGAGTGATTTTAAACGATAAGAGGATAAGGGAGGCCCTTCCAACTGTTAACTACTTGATGGATCACGGGGCAAGGGTGGTTTTATGTTCACACCTTGATAGGCCGAAGGGTTGGGATCCAAAGTTATCTTTAAAACCTGTTGCCGAGAGGCTGTCCCGCCTTCTTGAGAAAGAAGTGAAGTTCATTCCGGACTGTGTCGGCGAGGAAGTTGAGTGGGAGGTCAATAACCTTAAAGAAGGTGAGGTTGCCCTCCTTGAGAACGTAAGGTTTTACCCTGAGGAGACAAAGAATGATCCGGAGTTTGCTGAGAAGTTGGCAAGGCTTGCAGATATATACGTAAACGATGCCTTTGGAACTGCCCACAGGAAGCACGCTTCAACTTACGGAATCGCAAAGTTCGTTAAAGTTGCCGTTGCCGGTTTTCTCCTTGAGAAGGAGATTAAGTACCTCCAAAAGGCCCTTGACAACCCTGAAAGGCCTTTAGTCCTGATAATAGGAGGTTCAAAAGTTTCTGGTAAGTTGGAGGTGATAGAGAACCTCCTGAAGATAGTTGACAAGATGTTAATCGGCGGTGGGATGGCCTACACCTTTTTGAAGGCTGCCGGTTATAGCGTTGGAAAGTCTTTGGTTGAGGATGAGCTTTTGGATACTGCTAGGAGGATTATGGAGGAGGCTGATAGGAAAGGAGTTAAGTTCTACGTTCCCGTTGATAGTAATAACGCAGATGAGTTCTCTCCAACTGCCCATACAAAACTCACGACCTATAAGGAAATTCCAGAGGATATGATGGGCCTTGATATTGGACCTGCTACCGTGGAGCTCTTTAAGGAGGCAATGGCCGATGCTAAAACGATTCTCTGGAACGGCCCTATGGGAGTTTATGAATTTGAGAAGTTTAGGGTTGGAACTCTTGAAGTTGCAAAGGCTATTGCCGATAAAACAGATGCTTTAAGGATAGTTGGCGGTGGAGATAGCGTTGCTGCAATTGAGGAACTCGGCCTTGAGCATAAGTTTGACCACGTCTCAACTGGCGGTGGTGCATTTTTACAGTTCCTCGCAGGTAAGGAACTGCCGGGAGTAATGGCCCTTAACGATAAGCCCTCCCAGTAAGGGAGGGTTTAATAGACTATAACGTTGACTCCCCTTGAAACCAGGTAAGGTATTTCTTCAGGTTTATCTACCGAGTCTATTAAGAACCAGTCTTCCTTAGGAGTTGAGACTAAAAGACCCTCTATTCTAAAGGTTGACCTTTTCCCCTTTGATAGTGGAGGTTCGTAGAGGATAAGGTTTAGTTCTTTGTTTGCAAAGGGAACTAGCGTTAAGATGTTCTGAATATCTTGGAGAAAGTTCCCGCTTAGAACTACAACCTTGTTTCCTTGGAGCTCCAACTTTACCTTTTCCTCAGGGTCTATAAAGTCGTAGACTACGTAGAGGTTTAAACCGGGAAAGAAGAGACCTTCTTCCTTTTCAATTCCCCTTTTTCCAGTTAAGATCTTCATTACGGCGTTTATTTTCTCTATTCCCTTTCCCTTTACAATCTTTAGCTTTCCGTTCCCCTCATCTGTGTCAAGCTTCCTGTAGGGAGGTTGTATTACGGCTATTCCGTAGGCATTTAGGATTTTTTCTAAGGCCGGAGGGGTGTCGGCTTCCCTGTTTATAACGGTTCTCTGTCCGGTAAACTTGTTGTAGCCCATAAAGTCGTACTTGTAGATCAGTATATCTTTCTCTCCCAGGATTAGTTCTCCGTTTTTTGTTATGGACGAGAAGTTTTCAGAGAGGACTTTATCTATAAGTTTTTCAAGTTCTTTCCTCCCTACAACTGTGAAACCTGCAGATTCAAGGCTTCTTTTCATTTTACTGCCGATTTGTCCTGATAGGTCAACAATAAACCTCTTTCCGTTAGTCTCAATGATAGGAGTTTTCCTCAAATTTACCTTTCCGTAGTCTGTAAATAGGATTCCGTTATCCTTTACTACCGTTCCAATAGTCTTGAGGAACTTAAAGTCCTTCTCTGATGGGTGAACTTTCCTTGTTTTCTCTTTCTTTTTGAGCTCCCCTTCAGCAGGGAGTTTTAACTTCTGACCGACGTATATCAGGTTAGGGCTTTTTAGCTTGTTAACCTTTACTATCTCGTATAGAAAGCCCCTAGGAATTTTAAACTTTTTCATAATCTTGAGGAGGGTATCACCTCTTTTTACTTTGTAAACGAAGAAACGGGGCTTCTCTAGTTTAAGTTCCCTCTCTTTAACTACGTCTATTTGGTAGACTGCACCGTAGGATGGAAGGGTAAACAGAAGAAAGCTTATGAGAGCCCTTTTAACCATTTCTCCATATCCCTCAACGCTCTTTCAGATAAATACTTTCTCCTGTTAAGTTTACCTTTAATTCTCCTCTCCGGTGGAGGTAGGAGACCGAAGTTTGCGTTCATAGGTTGGAAGTGTTTTGGATCGGCGCTCGTTATGTACTTAAGGAGAGCTCCAACCATTGTAGTTTCAGGAGGGTATACCGGTTCTTTTCCCTCTAAAAGCCTTGATGCGTTTAGCCCTGCAATTATACCCGTTGCGGCTGATTCAGGGTATCCCTCAACTCCCGTTATCTGACCTGCAAAGAGGACCCTTGGGTTTTTCTTTAACTGAAGGGTCCTCTTTAGGAGAACCGGAGACTTTATAAAGGTATTCCTGTGAATGCTTCCGTACCTTGCAAACTCTGCATTTTCAAGTCCGGGAATTAACCTGAAAACCCTCTTCTGCTCCGGGTACTTTAGTTTTGTTTGAAAACCTACCAGGTTTAGGAGAGTTCCTTCTCTATTCTCTTTCCTCAGCTGGACGACTGCGTAGGGCTGTTTCCCTGTTCTTGGGTCAATTAGTCCAACAGGCCTTAAAGGGCCAAAGAGGAGGGTTTCCTTTCCCCTCTCTGCCATCTCCTCTATAGGCATACACCCTTCAAAGTAGCATGCCTTTTCAAAGTCTTTCAGGGGAACTTTTTCGGCTTCCATCAGTGCTCTGTAGAACCTATCGTACTCTTCCTCTGTCATGGGACAGTTAAGGTAATCATCTCCTCCTTTACCCCACCTTGAGCCCCAGAAGCACTTTGAGTAGTCTATGGTATCTGCGTAGACTATCGGAGAGATTGCGTCGTAGAAGGAGAGTTCCTCCTGACCTAAGTACTCCCTTAGGTATTTTGAGAATTCATTGGAGGTTAGAGGTCCTGTAGCTACCACTGTTATTCCTTCCTCTGGAATCTCTTTAACCTCTTCCCTTATTACCTCAATGTTAGGGTGGTTCTCTATTTTCTCGGTTATGTAGTCTGCAAACTTTTCCCTATCAACTGCTAGAGCTCCTCCTGCAGGAACGCTGGTTCTCTTAGCTGCATCAATAATGAGGGATCCTAGGAGCTCCATCTCCTTCTTAAGGAGTCCCCTTGGAGTTGTTATATCAATTCCTCCGAGGGTGTTGGAACAGACTAGCTCTGCCAGTTTATCTGTTTTATGTGCAGGGGTGTTCTTTTTAGGCCTCATTTCAAAGAGTCTAACTTTGTGGCCTCTCTCCGCTGCCTTCCACGCCGCTTCAACTCCCGCAAGTCCTCCGCCTATTACGTTAATAACTTCTGCCATTTTCCTCTCCGTAAAATAAATTCTCTAAACAAATCTTATTCCCGTGGAGGGTGATTTGGTTAGGGTTTTAAGAAATTTAGACCAGCTTAAAGGCCTTGTTGAGGAGCTCCGCTTAAAGGGTAAGAAGATAGTCTTTACAAACGGCTGTTTTGACGTACTTCACGCAGGCCATGCAGACTACCTTGAAAGGGCTAAGAGTTTTGGTGATTTCCTTATAGTTGGTATGAACAGCGATAGCTCAATCAGGAAAATTAAGGGGGAAAAGAGGCCTATAGTTCCTGAAGATATGAGGGCAAAGCTTCTATCATCCTTAAAGCCTGTTGACCTTGTCTTCATATTTGAAGAGGAAACCCCCATTGAAGTTATAAAGGCTGTAAGACCTGACGTTTTGGTTAAGGGAGCCGACTGGCCTATTGAGAAGATCGTAGGCAGGGAGTTTGCAGGGAGAGTTGAGAGGATTCCCTTTAACTACCAGATATCAACTACTAAGATAGTTGAAAGGATAGTTGAGCTTTACTGTTCCAAAACTTCCGGAGGAACGACTGCATAGGTCTTTGAAACTTTCCTTGAAAGGGCCTTTACTGCATCTGTTGGGGCAACCGATGAGAGCTCCTCAATTCTCCCCTCAACCTTTACCTTTATAACGTCCTTTCCGTCGGGTGAGTAGTAGGAGTAGGCTACCTTTGAAGGTTCAACGACCTCAAAGTAGTACTCAGGGTTAAATCCCAGCTTCTCTACTCTTTCTCTAAGCTCAATTAAAAGCGTAGGACTAACTTCAACTGTCCTAAATAGTTTCCTCTTTACGAACCTCCAACAGAGGTCTTTCAGTATAGGGTCTTTCCAGTCCTTTAGCTCATAAATTGCACATATGAGGTGGCCATCTGTTAGGTTGAAGAAGTCCTCTTTACTTCCCTCCTTGAGGGTCCTCTTAAGGTGACCGTTTACTGGAAGTTCTTCCCCGTTTAGAAGGAGCTCCTTTACCCTCTTTACTACCTTCTGAAGGAGGACCTGGGCTGAGAGGTTTCCCTTGTGGAAGTAAACAGCCCAGTACATCTGATATCTTGACATTACGTAAGCTTCAAGGGCGTTAAAGCCCTTTATGCTCCAAACTAGTTCTCCATTTTCAAGGAGTCCTGAGATTAAGATCCTGTTGTAGTCAATTCTCCCAAAGGCTGCACCTGTGTAGAAACTGTCCCTCCTGAGGTAGTCAAGCCTGTCACAGTCAAGCTGGCTTGATACCAGCTGGTAGGTAAAGGGAAGGGAGTGTTCTTTCTTTAGAATTTTTACCACCTCTTCAACAACTTCTTTCTCTAAGTTTTCCTCTTCTTTGAGGGTTTTAATACCGTAAACTGTTAGCTCTTCATGATTTTGTGGGAGAATGAACCCTTCAAGGGCGTGGGAAAAGGGGGAGTGACCTACGTCGTGAAGAAGGGCTGAAAGCCTAACTGCTTCTTTTACTTCACTCTCTACCTTAAAACCGTTAAGTTCAAGGTAGTAAAGGGCTTTATCTACAAGCCACGTAACCCCTAGAGAGTGCTGAAACCTTGTGTGTTCAGCTCCCGGGTAAACTAAGTAGCAGGGCCCAAGCTGCCTTATATACCTGAGCCTTTGAAGGAACCTACTTGATATTACCCTGTCAAGGAGAGATCCCCTCTTAATGGGGATAAACTCCTCGTAGACTGGGTCCATAAAGAGTCTATGTCCCTTCAACTTTACACTCTCTACATATGCCGTAGCACATTAATGTACAGTTTAGGGGTTCTCCCACCACTTCAATTTTACTCCTGTCAACTTCAGGGACTATTTCAAGGTCAAATATCCTTCCACACTTAACGCATATAAAGTGACTGTGGGGTTCAACTTTTGCGTCGTACCTTACCTTATCCTTTAAGGTTGGAACTCTCTGGACGAGGCCTGCCTTTTCAAGGCTTGCAAGGGTTCTGTATACCGTAGTGAGTGATATTCCCTCTATTTTCTCCTTTAAGTTCTCGTAGAGCTCCTCGGCGCTTGGGTGGTCGTGCCTTGAAACGATTTCCCTGTATACTGCCAACCTCTGAGGAGTAACCTTTAATCCGGTTTCCCTGGCCTTCCTCTTAAACTCCTCAATTCTATCCTTAACCATTCGTTTCTCCTTCAGTAAAATAATTTGCAACTTTAAATATAAAGCTATTACTGAAAAATATCTCCTGATTTAACCCTGTAGCCCCTTATAAATTCCTCTCCGCTGATCTCCTTTCTTCCTTCTGGTTTTATCCTTAAAATCTCCAGAGCTCCCTTTCCCGTTGCAACTACGAGCCTCCTTTTGGCCTCAATTACCTCTCCAGGCCTTCCCTCTCCTTCAACAGGTAGAACTTTTGAGAGCTTTACCATTTTCCCTTTGTAGTGACTGAAGGCTCCTGGCCACGGAGTAAAGGCCCTTACCATGTTGAATATCTCCTCAGCCGGCTTTCCCCAGTCAATTTTCCCCATCTCCTTTGTTATCTTAGGGCAGTAGGTTGCCTTTGAGTTGTCCTGAGGGACCGGTTTAACTTCTCCACTTATGAACTTCGGTATTGTTTCAACAAGGAGCTCTGCTCCGAGCCTTGAGAGTTTATCGTGGAGGGTTTGGGCGTTATCTTCCTCTGTAATTTCAACTTTCCTCTGTGAGATTACGTCTCCGGCGTCAAGCTCTGGAATAACCTTCATTATCGTTACGCCTGTCTCCTTCTCGCCATTTAAGAGGGCTGCCTGAATAGGAGATGCTCCCCTATACTTTGGAAGGAGTGAAGCGTGGACGTTAATTACTCCGTACTTTGGAACTTCTAAAAGCCACTTTGGAAGTATCTTCCCATAGGCTGCAACGACTATTAAGTCTGGAGAAATTTCCTTTAGGAGCTCCATAAGCTCCCTGTTATCCTTAATTTTTTCAGGTTGGTAGACCTTTAGTCCTAACTTCTCAGCTTCAACTTTAACCGGCGGGGGTTTTAACTTCTTTCCCCTTCCTGCAGGTTTATCCGGCTGAGTTACAACTAAAGGTACTTCGTACCCAGCTTCTTTTAGGGCTTTAAGTGAAGGAACCGCAAAGTCCGGAGTTCCCATAAAGACAACTTTTAGGTTATCCATTAAGTACCTCCAGGAGTTTTTCCTTGGGGAAACTTCCCTCTCTTAAGACTTTTAGCTCTTTTCCGACTAGTGAAACTAGGGTTGACGGCTTCCCTGAAGCCTTCCCCTCTACACAGAGGGGTATCCGACCTTCAAAGTAAATTCTGCACTCTTTACAGTTCTCGGCAGGTTCCTTCCCGGAAGGGTTTGCACTTGGGGCAAAGAGGGGAGTTGAGAGCTCTATAACCTTTAACAGGAAGTCGTCTTTTGGAATCCTTATTCCGAGGTTGTCCCTTTTAAACACCTTCCTAAAGGGGGAGTCCTCCTTGAGGGGAAGGATAACCGTTAAAGGTGCAGGGTATACTCTTTCCAGTTTCTCCCTTAAATTATCATCAATTAAAACTCCAAGCTCCTGAGCCTGGTTTAGATCCTTAAAGAGGACGATTAAGGGTTTTTCCCTCTCCCTTCCCTTTATACTGTAGACTTTCTCAACTGCTTTTTCGTTTGTAGCGCTCCCGAGAAGTCCGTAAAGTGTGTCCGTTGGGCAACAGACTATTTCCCCTTCCATTATCAGCCGGGAAACGACGGGAGCGTTTTCAAGGCTCTTCTTAACTACCTTCATTCCCTTCCTTAAGGTCAAGGAGGTGTTTGTTGTATAGGAATATGAGCTCTCCCCTTTTACACCTTAGCTCCTTTGCCACCGGATCACACTTTGCCTTTAGGATGAAGAAGATGTCCTTGTCGTAGATCCCATCTAAGGTTTCAAAGTTGGCCTGACCTTTAGAGATAATAAAGTAGGCTTTCTTCCAGTGTTCTTTGAACTTCTCCGGAGCCCTTTCAAGGTCAATTCCTATGACGTCGCTTCCGCTGTCAATAACCTCATCAACCAGCTCTGCAATCTTTGTCTTTATAGCGTCCTCAACGGTTGCATCGTTTAGGACCGGAGCTCCCCTAACTGCTAGAACGACCTTTAATCCCTTCTCTTTAAGTTCCCTAACTAGGAACTTATCAAATACTATCTCTCCAGCGTTATCCGCAAGGTAGAGGACGGTTTTTCCGGGAACTAAGAACCTTTCAAATATTGCCTCATCGTAGTAGGCAAAGGGAGTTTTAAAGAAGTTCTTTATCTCCTCTTCAAGGTCAAATAGGGTTGGAACTCCAAAGTCTATAACGTTTCCAAGTGCAGCGAGCCTTACTGCAACTTCAACTCTGTTCTTTATCTTTAAGTAGTACTCCTCGTAGAGGATAGGTTCAAGTTTTAAGGCTAAAGAGTTGTACTTCTCCTTTAGGGCTTTAAAAGGGTCTTCTATTTTCGTCTTTTCCTTAAATATCCTGTGGATAAAAGTTGCATTGTAGCCCGGTGACTTTTCCGGCTGAAGGTTCTTGTAGAGGAACTTTGCAACTTCCCTTTCTACCTCTATTGTCTTACTCTCTTCAAGGCCGCAAGCCTTTGAAGTTTTAACTATTTGGTTTAAAAAACACGGAAGGCACTCAGGGTAAACTTTCATATCTATCCCTCTAAGACTCTTTTCTTCATCTCTTCTCTGTAGGCCTTTAGCTTCTCTTTGAGCTCTGGGTACTTAATGGCCATTATCTCTACTGCTAAGACTGCTGCGTTCTTTGCTCCTGCCTTCCCTATAGTTACCGTGGCTACAGGAATTCCTCCTGGCATCTGAACTATTGATAGGAGGGAATCAATTCCCTTTAAAGGTGATGCATCAAGGGGAACTCCAATTACCGGTAGAACCGTCTTTGCAGCAATTACTCCCCCAAGGTGGGCTGCGTAACCTGCAGCGGCAATTATTACGTCGTACTCCTCCTCCGCCCTCTCGCAGAAGGCTATAACCTCATCAATTGTCCTGTGGGCTGAGAGGACCTTAACGTCGTAAGGAACTCCAAACTCCTCAAGTGTCTTTGTGCAGGCTTCCATTACCGGCAGGTCTGACTTACTTCCCATTACTACCGCTACCTTCTTCATCAATTACCTCCGGCTTAACTGGTCTTGATAAATTTCCGGCTTTGTCAACTGCAAAGAGTTCTACCTCTTTTGGGCACTCTGTAAGTGTAAAGTATATTCCAGACGTTTTGAATTTTCTTTTATCTGTTTCTATCAAGTAGGCTACCGTGTCTTTAGAAGGTGAAGGTTCCCAGACTAAGAGGCACTTTTCTCCCTTTATTAATAGGGGATTTCCAGGCGGTTCTGGAGGAAGGGTATCCTTTGGAGTTAGTGTAATAGGTTCTGCAAACCTTCCCTTTAATTTTCCTTTGGAGAACCTGAGTAGGTAAGTATAGCTTTTACCGTTTTCTACTTCTTTATCTATGAACTCTGTAGATCCTTCATCTAAAATCCTGTAAGGTTTTACGTATGGCTCCTTTTGGTTTTTAAAGACTTCAACCTTAAAATTTTTGTGGGGAGCTATTTCTATTTTAATTAATCCGTCTCCTTCTAGAGTTTTTATGACTCTCGGCACTTCTTCTATAGGCTCCCTTCCAACTATGCAGAGGGGCTCGCTTTTTTTACTTTTGTTTTTCCCGTAGACTGCTACGATGGAATAGCACCTTTTCTCTTTAGGTTCTATCGGTTTATCCTTAAAGTAGTTCTCTTCCGTTTCTACTTCCCTTTTTCCAAAGTCTATAATTACTCTGTACTTAATTTTTTCGGTTTGAGGGATTTTCCTTCTGTCTTCAAAGGTTTCTACCCTTTCCCACCAGATTAGGGGAGATTTAAATTCCTGAACTGGAGGGTGCACTTCTGGAACGGAAGGGTTATAGGTGAGAGGAGGTTTGGGAGCTCCCCTATGGCCGCACATGGTAAATGAAGTCAACAGGGGAAAGAGTGATAGGATTATGAGCTTTTTCAAAATATAAAAACCTCCTAAAATTTGTTGCTATAATTTTCTCAAAATTCAAACTTCTTAAAGGAGGTTCCGTCGTGCCTTCAATAGATGTAAACCAGATTGCAAAGGGAATGAAGCTTGAAATTGAAGGAGCTCCATACGAAATAATTGATTATCAACACGTTAAACCTGGTAAAGGTCAGGCTTTCGCTAGGATAAAGCTTAAAAACTTAAAAACCGGTAACGTTGTTGAGAAGACGTACAAAGTCGGTGAAAAACTTGAACTTGCCGATTTTGAAGAGAGGGAAATGGAGTACATCTACAACGATGGTCAGTTTTACTACTTTATGGACTCCAAAACCTACGAGCAGGTAGGGGTTCCGGCTGCTTCTCTAGGCGATAAAGCAAAGTTCCTTAAAGAGAACACAACAGTGATGGTTCAGTTTTACAAAGGAGAAGCTATCTCCGTTAAACTTCCAAAGAGTATAGTCCTTCAGGTTGTTGATACAGAGCCGGGCTTTAAGGGAGACACTGTAAGTAACGTTACAAAACCGGCAACCCTTGAGACTGGGGCTGTAATTCAAGTTCCTATGTTCATTAACCCCGGTGATATGGTTAGGGTTAATCCCGAGACAGGAGAGTACATAGAGAGGGTTAACGTTAAGTAGGAGGGTATTTTGATTGAGAAAATAAAAGAGCTCCTTAAAAGCCTTGAAAATACTTCTTTGGAAGAGATAGAGCTTGAAGCTGAGGGCTTTAAGTTAAAAGCTAAGTTTAAAAGGGAAGGTTTTTCGGTTTCTCCTTCCCAGATTCCTCCTTCCCAACCTTCAACTTCTGAGGAGGAAGTTAAAGAGCCTGAGGAAGAGTATTTCGTTGTTGAGTCTCCCATGGTGGGTACTTTCTATAGAGCTCCTGCTCCCGGAGCTGAGCCTTTCGTTAAAGAGGGAGATTACGTTGAGAAGGGACAGACTCTTTGCATAATTGAGGCCCTGAAGGTTATGAACGAGATTGAGTCTGAAGTTTCCGGAGTTGTTAAGAAAATCCTGGTTGAAAACGGTCAGCCTGTAGAGTACGGCCAGCCCCTTTTCTACATTGAACCGAGGTAGTGGATGTTTAAGAAAGTTCTCATAGCAAACAGGGGAGAAATAGCTGTAAGGATAATAAGAACATGCAGAGAGCTTGGAATAAAGACAGTTGCCGTTTACTCCAAGGCAGATAAAGACTCTCTTCACGTCTACCTTGCAGATGAGGCAATTTGCATAGGCGGTCCTCTACCTCAGGAGAGTTACTTAAACATTCCTGCAATAATTGCTGCTGCGGAGCTAACGGGTGCAGATGCGATTCACCCCGGTTACGGTTTCCTATCTGAAAATCCAGGGTTTGCAGAAATCTGCAGTGCCTGCGGTATAAAGTTCATTGGCCCTTCACCTGAAACTATGGTATTGATGGGAGATAAGGCTAAAGCAAGGGACGTTGCCCTTAAGGCTGGAATTCCGGTAGTTCCGGGAAGCGGAATAGTAAAGAACGTTCAGGAGGGACTTGCCTTCCTTAAAGAGATAGGCTTTCCGGCTCTAGTTAAAGCTGCCCACGGTGGCGGGGGCAGGGGAATGAGGTTGATAGAGGGGGAAGAGGAGGCTGAGAACCTCATAGTTACTGCTATGGCTGAAGCTGAAGCGGCCTTTGGAAGTGGGGAGGTCTATATTGAGAAGTACATTGAAGAGCCTAGACATATTGAGGTTCAGATTATTGCAGATTCCTACGGAAATGTAGTAACATTTGGAGAGCGTGAGTGCTCCCTTCAAAGGAGACATCAGAAGGTTTTAGAGGAGTCGCCTTCTCCCTTTGTTAGTGAAAGTTTAAGGCAGGAGCTCTCTAAAGCTGCAGTTAAACTTGCCGAGTATATAAACTATGAAGGGGCAGGAACGGTAGAGTTTCTCGTTGATAAGAACGGAAATTTCTACTTCATTGAGATGAACACTAGAATTCAAGTAGAACATCCAGTTACAGAAATGGTTTCTGGAAAAGACTTAATTGCTCTTCAAATTTCTGCTGCAGCAGGGGAGAAACTTGATTTAAATCAAGTTAATTTGAACGGCCATGCAATAGAATTTAGAATAAACTGTGAGGACTACGAAAAAGAATTTAGGCCTACTCCAGGTAAGATTGAAAAACTCCTAATCCCTGGAGGTTTCGGAGTTAGGGTAGATACTTACGTTTATGAAGGATACTCAGTTCCCATTTACTACGACTCCCTTTTGGGAAAACTGATAGTTTGGGGAGAAACTAGGGAAGAGGCCATAAAGAGGGGAAGGAGGGCCCTATCGGAGTTTGTTATAGGTGGAAACTTAAAGACAATTATTCCCCTTCACCAGAAAATTTTGGAGAGTGAACCTTTCTTAAAAGGGACTTATAACACTAAAACTTTAGAGCGGGAAATTCTTAAGTCTTCTTAAAGTATGTTTTTAACCGGTTATCGGAGGAAATAGTATGGCTCAGACAAAATCGGATAAGGTTAAAACCTGGTTAAAGGAGTATATCTCTGAGTTTGGAGAATATAGTGGAACTATAGAGGAGCTCTCTCAACTAGCAGGGGCCTCTCCCTACCTTATAAAGAAGGTACTCGGCGAGCTTGAGGAGGAAGGTTTCCTTAAGTCTGAAACTAGAAGAGGCAAGGGATTACTCATAACTCTTGCCCAAAGACAGGAACAGGAGGAGAAGGAAGAAGTAGAGGAGTCTCCAAAGGAGGAGCCGGTGAGCGAGGAGAAAGTTGAGGAGAAAAAGAGTGAGAAGAAGGAAAAGGAAAAGAAGAAGTCCCTTCAGGATCAGGTACTCTCTTCCCTCCTTGGAAAACCGGTTACAGTTTTCCTCATAAGCGGAACAAGGCTTGAAGGAGTTCTCCTTGATTACGATAACTTTACCCTTGCGATGACGGCTCCTAAAGGTAAGTCTCTCGTTTATAAACACGCTATTGCAACAATTCTCTTTGAGTAGGTTTTGAAATGAAAAGGTATAAGACCTTAGAGGAAGCACAAATAGAACTGATAGAGCTCCTTGAGGAAAAGGGAGAGTTTCGGGGAACCCTGGATGAACTTGCTGAAGTTCTATCCGTTCGCCCTGAGAACGTAAGGCCTCTCCTTCAGCTTTTAAAGTCTTCTGGGGATATAATTTACGAGGAAGTAGATGATGAGCTTATAGTTAGACCGGCAATGATGATTCCTGCACTTCCTCCCCTCCTTACCCCTTCCCAGCAGAAGGAAGTAGAAGAGAAGTTAAAGGAAGGCTACAAGGTGGTTGCCTGTTCAACTATGGGGGGAGTTCAAAGTAGGGAACTCAGGAGCATGTTAGGTAAAAGGATTATTGTTTACTTTAGGAACGGAAGTAAGGTTGAAGCTAAGCTTAAAGGCTTTGATAGGTTCTGTTTGAAGTTAAAGAACTACATGGGGAACATACTAGCCTATAAGCATGCCATATCAACTATAGTTTATAAGCCTTAGACAAGAGCCTTACTTCCTTAGAAAAACTTCCCTTAAGTTCACTCTTTTAAGCCTTTTCTCTGTTCCATTTTCAGCGTGAGTATAATTCTCTCCCTAATCTTAGGAGGAAAAGGTGGAAAAACTCCTGAAAGATTTAAATCCGCAGCAGAAGGAGGCGGTTTTATACTTTGATTCTCCCCTCCTCATCCTTGCCGGTGCCGGTTCCGGAAAGACGAGAGTTATTACTTATAAGATTGCCTATATGGTTAAGGTATTGAACTTTAGGCCTGAGAGGATACTTGCCATTACTTTTACGAACAAGGCAGCTAAGGAGATGAAGGAGAGGGTTGAAGCCTTACTAGGCTCCTCAGCTCCCGTTTTTGTTTCAACTTTTCACTCCTTTTGTGTAAGGATTTTAAGGAGTTACGGAGAAGAGGTAGGGATAGACAGGAACTTTATAATAGTTGATACTGATGACAAAAAGAGGGTTTTGAAAGAGGTAATTAAGGATTTAAACCTTGACAGTGAACTCTACTTTCCAAATACCGTTTCTTCTCTGATTAGTAACGTAAAGAATGGCCTTTACTCAGCTGAATCTATGATTTCTCACTATCCTAAACTCTCTGAGATTTACAACCTTTACAACGAAAGGTTGAATAAGTTAAGTGCCCTTGACTTTGATGACCTTCTCTTAAAGGGAAAGGAGCTCCTTGCCGTTTCCAAAGTAAAGGAGAGGCTTTCAGACTATTTCCAGTACGTTTTAATAGACGAGTATCAGGATACAAACAAGGTTCAGTATGAAATAGCTAAAGCTTTAACTTACGAAAAGGGTAACATCTGTGCTGTAGGTGATGAAGACCAGTGTATCTACACCTGGAGGGGAGCCAACATAGATAACATACTCTCCTTTGAGAAGGACTTTAAAAGTGCAAAGGTCATAAAGCTTGAGAAGAACTATAGGTGCACAAAGACAATTTTGGAGGCTGCAAATTCGGTAATTTCAAACAATAGACTCAGGAAAGGGAAAGAGCTCTACACCGATAACCCTGAAGGTGAAATGATTCGCCTTTATAGAGGGGAGAACGAGGTAGATGAGGCCATCTTTATAGCCCAAACGATAAAACTTCTCCTTAAAAAAGGAGTTTCTCCAAAGGATATTGCAGTTTTTTATCGGACTAACTCCCTTTCAAGGGTTATAGAGGATGTTTTAAGGAAGGAGGGAATAGCCTATCAGATTGTAGGGGGGCTAAAGTTCTACGAAAGGAAGGAAGTCAAAGATGTTTTGGCTTACCTGAGGCTTTTAATCTTTGATAGGGACGAAATATCCTTGATGAGGATTTTAAACGTTCCAAAGAGAGGGCTGGGAGCCAAAACTCAGGAGCTCTTAAAAGGGCTCCTTGATAGAGGGCTGGGAACCCTTGAGGCTTTAAGGGAGCTCCAGGAACTTTTAAAGCAGGAGAAGCAAAAGAAGGCTGTGAAGGAACTCCTTGAGAACCTTGAGTTTTTGAGGGAAAAGCTTGAGGAACTTCCTTCCTACGACTTTCTATCACTTCTCGTTAAAAGTGTGGGCTATGAGGAGTTCCTGAGGAACGAATTTCCGGAAGACTGGGAGAGTAGGCTGGAGAACGTTAGGGAACTTGGAAACACGCTTCAGGAACTCTTAGAGAAGGATGGTTTAAAGGGAAGGGAGCTCTACACAGAGTTTCTATCAACGGTTGCCCTATCAAGTGATCAGGACTCTATGAAAGAGGAGGAAAAAGTAGTCCTTATGACAGTTCACGCCTCAAAGGGGCTTGAGTTTCCGGTTGTCTTTGTTGCTGGCCTGGAGGAGGGAATCTTTCCCCACGCCCGTTCAACGGATACCAGCAGTGAGGTTGAGGAAGAGAGAAGGCTCTTTTACGTTGCAGTTACTAGAGCGAAGAGACTTTTAACCCTCTCTTACGCAAGAGAGAGGAGACTCTTTGGTTCAAGGCGCCTTTCTCGGCCTTCCCGCTTCATATCCGAAATCCCTTCCCACTTGATTAAAGAGGTTAAGAAGAGAACAAGACTTCAAAGTGAAAAAGGGACTCAACCTCAAACCCTTGAACCTAAGGAGAAAAGACCTAGGCTGGTTTACCACCAGAAGTTCGGTAAGGGTGTAGTAAAGAGAGTTGAAGGAGATAAAATTACCGCGTTCTTTGCAAATTACGGCCAGAAAACGATTTTGAGGAAGTTTTTAAAAATCCTTTCTTAGGAGGAAGCGTTGAAGCCGATAAAGAAGAGGTTGTTAACTCCGGGGCCGACGATGGTTCCAGAAAGGGTTCTTGAAGCCCTCTCAAGGCCTACACTTTACCATCGCTCTCCAGAATTTAAGGAGGTTTTCCTTGAGACGAGGCAACTGCTAAAGAGAGTTTTAAGAACAGAAGGGGAAGTTCTAATCCTTACCAGCTCCGGAACTGGAGCAATGGAAGCTGCAGTTTCAAACCTCTTTAATCCCGGAGATAGCGCTGTTGTTATAGTTGGGGGGAAGTTTGGCCAGAGGTGGCAGGAGCTCTGCCAAACTTACGGAGTAAATCCCGTTGTAGTTGAAGTTGAGTGGGGTAAATCAGTTAAAGTTGAGGAAGTTAAGAGGGCTATTGAGGAGAACCCGGGCGTTAAAGGAGTTTTAGTTCAGATTTGTGAAACTTCAACGGGAACAGTCCACGACGTTAGGGCTATAGGGGAGCTTCTTAAAGGTTACGATGACGTTCTCTTGATTGCAGATGGAATTACTGCTTATGGCGTTTACGATATCCCTACAGATCAGTGGGGGATTGACGTTGCGATAACCGGTTCACAGAAGGCCTTGATGACCCCACCCGGTCTTGCCGTTATATCCTTAAACGGAAAAGCTCAGGAGAGGTTGGAGAAGGTAAGGGATAGGTCCTACTACTTTAACCTCCGTAAAGAGATAAAACAGCAAAGGAAAGGTCAAACTGCATACACAACGGCTACAAACCTTGTTGTGGCCCTTAACGAAGCCTTAAAGATGATTGATGAAGAAGGTCTTGAGAACGTTGCCAAAAGGCACCAAATCTTGGCCGAGGCAACTAGGGAAGGGGTGAAGGCCCTCGGGCTTGAGTTACTATCTGAGAACCCCGCAAATGGAGTTACGGCAGTAAAGGTTCCTGCTGGAATGGATGGTCAGGAGATTGTTAGGGTTGCAAGGGAAGAGTTTGGCATAACTATAGCAGGAGGACAGGAACACCTAAAGGGGAAGATTTTCAGGCTTTCCCATATGGGATACGTTGACATGTTTGACGTCTTGACAGGTCTTGAAGTTACAGAGTTTGCCCTTAAGAAGCTTGGATACACCTCTTTTGACTTCGGTTCCTCTGTAAGGGCAGCGATGGAACTTTTCTCAAAAAAAGGGTAAGATGGGGCTAAATAATTTTTAAGGAGTTTTCTATGGAAAAGTACCGCTACACAGTTGAGTACACCCTCACAGACCCTTCCGGAAACGTTATTGACTCTACCCAAGGAAGGGAACCCTTTACTTTCACAACAGGTCAAAGCGAAGTGATTCCCGGCTTTGAAAGGGAAGTTGCAGAGATGGAAGAAGGTCAGGAAAAGACCTTTACCCTTCAACCTTCTGAAGCTTACGGTGAGAGAAGGGAAGAACTGGTAGAAAAGGTTCCAAGACAGGCCCTTCAAGGGTTAGAACTCTATGAAGGACAAGTTCTTCAAGGAACAACTCCAGATGGCAGGGCATTTCTGGTAAGGGTTGTCTCTTTTAACGAAAGTGAAGTTGTCCTTGACCACAACCATCCCCTTGCGGGAGTTCCTCTTACTTTCAAGGTGAAGGTTTTAAGGAAAGAGGAGGTTTAAGTTGAAGTCTGCGAGGGCTTTTGAGCTCCCCCAGCAGACCTTAAGTAAACTTATCTTTAACCTTGTTGTCCCAAGGCCTATTGCCTGGATTTCCACGGTTTCAATAGAGGGGGCCGTTAACTTGGCTCCCTTTTCCTTTTACAACGCAATAACAACAAAGCCGCCCCTTTTAATGGTCTCTATAGGGAAAAGGAAGGACGGCAGTTTAAAGGATACTTCAAAGAACATAAAGGAAACTGGAGAGTTTGTTGTTAACGTTGTAACTAGGAATCTCCTTGAGAAAATGCACCTTACCGGTAGAGACTATCCTCCTCAAGCTAATGAGGCAGAGGAGCTTCAAGTTGAACTTGAACCTTCCATTTGCGTTAAACCTCCCAGAGTAAAGGAATCTCCGGCCTCTTTAGAGTGTGTGGTTAAGGAGATTGTTCCTCTAGGTTCAACCCCTATGGACGTTGTGATTGGGGAAGTTGTTGCCTTGAAGTGGAAAGAGGAGCTCTTAGATACTTCTAAAGGAGTTGTTGGGAGGCTGGGAGGAAAGCGTTACTGCTGTGTTGCTGAGGAGATTGACCTATCCCACTTAAAGTAGATAAAGAGGGGCGGGCAATCGCCCGCCTTTTTAGAATAAGAGCAATATTATTGTTATTAACCAGTTATAGATTAATATAACTTGCAACTCCTCTTGTCAACCTTTAATATCCCCAGCTCCAAGGGTTAGGTTTCTTTATAGGACTTGGCAGTCCAAGCTCATCCCAAATTTGATCAACTTTCCTCTTGATTCTTTCGTCCATTTCAATATCTGGTGGCCAGTCCCTAGTGAACCCTTCGCTCTTCCACTTTCTAGTTGCGTCAACTCCCATCTTACTTCCGTAGAAGGGAAGTGGAGACGTGTGGTCAAGGGCATCAACAGGTCCTTCGCTGAAGATAATGTCCCTCTTTGGATCAACGTTGTTTCCCCACCTCCAAATAACCTCTCCAATGTCGTGAACGTTTGTATCCTTATCAAAGATAACTATGTTCTTAGTAAAACTCATCTGTCCCATTCCCCAGAGGGCTGAAATGACCTTCCTTGCGTGTCCTGGATACCTTTTGTCAATGGAGATAAAAGCAAAGTTGTGAAAAACCCCTTCAATAGGAAGGTTCATATCAACGATTTCTGGAAGTTGAGTTTTTAAAAGGGGAAGGAAAATCCTCTCTGTAGCCTTTCCTATGTAGCAGTCTTCCATTGGAGGTTTTCCAACTATTGTTGCTGGGTATATGGGGTTTTTCCTCCTCGTTATACATGTAACGTGGAAGACGGGGTAGAAGTCAGGTAGTGAATAGTAGCCTGTATGGTCTCCAAAGGGGCCTTCAAACCTAAACTCTTCAGTATCAACGTAACCTTCGAGGACAATTTCTGCATTTGCGGGAACTTCAAGGTCAACGGTTTCACACTTTACCATTTCAACAGGTTTTCCCCTTAAAAAGCCTGCAAATACCATCTCATCAACGTCTTCAGGCAGGGGAGCTGTTGCCGAGTAGATAACGGCTGGGTCTGAGCCTATTGCAACTGCAACGGGGAACTTCTTTATTCCCATTTTTTTAGCTTTCCAAAAGTGCTTTGCTCCTACTTTGTGCCAGTGCCAGTGCATTCCCGTTGTATTCTTTGAGTAGACGTGAAGCCTGTACATTCCACAGTTTCGTTCTCCAGTTTCCGGGTCTTTGGTAAAGACTAGAGGCAAGGTTATAAACCTTCCTCCATCCTTAGGCCAGCAAAAGAGTATGGGGAATTTAGATAGGTCTGGTTCTTCTACTACCTCTTTACAGGGGGCTTTACTTTTTGAGATCTCTTTAGGAAAGATGTCTGCTATCTTCTTGAGTTCCACTAACTTCTTTATCTTGTCTATAAAACCTGAAGGTTTTTCAGGTTTTAGTAGTTTTGCCGCCCTATTACCGATGTTATCCGGGTCATCCTCAAGGGCCATTTTTAGCCTTTTGTAGCTTGCAAATAGGTTAATTGCGACGGGTATCTCTTTTCCATCAACGTTTTTAAATAGAAGGGCTGGACCGCCAGCTTTAACGGCTCTATCTGCTATCTCCGTTATCTCAAGATAAGAGCTAACGGGGTATTCTATTTCAACAAGCTCCCCTTCCTCTTTAAGTTTTCTAATGAAGTCCCTTAAATCTTTGTAGGCCATAGTTTCTCCCGCTGAATTTTTGTAGAATTCTACCACTTAACGGAGGAGATAGATGGTTAAGCTTAAGGAAATAAAGGATTTTTTAGAGTCTCTCGTTCCCCTTTCAGCTCAGGATACTTGGGATAACTCTGGCCTTCAGGTAGGCTGGGAAGAGGCTGAGGTTAAGACTGTGGGCTTTGCCCTTACTGTGTCAAGGTCTGTTATAGAGGAAGCTGTAAGTAAAGGAGTTGATTTAATAATTACCCATCACCCTTTAACGATTTCAGGAGTAAAATCTTTTGTGCCTGATGTTTACCCTTCTCTCCTTTATCTGGAACTTATTAAGAGAGGAATTTCAGTCTACTCCCTCCATACAAACCTTGACGTTTCTCCTTACGGTCCAACAAGGTTCATAGCCGATGAGATTGGTCTTAAAGGGGAACCTATCGTTGAGAGACCTCCTTACGGAGTTCTTGGCCTTTTAAGGGAACCTTTAACTCAGAAGGAACTTCTAGAGAAATTAGTTTCATTCTTACCCACGGACGTTTTTAGGACTGTTAACTATAAACCTACTGAAAAGGTAGAGAAAGTTGCGGTCTGTTCTGGAAGTGGTGCATCTTTTATAGACTTAGTCTACAAAAGAGTTCAGGTTTACATAACAGGGGATGTAAAGTACCACGATGCTATGAAGGCTCTTGATCTTGGACTTACTATTTTTGATATGGGACATTTTGGAACGGAGAGACTATTTTTTGTGTCGCTGAAAAAAGTCTTGCTAGAGGCTTTTCCTTCGCTTGACTATTTAATTCTTAACGAAAAATCTCCCTTTGAGGTGGTTAGAGATGTTGAATGAAAAACTTCTTAAGGTTCAAAACCTTGAAATAGAGTCTATAAGGCTCGGTACTAAGATAAATGATCTTGAGAAGGAGAAGAGAGAGCTCCTTTCTAAACTCGCTGAAGTTGAAAGGAAGATTGAATCTGCAGCGGATAAGTTAAGAGAAAAAGAGAAAGAGCTTTCAGAGCTTAAGAACTTTATTGAGTATAAGAAGCTCAGGATAGAAGAGCTTGAAAAGCAGAAGGAAAGCGCAAAGAGCAGAGAAGAGTTTAAGAAGGTCTTAAGAGCTATTGCAAAGAACGAAGACGAGGTGATAAAGGCAAAACAGAAGTTGACCATGGTAGAGGCTGAAGTAGAAGCTCTGAAGGATGCTTATAGGAAAGTTAAAGAACAGTTTTCACCTGAGATTCAGAAGTTAAAAGAGGAGATTGAGGAGATCTCTTCAGAAGTGGAAATCTTAAAGAGGAAAAAGGAAAAACTTCTAAAAGAGATTGAGGACCTTAAGTCTTCCATGGAGCCTTCTGAAATAGAAAAGTTTGAGCAGCTTAAGAGTAAATTTAACGGTCTAGTCTTTTCAGATATCTCTTCTGGTGCTTGTGAAGGGTGTGGTATGACTTACTCTCCGGCAGAATATAGGGAATTGATTAAAAACTTAACTCCGGGCAAGAGTAAGTGTCCTTACTGTGGAAGGTTTATTTACTCAAAAAAGTTGGTTAAAGCGTAGGATCTAATGTTAAAAAATTGATTGATAGTTAATTTGATATTGAATTATTGATTTTGAAAAAAAAGTGGAACACTCAAAAAGAGGTTTTCGGAACTTAAGGGGAAATTTAGGGACTTTGCAGGACAAAGAGATTTAGAAAATAATAAATTATGATGTTCCACGAAAATTCAAAATTGTGTTCTGCCTGGTTGTGTCAATAATTTTGTCTAAGCCATTAGGAGTACCTCCTGGAGAACATTTCCTGAATCTCTTCTCTGGTTTCTAAAAAACCGTTTACTACTCTACTAGATCATCTGTCATTAAGCACTGCTACCCTAAGATAAGCAAACTTCTCAATAGCATTAATCGACGGTAAAGCTCCTAGTACCTCAACCTTCTTCCTTATTTCCTTTATCGTCTTCTCTATTTCGTTGTATATATCATTCTCTAGATAGGCCCAGGATACTTGAGAAAGGTAAGGAGCTTGTAAGGCCCCTGCTCCCCAGACTTTACCTCGGATATTTTGTCTCCCATTTCTCCTTGAATTTCCTAAAACCTTTAAGAGTCTCTTCCTTAGTAAAGCTTGTTACATCTTCTTTAAGTCCTTCGCCACTCTCTTTCTGTCCTTAGCTCTTACTTTATTCAAGGTGTTCCTTATTTTATGAACAACGCACGGTAGAAAGTCAGCTTTTGGAAAGTATTCTTTTATCCTCTCTTCAAAGCTGGAGATTCTATCCGCTTGTAAGGTTCTATCAATTTGGTTCTGAACTTTCCTTTTCTGTCTCTCGAAATTTTCAGGTTTTCAGCTTTCTAAGGATGATATCAAGATCTCTGGCGTAGAAACCGTTCTTCGTTCCTCCGTGCTCTTTGATAAACACTTCTCTTTCAGCCACCATGACGGATTCCAATGTTTGTTTTACTACTTCTTTGATGAGGTCTGGTAAAATTCTTTGTAGCTAGGGATTGGGAGTATTTTGTGGTTGTTCCCTAGGAGGTTACTCTATTTTCTAGGCTTGCACAAAATATCGTACACTACTCAGAGAAAGATATTGTAGTTATTGCTAAGAAGAGTTACCCTGCAACTTTAGTAAAAGCTATGAATTTAAACGGAGCTAATGGTCTTCTCAAAGTCCTTGAATCTATGGTCTTAAAAATTGATAAGTTCTCAAGGGAGTGGGCTTACTGTTAAGGGGAAGTTTACATCCTTTCTAGTGGCGTTTAGAAAACCTAGCTTTATGCAGGGTTTGTTTTCACCGTGGAAGTCGGAACCGGCTGTGTAGTAGAGCTTTAGTTCCTGGCAGATCTGCCTTATTTCCCTTGCGTAAGGAGGGGAGTGGCGGTAGTGGAGGTATTCAAGTCCCTCCAGTCCCTCCTCCTTTGCCCTTTTAATGAAGCAGTAGAGCTCCTTTTTAGGAAGTTTTAAGGTTATAGGGTGGGCAATTACTGGAATTCCTCCGGCCTCTTTGATCAGCTTAAATACTTCCCGGTAGTCCATCTTCTCCCTTTTAACTCCCAAAGAGGAGAGGAAGTCTATTGCTTCCTCCCTATCTGTAAAGTAGCCAAGTTCAATTAACCTCTTTGCAACGTTTGGCTTTCCGAAGTTCTCACCGTACCTTTTAACCATTTCCTCATAGGTTATGGGGTAACCGAGCTCTTCAAGGCGGGCTAGGAGCTCTTTGTTCCTCTTTACCCTTGAACTTTGAAAGAATTCGGTTAGTTCCTTCATTGAAGCCGATTCGGGATTAAAGTGGTATCCAAGTATGTGAAACTGTCTCTTCCCTTCTCCGAGGAAGGACGTATCGGCAGTTACTTCAATTCCGTTGATAAAGTTAATTCCCAATTTCTTGGCTTCACTCCTTGCCTCTTGGAGGCCCTCTACCGTGTCGTGGTCGGTTAGGGAGAGGTGTTTTACCCTGTTTCTGTAGGCGAGTCTAACGAGCTCTTTAGGGGTAAGACTTCCGTCTGAGGCCGTTGAGTGGCAGTGGAGGTCTACTTTGTAAAGAGAAAGCCCTTCCATTGTCCTTCCTCAACCTCTTTAACTAGTTTTAAACCGAGTTTTTTGCATTTCCTAACAAAGTCTTCCCTCTGCTCCTTCAAAATCCCCGATAGTATTACCCTATCCTTTGCCCTTTCAACGATGTGAGGTAGTATAGGTTCAAGTAGGTGTTTTTCAATGTTTGCAGCTACAACGTCAAACGTCCCTCTTACTCTATCTGCACTTCCCCTAACAAATTCAATTCCTGAAACTCCGCTCAATGAAGAGTTTTTCACCAACTCTTCCTCTACTCCCTCCTGGATATCGCAGGCTACAACCTTTCCGGCTCCTAGCTTCTTGGCAAGTATTGAGAGAATTCCGCTTCCCGTTCCAACGTCAAGGAAAGATTCCCCTTCCTTTAGAGATTCCTCAATTAACCTCATAGATAGCTTTGTAGTCTCGTGGGTTCCTGTTCCGAATCCCCTTCCAGGGTAGATGTAAATAACTAATGAACCTTCAGGTTCTTTGAACTTACCCTTAAACCACGAAGGGGCTACCCAGATTTTCTCTGACACTTTAACCGGTTGGTAGTACTTCTTCCACTCTTCGTTCCAATCCCTCTCCGGAAGGTTAATTGAGCTCGTTGCGTACTCTTTTACGTTTTCCGGAAGATTTACTTCGCCTTTGAAGTAGGCTTTGAACTCGACTTCCTCTCCCTCTTTTACAACCTCCGTTCCAAGGGAGCCGAGGGAGAAGAGTTCTGAAAGTAGGTAGTCAAACTTCTCCTTTGGAACCTTAAAAGTGATTTCCCTATACTCCACGATAAACCCTCTCTACTCTCTGACTTATCCTGCACATAAGTTCGTAGGGTATGGTTCTACACTCTCTTGCTACCTCCTCAAAAGTTAGGCCTTTTCCAAACAGAGTTGCAACTGAACCTTTCTTAACCTCTTCTGGAACAGAGGTTATAAGCATATCCATACATACCCTGCCCCTTACGGGGCACTCTTTTCCCTCTATCAGAACTTTCCCCCTGTTTGAGAGCTCCCTAGGGTACCCATCAGCGTAACCGAAGGCTATAACTGCAATTCTCTCCCTTCCTTTCGTTGTATAAGTAGCAGAGTAGGATATAGAGTATCCCGGTGGAAGTTCCTTAACTGTTAAAACTTTTGCCTTTACTTCCATTACCTGCTCAAGTTCTGCCGGGTAGGAGGGAGTTGGCCTTGAACCGTAGAGGGCAAGTCCAACCCGGCAGTGGGTTAAAACCGAATTCAGTTTTAAGGAAAGGGCTGCACTGTTTTCAGCATGAACTACTAAGGGTTCAGGCACTAACTTCTGGAGTTCCCTTACAAAGGACTTAAACTCATCAAGCTGTTTTTCTGTGATTTCCCTTCTCTCCTCTGCACAGCAGAAGTGGGTCATTACCCCTTTAACCTTAGAACCTTTAAGCTGGGAAAGGAGCTCTCCCCACTCCTCTTTTAAAAATCCCAACCTTCCCATTCCGGTATCAACTTTAACGTGAAAAGGGACATTTAACTCTTTAACTAAGGAGAGCTCTTTAAAGTCATAAACTACCGGAATTAAACTGGGTTCCTTTAAGAAATCCTTTCCCTCTTCAACTGTAGAGGACATAACGAGGATTGGCCTTTCTATTCCGGCTAAAAGGAGCTCTGCCCCTTCCCCGTAGGTTGCAACTGCAAATCCGGATACGTTAGTTCTTGATTGAAGGAATCTTGCCACCTCTACGCTTCCGTGACCGTAGGCGTTTGCCTTTACTACTGCAAAGATTCCCTTTCCCTTTGAGAGCTTTTCAACTTCCCTGTAGTTCTTAAAGAGCCTATCAAGGTTTACTTCAGCCCACCTGAGCATTATCAACTTTCTCCACTACCAGCTTATTTCCCTTAATTCCGACTACTTTAACTCTATCTCCGTAAGAGAGTTCCTTTTCGCTGTAAGCGTTCCAGACCTCCTCTCCGGCGGCTCCAAGAGGAAAGCGAACTTCGTAAGTAAACTGATCAACCTTTCCAACGACAATTCCAGTCTGCTTTTTAAGTTCGCTGAGGACGTCCTTTAGTCCTTTAATCCTCTTAACGTACTTTAGTGATACGTAGTAGCCTGCCGACGTTAAGAGGAAGAACAGGAGTAAAGATAGGAGAAAGTTTCCAGTAAAGTAATAGGTGAGACCGGATACTATAAACCCTAGGCCTACAGGGAAGAGGTAGAGTGTGGGGGAGAACGTTTCAAAGAGAACTATTAAAATCCCTAGTAGGAAGAAGATAATTCCCAGGTTAACTTTCATTTTTCTTCCTTAGAATTTCAGTTAGAGATTCAACGGAAGGGGGAAGTAGGACGATTTTAGAGTTGGGAGAGTTTGATAACTTCTCAAGGGACTTAATGAAACTATCCCCCAGGATTAACTTCCCTGCAGTTTCCCCGTCTCCTACGGCACTCTTTACGCTATTTATTGCGTGTGCCTGTGCCTGACCGATTCTCTCAATCGCTTCTGCCTCCTGCCACTTCGCAAGCTTATAACCTTCAGCTTCTAGAACTTGAGCTCTCTTTTTACCTTCTGCCTCTGTAATCATAGCTTTCTTCTTCCTATCTGCCTCAATGAGCATGCTCATTGCTTGAACTATGTTTGCAGGAGGTTCAATCTCCTTGACTTCAACCCTGTTGATAAGAATTCCCCAGCTTGAGGCGGCTCCCTGAAGGACCTCCTTAATTTTTGCGTTTATCTTCTCCCTTGAGGAGAGAATTTCGTCAAGCTCCATTCCTCCGATTATGTCCCTTAGGTTGGTCTGGATTGTCTGAATTATGGCGTATTCAAGATTCTCAATGTTATAAACGGCGTCCTCAGGCTTTATAACTGTAAAGTAGCACACTGCGTCAATTTTAACTACGACGTTGTCTTTTGTAATCACTTCCTGTTTTGGAATGTCAAGGACTTGCTCCTTAAGGCTCACCTTTGCCCTTATTGTGTCTATGAGGGGAATTATAAGGTGGAGGCCTGCGTGGAGTGTTCTGTGGTACTTCCCTAACCTCTCAACTATCCAGGCCTGCTTCTGGGGAACGATTTTGACCGACTGAAGTATGAGTATTACTGCAACTATAAAGAGAATTAAGGTAAAAGGGAAGAAGCTTTCCATGGGGCCTCCAGATTTAATTTCCTCCAATTATAGTTAAAATTGGGCTTGCAAACTTTAAAAGGAGGAAGTTATGAGGCCGAGGAGAGCTCTGATCTCAGTTTCCGATAAAAGGGGAGTTGTTGAGTTTGCTAAGGCTTTGAGCGATATGGGGGTTGAAATTGTTTCAACCGGTGGAACTGCAAAGCTTTTAAGGGAAAGCGGAATTCCGGTTAAGGAGATTTCAGAGCTAACGGGATTCCCAGAGATTATGGAAGGGAGAGTAAAGACTCTACATCCAAAGGTTCACGGAGGAATCCTTGCAGATAGGAGTAAGAACGAGCACATTAGTGCTATGGAGGAGTTCCAGATTGAACCGATAGATATGGTTGTTGTTAACCTCTATCCCTTCAAGGAGACTGTTAAAAGGGGAGCTGATTTAGATGAGATTATAGAGAACATAGATATCGGTGGCCCTACAATGGTGAGGGCTGCTGCAAAGAACTTTAAGCACGTTGCCATAGTTACAGATCCTGCCGACTACGATAAGGTAGTTAAGGAGCTAAAAGAGAAGGGAGAGATATCCCTCAAAACGAGGTTTTACCTTGCAAGGAAGGCCTTTAATCTTACTGCCCACTACGACGCTTTAATCTCAGAGTTCCTCTACTCAATTGATGAGACTGGAAAGAAGGTGGAGTGTAGGGAGCTCCCCAACCCGTTAACGATAACTTTTGAGAAGGTTCAAGACCTAAGGTACGGTGAAAACCCCCACCAAAGGGGAGCTTTCTACAGGGAAGTTTTCGTTGATGAGCCCTGCGTTTCTCTATCTGAGAAAGTTCACGGGGAGAAAGAGCTCTCCTTTAACAACATCTACGACCTTGATGGAGCTTTCAACCTCGTCCTTGAGTTTGACCCTAAAAGTGATGGTGTTGCATGTGCAATCATAAAGCACGCTAACCCCTGTGGCGTAGCCCTTGGGAGTACTCCTCAGGAGGCCTACGAGAAGGCCTTAAAGGTTGATCCACTTTCAGCCTTTGGAGGAATTATTGCCTTTAACTCAAAAGTTACAAAGGAGGCAGCCGAGCTTATTATCCAGAGGTTCTTTGAGTGTATTATTGCTCCTGAATACCAAGAGGAGGCCCTTGAGGTTTTAAAAACTAAAAAGAACTTAAGAGTTTTAACTACAAAAGGTTTAAAGGGACTGGAAAGGAGGGGAGAGACTTCACCGTTTGACTATAGGAGGGTAGTTGGAGGGTTGCTCGTTCAGGATAGAGACCTTATAACGGTTCTCCCTGAGAAGTTAAAGGTCGTTACAGATAGGGAGCCTACACAGAAGGAGTGGGAAGACCTCCTCTTTGCCTTTAAAGTGGTTAAGTGGGTTAAATCAAACTCTGTAGTTTACGCCAAGGATAAGGTTGCAGTCGGTATTGGTGTAGGGCAGACTTCAAGGGTTGATTCAGCCCGTTGTGCAATTGAAAAGGCCCAGATGGTTGGAATAGACCTATCGGGTGCAGTTATGGCCTCTGAAGCCTTCTTCCCCTTTAGAGACAGTGTTGATGAAGCTGCAAAGGTTGGAATTACTGCGATAATTCAGCCTGGAGGCTCAATAAGGGATAAGGAAGTTATTGAGGCAGCTAACGAGCACAACATGGCTATGGTATTTACGGGGGTAAGACACTTTAGACATTAAGTTCAAAGGGGCGCTTTTGTGCCCCTTTAGTTGTTCTTTACCGGTACTTCAATTTCAATTTTACCGTCTACGTCACTCTCTGGAATGTGAATGTTGACACCTTCAACGTCAACGAAGGGAAATTCCTTTAAGGCATTAAGGATTGCTTCCTTTACCGCATCTATTGCGTTTGGTGGTAGACCTGCTCTATCGTATTTTAAGATTAGCTGTAGTCTCTTCTTTGCTACTTCCTTTGCTGGAGGTTTTCCGAAAGCTCCCCTTATTTTATCCATAAATCCCATCTTTAATCACTCCCGAAAAGTTTTTTTAACTTATCTAGGAAACTTTCCTGGACCTTCAGTTCCATAAACGGGATTTCTTTTCCTAAGAGCCTTTCTGCTACATTTCTGAGGGCCCTACCTGCTATTGATTCTGGAAAGAGGACTGCAGGTTCTCCCCTGTTTATGTAGGCCACCATGTTCTTATCCTCTGGGACTACTCCTAGCAGGTCAAGGCTTAAGATTTGAGTAACGTCATCAACATCAAGCATGTCTCCCCTTGCCACCTTTGCAGGGTCTATCTTGTTTATAACGAGTTTTGGTTCTGGTTTCTGCATTGCCTCACAGAGTCCTACAACCCTGTCTGCGTCCCTGATGGAAGCCATTTCAGGGTTTGCAATTACGATAATCGTATCTGCAGGAGCAACGGCGGTTTTAAATCCCTCCTCAATTCCCGCAGGTGAATCGATAAAGATAAAGTCAAATTTGTCCCTAAGTTCTTCAACAACCCTTATTAAGTCTTCAGGCTTTACTGCGCTTTTATCCTTAGTCTGGGCAGCCGGTAGTAGGTATAGGTTCTTTGTCCTTTTATCCTTTACGAGAGCCTTTTCTGCAGGGACTACTCCTTCAACAACGTGGACTAAATCGTAGACTATTCTATTTTCTAACCCTAAAACAAGGTCAAGGTTCCTTAGTCCTATATCAGCATCAATTGCTGCAACTTTATACCCCTTCATTGCAAGGGCAGTTGCAACGTTTGCAGTTACTGTACTCTTTCCTACTCCACCCTTTCCTGAAGTTATACAGATTACTTTATCCGCCATTAAATTCCCCTTTTAAGATGTTCTATTTTAATTTTGCCATTTTTTACTCTTGCCCTGAAGTTTATAAACTTCTCATTCCTTTCAAATTCTACCTCTTTCCCGCAGAGTTCCAGTCTTGGTGCTTGGAAGAAGAGAGCTCTGACCTCCCCTTCGCTTTTTCCTATTCCGGCTCTAACAAAACCCCTTAGGTTTCCCAGGACGTAGACGTCCCCTCCTGCTTCTACTTCAGCCCCTGGGTTAACGTCTCCCATTATTATTAAATCTCCCGTTGAAGTCTCTTTGTCGCCCGAACGTAGAGTTTTCTTAACTAACTTAACTTCTTCTGTAGATGAACGCTCTCTTTTCTTCTCAAGTTCTAAGGTTGAGATGTCGCAAGGAATTCCCATAGATACGCAGAGCTCCCTGTTTTCCTTTAAGTTGGTTTTAAACCCGCAGAAAGTAATTTTCTCCTCAGTTGAGATAAAATTTAACAGCTCTTCAAGTTCTTCCCTATTTAAAAGGTAATCTTCTACAGAGATTAGGAACCTTGCTCCCTTTAAGAGCTGTTTCTTCTCCGATATAAACCTCTTTATTCCCTCTACGCTGAAGTTTTCCCTGTTTGTTAGGAGCTCTATCCCTATTACGTTCGTTCCCCTCAGTTTAAAGTCCATAGGCTAAAATTCCCCTTGAAAAAATTCTTTTAAATTCTACACCAGGAGAAGAGATTTGAAGTTCCTATCGTCAAAGGATAGAGGAAAGATAAAGATCTTTGGAGTTCCTTACGATTCAACAACTTGCTTTAGGCCGGGTGCCCGCTTTGGTGCCGATGGAATTAGGCTTTTTTCAGAAAACCTTGAGGACTTTAGTCCTGAACTTGAAAAGAGCCTTGAAGACTTAGATTTTACAGACGTTGGAAATTTGGAGCTCCCTGCAAGCCCTGAGAAGATGGTTGAGGAGATTTACTCCTTTGTTAAGGAGGTTGAAATTCCTGTAATGCTTGGTGGAGAACACTCTGTTACTTTTCCGGTAGTTAAGGCTTTAAGTGAGAGGTTTTCCAGGCTTACGGTAGTTCAGTTTGACGCCCACGCAGATTTAAGGGAGGAGTACTCAGGGACTCCCTACTCCCACGCCTGCGTTATGAGGAGGATTTTAGAACTCCCAAACACCCAATTAGTTCAAGTTGGAATAAGGAGTGGAACTAGGGAGGAGTTTGAGCTTATAAAGTTATCGGATAGAATAACCTACGTTAAAGACGTTTTAGAACTTCCAAGTGTTCTATCAGAAGTTGAAACTCCGATTTACTTTACAGTTGATATAGACTTCTTTGATCCCTCCTACGCCCCAGGAACTGGAACTCCAGAGCACTGTGGAGCATCACCTGTTGACTTCTTTAAAGCAGTCTATAAATTACCCGCCGCCAGCGTTGTCGGTTTTGACGTTGTTGAGGTCTCTCCTCCTTACGACCCCAGCGGTATAACTCAGGCCCTTGGGGCTAAGATAGTAAGAGAGCTTTTACTTAAATTCTGGGGGTGAATATGCTCTGGTTTACCGAGTACTACAAAGGCGAAGGAATGGAGCTTCAAGGTACCGGTCTTAGTATGAAAGTTAAGAGTTCTAAGTATTTAAAGACCCCTTATCAGGAACTTCTCCTCCTTGAAACTGAGGACTGGGGAAAAGTTTTGGTCTTAGACGGTGCAGTTCAAACTACCGAGAGGGACGAGTTTATCTACCATGAGATGATTTCTCACCCAGCCTTATTTACGTTCCCCCGCCAAGTTGAGAAGGTTTTAGTTATTGGAGGGGGAGACGGCGGAACTGTTAGGGAGGTTTTAAAACACCAGCCCAAAGAAGTTGTTATGGTTGAGATAGATAGGGAAGTTGTTGAAATTTGTAAGAAAGAATTCCCTTCAATCTCAAATGGTTTAGGAGATGAGAGAGTTAAACTAACTTTCGGGGACGGAAGGGAGTTTGTCAAAGATAAGGAGGCCGAATTTGACCTTATAATAGTTGACTGTTCAGACCCTATTGGACCATCAGTTGTCCTTTACCAAGAAGACTTTTACAGGGACTGCTTTAAAGCCCTCAAAGAAGACGGTATTTTTGTTACCCAGTCTGAGTCTCCGTTTGCTCAAAACAGAGTTCACAGACAAGTTGTAAGGGAACTTGAGAAGGTATTTCCAATTGTTCGTCCTTACCTTGTCTTCATTCCAACTTATCCAAGCGGAATGTGGAGCTTTACAATAGGGTCTAAAAAACTTGATCCCCTTGGAGTTGCTCCTTCAGCCCTCGGTAAACTGTACAGAGAGCTTATTGAGAGGGAGGGAGCTCTCAAGTACTACAACCCTGAAGTCCACTATGGAGCTTTTGCAATACCAAACTTCGTTTATAGGGAGGAGTAAAAATGGAGATACTTGAAAGGATTGCCCAGGAGGCGGAGAAGAACACACAGGTTCCTGCCTACAGTAGGAGCGTTGAGAAGGTTCTCTCTGCTGTGATGTCAAGTTCAAACTTCTGGAAGATCGTTGACCTCTCTGATGAGCCTCTTCCACTTGTTGCTGAGATCTTAAAGCTGTTAAACAAGTATGACCTTGTTGCTTTTGAAGGAGATCAAATTCTGTTAACTGAGGCTGGAGCAGAGCTGGTTAAGAAGTTAGGTATCCAGCCTTTCGTCTCCCACAGGTGTCCAACCTGCGGTGGAAGGGGAGTTGTTATTGATGAGAGCTTAAAGCCTGCCTTTGAGAAATTCTTCAAGATTCAGGAAAACAGACCCCCTGCAATTCACCAGTACGACCAGGGTTACGTTACCCCCGAGAACACATTTGCAAGGGTTGCCCTTGCAGACGACAGGGGGGACTTAAGGGGTAAGAGAGTTTGTGTCCTTGGAGATGACGACCTTATGAGCATTGCCCTTGCTTTAACGGGCCTTCCGGCTAAAGTTACAATCCTTGAGATTGACGAAAGACTCGTGAACTTCATTAAGGAAGTTTCAGACGAGTACAACCTTAACATTGATGCAAGGGTTCACGACCTAAGGCAGCCCCTTCCTGAAGACGTTGTTGGTGCTTACGATACTTTCTTCACAGACCCACCTGAAACGGTTGAGGCAATTAAGGCCTTTGTGGGTAGAGGAGTTGCTACGCTGAAAGGTCCAAGGTGTGCCGGTTACTTTGGCGTAACCAGGAGGGAATCTTCACTTGATAAGTGGAGAAGGATTCAGATAGAGCTCCTTAACATGGGACTGGTTATTACAGACCTCCTCCACAACTTCAACGAGTATGTAAACTGGGACTACTATCAGGAGATGAGGGGCTGGCAGTTAACTCCTGTAAAGGTTCCTCCAAAGGAAATCTGGTACAAGTCAACTCAGTTTAGGGTTGAAACTGTCCGCGGATTTAAGGGCTTTAACGACCCAATAGTTGGAGATATCTACAACGACGCCGAGAGCTCTACAACTTAGACCTTCGCCCCCTTTTTGGGGGCTTATTTTAGATGTTCTTTATGGATTGACCTAAAGAGTTTAATAACAAAAGGTCCTACTAAGTTTTGAACTACACTGTAGAAAACTGCCGGAAGGGCTGAGAGAGCTCCCCACTGGGAAACTGCCAAAACTGTTGCAAGGCCTGAGTTCTGCATTGCAGTTTCAATTGAGATGGTTACCCTCTCCTTAGGTTCAAGTCCAAAAAGTCTGGGTATTAAATAACCCAGCCAGAATCCAAAGAGAAGGTGAAGTAGTGAGGATAAAAAGAGTAAGACGAAGGCTTTAAGCGGGAGTGAGAGGATTTTAGAACTCCCCGCTGCAACGACAAATCCTACTATTAAAACTACCGTTATTGTTGAATATGCTGGAAGGTAGGGCTTAACCCTTTCAACCTTCTGGGGAATTAGTGAGTTAAGGCCGATCCCAATTAAAACAGGAATTAGGGTTATCAGAACCATATCTAAAAAGAGCTTTAAGGCGTTAACAGAGACCAGTTTTCCAACCAGTACCTTAGTCAAAATCGGTGTAAGTAGAGGGGAGATTAGGGTATTAACTCCAGAAAGGGCAATTGAGAGGGCAACGTTTGCTCCAGTTAGGAAGTTGTAGACGTTTGATACAACCCCAGTTGGACAACTTCCAGTTAAAACTTGTCCGGCAACTAATTCAGGGTTTATTTCCTTTAGAAATAGGTAACCGATTGTAAAGCCAACGATTGGCATTACAGAGTACTGGGAAATAAGGCCGACTGTAAGTAATTTAGGTTTTTTAAATATTGAAAGGAGCTCCTTTCCCTTTAAAGTTAACCCCATTGCCAAAATAACGCTTGAGAGCATAGGCTTAATTAACGGTTTTAAAGGGATAAATAGGTGGGGAAACTTAAGGGCTAAAGGGACGACTGCAATAACCCAGAGCCATAGAAGATCTGAAATCCTTTTCATGGGGTAATTTTACTTTAAAATAAAGGAAGAATTAAGAATAGGAGGGAAAGTTGAAAGTTCTAACCAGCGATAGGATTTTAGAGAAAATTGAAGAACTTCTAAAAAAACTGAGGAGTCTGTTTGGATATCTTCAGCGTGGTTAAAGGGTAACGTTCTTGAAGGTCTTTTGGGGGAAATTCAAAAGGATAATTTAGATTTTAAGGTTGTCTTAAGGGCTTCAGAACTTCAAGATTTACTAATAACAGACGAAAAGGTCTTTGAGCTTATAAAGGATAAGGGAGGGAAGATTTACCTCCATCCTCGTCTTCATGCCAAGTTTATACTGGTTGATGGAAAGTATGCAGTTGTCGGTTCAGCTAACTTTACATTTTCCGGACTTTCTGAATTTTCAAAGGGGAACGTTGAAGCAGCTGTTTACTACGATGAAAACGACGATTCTAAAGAGATAGAAGAACTAAAGAATTACTTTAACAGGATAATTAGTGAGAAAGAGACTTACCAACTAAACGATTCATTAGTCGGTTTTGCGATGAACCCTGTAAAGTCCCGCTCCTTTGAGTTCGTTGCCCTTGGAGATGTTAAAACGTGGAGCTCCGAGATGGTGAAAGAAAGTTGATAGGCAGGATTTTAGAAATCTACTCTTACGACATGGACTTCTTTGCAAATCCCTTTACTTCTGGGGAATCTCCAGTTTTCGGCTCTCTTGAAACTTTTAAGCTTCTCTTTGCAAAAGGTAACTGTTCAGACTGGAAGAAGGCCGCCGTTTTAGCCTATTTAAATGGGAACGGAGCTAAGTTGAAGTTGGCAGTTGCAGAGGTGATTGGAGATTTAAAAAAAGATAAGCTTGAGACTTCCTTCAGTCCAGCTCAGGTAGGCTCTCCTGTTTTTAAACTTGTGGAAGGGGAAATTTCCTCTCTCTTAAAGAAGAACTTCTCAGGTCAAAGTATGGTTAGTCCAGTAGAAGTTGGGGAACTAGTGGGGAGCTCCGCCACAGCCTACCTTGATGCTCAGGAGGTACTTTCAAAACACCTGTTAGTTCTTGGAACAACAGGTTCAGGAAAGAGCTACTTTACGAAACTTTTCCTCTCAAGGCTTTTAAGCTCTGATCCAGAGGTAAAACTCTTCATTCTTGATCCTCACGGTGAGTATAGAGAAGGCCTTTTAAGGTTCGGAGTTGATGAGAGCCAGATAGATGAGCTTAAAATTAAAGATATTCTTTTGCCGGTCTTCCCTGAAGAAGTGGAAGAGCAGATTAGACAGGAAGGTTATCCCTCTTTAGTTTCGGGTAATACGAATGAAGCTAAAAAGAACAGAGCCCACCTTTCCAGATATATTAAACCTTCTCTATCTCTAACTGGATTTAGGGAAAAGGACTTAAAGGATATAATTTCTGGACTTTCAGATAGGGAAGGAGAGAAGGAAGCTTTACTCTCCTCGCTTTCTTCCATCTATGACGGTCAGAAAGATTTAATTGAAAAGTTAGAAAGTACTCTTAATTCAAATAAGAGGGTTGTAATTTTTAACTTTGGAAGTGTAAGTGAGCCCTCTACAAGAGTTAACGTGTCCGGGCTTATCATGAGGGAGCTCTTTGACAAAGCCAGGGAGGATAAGAAGAAGAGATTCCTAGTTCTTGAGGAAGCTCACAACTTTGCACCTGAAAAGGGGTTTGGCGATACTTCGGCTGGTAAGGGCAACTTGGCTCTCATTATGGCAAGGAAAATAGCCTCCGAGGGAAGGAAATTTAACTTAGGTTTAGGAGTAATTACTCAAAGGCCTGCTCAAGTAAGCAAGTACATTCTCTCTCAAACTAACACTCAAGTTATGTTTAGAACTATTAACTCTTCCGATTTGGATGTAATTTCATCGTTTGTTGAGTACGCAGGTAAGGATATAGTTTCTCTTCTACCTTCCCTTCAAACTGGTATGGGAATTATTTGTGGGATGGGAGCTCCTTTCCCGATGGTGGTTAACATTAAATAATCAAAAAAAGAGACCCATCCTCTTGAGGAGGATGGGAATAAACTTACAAATTAAGAAATCTTAACTCCTTTAAACCTTAAAATCCCTTCTGGAGTAAGTCCTATTGAGTTTTGAATATCTAACCTTCCTCCGTGCTTAACCAGAATTTTCACCAATTTTTCATTTCCTCTGTAAGTTCCGTAGTGGAGAGGAGTGTTGGCCATATCATCCTGAATATTGACATTTATCTCCTCTGGAAACTCCCTAAAGAGGATTTCAACTTCTTCCTCCTTATTTTCTTTACTTAATTCAATTAGGATTTGGTTTATCAACTTCTCTTTTTTACCTGAGAAGCAGTCTCTCTCTTCAAGGAGTTTTTCTTTAAACTCCTTACACATAACCTCTAATGCCTCTTTCCTCTTCACTGCTAAAATAACCTCAATCCACCTCCCTTTGAATTTTCTTTTAATTTCTTCCTTCTCTGATTCATTTGAATTTTTTGAATTTTCAGATAGAAGGGTTCTTACAGTATACTTCACAATTTCCTCATTTCCTATTGAAACTACATACATCCAAAGTGGAATGTTGTTTCTTAACGATTTGAGAACTCTTTTACTACATAGCTTTGAAAATTCATTGATGTTACCTTGTTTAACAGAGTTAATTAACCTTTCTTTTTTTGCCTTTGGCACACTACTCCTCTTTTTAACCATAAAGATCCTCCTTAGATTAAGGTTAAAACCGTATTTAGCTTTCAAAGACCAATATTTTTTTCGCTTCACTCAGCAATATAAATCCTTAAAAGGACAAAATTTGTCCTATTAATGGTTGTGTCTCTTTAAGTGATAAAGGGAACATAAAAGGAAAGAAATTGTCCTTTATAAGAGATTAGTTTTATAGAAAATATAATTGGGAGGAAAAGTTGGAGAAGATTATTCGATTCAGAGGTAAGAATTCTTTCCTATCAAACTTTTATCCTTGTAAAGTAGAGTTTGAAGGTCTTGTTTATCCAAGTGTTGAAAATGCTTTTCAAGCTGCTAAAACTGCACCTTCTGAAAGAGAGCCCTTTACAAAGGTTTCGCCAAAGGAAGCTAAAAGGATAGGAAGGGAGGTTCGTTTACAAATCAGTGCTTGGGAGAGTAAGAAGGTTAAAGTAATGGAAGAGCTGGTAAGAAAGAAATTTAAAGAGAATCCTGATTTAAGGGAGAAGCTTTTAAAAACTGGAGATGCCGTATTGATAGAAGGAAATACTTGGGGCGATGAATTTTGGGGAGTAAACCTTAGGAAACCTGACTCGAGCTCTCCTTGGGGATATAGGGGAAAGAACATACTGGGCCAGATTCTTATGAAAATCAGAGAAGAGCTTAGAAAAGAAGGGTAAGGCCCCAATGGGGCCCCCTCTAACTTTTAGCTTAAAACTATTCCTCTTAAATTTCGGGTCATTTTGAGTTAAAAGGCCCCATATGGGGCCTTAAAGTTTACTGGGCGTAGCTGTGGAGGCCTGGAATGATCAGGTTAACTCCGTAGTAGGTAAAGATAACGCTTAAGAAACCTATTATGGTAAAGTAGGCAAGGGGTTTTCCCCTTAAACCCTTAATGTACCTAGCGTGGAGGTAAGCTGCGTAGACTAACCAGGTAATTAAAGACCAAGTCTCCTTCGGGTCCCATGACCAATAGCCACCCCAGGCATACTTGGCCCAAACTGCTCCAAGGATAATTCCTATTGTTAGGAAGACAAAACCTACTGCAACAGATTGGTACATAATCTGTTCCATAGCTTCAACAGAAGGGAATAGGTTTACAATTCCCGTTTTCTTTACCAGATAGAGGAACCCGCAGAAGAGGAGTGCCACGACTGCTGATATACCTAAGTAGAGGATGAAGTTTTCCCTGTAAGCTGAGTAGATGATAAAGAAGAAGATGAACCACGTTGTAACGAATATTACCGCCCAATCTTTAACAGTCGTGTCGTCCCTCTTTGCAAAATAAGCATAGGCTATTCCTGCACTAACAGCAGCAGCAGCGTAACCTATGAACGTTGTAACAACGTGAAAGAGGAGCCAATTACTCTGAAGGGCTGGAACAAGCGGTTGGGCTTCGGAGCTAAACCCGAGTATTTGGGTTGAGAGCTCCCCTATCAGTGCAAGGGGTATTACAAACATTCCGAAGGCTTTGTTCCTGTACTTCCACTCAAACAGGAGGTAGATTAGAACGGCCGTCCAACCAAAGAGCATTAAGGATTCGTACATGTTTGTAAATGGAGCGTACTTATAAAAGGCCGTCCAGTCGGAGACCATGTTGACTTTAGCCTTTTCAAGTCCTCTTACGATGAAACCTGCTCCTTGAACAATTACTCCAAGCCAAGCAAAAGTTGTTGCAAGCTTTGAAGCCCAGGAGCTCTTACTGAAGGTGTAGATCGTGTAGAAGAGGAACGCTAAGAAATAGGCAACCATTCCTCCGTTAAAGAGCTCAACAGATGTAATCATTGCTCTTCCTCCTTAGGGGTATTGTTGCAATATGAAGACTTTAAGACCCCTAAGACTTCCTCCAGCTCCTGAGCCAATCCTTCAGAGCCTTTGCTTGAAAGGCCTCCTATTACTAAGCGAACCTTGTCCTCTCCCCTCTTCTCAATCCTTGCCCATATTCTCCTGTGGGGAATGAAGAAGGCAACGACTAGGCCGATTATCATTATTGTACTCCCTAACCAGACAACCCAAGTTCCCGGGTCTTTGGCCACCTGAAGGCCTGTGTAAAAGACCGGTTTAAAGTCAACCATTGAAATTGCCTTGTTAGTTCCAGGAACCTGATAGAAGATAAAGGGTTTTATTACTCCTTCCCTAACTTTTCCATCTTTTATGAACTTAATTCCGATGCTCATAGTTTTACCGTCAAGGCTAACTATCCTCAGGTAAGTTTTAGGAGCAAGTTTGATTGGTTGTCCGAAGGCTACCCCTACTATCCTTTCTCCGTTTTCATCCTTTATTTTTAGAACTGCCTCTCCCTGACCGTAACTTGCCTGGTAGAAGTAAATCCCTTTGTACTTGAGAGGGTCATTGACTCTTATTGTCTTCCTTAGGACCTCTTTTCCGTTTTCAATAACTGAAAGGTCCGAAATGTAGGCTTTTGGCATTCCTGAGGGGTAAAAGTCAATCGTAAACTTGTTGCACCTAACGTAAAAGGGGAGTTCCACTATCTTTGGGCCTGAAAAGAAGCTTACTAAGTTGCTCATTGTTCCTTCTGCTAAGTTCATATAACCTCTAAACCCAAAAACGGCGGTAAGGAGGCCTCCTATTAAAACTACTAAAACTCCAAGGTGAACTATGTAGACTCCAAAGCGGGCAAATACGTTCTTATCTGCAAAAATGTGGACTTCCTCTTCGTCCTCCTTTGAGACCTCAACCTTGTACCTTTTGTTCTTTAAGGCCTCTACCAGTTTCTCTTTTACCTCACTTATTCTCCCTTTTAGCGTTATGGAAGATGAAATCCTTAAAGTCTTTTCCTGCCCCGCTGGGAAGGTCTTTCGGGGCTCCATAGCCACTTTCCATATTTTTGGAAGCCTCTTTATTGAACAGACAATTAGGTTTATACCTAGGAGGGTTAAGAGGGATATGTACCACCAAGAATGATAAACGTCGGTGAACCCTAGAAATTTGAGGATTTTGTACGTAGTCGGACCGTACTCCATTAAGTACTTTTCAGGGTCCTGTTGCTGTTCGATTATCGTTCCAACTATTGATGTTACCGCTAAGGTTAGGAGGAGGAAGATTGCAAGCTTGACTGAACTAAAGAAGTCGTAAAGTCTCTTAAACATTTGCAGCTCCCTGCTGTCTGTGTTTTCGCACTCTTTCGGCTATTTAATCAAAGAGGTTTTGAAAAGTCAAGTATTTCAAACTCTAGGCCTTCTGTTAGTAGGGGTGAAAAGGGTTCAGGATAAATATCTTTGCATTTTAGAAAAGTAAAAATTGCTTTCTTTCCGTAATCCTCAATTCCGAGGACTCTTGCTCCTCCGATTGTTATTAAGGGGAGGAGTTCTTTGATGCTTACCTTTCCACCGTAAGAGTAGTAGAGGGCCTTTATCTCTTCAACTACAGAGAGGGAAGTGTTTGTGCTTAGTCCGTCGGTTCCTACTGCCAACTTCTCATAGCCTAGGAGTTCCTTAAGAGGAGGTTTTCCAACTTTCAAGTGAGAATTGCTCCTGGGACATAGGACTATTCCTGCTCCCACCTCTGTTAGTTTTTTTAGCTCTCTCTCTTTAAGGTTTGTGCAGTGGACTGCAATTAAGTAGCTGTTTAGGGCACCTGCCCTTTCAAGGTAGTCGGTTAAACTTTCAAAGCAAGGAGAAGGGTACTTCTTCCTCCCTATCAATGGGTAAATTTCCTTTTCAAACCTGTTTTCCCTGCACGAAATTAGTTTTCTTTCCTCTTCTGTTTCTCCAAGGTGAATTTGAAAGGGTTTATCCCTTTTGATGCTCTCCTTTGCTATTGACTTTAAAGCTTCAAAGGAAACAGAGTAAGGAGAGTGAGCAGAAACGGGGAACTTGAAGTTCTCCGGTTTAAATTCCCTGCCTATAAACTCCATAAATGGAACTATTTTAAGGTCCGTATCAACTTCTGGTGAAACTCCAAAGGATGATATATCTCCTAAGTAGTAAACGCCTGCCTTCCTTGAAAGTTCTATTCCCTTTGCTACTGCCCTTTTAATCTCCTTTACTGAGAATGAGGCTCTCTTCCCTATTATGAAGATGAGCCACTGGAAGAAATCTTCAAAGCTTTCTGGGGAGAAGGTAATGTTTGAGAGCTCCAAATGGGTATGGGCGTTGACAAAGGGAGGGTATAGAATCCCTCTTAGGTTTATCTCTCTATTGAAGTTCCCCTTAGGTTTTCTCTTTAAAAACTCCTTTACTTCTCCCCTTTCAATTACTGCCCATCCACCTTTGATCGGTTTGAGGGACGGTGTAACTATCCAGTCTGCACCTAGTAGTATGCTCAACCCTCCTCCTTCACCGTAAACCCTTTAACGAAGGAAATTGCCTCTTCCTTTGTCCTTATCTTTCCAACTGCCTGAAGTTCCAGCATCTTCTCCTTTATCTTACCTATCCACTCGTTTGGTCTTTCAAAACCTTTAATTTCCATAATCTCCTCTCCTGATAGGAGAGGTTTAAGGTCTTTGAGCCTTTCTTTGTAAAATGAAACCAGGTAGAAAATGAAGTTAAGGTACTCGTTTACGTTTTCTTCCATTTTCTCAGATGTTGCCATAAAGTCTGCAACGCTGACCGATAAGGTATGGAATCCGTAACCTCTGCAGTCTTTAAAGAATCTGTATATAGCCCTGTCCGTTAACTTCTTCTTCCTAAAGAGGTCAAACAGGAAGAAAGGTCTTAGGTGATTCCTAATTACATAGTAGGCTATCTTTCCCCACTCCTTTCCGAAACCGAGCCTGATTAGAGCGTCCCTTCCTATGGGAGCTCCAACCTTATCGTGACCGTAGAAAGTTAGCCTTCCGTTCCTTTCCTTTGCAGTTAGAGGTTTCCCTACGTCGTGGTACAGGGCAACCAGCTTTAAGGCCTCTTTGTCCCTTAAAACTTCCTTGGAGAACTCCTTTAGGTAAGTTGGAGCTTCAGGTAGTGCAAAGTTTTCCATAAACTCAACTGTTCTAAGGGTATGCTCAAGCAGGTTAAACTGGTGTAATCCTCCAGGGGGAATTCTCTCAATTCCTTTAAGCTCTTTAAAAACTGGAAAGAAGGCTTTAAGCTGAACCATCTCCCTTAGGGCGGGAGCAAACTTATCTGCTTTTAGGAGTTTGAGGAGCTCCTCCTTTACTCTCTCTTCCGGTATTTCCTCTAGCTTAGGAGAAAATTGAGGTGCAAGCTCTAAGAACTCCTCTGAGTACTCAAAGTCAAGGATGTTCTTAAACCTGATTCCCCTTAGAACCCTTAAGGGGTCATCTTCAAGGGAAGTTTTACTTACAGGCCTTACTACTCCTCTTATTAGGTCTTCGTAACCTCCCGTTGGGTCTATTAGAACCACATCATCGTTAAAGGGCAAGATTAACTCTGTTAGGTTAACTGCTAGGGCGTTTATAGTGAAGTCCCTTTTCTTTAGATCCTCTTCAATTGTCTTTCCTTCCATCGTTGAAAAGTCAAACCTACTGTTTCCGAAGACGAAAGAGAAAACTTCTTTAGTCTTCTTTATCCTAAATCCCTTCCTCTTGAATACTTCCTCAAGGCACTTTAGCTCTTTTTCCTCTACTTTCTTAACCACAAAGTCAACGTCTATGTAATCCTTCTTCACCCTTAAGAGCCTATCCCTGATGAACCCTCCTACTAGGTAAACTTCGTTCTCAAAACACTGGGCTACCCTTTCAACTCTTGGGTGGTAGAAGGTAAGCTTGTGAACCCTCTTTTCCATAATATTCTCCCTAAGAACGGAAATTGGAGGAGACCTTGGAACCTATTATAAAGGCTGAAAACCTTGTTAAGGTTTATAAAACTGAAAGCGAGGAGGTTTTTGCCCTTAAAGGAGTTAACCTCTCTCTTGAAGAGGGAGAGTTTTCCCTTTTGATGGGGGCTTCAGGTTCAGGTAAATCAACCCTTCTGCACCTACTGGGAGGGCTTGATAAACCTACTTCTGGAAGAGTCCTCTATAGGGGAAAGGATATTTCGTCATTTAGTTCAAAGGAGCTTGCCCTCTTTAGGAACAGGAAAATCGGTTTTGTCTTTCAGTTTCACTACCTAATAAACGAGCTTACTTTAATTGAGAACGTTATGGCTCCAGCTTTAATAGGGGGAGTTCCTTTTAGTGAGTCGAGGAAGAGGGCTGAAGAGCTGTTGAAAAGGGTAGGACTGGGGCATAGATTATCTCACAAACCGTTTGAAGTTTCAGGAGGAGAGAAGCAACGGGCTGCAGTTGCACGGGCTTTAGTTAACTTCCCTGAAGTTGTCCTTGCAGATGAACCTACCGGAAACCTTGATTCCCAGAATACCCACTCGGTTATCTCCCTCATGAAGGAACTCAACCAGGAGCTGGGGACCACTTTCTTGATAGCCACCCACAACAGGGAGTTGGAAACTTACGCTCAGCGCATATACTTTATTAGGGATGGTGTAATAGAAAGCACTTAAACCAAATTAGAGGTGTTTGTATGTTTGAAAGGTTTACAAGTAAAGCAAGACAAATAGTTATTAAGGCAAAAGAACAAGCTGTAAGCTTAAGGTGTGAGAAGCTCGGAACCGAGCACATTTTACTTGCCCTTTTGAGAGAGGATGAAATTACAAACCAGATACTTGCTAAGTATAACATTTCCAAGACCAGAATTCAGGACATAATTGTCAATCAGGTTCAGCCTGTTCCCTACGAGGTTGACATAAACACAATTACTTTCTCAACTGAGGCCAGAAGGGTTCTAGAGCATGCTGTTGAAGAGTCAAAAATTCTCGGCCACGCTTACGTTGGACCGGAGCACCTCTTTATAGCTCTTGCTAAGGAAAAGCTTGGTCTTGCCGGAAGGATTTTAAGGAGCTACGGACTTGACCACTACACTCTAAGGCGTGAAGTTTCAAACCTACTTAAGGGAATTAGCAAGGAGAGAAAAAGTACAAAACGTTCTTCAACGCCTAACCTTGATAAGTTTGGAAGGGATTTAACCGCCCTTGCTAGAGAGGGTAAACTGGACCCTGTAATTGGCCGTGAAAAGGAGATTGAGAGGGTTACCCATATCCTAGCAAGGAGGAGGAAGAACAACCCTGTTCTCATTGGAGAACCAGGCGTAGGTAAAACTGCAATAGTTGAAGGGCTTGCAATAAGAATCGCCAACGGTGAAGTCCCTGAAAAGCTGAAGAATAAGAGAATCGTTTCCCTTGATATGGCCTCCCTCATAGCCGGTACCAAGTATAGGGGTCAGTTTGAGGAGAGGTTAAAGGCCATAGTTAAAGAGCTTGAAAGTAGTGATGACGTGATTCTCTTCATTGATGAGATTCACACTCTTGTTGGTGCGGGAGCTGCTGAAGGTAGTATGGACGCTTCAAACATCCTTAAGCCTTCCCTTTCAAGGGGAGAAATTCAGGTTATAGGGGCTACCACTATAGATGAGTACAGGAAGTACATTGAGAAGGACGGTGCCTTAGAGAGGAGGTTCCAGCCTGTAATGGTTGAAGAGCCTTCAGTTGAGGACACGATTGAAATTCTAAAAGGGCTTAAGAAGAAATTTGAAGAGTTTCATAACGTTAAGATTACCGATGGTGCTATTGAAAGGGCAGTTAAGCTCTCTGTTCGTTACATAAACGATAGGAAGCTTCCCGATAAGGCAATAGACATAATTGACGAAGCCGGAGCTAAAGCCCAACTCCAGGCTACAAAGAAGGACGATAGGGTTAAGGAGCTTGAGAAGAGAATTGAAGAAGTTAGGGCTATGAAGGAAGAGGCCCTTGCTATGGCTGAGTATGAAAGGGCCCACGAGTACAAGCAGACTGAACTCCGCCTCATGACGGAGCTTGAGGAGGTTAAGAGAGAACTCTCCATGAAGGCAAAGGAAGAGAAGATAGTTATAGATGAGGAGAAGGTTGAAGAGATTGTTGCCCTCTGGACCGGAATTCCTGTTCAACAGCTCCACGAGAAAGAAGCTGAAAAGTTAAAGAAACTTGAACAGGAGCTCCACAAGAGAGTCGTCGGTCAGGAGGAGGCAGTTGAGGCTGTTTCTAGGGCAATTAAGCGTTCTAGACTTGGAATTAGAGCTGGAGCTAACAGGCCTATAGGTTCATTTCTCTTCCTTGGGCCGACCGGCGTTGGTAAAACCGAGCTTGCTAAGGCACTTGCAGAGTACCTCTTTGGAGATGAGAGAGCGCTGATTAGAATAGACATGTCTGAGTACATGGAGAAACATACAGTTTCGAGACTAATCGGAGCTCCTCCAGGATACGTAGGCTACGAGGAAGGAGGACAGCTAACAGAAGCAGTTAGGAGGAAACCTTACTCAGTTATCCTCCTTGACGAGATTGAAAAGGCCCACCCGGACGTTTTAAACATCCTCCTGCAGATAATGGAGGACGGAAGGTTAACAGACGGACTTGGTAGGACCGTTTCCTTCACAAATACAATCCTCATTATGACGAGCAACCTTGGTGCTAAACACCTCATCTCTAGCCAGAAAGGGCTTGGATTTGAGGTTGATGACGGTAAAGAGGAGGAGCGTTCTTTTGAGAGGATGAAATCCTTCGTAATGGAAGAAGTTAAAAGGTTCTTTAAGCCGGAGTTTATAAACAGGCTTGATGGGATAATTGTCTTCCATCCTCTTACGAGGGAAGACGTTAAGGAGATCGTACGTAAGCAGGTTGATAGGTTAAACGAAGAGCTCAAGGAGAGAGGGCTCAAAGTTTACGTTACAAACAGGTTCGTTGAGTACGTTGTTGATAAGGAGTTTAGGAAAGAGTACGGAGCAAGGACTATTAGGAGAGCTCTCCAGAGCTTGATTGAAGACAGACTAACAGACGAAATCCTTATGGGAAGATTTACAGAAGGAGGAGAAGTTGTCTTTGACATTACTCCTAAGGGAAGGGTTTCTGTTAGAGAGAAGAAGAAGAGGAAAAGGAAGGAGAAAGAGACAACCGGAGTGTAGATGCGAAGGTTCAAGATAGATAAAGTTAGAAATGGCGAGGCCTACCTGAGAGGGCAGGAGGCCCGCCATGCCCTTAAGGTTTTAAGGTTAAAGAAAGGTGATGAGATAATTGTCTTTGATGGAGAGGGTAAGGAGTATTTGGCAGTAATCTCTGCAGCCTCTCCTACCTCCGTTAAACTGAAAATCCTTGAGGAGACAAACGTAAACAGGGATAGCCCTTTAGACTCAACCCTCTACATGGGTATAACAAACAAAGTGCAGAAACTTGAGCTTGCGATTCAGAAAACGACTGAACTTGGAGTTAAGAGAATTGTTCCGGTAATTTGCCGCCGCTCCTCAACTGCTCAGCTTATAAAGAACTGGGAAGGGAAGTTGAGGAGGTGGAGGGAAATTGCCGTTAACGCTTCAAAGCAGTGTGGTAGAACAGTTATACCTGAGATATCAGAGCCGGTGAAGATTGAGGAGATTGAGGATAGTTCGGATCTCTCCTTTGTCCTATGGGAGAAAGGCGGAAAGTCCTTTAAAGACTACCAGAGTTACTCTGCTTCTTCGGTTTCTTTCCTTGTCGGTCCCGAAGGAGGGCTTGAGAAGGAAGAGATAGAGCTCTTAAAAGAAAGGGGGTTTAAACCTATTTATCTAGGTAAGAGAATTTTGAGGGCAGAGACTGCTGCAATTGCCGGAATGACCTTAATTCAGTACATATGGGGAGACCTTGGATAGTATGGAGGTTTTATTAGAAAGAGTTATAAACGGAAGAGTGTTAAAGGCGGTTCACGGGGATATTACCGAAGAAGGAACAGAGGCAATAGTTAACGCCGCTAACTCCCTCTTAAAACACGGTGGTGGTGTTGCTGGAGCAATTGTTAAGAAAGGGGGGAAGGTTATACAGGAAGAGAGCGATAGGATAGTTAGTGAGAGGGGTCCAGTTCCAGTTGGCGGCGCAGTCTATACGACGGCGGGGAACTTAAAGGCAAAGTACGTAATCCACGCAGTAGGTCCAATCTGGGGCGAAGGGGATGAGGAAAGGAAGTTAAGGAGTGCAGTTCGCTCTGCTCTGAAACTTGCCGACGAGCTCGGTCTAAACTCTATTGCCCTCCCTGCAATCAGCACCGGAATCTTCGGCTATCCGAAAAGGGAGGGAGTAAGAGTAATAGTTGATGAAGTTATCAGATACTTAGAGGAAAACCCTAGCACCTCACTGAAGAAAATCCACTTTACTGCAATAGATGGGGAAACTGCAGAGTTTTTTAAGGAAGAGATAAAGAGTCTAACCTAGTTAATTTTTTTCATTTATTAGAGTTTTCCTTTAAGTATTCTAACACCCGTTTATAACCAGGCGGGAGCTCCACCTCAAACTCCATCCTCTTTCCCGTTCTTGGGTGGTCAAAGGCGAGGTAGTAGGCGCACAGAGCGTGCATTCCCATCTCATCAATCAGTTCCCTCAGTTTCTCATCTTCTATTCTGCTCGGCTTATAGCCGTAGGTTCTATCACCGAGTAGCGGGTGGCCCAAGTTTGACATGTGGACCCTTATCTGGTGAGTCCTTCCAGTTTCCAATTTACACTTTATTTCTGAAACGTTATGCTTTGGGAACTTCTCAATAACCCAGTAGTTTGTTATGGCCTCCTTAGGGCTTGTAGTGTTTGGGGAGAACTTCTTCCTGTCAAACTTATCCCTTCCTATTGGAAGAACTATTCTGTCGTAGTCTTTCTTCGGGATTCCGTAGATTAGAGCTCTGTAAAACCTACCAACTGTTCTGTTCTTAAACTGTTCAATCAAAGACTGCTGGGCAAGGTCGTTCTTTGCAACTACTAAAAGGCCTGCAGTATCCTTGTCTATTCTGTGGACTATTCCGGGCCTCAGTGCCCCTCCAATTCCTTCCAAGTCCTTACAGTGGTAGAGGAGGGCATTAACCAAAGTTCCGGAGTAGTGGCCAGGTGCCGGGTGAACTACCATTCCTGCAGGTTTATTTATGACAATAACGTCCCTATCTTCGTAAACTACGTCTAAGGGAATGTTCTCCGGCTTAACCTCTATAGGCTCAGGTTCAGGGATTTCAAACTCTACAACCTGTCCTTCCTTTACTTTCTGGGATGGTTTTTTAACTACCTTTCCGTCAACTTTAACAAGTCCCTCTTCAATTATCCCCTTTGCCTGAGAGCGGGAGAGCTCACTTACCTCGCTTATGAACTGGTCAAGCCTCTTCTTTGAGTGTTCCTTTTCAACGACTACTTTTTCCATTCTACTCCCTTTAAGCTCTCCTTTAGCCTTGCAAGGAGCATTAAGGCTTCAAGGGGAGTTGTTGTTGAGACTTCAATTTTCTCAATCTCACTTATAACCCTTTCAACTTCCGGGGGAAGGACTTCAACCTTTTCTACCCTATACTCAACCTTTGGCTCGGCCGCTGAAAAGAGGGGAAGTTCACTATCGTTCCTCTTACCCTCAAGCTCAGCCAGAATCTCCCTTGCCCTTTCAATTACCTCTTTAGGAAGTCCTGCGATCTCTGCAACGTGAACTCCGTAAGATTTTTCAGATGCTCCTGGAAGTATCCTGTGGGTAAATACTACGTGGCCGTCAACTTCCTGAACTTCAGCGTGGTAGTTCTTAACTCCCTTCACCTTACCTTCAAGCTCCGTTAATTCGTGGTAGTGGGTAGCAAAGAGAGTCTTTGCTCCGATTCTACTGCTTATGTACTCAACGACTGCCCTTGCTATGCTCATCCCGTCATAGGTGCTCGTTCCCCTTCCAATTTCATCAAGGATTATTAAACTCTTTAGAGTTGCGTTCTTTAGTATGTTTGCAGTCTCTACCATTTCCATCATGAAGGTTGAAAGGCCTCTGCTCAGGTTATCTGCTGCACCGACCCTTGAGAAAATCCTGTCTGCAACGGAAATTTTTGCTTTCTTTGCAGGAATAAATGAGCCAATCTGCGCCATGAGGGTTAGTAGGGCTGTCTGGCGGAGGTAAACAGACTTACCTCCCATGTTTGGGCCGGTAATTATCAAAATGAAATCTTTGGGATTTAGCTCTGTATCGTTTGGAATAAACTCTTCGTCCAGTATCTTCTCTAGGACCGGGTGCTTACCCTCCTCTATTACTGTTTCGTATCCATCGTGAACTTGAGGCTTTACGTAATCCCTTTCAACGGCAACTTTTGCAAGGGACTGAAGGACATCAAGGAGAGCTATCTTCTCAGCGGTCCTTGAAATTCTCGTAGCGTGGTTTGAGATAAAGTTCCTCAGCTGGCAGAAGAGCTGGTACTCAATCTTATCAATTCTTTCCTTTGCAGAAAGGACTTTCTCCTCAAACTCTTTAAGTTCCGGAGTTATAAACCTTTCTGCGTTTACAAGGGTCTGCTTCCTTATGTAGTCCTTAGGAACGAGGTGAAGGTTTGGCTTTGAAACCTCTATATAGTAGCCAAAGACGTTGTTATACCCCACTTTAAGGCTTGATATTCCCGTCCTCTTCCTCTCCCTTTCCTCTATCTCTTTTATTATCTTTTCTGCTTCGTTCTTTACCTTTCTGAGCTGGTCAAGTTCGGGGTGAATTCCTTCCTTTATAAGTCCTCCCTCTTTAGGGGAAAAGGGCGGATTTTCAACGAGCACCCTTTCAATTTCACAGTAAACGTCTTCAAGGGTATCAAGCTCCTTTGATAGTTGGGCCAAGAGGGGGGAAGAGAAGTTCTTTAAAAGTTCTTTGATCTTTGGAAGGTTCCTAAGTGAGTTCCTTAAGGAGGCTATCTCCTTGGGGTTTGCCATTCCTGAAGTTATTTTCGTTAATAGCCTCTCAATATCGTATACTTTTGATAGGGTTTCCCTTATCTCGTCTGCTATTAAGAAGCTCTCCTTTAGCTCTTCAACTGCAGATAACCTCTTCTCTATTTCACCCACCTTCTTTAGTGGGTGGAGGAGCCAAAATTTGAGCAACCTCCTACCCATTCCTGTTTTCGTTCTATTTAAAACGTTAAAGAGGGTTGCCCCTGCTAACTTCTCGTTTATTGGCTCTAAGAGTTCCAAGTTCCTCTGGGTTTGAGGATCAACGTAGGCGTAGTCCCAACCTCTGTATTCCTTTGGTTCTTTCAGTTTTGGAACGAACTCCTTTTGTGTCTCCTTTACAAACTCCCTTAGGGCCTCAAGGGCTCCCTCCTTAAAGAGCTCCTCCCTCTTTTCTATTACGGCTTCAGGTATCAGAGTTTTTATTTTCCTCTCGTTTAAGTTTTCAGGTATTAGGATTTCTTTTGGTTTAAACTTGGAAATTAGGCTTTTAACCTCTTCCCAGCTTGCCGTTGTGTAGAAGAGGTCTCCCGAAGAGATTTCAGCCCAGGCTACCTCAAACTCCTTTCCCTTCTGGGCTATGGCCATTAAGAATCTATCTTCACTTTCATCTTCAAAGTAAGTTCCCGGGGTTATTACCCTTACAACTCCTCTCTCAACTACTTTCTTTCCCGGCTTTGGTTCTTCAAGCTGTTCGCATATTGCAACTTTGTACCCCTTCCTAACCAGCTTTGGAAGGTAACTCTCAAGGGCATGGTGGGGGATTCCGCACATTGGAGCTCTCTCCCCTCCCTTTCCAAAGGAGCGGGAGGTAAGGGCAATTTCAAGCTCCCTTGAGGCTATCTCTGCGTCTTCAAAGAACATTTCATAGAAGTCCCCCATTCTGAACATTAAGATTGCGTCCTTATACTTCTCTTTAAACTCAAGGTACTGTTTAAGGGCGGGGGTTATCTTCTTTGACAACCTCTCCTCCTAAATCAATTTCCTCAGCTACCAAGTACTCTTCACTTAGCCACTTGTGAAGGTCTGCAAGTTTACACTCTTCACTACAGAAAGGTCTAAAAGGGTTTCCTTCCCAAAGGGTTTCCCTTCCACAGTTGGGGCATTTAACTCTCTTTTCCATAGCCTCTCCCTGTTTCATTTCCCATAAAATTAGGAAATTTTTGTTTAAAAGGGGGACTATATTATAGAAGTGGGTAATTTGCAGCTCAGGAGGTAGAAGATGAAAGTTGCCGTTCCACTGGAAGGTAGCTCCGGTCTTGATTCTCCAGTATGTGAGCACTTTGGGAGAGCTCCCTACTTTGCTCTGATTACCGTTAAAGATGGAGAAGTTGAAGTTGATATATTTGAGAACCCTATAGTTGAGCACAGTGCAGGGGCAATACCCCAGATGCTTGCAGAACAGGGAGTAAATAGAGTTATAGCTACGAGGATAGGAGAAAAGGCGAGGGCTTTCTTTAACCAGCTTGGTATAGACGTAACAACTGGAGTTACAGGAACTCTCAGGGATGTTGTAGATATGTTAAAAGGAGAGTAAAAAAAACAGTAAGCGTTTTTAAGTTTTCCTGTTTTAGGCTTTGGTAGGGTCTTTTTAAATTTGTGTTTTGGTTTGCTAACTTAATTTTAATACCCTTATTCCTTAGGGGGCATGTATGATAATTAGCGTATCCGGCGGTAAAGGTGGAACGGGTAAGTCAACTGTATCTACCAGCTTGGCTATTTTGCTTAAGGAGTTTACCCTTGTTGACTTAGACGTTGAGGCTCCTAACGACCATATCCTTTTAAACGTAAACCTTTCAGAAGGTATTTCTGTAAAGCTCTTTAAGCCGAAGTTCAATCACGAATACTGTACAGGTTGCGGTAAGTGTGCGGAGGTCTGCAACGATAACGCAATAGTTCTGAATAGAGAGGGAAAGCCGATACTTTTAGATGACCTGTGTGCAGGGTGTACGGCATGTAAACTGATATGTCCTGAAAGAGGAGCTATAGAGGATGACTTCAAAGTTGTAGGGCATATATACGAGAACAAAACTCCTTACGGTTTTAAGCTGATAACCGGAGAGCTCTTAGAGGGTGAAGAGCGGACCTATAAAGTCCTCCTTGAAACTAAAAAGAGAGCTCTCAAGGAAGGGGGAAACCTAATCTTTGATACTGCAGCCGGTGCAGGTAACTCAATATTTAAGGCTTTAGAGGGTTCTGATATTGTCGTTGCCGTTACAGAGCCTACCCCCTTTGGAGCGAGGGATTTAGAGAAAATCCTCTATACAACTTCTTACCTTAAGTTGAAAACGGTGATTGTTATAAATAAAAGCGGTGTAGGTGATGAGGAAGAGATTCTCTCCCTTTCGAAGAAGTACGGGTGTCCTATAGTAGGGAGGATTCCTTACAGTGAGGAAATTATTAAGTGTTATTTCTCAAAAACGCCGATTGTGAATACAGACCTTCCTGAGGCGAAAGTTTTCTACGAGATTAAAGAGAGAATTCTGGAGGAAGTGAAATGCAGTTGACCGTTGCAAGTGGAAAGGGAGGTGTGGGTAAGTCCTCAATTACTGCATCTTTGGCCTATTTACTCTCTAAAGGTAGGAAGATCGTAGCCCTTGATGCAGATGCAGATACGCCTAACCTTGAAATACTCTTAAACGTAGAAAACTGGAAGGAGAAGAGGCCTTTTGAAGGGGAGAGGGTTGCTGTAATAGACCCTAAAAAGTGTACAGGCTGCGGTATCTGTGCCCTTCACTGCCCTTACGAGTGTATATACCCTGAATCTGGATATTACAGAGTTAATGAAATACTTTGTGAAGGCTGTAACGTCTGCTCCATAGTCTGCCCGCACGAAGACGTTATCTCCTTTAAACCCACAGTTCCCGGGTACGTGAAGTGGGGAATAACTTCTTACGGTTTTCCCCTTGTAACGGCTGAGCTACTTCCCGGTAGGCCAAACTCTGGAAAGTTGGTCTTTGAAGCAAAGAAGAGGGCAAAACAGTTTGAAAGGGATTTGCTCCTCATAGATGCAGCGGCTGGCATAGGCTGTTCTGTAATAGCAAGCCTTAACGGAAGCGATTACGTACTGGTTGTCGTTGAACCTACAGAAGTTTCCCTGTTTGACGCAGAAAGGCTGTTAAAGATAGTTAATCACTTTGGTTTAAAAGCTGTTGCAGTTATTAATAAGTTTGACGTTAATAGGGATTTTTCAGAGAGATTAGAGAGCCACTTTGAAGAGAAGGGTATAAAGGTAGTAGGGAAAATCCCTTACGATAGGTCTGTTGTTGAAGCCTTAATAAGGGGAAAACCGGTTGTTGAAGAATATCCCGGTTCTCCCTTTTCAAAGGCACTGGAAAGAGTAGTTCAGAGTTTAGAGGAGCTCCTTTAGGCTTTTAAGCCCTTCCCTTACCTCAACTGTTATTCCTGCCTGCTCCAGTGCAGATTTTGCGTTGGGACCTGCAGGCTTTTTGAGTATAACCTTAGCAACTCCAAGGTTTATTGCGAACTGAGAAGCTTTTACACCTGCTCCGCCTGTAGCTGATGCTCCAGGGTTCTCGTAGAACTCAACGTTGCCGTTTTCAATAACTGCAAAGTAGGGAGCTCTTCCAAACTCGTCTGAAACTTCGGCGTTTCTGTCCTTACTAGAAACTGGAACTAGTATTCTCATTTTCACCTCCTATTGACACCTCTGTGGATGAGTCCTATATTTCCTATCAGCAATTTAGCGGGAGTGGCGGAATCGGCAGACGCGCCGTCTTGAGGGGGCGGTGCCCTTACGGGCGTGCGGGTTCAAATCCCGCCTCCCGCACCACTTAAATTTCCTCTCCCTTAACCATCCTCTTTAACTTCTCAGCTTGGTCTTTAGTTCCGATAATAATCAGTTTGTCCCCTTCCAAAACCATTGTTGTAGATGTCGGGTTCAGTATGAATGAGCCGTCCTCCCTCCTTATTCCGATAACTATAACTCCGGTTTTCTTTGGGATATCAAGTTCTTTTAGTAGTTTGCCGTGGAAAGGCGAACCTTTAGGGACCTCAACCTCTTCCAGTCTAAGGTCTATTTCTCCGTGGTGGGTAACGATATCAAGGAAGGAAACCACACTCGGTCTAATTGCAAGGGATGCCATCCTCAAACCGCCTATAACGTTTGGGAGTATTACTTCTGTAGCTCCGGCCCTCTTAAGCTTTATTACGTTTTCTTCTCTATTTGCCCTTGTTACTATTCTAAGTCTTGGGTTGAGGTTTTTTGCCGAAAGGGTTATGAATAGGTTGTCTGCATCGTCTGCGGTTGCGACAATCATGTTTGCTGCAGACTTTACTCCAGCTTTTATTAGAGTTTCATCCTGAGTTGCATCTCCGTGGATGTAGATCAAGTTGGGGTATTTCTCCTTTGCCTCCTCTATTCTCTCCTCGTTCTTTTCAATTACTACAAATGGAATTTTCTCTCGGGAGAGCTCTTTAACTGCTGCCTGTCCCGTCCTTCCAAGTCCGCAGACGATTGTATGGTTTTTAAGCTTAGCTACCATCTTTTCCATCCTCTTCGTTGTAAATATTTTCCTCAGTTCTCCTTCAAAGATCATTGAAGCTACGGTTGAGGCCCCGTAGGCAAACAGCGCAAAGGCCACGACAATAACTGCCATAGTGAATATCTTTCCGGGGACGGAAAGGGGGTGGACTTCTCCGTAGCCTACAGTTGAAATTGTTATTACTGTATGCCAGAGGCAGTCAAGCCAGCTCCAACCTTCAATGAGCTTTATTCCAGTGGTTGAAACTATGACTAAAAGTAGGAGAGTTGCTAGAATAGATAAGGATTTTTTTACTGTTGTACTGTAAGTTACCATTTTCCCCTCTTTAGTTATTTAATTTTTACAGGAGTTTAAAGTGAAATTCAAGTTCTTTTTCATTGGGAAGATTCCGAGTAAGGCAAACTATAAAAAGATATCCCATAGGAGGATAAACGGTGAGCTTAAACCTTTTATAATGAACAACCCTCAAGTTCTCTCTTCCCAGAGGGAGGCCCTCTACCAGCTTCACCTTCAGAAGCTCAACTACGGCCTTGATAAGTTTCCAATTACAAAGCCGGTGAAAGTTTCTTTAACCTTTTACCTATCCGGTAGGGTACGTCAGAGGGATATTGATAACGCTGAGAAGTTTGTGGGTGATATCCTTGAGAAGGGAGAGATTTTAAAGAGGGACTCCCTTATTTACCAGAAGGAAAGGGTAGAGAAGAGATTGGGTATAAAGGGCTTTGAGGAGATCGTTGAGATAGACATTGAGGTAATTTCCGACGATGTAAGGCTTGAGCTTGAGAGGGGAAAGCCTACATTTCCTCCTGAGTTTTACGAGTTTTTAAAGAAGATGAAGTTGGAGCTCCCAAATGAGAGTTGAGGTAGAAGTTAAGGTTCATCTGGAGAGTTCTCTTGAAGAGGAGATCAGGAAGTTAGGGATAGAGGAATTTGAAATCGTTAGAGAGTCAATTGATGCTAGGAAAAAGCCCATTTTTGTGTACAGGGTAGTTGCAGAACTTCCTCCTGAAAAGGCAAGGGAATTAATAGAGAAGGGTATTGGAAGGGAGTATAGGGAAGTTGAAGAGCTTTCCATTCCAAAGCTTCCGGTAAAAAGGAGAGTTTTAGTAGTAGGTAGCGGTCCTGCAGGTCTCTTTGCAGCTTTAACCCTTGCAGAGGCCGGCCTTGAAGTTGTAGTTGTTGAGAGGGGTAAGCCCATTCCAGAAAGGGTTAAGGATGTTTCCCGCTTTTGGAAGTACAGGCGCCTTAACGAGAACTCAAACGTTCAGTTTGGAGAGGGAGGAGCTGGAACGTTTTCAGACGGAAAGTTAACGACGAGAGTAAAGGATAAGAAGAAGTACTTCGTCTTTAAGACCTTTGTTGAGTGTGGAGCTCCAAGGGAAATCCTTTACAAGAGTAAGCCCCACGTAGGGACCGATAAACTAAGGGAGGTTATCCCCAACTTAAGGGAGAAACTGAAGAAATTAGGAGTTGAGTTTAGGTTTAATACCCTCTTGAAGGAGCTCCACCTTGAAGGTGGCCGGGTTGTCAGTGCTACTTTGGAAGACCTTGAAACTGGTCTAAGTACGATGGAAGAGTTTGACTACTACTTCCTTGCTCCTGGTAACAGCGCAAGGGATACCTTTGAAATGCTAAAGAGGGTAGGTATAGCCCTTGAAGCAAAGCCTTTTGCAGTTGGCCTCAGGGTAATTCACAGACAAAAAACGATAAATAGGGTTCAGTACGGCAGGAAGTGGTTTAAACACCCGAAACTTCCTCCCGCAGAGTACGCCTTTACCTACAAGTCCAAAAGGAGGAACGTCTTTACCTTCTGCATGTGCCCTGGAGGTTACGTAATTTGCGCTTCAAGTGAGAAGTATTCTGTTGTCTGTAACGGAATGAGTAACTACAGGCGGGACAGCGGTTACGCCAACAGTGCCGTTGTTGTTCAAGTTTTCCCTGAGGACTTTGAAAATGACCCATTTAAAGCTATTGAGTTTCAGCGTTCACTTGAGAGGGCAGCATTCGTTATGGGAGGTAGTAACTACTCAATGCCTGCCCAGAGGGTAGTTGACTTTATAGAGGGTAAGAGCTCGACAGAGCTTATTGAAGGCGGGTACATCTCGGAGATAAAGAGTGCGAGGCTTGATAGGCTTTTACCTGAAGAGATTAGAGAACCTATAAAGGAGGCCTTCCTCTACTGGGCTGAAAAGCGCTCCTTTTTCCTTCCGTCAAATGCCACTTTCGTTGGAGTAGAGACGAGGACTTCTTCACCTCTTAGAATAGTTAGGGATGAAAGTTACAGGAGTATTAGCGCAGAGAACCTATACCCTGTTGGAGAGGGAGCTGGATACGCCGGAGGAATTACCAGCTCAGCAATAGACGGGATAAACGGGGCTTTATCGTTAATTGAGAGCTTGCAGGTGAAAAAGGTCCTTTAAAAGGCGGGAAGGTCCCCGCCTGAAGTTTAGTCATTCTTCCTTCTTTTGAGCCTTAAGAATCCTAAAGGTAGGAGGGCTAGTAGTGAAGATACTACTCCTCCGATTCCACTTGATGGGGAAATAGAACATCCTCCGCTATCTCCCCCGCCACCGGTTTGAGTCTCTCCTTGAGCAGAAGTAGAGGCTTTCTTAGCAATAGCTACTGTAATCTCACTACCTTTTGTAGCAGTTAGTGTAACCTTTATCTTACCGTCATTCTCTACGGTGTAGCTTACGGCGGAAGAGGGGGTGCCAAATACTTCGTAGTCGGTTGCCTTTCCTTCTAAGGGTAGGACTTCAAAAGTCGTTGAGTTACCGTTGTTGAGGTTAAAGGTCATAGCTTGCTTTACTGTATAACCGTTAGGAACGAAGCTCGTATCTATTGAATCTGCTCCTGTTGGCTCAACATCTCCACCACTTGGAGTCCACACTTTTGTTATAACGGCGTTGCCGTCCTCCGGTGGGAAGACTTGAACATCTACCGGTGAGTAATAGGCAAATGTTAACTTCCTGAGGTCCGCTTCTGTAAACTCACCGTTGTAACCCTCTATTGCTGCTTTGGGAACTTCAAATACAGTTACGCCCGGAACTGTATCAATGTGTGGATATTTCTTTATAGCTCTGTTGAACTTTCCTCTTGAAGAGTGGCAGTCCTGACATTGGAGAACGTGTAGTGGGTTGTCTGAGAATTCTGCATCTCCTCCAGATTGCATTGGCTGAGAGCTGACAGGAGCAACGTTATGGCTCATTATGTAGGAGCCGTCAAGGATTCCTAAGTGGTAGACGTACTGAACTTTAACATCTTTACCGGTTACTTTCTTTATTGCGGCTTCTAAGGCGCTGGCTGCGAACTTGATTTCATCCTCTTCGTCTACAAATGGAGCTTCTGCTTCGTCCTTTCTGATTATCATAGTTTCGCCAGTTTCTGGGTTCTCCAGCATGTTTGGAAGGGTTGACTTAACAACCCAACCGCTTTTGGTATTTGAGTTAATCCAGTTAACCGTTCCGTCAGAGTTGAATCTACCGACGATCGGAGCTTCTTTGGGAATTCCGACGCTGTCTGCGTCTGGAAATTCAACGGTATCTCCGTACTTACCTACGTAGGCCCAGTATACCATCCCACCCGGAACAACGTATTTGTTATTAAGGGCTTTAGCAGGTTTATAGGGTTTTCCATCCTTAAAGTAAATCAGCCCGAATTCGGCCTCCGGCCTATCTGGGTTACTTGTGTTCCAAGTATCTGGAGAAACTTTAAATACCATATGTAGGAACCTATTGGGAACTCCTCTTCCGTCACTCAACCTCCAGTAGAGCTCCGCAATAGAGTTTGCCGGTTTGATTTTTAGAACGGGAGTTTCTCCTTTTGCCGGGACGTGGGGGAACCATACGTAATCTGGGTAGAAAGGAACCGTTGCATCGTGTTCTTCATCAAAGTTCCAGAATAGGTGTCCTTTTCCCTCTTCAGTTGTTCTTATTAGCGTCTGAATTACTCCGTTGAACTTCTGTGGTATGTGACAGGTTGTACAGTGTATATACTTTAGGTGAACATCTGCTATGTTTTCCGGGAATGCTCCCTTGTGAATCTCTTTATAGTCGGTGTGGCACATTATACACGTTGTTGTTCCCGATAGGTCGGATCTTACGTTGAATCCGTCCGTTCCTTTTGCAACGTCGTGAGATGGCATCCATGATGGCTGTACGTATTGGAGCTCTAAAGCGTCCGATTTTACCTGACGGTGGCAGTCTGCACACTTCATACCGCCTTGGGCGTGTACGTCCAGGTAGGGCACTTTTTCCCATTGTCCCGTTTTTGGATTGAAGAACTCGGGGCGTTTACTGTCGTCAATAACCTTGTGGGGTAGGTTGTCACTGCCTATCTCACCTACGTCCCCGATTTCCTGAGCTCTCTTGAAAAACCCTGGTGATGTGAGTAAGTAGATATCTCCAAATAGACCAATGTTGTCGTAGGGGGTTATCTTGCCGTCGGCGTTAATGTCGTAAACGCCTGCGTGACACCTTGAACAAGATTCGTTTGTTGTTCCTCTTATGAGGTAGTGAAATTTGCTAACTTTGTCTTTATCGTAATTTACCGTCCAGTCGGGATTTATACTTCCTAATCCTGCTCCAACCGTATCTACCCAGCCAGGGTGCTTTTTCTTCCATGAGGTCATCCTGGCATTTCCGAGGTCGTAGGAGTAGGCGTGACATACGAGACAGTCGTTGTCCCTTACGTTTGGAACTACGGTATCTCCTGCTTTTGCGTGGTAATCAAAAACTTTTAGGGTTCCGTTTGGTCCGTCAACTAGGTAGTCTCCGTAGTAGATGCCGTTTTTTAGGGCGTTTTCAACGTATTTAGGGTCCATTTTATCAAGGGGCTGTTCCATCTGGTCCTTTAAGCCAAAACCTCCTCCTGGATGGCAAATTGAACACTTTCCGGTATTCCATTCCGCCGTTGTGAAGTTGATGTCAAGAGGGTCTGTAGTTTTGTAAGGAGCTAACTTAAACATATGGGGAACAGAAACTCTGTTGTACATACCTCCTGGTCCGTAGATATTTTTAGGGCCGTACCACTTCAGGTAGAGACCTGATTGGTCTTTAGGTAAGGTGCTCTTTTCCCCGAACTTTTCGTAGACCTGTTTATAGACTTCGGCACTAAGTGTTGATAGCCTTCCCTGTTGAGAGTGCCATCCCATATTGATGTAGTCAAGGTTGTGGCATCCTTTACAGGATTTCTGGTAGCTGACTGGGAGTTTAGATTGGACTTTCCCGTTCTCGTTGAGGATTGGGTTTCCGTTAACGTCAACTAGCGTGATGGGAGGGTGCTGAGCTAAGGCTTGGTTGAAAGTTGTCAATATGAAGACTGCGGTTGTTACGGTTAAGAGGCTTCGCATCTTTATACCCCCTTATTTGAGTTTTGATTCTTTGTTAAAAAGCTAAATTATGATTCAATTTAAGTCTAATTAAAATTATCAAAAAATGCAAATATATATAAATTCTGTTTTATATATTTGATTTAATTAGTGATGGTATTAATAATTTTGCTTTTATGCTAATGTTATTGTTAACAGATGCTTTCGCTAAGTGACCGAGTTTGACCTAGAGTAAGGGTTTTGTTCTCTTTACTGAAGAGTAGAGGGAGGAAAGGATGAACAGTAGAGCTAAAGAGCTTATTACCGGTTCAGGAATGGAGTAAAAGAGCTCAATTAACATCATGATCCCCAGCGCTCCTATCCCCCAGTGGGCACCGTGCTCTAAGTAAGGCAGTTCTTTTAATTTTCCACTTTCAACGAAGTAAATCGTTAAACTTCTTAAAATGAAGGCGCCGACAGACAGACCTACAGTTATTATTATGAGGTTCTGACTTATTGCAAATGCACCGACGGTTCCGTCAAGTGAGCATGAGGCGTCAAGGAGCTCTAGGTATATAAATGCCCCGATTCCTCCATCAATTCCTCTTTTGTCCTTAAAGTAGTCAATGGCGCTTTTAATGAAGTGGACCGTTTCAAAGAGAAGGATTCCCAAAATCATTGAAAGAATTATTGAAGGGTCCTTTTTAAGGTATCCAACTATAAAAACTACTGTTAGGGCTACGATTAACTTTATTTCTCCAAGTTTTGCAAGTTTTGATGCCCTTTCTTCTAGAGTTTTAATCCAGTGGAGCTCCCTTCCGGCGTCAAAGAGCCAGTTTAGGAAGACCATAAATAGGAAGGAACCTCCAAAGGCCAAGATTAGAGGTTCGGCTCTTTCAAGGTGGTGAGCGTAAATTTCAGGTTCTTTAAGGGCAATTTTTATAGTCTCTGCTATTCCGAGGTCTGCAGTGATGGAAACTATTAGGACCGGGAATAGAAACCTCATTCCAAAGACTGCAATTACCATTCCCCAGGTTAAAAACTTCCTCCTCCAGACCTTTGAGAGTCCGGAGAGGATTACTGCGTTCATTACGGCGTTATCAAAGGAGAGGGAGATTTCAAGGAGTGAGAGGGTAGTTCCTTCAAAAACTCCCTTTATTCCCATATAGATAAACTCAATTACCCAGCTTATTAACAAGATTACTGCAAATTCGGTAAGGAGTTTCTTTAGTTTCAACGCTCCCTCCTGGTGAAGGTTATTTTATAACAGTTAAGAGTTCCTCAACTACTCTCTCTGGAGGGATTTCAAAGCATTTTCTGTTTTTACACTTAGTCTTCCCGTGGAGGGAGCAAGGAGAACAGGGAAGGTTTAGGGTTAGGGCTTTTCCCTCGTCCGGATAGGGTGCAAATCCAAAGGAAGGGTGGGTCGGGCCGAATATTGAGACGACCGGGGTTTTTACTGCCCTTGCCATGTGAACTACTGCTGAATCGTTTGACACAACCCCTCTGCAAATGGATATTAGGGCTAAACTCTCTTTTAGGGAGAGTTCTCCACAGAAGTTAACTGCACCTTCCCTCTTTAAGATTTCACCTTTACTTCTTTCCTCCTTTCCGCCGACAATAACTGGGGCAAAGCCTAATTTTCTAAGGTTTTTAACTATTTCCTTAAATTTACCAAGAGGGTATGTTTTGCTTTCCCACCTTGCTCCAGGAGCAACTGCTATGAGGTTTTTACTCTCTCCCAACAGACTTTTTAGTTTCTTGAGGGCTACTTCATCAACCTTCAGGTAAGGGCGCGGTTTTTTTATCTCAACTCCTATATTCCTGAATACTTCTGCATAGAGCTCTGGAACGAAGAGCCCTTTGGCTTTAAAGGGTTTGAAAATGACCATTAACCTTCTTAAAAAGCTTTTCTTCTTGTAGGTAAAAACTGGAAAGTTCAGGTATCTCCTTAAAATTTTTGTTCTAAGGGTGTCGTGGAGGTCAAAGGCTGAATCGTACTCCTGAAGTTCCTCTGAAAGGGCCTTGATTCCCTTTAAAGTTTTTAAGTCCTTTCTCTCTACTTCTATAACTTTGTTTAAAAAGGGATGGCCTTTAAAGAGTTCTCCAAAGGGTTTAAAGGTTAGTAGGTCAACTTTAATTCTTTTTTCCTTTAAAGCCGGGAGGACGGAACTTACAAGTATCACGTCTCCCAGTGAAGAGAACCTGATTAAAAGGACTTTCATTATTCATCTATAGGTTCAAACTTGTCCTTACTCGCTCCGCATACCGGACATACCCACTCATCCGGTAGGGCTTCAAAGGGCGTTCCTGGAGGAATGTTGTTTTCAGGGTCTCCTTCGTCAACGTTGTATATGTACCCGCAAACTGTGCACCTCCATAGCTTGTGCCTGATTTCCATTTCTTACCTCCTTATCCGAACTAACTTTAAATATAGCTTATTTAAATTTTGGAGGGAGAGGTGGAGAAGAAGTTAGAGAAGAGAGTTAAACTGGAAGTTCTGAAACCTAAAGCTCCTATAAGGCGTTTTGACATCTTTGCCGAGTGGAACAGGATAAAGGCAATCAAGGAGTACGGTTTTTCAGAGGAAGAGGCTAAAGCCTTTGGTTTAGCGGTTGCTAAGGTTGTTGCTGCTAGGAAGTTCTACGGCCACAGAATTAAGTATAGGGGTGCTACTAGGGAGTACCTTGAAGGGAAGACTAAGGAGAAGTGGTGGGAGAAGTTGGCAAGTGCTGAGGAGTTTGACGAGAAGATAGTTGAGAGGATGGGAAGGGACTTTTACGAGAAAGTTTTCTCTCCAGCTATTTTAAAGGCCTATGAGGAGGGGAAGGATTATATGGATATAAGGGATACTTTGAGGGAAGAGTGGAATAAACTTCTGGAGGGCTGATTATGGCTTCTGTTATTGGTTACCTTGAAATAGAGCTCCACATTCCCCATGCCCACTCACTTAAGGAGAAGAGGAGCGTTGTAAAGAGGGTCGTTGAGAGGTTGAAGGGTAAGTTCAACGTTTCTGTCAGTGAGATAGGTAAACAGGACTCTTGGCAGGAGGCAGTAATAGGGGTTGTTACTTTGGGAACGAGTAAAAAAATTGTTGATGCTACCCTTGAGAAAGTTGTCTCTTTCGTTGAAGAGCTCGTTCCGGGACTTATCCTTGACTATAGGAAGGAGGTCTTTTAGAGTGAGGTAAGTTTCTCAATCAGTAACCATTCAATTACTGATTGAGGTTTTCCGTAAAACCTCAAAAAATTCCTTGCCGATTCTAATTTGTCTGCCCACTTTAAGATTGTTTCTTTCTGGGATAGAAGGGCTTCTAAACTGTCCAAGAAGAGAAGAGTGTCATCCCTTGATAGGTTTGAGAACTTTGAGGAAAAGGCCGTTATCTCTTTGAGTTTATTTCTGCTCTTCATGAGGTTTACAAAGCCTGAAAGGAGCTCCAGTATCTCCGTTTTCTCACTTAACCTAATGGCTGTTCCCGGGCTTCCCCTTGAAACTTTTATTACCCTTTTGTCGTAGTTCACTCCAAGCTTTTTTAGAATGAACTCAACGTTTGCGTCTGTAAGCCTTCCAAATCTAAATACTCTGCACCTTGAACGGATTGTTGGAAAGACACCCTGTTCGTTCCTGGAGATTAAGATTATGTATGCGTAGTTTGGAGGTTCTTCTAAGGTTTTTAGGAGGGCGTTTGCAGCTTCTCCCCTCATGAGCTCTGCGTTGTCAATTAGAGCTCCCTTTCCTTTCCCTTCCGTAGGTTTTGTAAAGAGCCACTCAGAGAGCTCCCTTATTTCTTCAATCGTTGGAGGTTTTTCAACTCCCAATTCCCTTACTGAGAGTTTAGAGCCGGTTAGGTAGTTTAGGAGCTCCCTTCCTATTAACCTCTTTCCGACCCCTTCGGGTCCGCAGAGAAGTGAAGTTGCAGGGTAGAGTTTACTCTCCACTAAACTCCTTATAATTCCGAGCTGTTTAGAGTGGCCTACAACAGAATTAAAGAGCACCTAACCTCCTCTGAACTTCTTTAACAACTTTGTTGAAAATCTCATCTACGCTCTTCCTTCCGTCAATGACAACCACTCTATCATTCTCTTTTTCGGCTATCTTTAAAAAACCTTCTCTAACCTTTCTGTGGAACTCAAGGCTTTCCATTTCAAGCCTGTCTTTCTTCTTACCCTTTAACCTTTCAAAGGCTACTTCAACCGGTAGGTCAATTAAGAACGTTAAGTTTGGCTTTAGCCCTCCGGTTGCTTCTCTGTTCATCTTCTCTATTAAATCTACGTCTATTCCTCTTCCAAATCCCTGATAGGCAAGGGTTGAATCTGAGAACCTATCGCATATTACAAAACTTCCCTCTTTAAGGGCCGGTCTTATTAAGTTTTCAACGTGGAATCCCCTTGCGGCTATGTAGAGGCAGAGCTCACTGAAGGGCGGAAAGTTCTCCTCCCTTTCTCTCAGAATAAATTCCCTTAACTCTTCGGCTGAAGGGGTTCCTCCCGGCTCTCTGGTCAAGATTGTTTCCTTTCCCCTATCTATCAGCCACTGGTAAAGGAGTTTTGCCTGAGTGGTCTTTCCACAGCCCTCTATTCCTTCAAAGGTTATAAACACTCTCAGTCCCCCAGGAGTTGTGATCTCGTAAGTTTACTTTTCGTCTTTGCTTTTTTCTTCTTAAAGAAGATGGAGAGGATTTTTCCAGATTCCTTAACGGCAATTGAGCCGAGAACCGATGAGATTAGGACGTAGATTGCAGTAAAGGGAACGAGTTTAGGGGTGGTTGCTGCAACTAAGATTGAAAACTCTCCCCTTGGCAGTAGCATTAAACCGGCTGAAGCTCCCCTTTTAAGGGAAAGTCCGTAAAGTTTTCCCGAGACTATTCCCGTTAAGATTTTAGTTAAAAAGGAGAGAACTAGGAAAACCGCCAGCGGGACGATTATTGAGTAGTTAACCTTTGAAAGGTCTATGCTAAGTCCAAATGAAAGGAAGAAGAGAGCTCCCAGTAAGTCCCTATACGGTATTACTACCTGTTCAACCCTATCTTTGTGGGAAGTTTCAGCAAAGAGAGTTCCTGCAGTGAAGGCACCTATAGCCTCTGAAAGTCCGAAACCTGTTGCAGCTTCAACCAGTATAAAGAGGATGGTTCCAACGAGTAAGACTAAGAACTCCGTTGCCGTTCCGTACTTCTCTATTAAAAAGTCAACCACTCTGTTGAAGTTCTTCACGAAGATAAAGGCAAAAAATATAAAGAGAGCGATCTTTACGACAACTTTTAAAACTTCTGTTGAACTCGGGTTACCTGATGAGAAGTTTACTAAGATTGCCAAGAGGGTTGCTGCTGCTATGTCCTCAAAGACTAGAATTGCCAAAACAGGTTCAACTTCCGGGTTTGCAAGTTTCTTAAGGTCAATTAAGAGCTTAGAGACTATTGCCGAGGAGCTCGGGTAGAGAATTACAGCTATTACAAAGGAGCTCATAAGGTCAAAGCCTAGGAGCCTGGCTGCGAGGAATACTGGAAAGAAGTTGAAAATAAAGTCAACAGTTCCTACTCCAACTATGTTTTTAAAGTTCTTCTCCATCTCTGCTAGGGAAAACTCAAGGCCTATATAAAAGAGGAGGAGGATGACTCCGAGGGCTTCAAAAACGTGAACTGAGTGGAAGTGGTAAAAGAGTGAAATTAAAATTCCGGTGATTATGTAGATGGGTATTACTGGAAACTTAAACTTCTCCGCGATTAAGTATGAAAGGAAAAGAGCCGTCATAAATAGTGAAAGGATAGATGTAAAGCTCTCCATTTTAGCCTTTTTTCTCCTCTACTTCCTTTACAAACTTCTTAACGTTCTCAAGGGTTCCAACTACTATTAGAGTATCACCCGGTTCTATCTTAAAGAGGGGAGATGGAGAAACTATTACGTTGTCCTCTCTAATTACTGCAACAACTATGACTCCCCACTTCTTCCTGATTTCTAGTTCCTTAATTGATTTGTTTACCAGGAAAGAGTTCTCTGGGACTTTAACCCACTCAAAGACTAAGTGTTTCATTAAGAAGCCAATCTTTTCCTCATCGGAGGTTGGCTGGAATAGAGCTCCAACCAAGATCGTTCCGAGTGTCCTGGCCTCCTCATCAGTTAGTTCAATTACCGCCGTCGGCTCTTCGCTGTCCTCCTCAAAGTAGTAAATTTCCCTCTTTCCCGTATAGTGGATTACGACTACTATGGTGTCTCCGTTTTCTGTTTTAACGGTGTACTTCTTACCTATTCCGGGGAGCTCTCCCTCTTTCACGTACATCCCTTTAACCTCCCTTAACTTCTCCTTCTGGAATTACCACCTTAAAGACTCCTCTGAGTTGGCCTGCTCGGTAGTTTAGTGCCCTATCGTTAGGGTACTTTTCCCTGATAACTCTTAAAACTTCCGGGTTCATACTCTCAGGTTTCCCGTGACAGTTTAGGCAGAAAGGAGAGACCAGTATAGGTTTGTAGTAGACAAAGTAACCGTCCAATTTCTTTACCTTGTATGGAGAGAGCTTACCTTCCTTTAGCTCCTCTTTAAACTCATTTATTACCTCTTGGTCAAGTCCGTCCGGTCTATTCTTAGGATTCCTAAACTTATCTGAGACCCTCTTTACCTTCACTACTACGAGTTCCTTGTTAACCTTCTCTGTCAGTTCCTCTGCCTTCCTTGAACAGAACTCTATTGCTTTTGGGAAACCTCCCTCTTTAAGGGCCGTTCCTAAATTACTCTTTAGTTCACCCATAAGCCTCTTTACAGCCATCTGGCCTAAAGAAGCAACCTCTTTCTCAGTTCCCTTATCAAGGGGTTTTTTCTGGTGTGAAGCACATCCGGTCAAAAGGACGGCCAGTAGAAGGGGAAGGACTTTCCTCATTCCCTAACCTCCCTTGCAATCGTTAGAGTTCCGCAGCCTCCAAGTTTATCTCTCCTGAACCTGTTTGAGAGTGTAACCCTTACTCCTTCCTTCCTGAGGAAGAGGAAAGCTTCTTCGTACTCCTCTTCACTCACGCCTTTAAGGGGAATTCCTTCAACCTCATTGTAGGCCATCAGCATAACTGTCATTCTGTACTTCCTTGCAAGCTCTCCCAGTTTCTTTAACTCTTCTTTGCTGTCGTTGACCCCCTTTATTAACAGGTAGCCAAACTGAAACTTCTTCCTTCTAGAGGAAGATGTTTTTTGGAGGTATTCTTCAAGGGCTTTTAAGACTTCATCTAGAGGTACGTTAACTCCGAATATTTTCTCCCTGACTTCCTTGGAAATTCCGTGGACGGAAATTGTTAAACCGTCGTGGGGAGCTCCCATCAGTTTCTTAAATCCCTCTATTGGGTATCCGGTTGTGCTTACAGTTACTTTTAACCCATCCCTTTTAAAGAGCTCTATTGCTTTTACTACCTCGTCGGCGTTCGCAGAAGGTTCTCCTATTCCTGCTATTGCAACCCCTTTAATGGGGAGTTCTTCCTTTAAGAGACTGTACTGGGCGAAGATTTCTTCAGCCTTTAAACTCCTTTTAAGACCGTACATTCCAGATGCACAGAAGGCACACCTTACGGGGCACCCTACCTGGGAGGAGACGCACAACCTCTCTCCCTTATAAAAGACGCTCTCAACCTTATAGCCGTCTTCTGTCTCGTAGATAAAAAGCATGTTTAAAGGACTCTTAAGACTCCTGATTACTCTCATTTCCAATTACTCCTGCTTTGGTGAAACAGCTGAACCTATCGTCAACCTTTTCCTTTAGCTTGTTAATGTATTCTTCCCACTGCTCCTTGGTTAAAAATGTCTGTATCGGAAGTTCAACCTTCTTTCCCTCTTCAAGCTCTACAACTACCCTCTCAAGGAGGACGTTTACGTCAACTACTCTACCTTTCCCTTCAGGGGTCTCTACCTCCTGGTTAATTTCCGGGAGGAACTGCCTTATGTAGTAGTTGGCTTCTTCAAACTTTAAGCAGCACATTAACCTTCCACAGGTTCCTGACAGCTTTGCAGGGTTTGGAGGAAGCCCCTGTAACTTTGCAAGGTTTAAGGATATTGATTGGAAGCAATCTATAAACTCTTTACAGCAGCAGATCCTACCGCACATTCCAACGGCGCCCACCATCTTGACTTCGTCCCTTACGCCTATCTGGCGGAGCTCTATCCTGGTCTTAAAGTGGGCTGCAAGGTCCCTCACAAGCTGTCTAAAGTCAACCCTGTTTTTAGCTGTAAAGTAGAAAACAATCCTTTCCTTATTTAAAGTCGTGTAAGCCTTTACGAGCTTCATCTCAAGGCCGTGTTTTTTTACCTTTTCTTTACATACTTCAAGGGCCTCTTCTGAGAAGAGGAGGTTTGATAGAAACTTGTTCTTATCCTCCTCTGTGGCTGGTCTAACCATCGGGTAAAGCTCTTCCTCTTTCAGGCCAAATTTTTCAAGAGTTTCTGGTTTTACCTTATAGCTCTTTAAGACTTTAACTAGCTCCAGTCCCCTTTCAGTTTTTATTACTACTTCATCTTTAAGATCTTTAAGGAAGGTGGAAGAATTTCTTTTTGCAAGACCGACCTTTTCGGTATCTGGGTATTTAAACTTAATTACCTCCATTGCTTCTCCTTGTGGTACTCTTTTATTTGCTAAATTTATTCTAAAGTGCAACTTTTTGAAGTTTTAAGGGCTTTTAATAAAGTTTTCATAATATACGACCAGAATTCTTTAATTGTCTTGCACATAAGCTAAACAGTGCTATATAATTAAGAATCGGAAAAAAACTCAAAAAGGAGGAGAGTATGAAGGGGAGGCTCAGCAAGCTTCGCTCAGGGCTGCTGGCTGCTACTATTGCTGCTGTTGCAGTAATTGGTCTTAATACTACCGATGCCAGCGCAGCCCTCAGGAACATCTCTAAAGAATCTCAGGCGTGTCTTGGATGTCACAAAGGCATGAACCCTGCCCTCGTTCAGCAGTGGGGAGTTAGCAAGCACGCTGAGGCTGGAGTAGGCTGTTACGAGTGTCATATGGCAAACAAGGGTGACAAGGACGCCTTCCAGCACTTTGGTTTTACAATCTCCACAATCGTTTCACCTATTGACTGTGGAAAGTGTCACCCTAAAGAGGCTAAGGAGGTTACAGAATCTCACCACGCAAAGGCTGCCCAGTTTGTTGGTTCTCTTGACAACGTTCTTGGAAGGATCGTAGAGGGTGAAGCCCTCTTCAACCTCGGTTGTGCCCAGTGTCACGGTAGGACAATCCCTGTTAAGAACGGTCTTCCTATAATGGGACCGTGGCCAAACGAGGGTATTGGAAGAGTTAACCCAGACGGTTCACTTGGAAACTGTGCAGCTTGTCACTTCAGGCACTCCTTCAGCCTCAAGCAGGTTCGTGAGCCTGACATGTGTGGTAAGTGTCACCAGGGACCTGACCATCCACAGATTGAGATTTGGGAGCTCAGTAAGCACGGTATAGCTTACAAGGCCCATCAGTCTGAAATTGAGCAGACCCTTGATAGGGCTAAGTGGGTTCTCGGTGAGGACTACTACCAGGCTCCAAACTGTGTAACATGTCACATGGGTGCTACTGTAACTGGTGCTAAGGCAACTCACGACGTTGGAGCAAGGCTATCCTGGACTTTAAGGCCACCAATCTCCAAGCACAAGCCTAACTGGGAAGCTAAGCGTGCTGAGATGAAGAAGGTTTGTGCAGCTTGCCACCAGAAGGTTTGGGTTGATGCCTTCTACTACCAGTTTGATAACCTTGTAAACCTCTATAACGAGAAGTTTGCTAAGCCTGCCGCTCAGGTTATGAAGTTCCTCAGGAAGAACAAGATTATTGACCCAATTCCATTTAACCAGAAGATTGAGTGGGAGTACTTCCTCCTCTGGCACCACGAAGGACGTAGGGCAAGACACGGTGCTTCTATGATGGCTCCAGACTGGACCCACTGGCACGGTCTCTTTGAAGTTGCTTACAACTTCTACTTCAAGCTCCTCCCAGAAGCTGATAAGCTAGTTGAGGAGAAAGGAAGCAGGTCTGTTAAGAGACAGTGGAAAGAGTTCAAGAAGAAGCTCTTTGCTAATCCGTACCACAAGTGGTTCCATGAGTTCAACAAAGAAGAGCTCAGGAAGATTGCTAAGTTCTACGCTGAGCGTTACGGTCAGTCTGCTCAGTAATTTATCGGGGGAGGATATCCTCCCCCTTTTCAATATTTCCCTCAGGAGGAAACCTTGAAAAAGAAAATCTCGGCTCTTTTACTATCTTTAACCCTTTTAACCCCATCTTTAGCTTTTTCAAAGAGTGCAACTTATGAAAAGGAAATTGAAAAAAAGATAAAGTGTCCTACCAGCTTTACTCAAAATCCTCCTTACTATTTCTACTGTATCTACCGTGACTACCATAACCATAAGTACGATTCAGGAATAGAGAAAGCAAAAAAGGCTTTAAAGGAAATAGAGCCTCTTTTAAAGAAAAATCCAAAAGGAATAATTCCTAACGCTGAAAAGAAAGGGGCAAAACTTAGGGATCCTCACGTCTATAAAGTTGCTTCAGACCTACATATGTTACTTGGAATGCTCTACTACAAGAAGAGTTTAGACGTTGATGATTCTGCTGAAAAGAAAGTTTATAAGCCTTTTTTTGAAAAACTCCAAAAGAAGGGCTTTGACTTTGTTCAGATAAATGAGCTTATGGCCCTTTATAGTATGAAGAGGCTTTTCCCTGATCAGATGGATGAGAAGAAAAGGAAAAGGTATAGAGAGCTCCTGAAGAAAATGGGGGTTAATGAGAAGGAGCTTGACGACCTTATGACGAAAGCTCAAAAAGTTGCTGAAGAGCAGGATAAAAAGAGACTTCAGTACTTAAGGATGGCCTTTGAAGAGTTTCAGAAGGCTGTTCAGATAGACCCAGAAAATGCTCTGGCCTACTATCAACTGGGTAACCTTTACAGCGGTATTCTCTCTGAAGGAGCACCGGAGGCTTCTGAGGCTGCCGAGGAAGCCTACTATAAGGCTGCGTCCATTTTAAAGAAGGAAGGGGATATTAACGGTTATAAGGAAGTGGTTAAGAGGTTAAAGCTAATAAATCCTAGTTCAAAGTACCTGAAGTTACTGGAAGAGAAAGGAAAGAATGATGCGTAGGTTTTTAGTTCTCATTCCAATTTTTCTCTTTTCCTGTACTACCAGTAACGACGTAAGTAAATCCCTTTCGACCGTACTTCCTCCTCCCAAAACTGTCCTTGATAGGAAACTTGAAGGGTCAATGCCTCAGGAACTTCCAGTTACACCTTCAGTTGATGTTAAGAAACTTGATCCGTGTACTCGCCACCTCCTCTTTGCCGATCAGTACATCACAGCTTCCGACTATGATTCTGCAGCTGATGAGGTAAGGGAAGCTGGAAAGTACTGCTCTCACGATGACCCAAGGTATAACTATATGAAGGCAGTTGTTCTTGATGCAAAGGAGAGGAAGGAAGAGGCATATGAGTATTACTATAAAGCTGCTAAAGGTTATATAGAGAAAGGGGATTACGAAAGCGCCTTTAAGTGTTACTCAAACATGCTTTCAATTAAACCTTACGGTAAGGAAGTAGAGGAGCTAAAGAAGTACTTCCAGGATGAGGATTATTAGTAATTTATTTATAACTTGAGAAGACATAAAACTGATGATAAGATACTTCAGCCATATAAAGAATTCTGAATATTAGGTTCAGGAGGTAAAGGTGACGGAGAAGACAAAAGCCTTTATAGTAGGGGGTATTGTAGGAATCGTTATTGCAGGGGTGGGAGCTCTCATCTCTGCTCAGATGATTGAGAACACTGCAGAGGTTGAATTCTGCGGCTCCTGTCACGAGATGAAACCGATGTACGAAGCCTGGGAGAAGGGACCTCACGGTCCACTTGGGAACAGGAGGGGAGCCGTTAGAGCCGCCTGTGCCGATTGTCACTTACCCCACGATAATGTGGTATCTTATTTAGTGAACAAGGCAAAGTTCGGAGCTCAGGATGGATTCGGCCACTTCTTCAAGGGAGGATACTCTGACGACCTTGAACACTGGATTGAGAAGAGGAAGGAGAGGGATCACTACGTTTTCATTACAAACTGTACCCGCTGTCATACGCAGCTTCCAGACAACGTTATGCATGAGAAGATTAAACTTGGAGAAATTGAGGGGAACTGTCTTGACTGCCACTGGTACGTAGGCCATGGTTTTGACTTTGAGGAAAAATTAAAGGAGTTCTTCGGTAAGAAAGAGGGAGAGAAAGGGCATGAATAGCCTTAAAACAAACTTCTGGGGAGGTGCAAAGTGAGAGTAAAAACACTATCGCTCCTTGCAGGGCTGCTTTTTGCAGGAAGTGGTGTAGCGATGGCCGATCAACACCCGGTTCCACCTAATGTGATTAAGAACCTTCCACCGCAACAGCAGCAGTGTAGGGTCTGTCACCAACAGACTACTCCAAAGGTCTATAAAGAGTGGGCACGTTCAAGGCACGCAGTTGCCAACGTAAGGTGTTTTCAGTGTCACGGTACTCTTGATGACTTCCACAAAACACCACCTATTGAAAAGTGTATGGCTTGCCACTTCCATGAAGTAGAGACTATGCAGAAGAAGAAGCCTGGAATGAAGTGCTGGGATTGTCACCAGGAGCACGTTTTCCAATTCCACGGAAGTAGTGTTAAGAACTTAAAGAGTGCTAAAGACTTTAACCCAGCTCAGTATTAATAATTCTGTAAAAGGAGGGTACGATGGGAATTGGAAGGAGAGACTTCCTTAAAAAGAGTGCAGCTTTAACTGCAGCTTCCCTTGTTGGTATTAACCTTAAGATAAAGGCTGACGGTATTGCACCAGTTGAGGCTTCTGCAGGAGAGAACCTTGCCCAGATTCCGGATGAGGTTAAGCGTTCACCTGCTTATAAGAAAGAAGGAGATATTGAGTGGGTAAGGGGAGTTTGCCGTTTCTGTGGAACTGGATGTAAGGTATGGCTCGGTTTAAAGAACGGGAAGCCAGCAATTATCCGTGGAGAGAAGGACTCTCAGATTAACTTCGGCTTCCTGTGTATGAAAGGGATGCTCTTTTACAAGCTCTTCAGGCATCCAGATAGGCTAACACAGCCCCTTTACAGGAAGAGTAAGAAGGAGCCGTTTAAGCCTATTTCCTGGGAGAAGGCCTTTGACATTATGGCCGATGAGATGATTAAGGCCATCAAGAAGGGCGAATGGGGCCCAATGGGCTGGACAGGAATAGCGTACTACGGTTCAGGACAGGCTCTAACTGAAGAGACTTACCTCTTCCAGAAGCTCTTCAGGTGTATAGGAACCAACCACGTAGAGGGTAACCCAAGGCTCTGTATGGCTTCAGCTGTTGGAGGATACCTTACCTCTTACGGAACTGATGAGCCAGCCGGAGGTTATGCCGACTTTGATAAAGCTCAAACTGTCTTCATCATCGGTTCAAACACTGCTGAGTGTCACCCAATCCTCTACCGCCGTATTATGAAGAACAAGCTTGCTAATCCTAACGGCTACATGGTGATTAACGTTGACCCAAGGGTTTCTCCTACTTCAAAGATTGCCGATATCCACATGCAGTTTAAGCCCGGAACGGACCTTGCTCTCCTTAACGCACTGGCCCACGTGATTATTAAAGAAGGCCTTTACGATAAAGAGTTTGTAAGTAAGTACTGTTCATTCCACATCTATACAAAGGGAAGGGATAAGAATCCTCTAATTGGTCACGCAGTTTCATTTGAGGAGTACAAGAGGTTCCTTGAGAAGTACACTCCTGAATACGCAGCTGAAATCTGTGGCGGTAACATTACTCCTGAGATGATTAGAAAAGTTGCAAGGAGATTTGCAACCACAAGGACAGTTTCTATATGGACGATGGGGCTAAACCAAAGGACCCGTGGCGTTTGGGTTAACAACCTAGTTACGAACCTACACCTTTTAACAGGAAACGTGTGTAAGGACGGAGCTGATGCCCTTTCACTTACAGGTCAGCCAAACGCCTGTGGTGGTGTTCGTGAAGGTGGTGGACTCTGTCACATCCTTCCGGGCCATAGGGTAGTTAAGAATGCTAAACACAGGCATCAGCTTGAGAAGATCTGGGGCGTTCCAAAGGGAACTATTCCTCCAAAGCCTGGATACCATACCGTTAAGATGTTCTCTGCTATTTCCTACACTGAGGAAGACAAGAGGAGGTTCCCCGGATTAAAGCCTATTCACTTCATCTGGATTGAGGAGACTTCACCACTTCAGTCCCTTCCTAACATGAGAAGGTTTAGGGAGGGCTTTGCAAGGGATGATGTCTTCGTTGTTGTAACAGATATCTTCCCAACGAGGACAACAGAGTTTGCAAACCTAATCCTTCCTGCGGCTTTCCACTTTGAAAAGACCGGTGTTTACGGTTGTACAGAGCGTCGTTCACAGCTAACACCAAAGGCTGTTAAGGCTCCTGGTCAGGCAATGCCTGAACTCTGGCAGATTGTTAACTTTGCTCAGGTCCTCGCTAAGAAGTTAAAGAGGGAAAGGGATCCGAAGCTACGTAAGAGGGCTTCTATCGTTTACCAGTGTGTAGCTCCATTCATTGAGGCTGCAAAGAAGGATCCATGGTGGACACTTTCAAAAGAGGTGTGGAACGAGTATGCCGGTAAGGTAACTAAGGGGCAAGACAGTGACCTTTCCGGTGCTACCTATGAAGTCCTTCTTGAGAGGCCAGACGGCGTTCAGTGGCCTGCTCCAACTGTTGAGATTGCCCGTAAGGGAGGAACACTCAGAAGGTTCGTTGTTGGAAAAGACCCAATCGCTACAAAGATTGCCCAAACACATCCAGAGTACAGGGATTGGAAGTGCATTGACTATGGTCACCTCCACAAAGACCACAAGTTCTGGGTCTGGCTCAGGCCTTACAAAGGACCTGCTGAGCCACCAGACGCTGAGTATCCGTTCGTTCTCTCTACAGGAAGGGTTATTGACCACTGGCATACAGCTTCAATGACTGGCCGTATTCCAGAGCTTGCAGGAGACTACCCATACGCTTGGGTAGAGATCAACCCAAAAGATGCACAGCGCCTTGGAATTAACCCCGGTGACCTCGTTTTAGTTGAGACACGCCGTGGAAAGAACATCCTTCCTGCCCGTATATCAACTGACGAAGGTCCAATGGAAGGAATGGTCTTCGTTTACTGGTACGACCAGGAGAAGAGCAGGATGATTAACTTCTGTACACTTGATGCCTTTGACCCAGGTTCAAAGCAGCCTGAGTTTAAGATCTGTGCTTGCCGCATTAAGAAGTACGCTCCTGCTCAACCTCTTAAGTCCTTCATCGTTAAGCTTGAGAAAGTTAGGGGCGGTTACCTCCACAACGCAGAGCTTGATCCTAATGAGAAGTAAAAGGGCTTTGGAGGGGGCCTACTGGCCCCCTTTTCTTTTTGGGTCTTTTAAAATTCGAAAATCCGAATATAATCCAATATTAAGAGGTGAATATGCCTATTGTGAGCTGTGTTGTTACTGCTGAGCCGGAGAAGGGCTTTCAGGTGGAGAAGGAGCTCTTTGAAATACCCGGAGTTGAAGTTTACGGAGGAGAGCTAAAGGAGGAGGATAACGCCTACTACATAATAGTTGTTCTTGATGCAGAGAGGTACGAGGAACTTGAGGCTTTAGAGAGGAAGATAAAGAGCGTAGACGGAGTCTTACAGGTTGCAGTTGTTGAGGCTTACTTCTTAGACGAGTTTGAAAAGATTGAAAGAGGAGAAATTATCCCTAAAAATCCGTTCCACGGTTTAAAGAGAGCAGAAAAAGAAGCTGAAAGAATGTGGCTTGGAGAAGACGATGGAGAAGGAAAGGAAAACTGACAGGAGAGAATTTTTAAAGGTTACCCTAGGAGCATTTATCGGAGGAGCTCTGTTTTCCTCCTGTTCCCTTTCAGACTTAAAAAATCCAAAAACTATGGTCAAAAGTCCTATAAAAACGAACGTTCTCAGGCCACCTGGAGCAGTTCCTGAGGAGCACTTTGCTCAAAAGTGTATAAGGTGTGGAAGGTGTGGAGAAGTTTGTCCTTACCACTGTATTAAGTACTTTGACGTTAAAACTGGAGGAGTCTTTTCCGGAACGCCCTACGTTGATGTTATGGAAAAGCCCTGCTACCTATGTATGAAGTGTGTCTACGTTTGTCCTACAGGTTCTCTCGTCCCGTGTGCTAAAGAAGAAGTTAGGATGGGAGTTGCTGTAATAAACCGTCAAATTTGCGTTACCTGGCAGCAGGATAAGACCGGTCTTATGTGTAAGACCTGTTTTAACGTCTGTCCCTTCTCGGGAGTCGCAATAAAGATTGACCACGATTTTAGACCTTACATCATTGAGGAAAACTGTACGGGCTGCGGGATTTGTGCCTATTCCTGTATAGCTGATACTTACCCAGAAAATAACGGTAAGAAGGCCATATCAATTCAGCCTATAAAGTGGAAAAAGATTAAGCAGATTAAACTTGAGGATATTAAGAAATCTTAAGGGGTGGTGCTGTGGCCAGAAAGAGCTTCTTTAAGAGAATAACACTTTGGCGTTACCTCTTTCTTACAGCCTGTTTTATTACTGTTATAGGTAACCCCTTTGCCAACTACTACTGGGACGTAAACTTCATTCAAGGTTGGTTTCAGTCTATAGGTATTGGCAACCTTTGGGTAGTTTCTCCACTTGAAGGCCTTGAGTCTATCCTGACTGCAAAGTTTTTCTATATGCCCTCTTTAGTTGGAATGGTTATTCCTGTAACCCTTGCTTTCTTAATGGGAAGGGTTTTCTGTAGCTGGATGTGTCCCGTAGAGTTTCTATCCCTTCTAACTGATAAAGTCCTCGGGTTAATTCCTAAGTGGGGCAATAGCTTAAAGTACAGGAAAGACTTGGTTAGGTTTGCCAAGTACACTCTCTGGTTTGCCCTTGTAGCAGAGCTTATGGTTACAATGGTTATCGGGTATCCTATGTTCGTATGGTGGTCTCCTCCAGGACTTGTTGGAAGGGAGACGATGTTTTACGTCTTCTATAAGCACGTGACGGTTGAGATCTTCATAGTAATTTTCGTCCTCCTTTTGAACCTAATTACTAGGAGGATGTTCTGTAGGTACTTCTGTCCCCTTGGAGCTATTTTGGCCCTGATAGGGAAGAGGAGACAACTGGTTATTGAGTATGACGCCTCAAAGTGTGTTGGCTGTAAGATATGTGACAAGCGTTGTCCCATGGGAATCAGCCCCAGCGTAGGGGAGAGCCAGAGCGTTTACTGCTGGAACTGTGCTGAGTGTGTTGACGTATGTCCAACATCTGCACTCAACTTTGTCTGGAGGGATAGAGGATTCATAACGCTCCCTAAAGGTTCTAAACAGGGGTCTGCTGTATAAGTTTTTCCTGTTATTTTGACTTTTTAATAAAAAAACATAATATTGAGGTTAGAAAAACTTAAAAGGAGGTATGGAAGATGAGAAAAATTTTAGGAGCTCTTTTCCTTACAGCTGCCTTTGCCCTTCCAGCTTCTGCAGGAGTTTGGGAAGCTCAGTGTGCAGGCTGCCACAACGGAAGTTTAGCTCCAAGCAAAGCCCAGCTTAAGGCTAAGTACAAGTCTGCAAAGGAATTTGTAGAAGCTGGTAAGAAGTCAAACAACCCGATGATGGCTGCATTTAAGAGTAACGTTAAAGCTCTTCAGGACGCTGCTAAGGAGCTCTATAAATAACTTATCGGGGGGATTTCATCCCCCCTTTGTAACTTAGAAAGTTTGCTATTCCCAGTAGAGTAAGCTCTTCAACTAAAATCCCGTTTAGTAATCTTTCTATTAACCTTGAGTAACCTCCGGTTAGAATTAGGGGAACTCCCGGAAATTCCCTTTTTACCGATAGGACCGCCCCGTAAGTTCCCCGCAGGATTCCAGATTCTATACACTCCCTTGTCTTCATTCCAAGTTTAGAGCTCTTGAAGGATTTTACCTCCGGTAAGAGAGCTGTTCCCTCCTTTAAAGCCCGTGCCATCAGTTTGAGTCCAGGAAGAATTATTCCTCCCTTAAATTCACAGTTAATAACTACGTCAACAACGGTTGCCGTTCCAAAACTTGCCACTATGAAGCTTTTAAAGAAGGTGGAACCTCCGAGTATATTTGCGATTCGGTCTGGTCCCATTTCTCCTACGTAGTGAATCTTCACGGGAAGTTCCCTTTCCAGCTTTACAAACTTTGAATCTGGAAAGAACTCCCTTATGAGCTCTGAAACCTCCGGAACAACACTGGCAATTCCTACTTCTCCTTTAAACTTTCCCGATAACTCCTTTAAAAGTTTCGGGTCTTTTAAGATTTCCTCTGTAGGTACTCTTCTAACGAGTTCTACCCTACCTCTTTTAAAGACTCCAACTTTAACTGTGCTGTTTCCAGCGTCAATCAATAACTTAGGTTCTGTACTCTGCATTTATCCTCACGTAGTCGTAGGTTAAGTCGCAGGTAAGGTATGTAAAGCTCTCACTTCCCAGGTTCAAGTTCACCTCAATTTCAATCTCTTCACTATTCTTCATGTACTGTGAGACTTCCTCTTCTCTGTACTCAACTCTACCTCCTTTAAAGAGGAGGTACTTTCCTATTTTTAACTCTGTTTTCTCCTCAACTATACCCTCCCTTGCTGCTCCGGCTGCTGCAATGATCCTTCCCCAGTTAGGGTCACACCCAAATAGAGCCGTCTTTACCAGAGGAGAGAGGGCGATTTTCCTTGCAACTCTCCTTGCCTGTTCTTTATTCCTTGCCCCCAAAACTTTTATTCTGGCAACCTTTGTTGCTCCCTCTCCATCTTTAACTATCTGGTATGCAAGGCTTTTCATTACCTCCTTGAGAACCTCTACAAAGTAGCTGTACTCTTCCTTCCCTATATCCCTTCCAAGTCCAGTTGATAGGAGGAATACACAGTCGTTTGTGCTCATATCTCCGTCAACGGTTATTGCGTTGAAGCTCTCCTCGTTTGCCTCTTTTAGAGCTCTGTCAAGGAGCTCCGGTTCCACTTTAGCGTCAGTTCCGATAAATGCCAGCATTGTAGCCATTGAAGGGTCTATCATTCCAGCTCCCTTTGTTATTCCCCCAACTACAAAGCCGTCTGCTTCCTTAAACGCCGTCTTTGGAAAAGTGTCTGTTGTCATGATTGCCCTTGCAGGCTCTTCCCCCTTTGCCTTTCCGAGATTCTTAACCGCTTCGGCTATTGCCCTTCTAACCTTGTCCATTGGTAGAGGTTCTCCTATAACTCCGGTTGAGGCTACCAAGAACCTACCTTTTCCAGTTAACTGGGAGGTTAGCTTTGCCATTTCAACTGCGTCGGCAATTCCCCTTTCTCCGGTACAGGCGTTTGCGTTTCCGCTGTTTGCAACTATTCCGGAAACCTTTCCCTTAACTTCCATACTTACCTTAATTGGGGCAGCCTTTACGTCGTTTGTTGTGAAAACGGCTGAGAAATCTGCAGGTCTTTCAGTTACGATTACTAAAGTATCTGGTCTGTTAAGCTTTTTTTCTGTTTTCTTTATTCCTCCAAATCCTACTCCACACTTGAAGCCGGGAACTTCAGCAATTCCTTTTTTCAACTCTTCCTCCTTATGGTATTATAAGTTAACTCTAAAATTATAAGGTTTAGAATGAATCTTAAAGAGAAAGTTAATAGCTTTTTCAGAAACTTTATATTGAGAATTTCAATAAGGCAAAAACTTCTCCTCTTACTCGCTTTTATTTTTATTCCTTTAGGCATAATATTCTTTTCGTTGGCCTATAAAGAAAGCGTAACCTACATAAAGAAGAGCAGGGAAATTGAATGTTTGGAAACTTTAGAATCAGAACTCAAGCTGATTTCTTTACTTCAGAGGCATAGAGGGCTAACCTTTTTATATCTAATAGGAAAAAGAGAAGTTGCTGATCAGATTAAACAGGTAGAAAAAGACATTTTACGGCTCAATGATAACTTTATGAAGAACCATTCTTCTAAAATTCAGTCTTTACTTATAGCTAACATTAAGTTAAATACCTCCCCCGAAGAGAACTTTTACAGGCATACTCATGTTATTGAGCTCTTATTGAAAGACCTTCAGGATAGAGCCCTATCTTGTGGTATTTTGGAGGACACTGATCCTAAAGTAAGGTACTTATCCGACTTAGCTCTTTTAGGACTTCCGCAAGTTTCCGAATTAATAGGAAGAATTAGAGGTTTAGGTAGTGGCTTTTTAGTGAACGGCCTTAATGGCGAGGAAAAAGAAAAACTTGAGAAACTGTTTAAGGTGTTGGTTGGTCAACAGTATTTGTTGAGTTGGACAGCTTCCCAAAAGATGTTTTCTGAAGATGTAAATAGTGAAGTTTCTAAGCTGTTAAAGAAACTTAAAGAATATGAAGCTTTGGTTGAGAGTATTTTAATTTCCAATTTAAGAGTGAATCCTTTTGATTTTTTTCAAATTTCTTCGGAAGTTCAATCTTCCACTTATGAAGTTAGTTTTTCTTTGTTAAAGTCTATTAAATCTTGCTTAGAATTAAAGAAGGCTAGAAGTTTATCTGTTTTCTTTTTGGAAATTCTTATTTTTACAGGGTTTTCTTTATTGATTTCATTTCTAGCTTATAGCATATATGTATCTATAGTTTCTTCGGTAAAAGAGCTTTTAGAGATTGCTGATGCCATTTTACAAGGGAACTATGAAGTTAGGGTCAAATTTATCCAAAATGACGAATTTGGCAGAGTAATGAAGGCAATGTTGAGGGCACTTAATAGGTTGAAGCACTCTTTAAACCTTTTACAAGATTACAAGACTGCAGTTGATGAAAGTAGTATTGTGATAAAGACGGATCCAAGTGGAATTATTAGTTACGCTAATAAAAAGTTTGTGGAAATGACAGGCTATGAAGCTCATGAGGTTATTGGGAAACACGTAACTTTTTTATTTGGTACTTATACCAAAGAGAGTACTTTAACGGAAATGTTTGAGTTTATGAGAAAAGGGAAATTGTGGAAAGGTAAATTAACGGGGCGGAGGAAGTCGGGGCAGAGGTGCATTGTTGATACAACGCTTGTTCCAGTTCGTAAAAGGGGAGGAGGGATATTAGAGTTTGTTATTGTTTGTCATGATATTACTGAGCTTGAGGAAAGTAGAGAAAAACTTTATTACTTGCTTAATTACGATAGCTTAACTGGTTTACCAAACAGAAATAAGCTAATTAATGATATTAAATTGATGAATTATCCGGCTTTGTGTGTAATAGATATTTCTGATTTCAACAGAGTTAATGAACTTTTTGGAGAAGATTGTGGGGATGAAATACTAAAGCAGATTTCTGAAAAATTAAAATTTGCCGTTAAAGAAGGTATACCTTATAGGATACAATCTGATGAATTTGCTATTTTGTTTGATTTATTTTCTGAAGAGGATAATGAGGAAAGACTCTTTGAAGTTATTAAGAGAGTTTTAAATCTTTTAGAAACTTCTTCTTATAGTTGTGATGATATGAGTATATATCTAAACTTTTATGCGGGTATTGTGAAAACGAAGGAGGATAGAGAAAAGATTCTGTCCCATGCGGAGCTTGCCTTAAAAGAAGCAAAGAAAAGAAGACAAAAACTTTTAGAACTTCAGATAAGGAAGGAAGAGGAAGAAAAGAAGCATATAGAGAACGTATTTCTACTCAAGAAAATAAAATTTGCTTTAGCGAATAATAAGATTGTCCCTTATTATCAACCAATTTTGAATAATACGACTGGAAAAATTGAGAAGTTTGAAGCTTTAGCTAGGATGATAGATGAGGAAGGTAAGGTAATTCCTCCAGGTAAGTTTCTTCCTTTAGTAAAGAGAGCAGGAATTTACCCTGAAATAACGTTAAAAATACTTAAGAATGTCATGCAGGACTTTGAAAGCCTGCCTTTTGATGTGTCTGTAAATATATCGTTTGAAGATCTTATTAATGAGAAGAGTCTAAAAGTGATTTTTGATATGCTGAAAACATCATCCATGTCTGATAGGCTAATATTTGAAATTCTTGAGACGGAAGAGATTGAGAGTTATGAGTTGCTTTATCGGTTTGTTAAGGAGGTTAAGTCTTTTAACTGTAAGTTTGCTATTGATGATTTTGGAACAGGGTATTCAAATCTTGAAAATTTATTAAAGTTTAACGTTGATTATTTAAAAATTGACGGTTCTATCATTAGGCGTTTACCTAATGAAGAGAGCGCTAGGATTTTAGTTGAAGCTATTGTTGATTTTTCAAGGAGATTGGGTATTAAAACTGTAGCTGAGTTCGTTTCTGATGAAGAAATTTTTAGTGAGGTAAAGAGATTAGGTATTGATTATTCTCAAGGTTGGTACATAGGAAAGCCAGAACCTATAGATTTAATCAAAGATAAATTTCTTTAATAGAAATTTCTAGATTTTGTCTTTAGGGAAGATATGAAGTTTCTAACTGCTAAAAAAGTTGTAGCAAAAAGGTTATATGAATACGGACTAAGAAGACCTAAACTTCTATTTAAACCGGGTAGAGGAGATTTCTTTAACCGACTTGCTTATGGTCTTGTTAGAGGTAAGTTCGGGGTAATTCCCAAGTCCCTGTTCAACGAAGATATTTTACCGGGAAAGGTAATAGATAAAGTGGAAGGGGTAGAGCTCCTTGCCTTTAGAGGAGATGAGGAGGCAGATGCTGTAGTCGTTAAAAGAAAAGGAACTGTTGACTTCTCAGATATAACCTTTAACTACCCAGACTTTGCCGTTGATCTCTCCCTCTTTAAAGAGCTAACCGAAAGGGAAAGGAAGAGCTTAGCAGTTCAGATTGAAATTACCTACGGAACCGTTAAGGATTACTTTACGCCTGAGAACTTCTACCTGACCTCTGCTCCTGATGAGGCCCTCTCCTTCTTAAAGGGGATTTTTAAGCCCTTTCCCTTTAGGCTCCTTGATAGTTTTGAGGAGTATGAAAGGGTTATAGTCCTTGACCCTAACGCTGAAGAGGAGTTTACACATACGGAAGTTACCCCAAATACTCTGATTGTAGTTGGCGGAATTGTTGACAGCAGTGAAAGGTTAAAAGGGTCAACTTCAAAGATAATGCCCGATTTCCTCCACAGGAAAATTACCTATAAGGGAATTGTTTCGGTTGTTCCAGATAGAATTAACGAGATTGTAAAGATAGTTTGCGACTACCTTACTTCGGATCTTTCACTCTACGAGGCTGTTAAGAGGAACCTAACTAGGGATTCAAAGCTACGGTTCTTAAGGAAGCTTCTGCAGGAGGAGAGCGTTAGGTTCCTTTTTAATGGCCGCCTCTTAAGGGGAATACCTGAAGAGACTTACTTAAAGTGGAAGGAGGAGCTCTCCCTAACCGACTTCTTCTTTAGGAAGGCTGCAAAACACGTAAGTGGGTTCTTCGTCTTTAGGAGCTCAATTTTTGATAGAGTTATTGGAGAGACGAAAAAGAGAGGAAAGAGAGTCTACATTCTTAAGGAGTTGAAGGATGAAGACGTTGTCGTACAGTATCCTTGAAACGATCGGTAATACGCCCCTTTTGAAGGTGGAGGTTGAAGGGGTTGAGGTCTTCCTAAAGCTTGAAAACTTTAATCCTGGTGGTTCAATAAAGGACAGGGTTACCCGTGCAATTATTGAAGATGCTCTTAAAAAGGGAGAGTTAACTAGGGATAAGATCGTTGTTGAGGCTACAAGTGGGAATACGGGGATAGGAATAGCGTTGGTTTGTTCGGCTAAGGGGTTAAAGTCACTCATTATAATGCCTGAGAATATGAGCCAGGAGAGGAAGAAGCTTTTAAAGGCCTTTGGGGCAGAGCTCCTTTTAACTCCTGCTTCCGAAGGGATTCCAGGAGCTGTTAGGAAACTTCAAGAACTCTTAAATGAGAATCCGAATAAGTACTACCCTACCCGCCAGTTTGAAAATCCGGTTAACCCTCTGGTTCACTACAGGGAAACTGCAAGGGAGATACTTGAACAGATGGGAAAGGTCCCCAAACTGTTTGTCGCAGGAGTTGGAACGGGAGGGACTTTTTCAGGTATCTCAAAGAGGTTTAAGGAGGTAAACCCTGAGTGCGTCTGCGTTGCTGTTGAGCCAGAAGGGTGCAGCGTCCTCTCTGGAGGGGAAGTTGGAGTTCATAGAATACAGGGAATAGGCCCCGGCTTTATACCTAAAACTCTTGATACGTCGCTAATAGATAGGGTTGAGGTTGTTCCGTACGAAAGAGCCAAAGAGTACTCAAGGCTCCTTTCAAGAGAATTTGGCGTCTTAGCAGGGATATCGGCAGGTGCAAACCTCTACGTAGCTCTCAAAGTTTCTAAGGAGCTTGGCATAAAGGAAGGGGTGGTAACTGTTGTCCCTGATACTGGAGAGAGGTACTTAAGCACAGACCTTTTTGACTAGGTGGAAGGTGGAGATAAGGAGAGTAGAGGGAATAATCCCTGTAGAGGCTATAAGTAGGGATCTTCCTTTAAAGCTTGAAAACTTCTCCTACTACGATATGAAGAAACTCCTCTCTCAGATCTCTAAGGGGGCTTGGAAGGGGGATAAGGGGCAGGAGTTCGAAAACCTCCTTATAAAGGCCCTCTTCCTTGAGTACACTCCCGATGGGAAAGCCTTAATAAAGGTAGGGGATAAAGTTCTCACGGCGAGGCTTGAGGTTGAGAGGGAATTTGAGCCGGGGCAGGAAATCCTTTTGAGGGTAAAGTCCACCTTCCCTGAAGTTGAGCTATCCATTGTTGAGGGGAAAGCCTTTTCTACTTTAAGTAAGCTATTACCAAAGATATTTGAGTTAAACGGCTTTCTGCTGCATAAAGTCTTCACTCAGAAGGTAAAGCAGGAGGTACTCTCCTTCGCTAGAGAAAACTACCCCGAAGTTTACGGTGAACTTTTAAGGTTCTTCAAGGGAGAGCTCCTACCCGGCAAGGAACTCCTCCTTTCTCTCCTTATGATTCTTGAGCCGAAGGTCTATAAGAGGGTAAAGGGGGAGTTTCCGAAGGAGGTTAACAGGGAAAAGATAAAGGAGCTGATAGAGTTTACTGTTGGCTCTCTCCTTCTGTTCTCGGCCTTGAACGTGCTTCTCCTTCCCCTTTGGGGGGAGGATTTCAAGGGAAGGGTAATCTTTGGCCAGTACGAAGGAATGGAAGTCGCTTTAGTTGAGGGGGAGACTTCTTTAGGGGAATTCTTGGCTCTGCTGAGGGCTATAGGTAACTCTGTTTCAGTTGAACTTAGCGGAAGTGGAGAGCTCTTAGAGAGGATAAAAGAGGATGAGGTTGAAAGGCTCCTTAAGGATGAAGGTTTAACTCCCGTTTCGGTTAAAAAGGTTGCTAGGGAAAGGATAGAGGAAGTAAAGGGTAAGCTTTTAAAGGGTAACCTTGTTAAGTTCCTAGCCTAACGAAGGGAGGAATGAATTTTTCAATCTCTTTAACAAACCTTAGGTGGGGTTTTTCTTCAAGTAGTTCAACAGCGGTCCTTAGGTTTAGAGAGACTATAAAGTAGCCTTCCTTTGGAGTTATTTTCAGATAGGGTTTGTCTACCATTATTTCAAAGAGCTCTTCCTTTAGACTTCCTTCAACTTTGAAAGTTAAGACCCCGTGTTCAATTACAGATAGATGGCCCATTGAGACCACCTTTTTAATTAGCTCCTCGTTCTCCTCCTTGCTGTAACGGGTAAGGAGCTCTTTAAGGGGAAGCCCGGAATAACAAACCCGGGCGGCGGTGGAGATAACCTTAATTAAGTCGTCTGTTTGAGAGATGAGTTCAACCATCTCTTAGTACTTACCTTCGTACTTAGCCATGAACTTCTCTACCCTACCTCTTACTGTCTTCTGCTTTTGAGTTCCTGTGTAGAACGGATGGCACTTATCGCAGACTTCAATCTTGATCTCTGGGAACTTTGTTGAACGGGTAACCCATGTATTTCCGCAAGCGCAGATTACTCTTGTTTCCCTGTATTCGGGGTGAATTCCTTTTTTCATGGTAAACCTCCTGATATAATTGGCTTTACCTTGCGTAAGGGAAGTTTATTTTAGCCGGTTGTAGGTGTCAAGTGGATTTTTCCAGTTTCTACTCACTAGTTAGTGAGTCTGTAAAGTTTATAGAGCTCCACCCAAAACTTGCCTGCTTCGTCATCTTCACTTGGTCTTTCTTTGAAACGGGTCTCCTTCTAGGCCTTATTCTACCTGCTGAGAAAGTCCTGGTCGTTTCCTCAGTTTTGGCTGCTAAAGGGGTTATCTCTCCGATTCACTTTGTAGTCTGTGGAACTGTCGGTACTTTTTTGGGCTATACGGCTTCCTACTTCCTCGGAGCCTACTTAGGGGAGGAGGTTTTAAGGAAGGTTTTAAGGCGCTTTAGAGTTTCCCAGGAGGACTTTCTAAAGACCAAGGAGTTTGTTGAGAGGAAGGGGGAGCTCTCTTTACTTTTTGGAAGGTTTATTCCAGTTGTTAGGGCGCTTTTGCCTCTAATTATTGGTTCTTTTAAACCTTCTTTTGTTAAATTTACTATCTTTAACGGCCTAGGTGCCTTAATTTGGATGGTCTTTTACCTATTCTTTGGAAACTTGATAGAGGAAGCTTTTTCAACTATCATTAGGCACAGGGAGTTAATTCTACCTGCGATTCTCCTCTTTTTAGTACTCTACTTGGTTTGGAGAAAGTATGGAAAGGATAGGGAAAACCTTTACAGGCCTTAAGGAAAAGGGAGAAAAACCTCTAATAGTCTACGCAACAGCCTGTGATCCCGACTGTAGGGAATCTGTCGATTACTTTAAGTTGATCCTTGAGTATGCCGATATGGTTGAAGTTGGAATGCCCTTTTCGGATCCTCTTGCAGACGGTCCCACAATTCAGAAGGCCCACGAGAGGGCTCTGCGTGCTGGTGCAAACACCTGTAGAGTTTTAGAGCTGGTGAGTGAGCTTAGGGAGTTTGCTCCCGAGAAGCCCATAATTTTAATGGGTTATTACAACCCTATCTTCGTTTACGGGGAGGATAAATTCATAAGGGATGCAAAGTCTGCAGGGGTTGATGGTTTTATAGTTCCGGACCTTCCGCCTGAAGAGGGGGAGGACTTTTCAAGGAAAGTTAAGAGTTTAAAGCTGTCTCCGGTTTTCCTTGCAGCTCCGACAAGTACCGATGAGAGGTTGAAGAAGATAGGGCAGCTATCTGGAGAGTTCATCTATTACGTTTCCGTTACGGGAATAACCGGAGAGAGGGAAGAGCTTGCCTACTCCCAGATTGAGGGAGATATAGAGAGGATTAAAAGGGTAACTGGGAAGAGGGCCGTTGTTGGCTTTGGGATATCTAAACCTGAGCATATAAGGAAAATGTATAATAATCCAGATGGCTTTGTAGTCGGTAGTGCAGTGGTAAGGAGAATAGAAAAGAGGGATAAAGAGGGGCTTAAGGAGCTCCTGAAAACTCTCAAAGATGCTACTAAATCCCCTTAATTTCTGGAGGTATTCATGTTTGGCTTAGGAACTCAGGAACTAATAATAATTCTGGTTATCGCACTCCTAATTTTCGGCCCTAAAAAACTTCCAGAGCTTGCTCGCTCTACAGGTAAGGCTATAAATGAGTTTAGAAAGGCTTCTTCGGGAATCCTTGACGAGGAAGAGGAGAAGAAGAAGGAAAAGAAGGAGAGTAAGAAGGAAGAGACAGCCCTTAAGAGCGAGAAGGAAGAGAGTGTAGAGAAAATTAAGGTTAAGGAACAGTAAAGGGAGAGATGCCGAATAGGAACCCTGTAAATGAAGAGGAGCTCCCAATAACGGAACACGTAGAGGAACTTAGGGAGCGTTTAATAAAGTCTGCAGTAGCGGTTGTAGTCGGTTTTCTAATAGCTTGGCCCTTTAAAAAGGAGATACTGCTTTTCCTTGAGAGGCCCCTTCCCGATAACCTTCAGGGAAAGTTGATATTCCTATCTCCTCCAGAGGCCTTCTTTACTGCCCTAAAGGTTTCATTTTTTGCAGGGATTTTAATAGCACTTCCTTTTGTCCTGTACCAAGTTTGGAAGTTTATAGAGCCTGGACTTTACGAACACGAGAAGAAGTTCATCTTGCCGTTTATGCTCTTTTCGGTTTTCTTCTTCTTCTTGGGGGCTTCATTTGCCTACTTCGTTATCCTTCCCTTTGGTTTAAGGTTCCTCCTTGGATTTATGGGAGATCTCTTAATCCCTCAAATTACAATAGGTAGTTATATCTCCTTTGTCATACAGCTCATACTTGCCTTTGGTTTTGTTTTCCTCTTACCCGTTGTTGTCTGGTTGCTTTCAAAACTCGGAGTCATAAATTACAGGATGCTTGAAAGAAATAGAAAATTTGCCATTTTAGTAATATTTATAGTAGCGGCAATTTTAACTCCTCCAGATGCCTTTTCCCAAGTAATGATGGCTTTGCCACTAATAGTTCTTTATGAACTTAGCATTTGGATTTCAAAGATTGCAGGAAAGAGGACAGAGGAGATAAACCAATAATACCCTTAACCAGTTCGGAGGGAAAAGTTAATGGCTGAAAACCTCATTGAAGGATTTACTATTGAGCAACTTCAGAAAATGAGCATCTTTGACCTTAGGAAAATTGCAAAGAGCTTAGGGGTGGAAGTAAAGTCCGCTAAGAAGCAGGACCTAATAAAGAGTATCTTGGAGAAGGATGCCGAAAGGAGAGGAGCCATTTTTAGGGTTGGAGTACTTGAAATCCTCCCAGATGGATTTGGTTTCTTAAGGTCTCCTGAAAATAACTACCTTCCAAGTTCAAACGATATATACGTTTCTCCTTCACAGATAAGGAAATTTGGTTTAAGGACGGGGGATACGGTAGCTGGGGAGGTCCGCCCTCCAAAGGAGAACGAGAAGTACTACGCATTACTTAAGGTTTACGCTATTAACTGGGAACCTCCTGAGGTTGCAAAGGAGAGGCCTAAGTTTGACCACTTGACTCCCCTTCACCCGACAGAGCGCTTTAGACTTGAACACGACCCTAGTGAGCTATCAACGAGAGTTGTTGACCTTATTACTCCGGTAGGTAAGGGGCAGAGGGGACTAATTGTTGCTCCTCCGAGGGCCGGTAAAACGGTTTTACTTCAAAAGATCGCTAACGCTATAAAGACCAATTTCCCTGATACTTACCTAATAATCCTCCTTATTGACGAAAGGCCTGAAGAAGTTACCGATATGAAGAGGAACACTTTAGCTGATGAAGTTATCTCTTCAACCTTTGACGAGCCACCGGAGAGGCACGCTCAGGTTTCTGAGATTGTTATTGAGAAGGCAAAGAGGTTGGTTGAACATAAAAGGGATGTTGTGATTCTCCTTGACTCACTCACAAGGCTTGCAAGGGCATACAACACTCTCACTCCTCCAAGTGGTAAAGTCCTATCAGGTGGTATAGATGCTCACGCCTTTAGGCAGCCAAAGAGGTTCTTTGGAGCTGCAAGGAACATTGAGGAGGGGGGTAGCTTAACTATCCTTGCAACTGCCCTTGTTGAAACTGGTTCAAGGATGGACGACGTTATATTTGAGGAGTTTAAGGGAACTGGTAATATGGAAATAGTCCTTGATAGGCAGCTGGTTGAAAGGAGGGTATTCCCGGCTATAAACATCCATAAGTCCGGAACTAGGAAGGAGGAGCTCCTCCTTTCTGAGTGGGAACTAAACAGGATCTGGATTTTAAGGAGGCTCTTAACTTCAATGTCTCCAGTTGAGGCTATGGAGTTCCTCCTTGAAAAGCTTAAAAAGTACAAGACAAACGAGGACTTCTTGAAGGCGATGAACGCATGAGGGAGCTAATTTATTACACTTTTACCGAGAGTGCAGACCTTAAAAAGGCTTTTGTTGAGGAGAATAGGGATAAGATTTACGAAGTTTTCTTAGAGATTGCAAAGAGGTTAAAGGAGGGGAGGAAAATTCTCCTCTGCGGTAATGGAGGTTCGGCCGCAGACTGCCAGCACATTGCGGCTGAACTTGTAGGTAGATTCACCCTTGAGAGGAGGGCTCTGCCTGCGATTGCTCTTACTACTGATACTTCCGTTCTTACTGCTCTAGCTAACGACTACTCTTTTGATAGAATTTTTGAAAGGCAGGTAGAGGCCCTTGGAGAGGAAGGAGACGTGCTTATAAGTATAAGCACAAGTGGAAATTCCAAGAACGTAATAAATGCGGTAAACAGGGCAAAGGAGAAGGGTCTTCTTACCGTCGGTTTCCTCGGAAAGGACGGAGGGGAACTCGCTAAGATCTGTCATCACTCCTTCATTGTAAGGAGTCACTCAACTCCAAGAATACAGGAAGTCCACGTAACTTTAGGTCACGTTCTGTGTGATTTCATTGAGAAGTTCCTATTTTCATACGACCTCTATTTCCCTCCCTGCGGGGAGGGAAGGGAGTAGTCTTTAGGATCTCTATAAATAGTAAAATCCCAGTTCTAGAAAATAAAAATCACCTATCCTGGAGGTTTTAATTATGAAAATCGGAAAAGCTATAAGGATGGAAAGGATTGTAAGTAGGGAAACAGGGAATACGGTTATCATTCCGATGGATCACGGAGTTTCAATGGGACCTATTCCTGGAATCATTAACATTAGAGAGTCTATTGATAAAGTTGCCAACGGAGGAGCTAATGCAGTTATCGTCCATAAAGGGCTGGTTCGTCACGGTCACAGGAAGAGGGGAAAGGACGTTGGCCTTATAGTTCACCTCTCTGCAAGTACTAACCTCTCTCCTAAGCCCAACTCAAAGGTCCTCGTCTGTACCGTTGAAGAGGCTATAAAGCTCGGAGCTGACGGTGTTTCTGTTCACGTTAACCTGGGAGATATGAATGAAGATAAGATGCTTGAGGATTTCGGTAAAGTCTCTGAAAAGTGCCTGGAATGGGGAATGCCTTTAATTGCAATGATGTATGCCAGAGGGGAGCACATAGAAAACCCTTACGATCCAGAAGTTGTTGCCCACTGTGCTAGGGTAGCGGCTGAGCTTGGAGCAGATATCGTTAAGGTTGTTTATACAGGCGATCCTGAGTCCTTTAGGAAGGTTACTGAAGGCTGTCCAATTCCAGTTGTAATTGCCGGCGGTCCGAAGATGAGTAACGATATGGAGATTTTAGAGATGGTTGAAGGGGCAATGAGGGCAGGTGCCAAGGGAGTCTCTATAGGAAGGAACGCTTTCCAACATGAAAACCCAGAGAAAATAGTTAGGGCGATTGCTGCAATAGTTCACGAGGGCAAGTCTGCAGAGGAAGCTGCAGAGTACCTTAAGTAGGGGCCTGTGCCCCTTCTTTAAAGGATATATGTTTTGCTAGTGGTTCAAGTTGAGGGAAGAGGGATAGGAGCTCCAGGCTGTCTTTAAAGGGCCTTTTTAGAATTATCTCTGTTGCCGTCTTCTTTGATATTCCCGGTATGTAGGAAAGGAGCTTTAGGCTTATTGAGTTTATCTCAATCGGTATTGGTATTCCAATTACGGAGCGTTCTCTGTGGCCTACCACAATTACGTTGACTTTACTGAAGAGTTCCATTCTCTCGGGAATCCTAACTAAGACTGGATAACTTCCTATCTGCCTTCCAAGTGTGTGCCCTCCATCGTATGCTTCAAGGAGAACGTCCTTTATAACAGTTCCTGTTGGGAAAACTCTCTTCATCATTGGAAGGTCAAACTCCTCCCTAACCCACTCCTTAAATCTTTCGTACTCCTTTCTGTACTTTGTCTTTGTTCTTTTTACCATTTCTGAAATTGGAGTTCCTTCAAAAACCATAACTTGCCTTATGTTTACTCTCCTTACCAGCAATCCTTCGTCTAGAACTGACTTTAAGAAGTCTACGTTCTTCCTAAAGGTCTCTTTTGTTTCCCCGGGAAGGCCGACTAAGAAGTTTATCCCCGGTAACAGTTTAAACAGGCCGTCCTCCCTTTCCTTAAAGGCCCCCACTTCATTAACGATCCTTATTGCCCTCTTTATTCCCTCAGGTTTTACTTTCAAAAAGTTGTTCTCTATTACCTTTTCATCTGCCGTTTCAAGGCCGAAAGGAGCGACGTCCCCCTCTGTATCGTACTTAGCTATACATTCAAGGGCTCTTTTACTCTCGTTAGGGTGTTTATCTATAGTTCCTGCATTAACGTTGTCTATGTGTAGAGTTCTTATATCGCCAACTTCCCTAATTTCCCTGAACAGTTTGCATATAACTTCGGGGTTTGGTTTTGGGAACTCTCCCTCTGTTTTTACTGCTTTATAGCCAAGTATGTTGGGCTGGCGGCCAATTCTAAAGTATTTGACTCCGTTTTGGTATAGGGCTTTTACTTCTTCAACTACTTTCTCCAGTTCCCTTTCGTCGGGGCTACCGTAGAAACCTTCGGTACAGTAGGAGCAGTGTCTTCTCCTTTCACAACCCCTGAAGGTTTCTATCTCGCATATGACGTTTGGAAAGTAAAAGTGTTTTTTCACTATGAAAGCTCCCAAGGGAGCGAAAGTATTAACGTGCTTTGCCCTTCTTTTCTGGTCAAATACTCCTTCAGGGAGCTCCCTCCCTTCTACTAAATACTTCCCCAAGTAGTAAGCTGCAAGTTCAACGTCTCCCCTACAGATTAACTGGTAGCCCTCAAAGGGGAGCTCCTTAGCCCTCGTTCCCCCTTTAAGTGTGAAACCAAACTTTATGGGACCTCCAACTACTTTATAGGTGGGTATTTTCCCTATTTCGTTAATTTCCTTCTCTGTAATCGGCTTTCCTCCAAGGTACCTTCCCGGAACGGTCATTCCGGTAATGAGGAAGATTACGTCTGCATCAAAGAGAGATTCTTTTAGTGAAGGTTCCCTCCTTAACTGGTCAATTGCAAAGTAGTCAATGGACTCTTCTGGAATACCTGCTGCAACGAGTGCTCCTGCTGTATAGCGAACGTAAGTTGATATGTAAGGAGGAACCCCAAGGCAAGTTGGTTCGTCAACGTAGCCGTCAACTATTACTACTCTCATTCTCTCTCCTAACTAGGAGGTTAAAAAGTGTTGGAGCTCCAATTCCCGTAACTATTGCAAGTAATATTAAGATGCTCTCCGTGTGGTGGTCTATCAACCCCATCTTTACGCCTAGCTCTGCGGTAACGACTACCAGCGTGAGGGGGGCAGATAGGAGAGTTCCCGCCCCTAGTGCTTGCCTTAAGGAGTAGTTCTCAAGAACTAGAAGGAGTGACGGGATAACTTTAACTGCAAAGCTTAAAGCTACCAGTATTGCTAGGAGTTTGAGAGTATGGATGTCAATGTGTGGCATTAGGAAGTTTATACCTACGTAGATGAAGAATATGGGGATTAGGAAGCCAAAACTGATTCCTGAGAGTTTCTCTTCAATGTTCTCTGTTTCCTCAAAGACTGTTGAGAAGATCATTCCTGCTATGAAGGCGCCGATTATAGGTTCAACGTTTATTAGGGAGGCTCCAAAGGAGAGGGCAAACATTACGGCAAGGCTGATTCTTACTCCTATTTCGGAGGGATTCTTCTCAAAGAAGAACTTAAACTTATCGGGGTACCACCAGACAAAGCTCTTCAGGAATATAAGGATTATCCTTGCTACCACCAGGAATAGGATGAGTTTTCCAACTCCAAGCCAGAACTCAAATCCTAAACCGTGCTCGTAGTAGAGGGAAAGTAAAGTAAGCAGGGCTATACTTAGGACCTCTCCTATAGTTCCTACTAGGAAAACCGTTTTTCCGTAATGGGTAGAGAGGAGTCCCCTTTCCCTTAGGACTGAGACAACTATTCCTACCGAAATTGCCCCTACTGCTATACAGGTTATGGCGTTAAAGTTGAGCTTCTTTCCAATTGAGAATGAGAGCAGGAATACAAGTGAAGGAATGAGGGTGTAAAGGAATTTGCTCTTAAGGGGAAGTGAGTTAATCTCCCTCAGCTTGACTTCAAGTCCGGCTGCAAACATCAGTAGGAGAAATCCGAATGTGGATAGGAAGCTTAACCACTGGGAAGGTTCAACTAAGTCCAGCACGCTTTCCCCAATCACTATACCGTAGAGGATCTCTCCCACAGCCACCGGAATCCTCAAGAGCCTGCTCAGGAAGGGAACGAAGAGAATTCCGAAAGAGATTAGGAGAATTGATAGGAATGAGCTTTCACTCATTTTACTCACCTACACAGATTAGTATTGAGGAACACTTTGCCTTGTGGAGCATAAAGTAGGGAGGATAGGGAGAGAACCAGTTTACTTTCCTTCCCTTCCTCGCTCCTATTACTGCAAGGTCGTACTTTTTACTCTCTTTTGAGAATTCCCTGATTGGGTTCCCTACTCTCTTAACGAACTCAATCGGCGTTTTGTACATGTAGGAGAGTTTTGTGACCTTTTCCCTTAGCTGGTTCGCCTTTGTGTCGTTCTCTGAAGGGGCAACGTAGAGGGCACTGAGGGAGGCTTTAAGCATTAAGGAGAGCTCTATTCCTGCCTCAAGAGCCCTTAGGCTGCTGAAGGATCCCGATACGGGTACTAAAATTCTCTCAACAGGCGTAGTTCCCCTTGCAACTAGAACTGGGGATAGTGTCTCTTCTGCAACCAAGACTGGAAAGGTCTTTATTCCAAAGTTTAAAGGGAACTCTTTGTACTTGTCAGGCATTACTATTAGACCGAAGTTTTCTCCCTTAATTTCGTTGAAGAACTCTTTCTCACACAGTTTTAGCTTCTTTTTCTTTATATTTCCCTTTTCTGAGTTGTTAAAAAGCTTCAGTTTAGTTTTTTCTATCTCTTTACAGAAGTAGATTGAGAGTTTCTGAACTTTTGTATTCTCATAGAAGAACTTTCCGTCCTTTATTACTTCTTCCCTATTTTCTGGGAGGAAGATTACCTCTTCAATACCAAACTGGAGAGGAAACTGGGGTTCTCCTGACTTTATTAGTCCGGCAATGTACTTGAGAATTTTTGGGTCTCCGACTATTAAAACTCTGTCGCCTGGCTTTACAACAGTTCTAGGCTTTGGAAGTATTAATTTATCTCCCCTAAAGATTGCAACGATTCTCCAGCGCCTTGATGAGAACTTACCGACAGGGTAGCCTGCAATTATGGAGGTTGGCATAACGTTTACTTCAATTATCTCTCCCTGCCCAAGCCCTACGTTTGTCGGAACCACTATTCCCGACTCAATTTGCCTCTCAAGGAGGGAGGCTGTAGCGACCGCTTTGTTTATGTAGTTAATTCCCTCCCTTTCGTAAAGGTGGTCGTGTTCAGTGCTGTTTGATACTGCGTAAATCGTTGGAACGTCAAACTCCTTTGCAATCCTGCAGGCCTCTATGTTTGCTTCGTCGTCGCCGGTGCAGGCAGTGAATGCCGTTGCTTCCTCAATTCCAGCCTTCTTAAGCATTAGCTTGCTGGTTCCGTCCCCTTGAAGGAGGAGGACTCTGTTCATACTATCTGAATCAAGGATTTCAACGATTTTCTTGAGCTTTTCTTCGTCCTGATCAATTACTACTATGTTCCACTCTTTCTGAAGCCTTTTAAGGAGCTCCCTCCCTACTTCGCCGGCTCCGAGGATTATTAGTTTCATTCTCCACCTCTTTTAAGATGGCTAGAAAATATATTCTACGAACTGCTCCTTTCAAGAAATTAGTAATTGTTCTCAATAAGCTTGATTAAAGTATTGACATGTCTAGATTTTGGCTATAAGATAAAAGTTAACTTGAAAAGGAGGGAAGGCATGAATCCTTTGCTTACTGTAAATAACGTTAAGCTTACCATAGAGAATAAGCCCATCTTGAAAGGGGTAAACCTCGTTGTGAGAAAAGGGGAGATTCACGCTATTCTCGGTCCAAACGGTGCAGGTAAGTCAACGTTAGCCTCTCTCATAATGGGAATTAACGACCTTAAAGAACCAACAGAAGGGGAAATCATATTTAAAGGAAAAATCCTCAATGGGCTTGAAATATACGAGAGAGCAAGGTTAGGCTTGACCCTTGCGTGGCAGGATCCAGCTAGGTTTGAGGGTATTACAGTTGAGGAGTACTTAAAGATTTCCGGTAAGGATAATCCGGAACTTGATGTAGTTGAATGCCTTGAGTTAGTAGGTCTTGACTGTAGTTATTTAGGCAGGTTCGTTGATGAGACCCTTTCTGGAGGAGAGAGGAAGAGAGTTGAACTTGCCTCTATCCTTGCTATGAGACCGGAGCTTGCAATCCTTGACGAGCCAGATAGCGGAATTGACTTTGTATCAATGGAAGACATAGCAAACATGATTAAGACTATGAGGGAAAGGGGAACTACGGTTTTAATGATTACCCACAGAGAAGAGATTGCTGAAGTTGCAGATAGGGCTACTCTCATGTGTGACGGTAAGGTCGTTCAGACCGGTTCTCCGAAGGAAGTTGGAGAAAAGTTTAAAACTATGTGCGTTAAGTGTGAGGTTCGTAACCCGGAACTGGTTGGAGGTGAGTAATGGAAGTTAAAAAAGACCTTCTTAGTCTTATAGGAAAGAGGTTTACTCAGATAGGCCTTCCGAAAGAGCTTTTTGAAAAGAATAAGTTCAACCTCTTAGTTGATAGGAATAAAGTGGTAGTTCGCTATCCTGCTCCCGGCGTTCGTTCTGAGGTTGTTGAAACTCCTACGGGAGTTAAGACCAAGGTTTACATTGAGCCCGGAACTAAACTTGAAGAACCTGTAGTTCTGTGTTTCGGTGCTGCAGAGGCTACAGAAGTTCAGACGACCGAAGGAGAGATAGTAGTTGGTGAAGGGGCAGATGTGAAGTTTCAGGTTTACGGAGCTATGGCTGAAGGGATTAAGCTTAAGCATAAGAATAAGCTCAAGGTAAGGGTTGAAAAGGGTGCCCGCTTTGAGTTCCTTGATCTCCACTACAACGGAGAGGAGACCTTCGTTGAGCTTGAGACGGAGACTGAGGCTTACGTTGCAGAAAATGCCTACTTCCGTTCAGTTTTTAAGCAGACAAGGGGAAGGGCAGGAAAGGTTAGGATTGTTTTAAGTGCAAATGTTGATAAGAAGGGAGTTGCAGTTTTTGAGACTAAGATGATTGGGAAGAAGGATGATGAGATCTACGTTGAGGATGTGATTCACCTTAACGGTGAAGAGTCAAGGGGAATTTCCAAGAGCCGTATAATCGCCGTAGATGAGACTAAGGCAACTTTTGTTGGTGAGACCTATGGAAATGCTCCTAGGTGTAGGGGGCATATAGACTGTTCTGAGGTAATAAGGGGTAAGGACGTTGTCGTTAAGGCCGTTCCTGTTGTGGTTGTGAATAATGAAACGGCTAAAGTTACCCATGAGGCGGCAATCGGTAGTATAGACAAGAAACAGCTAGAAACTCTAATGGCAAGAGGCCTTAGCGAGGATGAAGCTGTTGATGTGATTGTTCAGGGAATGTTGAGATAAAAAATTTTAAAAGGAGGAGGAAAGATGAAAGTATTTGGACCAGAACCGGAAGGTAAGAGAAAGCACACACCCGTAGTTGAGGCTCCTTCAAAGGTGAAGAAGGGTGAGTGGTTTGAAGTAAGAGTTGTTGTAGGGAAGGACATTCCTCATCCGAATACTAAGGAGCACTGGATTGAGCACATTTCCCTTTGGGTAGGTGATTTCTTAGCTGGTAGGGCAGACCTTGAACCTGAAAGAGCTGCTTCAGAAGTTATCTTTAAGGTTAAGCTTGAGGAAACGGCAACTCTAACTGCTCAAGCTTACTGTAACCTCCACGGCCTGTGGCGTAGTGAGGAAGTTAAAGTAGAAGTTGAGGAGTAGTCTATTTAAGCGCCCTTCTGGGCGCTTTTTACCATTTTCTCTACGTACTTTCCGATAATGTCAAACTCCAGGTTAACCAGACTTCCGCTCCTTTTAAACTTTAAGTTTGTATTTTCAAATGTGTGGGGAATAACTGCTACTGAGAAGCTATCCGGAAGGAGCTCAGCAACGGTAAGGCTTATTCCGTCAATTCCAATAGAACCCTTCTCAACTACAAGGTGGGAGTACTCTTTTGGTAGTTTAAAGGAAAACCTGTAACCTTCACCTTCTCTCTTTATTGAGGTTACCTTTGTTGTTGTATCCACGTGTCCCTGTAGTATGTGGCCTCCGAGCCTGTCTCCAAGCCTTAGAGCCCTTTCAAGGTTAACATTCTCTCCCGGCTTTAAGAGTGAAAGGGTCGTCCTTTTTAGGGTCTCGTAGGAAACGTCAAATGTGAGGAGCTCCCTTCCAATTTCAACTACAGTTAAACAAACGCCGTTTACTGCTATGCTATCTCCAACTCTCGTTCCCTCTAAAACGACTCTGCACTCGATAGTTAGTTTAGAGCTCTTTGAACCTTTCTTTATTCCTTTAACCTTTCCGACCTCTTCAACGATTCCGGTAAACACTTTTCCCTCTTTTGTAAAATTCAATTCCTAATTATAGCTGGAGGGAAGTTTTGAGGATTGCAACTATTGATGTTGGAACCAACTCAACCCGAATTTTAGTTGCCGATGTTGAGGATGGGGAGGTTAGACCCCTTTTCAAGACTGGTAAGGTAACCCGTCTGGGAAGGGGAGTAAAGGAGACCGGTAGACTTTCAAAGGAGGGTATAGAGGCTACCGTTGGAGCTCTCAAGGAATTTAAGGCTATTGTAGAGAGATTTAACGTTGAGAAAGTTGTAGTTGTAACTACCGAGGCTGCCCGCCGTGCAGAAAACGCTGAAGAGTTCTTGAATAGAGTAAGGGAGCTGGGGTTTAAGATAGACGTTTTGAGCGATAGAGATGAGGCTGAACTCGTTTTCCTTGCAAACCTTAAGGTTTTTAAACCTAAAGGGAAGGCCATGACCGTTGACCTAGGGGGAGGGAGTACAGAGGTAGTTTACGGCAATGAAACCTCGGTTGAATTCCTTAAGAGTTTAAAGTTTGGCGTTGTTTTCCTTTATGAAGAGTTTGGGGAGGATTTGGTAAAGCTGGAGGAGTTTATAAGGGGAGAGCTCCTAAAGGTAAAGGAGGAGATTGAGCCTTCTCAAGACTTTACCGTTTTTGCCGTTGGTGGAACTATAACTTCTGTTGTGGCGATGGAAGAGAAGATGGAAGTTTACAAGCCTGAAGTCGTTCATGGTTATAGAGTAACTAAACACTTGATAGATAAGTGGTATAAGCACCTCTCTTCACTTCCAATTGAGGAGAGGAAAAAGGTTGTTGGGCTTGAGGAGAACAGAGCTGATGTGATTATTCCCGGCCTAGCCTTCTTTAAAGTTTTCTGTGAAGTCTTCTCTAAGGAGAGTTTGACTGTAAGTGAAGTAGGATTACTTTACGGTTTAGCACTTAGGGAGGCTTTGAATGGATAGGAGAATAGCGGTAATAGGAACAGGATACGTAGGCTTAGTTTCCGGTGCCTGCTTTGCTTACTTAGGCCACAAAGTTATAGGCCTTGATATAGATGAGGAGAAAGTAGAGAAGTTAAGGAAAGGTAAAGTTCCTATCTACGAACCTGGATTAGACAGGATACTCTCAAAGGCTTTATCCGATGGAAATATAGAGTTTACAACTGATTATGAGTATGCCGTAAAGAACTCAGACTTCATCTTCATAGCAGTTGGAACGCCGTCAAGGGAAGACGGTTCTGCAGATCTCACCTTTGTAGAGAGTGCTTACAGGAGCATAGCTAGGTATATAGGAGATGAGGACTTTAAGGTAATAGTTAACAAGTCAACAGTGCCTGTTGGAACTGGAAGGTGGGCAAGAGAGTTTATAGCATCCTTGCTTAGAGAAAGGGGAATAAAGGAGCCTGAAAAGAGGTTTGAAGTAGTTTCAAATCCGGAGTTTTTGAGAGAAGGGAAGGCAGTAGAAGACTTTATGAAGCCAGACAGGGTTGTTGTAGGTGCAGACAACCGGGATGTAGCGGGGCTAGTAGCATCCCTGTACGAAAAACTTCAGCCTCCGATACTAATAACGGACCTTCCAACTGCAGAGATGATAAAGTACGCCTCAAACGCATTCCTTGCGACGAAGATCTCATTTATAAATGAGATAGCAAACATATGTGAGAAGTTGGGAGCAGACGTTACGGTGGTTGCAAGGGGGATGGGTTTAGACCACAGGATAAGTCTTCACTTTCTAAGGGCAGGTTGCGGTTTTGGGGGTAGCTGTTTTCCTAAAGACGTTAAGGCATTAATCCATACAGCTAAAGAGGTAAGGGAGGAACCAGAGCTCCTTGAGAGTGTAATTTCGGTAAATGAGAGACAGAAGCTTAGACCTGTTGAGAAGCTCCTAAAACACATCCCTAGCTTGGAGGGGAGAAGGGTTGCTGTTTGGGGATTGTCCTTTAAGCCTGAAACCGATGATATGAGGGAAGCACCGTCAATTCCTATAGTAAGGGAGCTGGTAAAGAGGGGAGCTTACGTTCTTGCCTACGATCCGGTTGCCTTAGAGAACGCCAGAAAAGTATTCTCTGAAGAGCTTAAAGCGGGAAGGTTGGAGCTTGTATCTGATAAGTACGAGGCCTTAGAAAGTTCAGATGCCCTTATACTTGTGACAGAGTGGGACGAGTTTAAAGAAGTTGACTTTGATAAACTTAAGGGCAAAGTGGTAGTTGATGGGAGGAACCTGTGGGAGCCTTCCATTATGAAACAGTTTTGTACTTATGAAAGTATTGGGAGACCTTAAGATGAACATAACCAGTAATAGAGAAGTTCTGAAGAAACTATACTCGCCTTTTGGATGGCTTTTGGCAAAGGCTAACGTTTCGCCTAACTTAATAACCCTTTCGGCCGTTGTATTTGGAACTCTCGCTGCTTTCCTCTACTATACCGGCCATCCTGTCGTTGGAGCTTTTCTACTTTTCGTTTCGGGAGTTCTTGACCTCTGTGACGGTTACGTTGCAGTAAACAACAGGAAGGCAACTAAGTTCGGAGCAGTTTTTGACTGGATTGCAGATAAATGGGTTGATGGGTTTGTCCTAGGTTCTGTTGCATTAAAGTATGCAAACCCTTGGGTTGCCCTGCTTGCGGTAGTATCAACGATGCTTCACACCTTTATAAAACCGGTTGCATATGCAGAGATTGGATATGCAGAAAGGACTACGGGGAAGATTAAGGATCCTCTAGAGAGTACAGGTTTTTTCGGAAGGCCTGAGACCTTTATAGTTCTTTTTATTTCGTCTATTTTGTATCCTTTGAATCATAAGGTTCTGACTTACGGAATTGAGTTTATCGCTGTAATGTCCCTTCTTTCCCTGCTCCACAGGGTTTACTACCTGTACAAGAGATACGGAAAAGAGTACGAGGTGTAAGTTATGGATAGACCTTACGTTTTAATAGTTTCAGAAGTTACTATTGATGGGAAGCTTACTCTTGCCAAGGGAGTTTCAAGTAAAGAGATAATGAAGTTAATGGACGAAGAGGCTAATAGGTACCTTCACCAGATAAGGGCTGAGTGCGATGGAATAATGGTTGGAGCAAACACTGTTAGGATAGATAATCCGAATCTAACTGTTAGGTACGTTGAAGGAGAGAATCCAGTTAGAGTAATTCCGACCTCTACCGGAGATATTCCGCTTGATTCAAACGTACTCAATACAGAGGTAGCTCCCACCATAATTGCTGTTTCTGAGAGAGCTCCTGAGGTAAGATTGGTAGAGTTTGAAAAGAGGGGAGCAAGGGTAATTGTGGCCGGTAAGGATAGAGTGGATTTTCCTCTCCTTTTAAAGAAGCTCAAGGAGATTGGAATTAATAAACTCATGGTTGAAGGCGGGAGTAAGGTTAACTGGGAGCTGATTAAGAACGATTTGGTAGATGAAATAAGGTTGATTCACCTGCCGGTTGTTGTAGGAGGAGACAATGTTCCTTCCCTTACTTCAGGGAAGGGATTTGGTAGTTTAGAGGCTATTAAACGGTTTAAGATAAAGAAGGTATTTAAGTGCGGTAATCAAATAGTAACTGAGTATCAGCGCTTTTAAGGTATGTTTAAGTATCTATTAAAACGCTTTTTTCAGATGGTTCCTATTGTTATCAGTATGACCTTCGTTTCCTTTGTCATCGTTAAACTCGCTCCAGGGAACTACTTCACCCAGCTTGAGCTCAACCCTTCAATTTCAAAGGAGACTATAGAGGAGCTTAAGAAACTTTACGGTTTAGATCAAAACCTGTTCCTTCAGTACTTTAAGTGGCTCTTAAATGCACTTCAGTTTAACCTTGGTTACTCCTTTGCTTACCACAAGCCGGTTTTAGATTTAATTAAAGAGAGACTAGTTAATACACTTGAACTTACAGTTACTTCCTTTATCCTCTCCTGGCTCGTAGCTGTTCCCCTTGGAATAGTTGCTGGAGTTTACAGAGGGAAACTTTTAGATAGGTTAATAACTCTCTTTTCCTTCTTTGGTATTTCCCTTCCAAACTTCTTTTTAGCGTTTATTTTCATGTACTTTGCCGCCAAAACGGGACTTTTCCCTATCGGAGGAGTTGTCTCTCAAAACTACGATTCCCTTCCCTGGTGGGGGAAAGTCCTTGATAGGCTTTGGCATATGGCCTTACCCCTTTCAGTCCTTGTAATAGGAAGTATTGCAGGTCTTTTAAGACTTGTGAGAAGTACGATAATAGACGAGCTTAACAAGGATTACGTTAAAGTTGCAATAGCAAAGGGATTACCTTATAGGGTTGTAGTGATGAAACACGCTTTTAGGAATGCGCTTAATCCGTTTTTAACGTTGATAGGGTTTGACATTGCCGGTCTCCTTTCGGGAGCGGCTTTAGTTGAGATAATTACTGCCTGGCCGGGAATGGGTAGATTAATGTTTGAAGCTGTTATGTCTCAGGACCTCTTTTTGGTCATGGGTTCCCTTTACATAGGCGGAATAATGCTTGTTTTGGGAAACTTAATTGCCGATATCCTTATAGCTATTAATGATCCTCGTATAAGGGAAAAGGAGGTAGAAGGGAGAGTTGTTTAAGTCTTTTTTATCCTTCCTTGAGGAACTTTACCTAAAGAATTCCTTAGCGGCATATTCCCTTTTGTTTCTGCTGTTCCTTTACTTCGTCGCTGTTTTTGCCGATTTTATAGCTCCCTATCCTTACGATGTTCAGTTCCGCCATTATCCTTACTCTCCTCCAACGCCCATTCACTTTTTTGATGAAAATGGGAAATTTCACATTCGCCCCTTTGTTTACGGCCACAAACTCGTTGACCCTGTTGAGAAGGAGTACGCAGTTGATTACTCAAAGAAGTACCCGATTTACTTCTTAGTTGAGGGTGAACCCCATTACCTGTTTGGCTTTATAAAGACTAACCTTCATCTCTTCGGTACTAAAGGAGGACACATATTTTTGATGGGAACAGACCGTTTAGGTAGGGACATTTTCTCCAGACTTGTCTACGGAACGAGGATTTCCCTCACAATCGGGCTGATAGGAGTTCTTATTTCCTTCTCTATAGGACTTCTTGTAGGTTCAGTTGCAGGTTACTTTGGAGGAGTTGTTGATACTTTAGTAATGAGGTTTATTGAAATCCTGATGGCCTTTCCTGCTTTTTACTTGATGCTTGCTCTTCGCTCAATGTTTCCAATAGATATGCCAAGTATTCTCGTTTTTATCGTTATCGTTGTGATACTCTCACTAATCGGCTGGGCTGGGCTTTCAAGGGTTATAAGGGGAATGGTCCTCTCTATAAGGGAGAACGATTACGTTAAGGCTGCGAGAGTTTTAGGAGGAAGTCACCTCTACGTTATTCTGAAGCATGTAGTTCCAAATACACTCTCTTACGTTATAATTGCGGCAACTTTGAGTATTCCTGGCTATATTCTAGGCGAAGCCGCCTTAAGCCTTATAGGGCTTGGTATTCAGGAGCCATTTCCTTCGTGGGGAAATATGCTTTCAGAGGCTGAGAACGTTCACGTTCTCTCGTCCCATCCTTGGGTTTTGGCTTCGGGAGTAGTTATTTCTTTGGTTATTATTGCCTTTAACCTCCTAGGAGATGGCTTAAGGGATTACTTTGACGTAAAGCTGGAGAGGTAGAATGCTTTACATTCTCCTTTATCAGGTCTTAGGGATTACTCTTTTTAAATACATAAGTTTTAGGAGCATTTACGCTGCTTTAACTGCTATGTTCGTTGGATTTCTCCTGTACCCCTACTTTGAAAGGAAGTTAAAGGATTTACAGTTTAAACAGACTATTAAGGATTACCTCCCTGAAACCCATAAGAAGAAGAACGTGCCCACTATGGGAGGCCTTCTTATCTTAACTGCCCTTTTAATTTCAATTCTGGTATGGAATAACCTGTTTAACAGGTTTATTTGGGTAGTTATTTTTGTCCTATTAGCTTTTGGAGCTCTCGGCTTCGTTGACGACTACATAAAGGCGAAGTTGAAAAACCCTGAAGGGCTTTCTGAAAGGACGAAATTCTTTTTTCAGCTCCTCTTTGCTACTTTAGTTGCAGTTTTCCTATACGTGAGCGGTTTTTCTACTGAGCTCTACTTCCCTGTTTTTAAGAACCTTCACTTTGACCTCGGCCTTCTCTTTATTCCTTGGGCGGTCTTTATAATCGTTGGGACTTCAAACGCCGTTAACTTGACAGATGGCCTTGACGGCCTTGCAATAGGGCCGGTTTTAACAACTAGTTTCGTTTTTATGGTTTTCTCCTACGTTGCCGGTAACTACAAGCTGGCAAGTTACCTCCATATTCCCTACGTTCCCGGTGCCGGGGAGCTTACCATTGTGTGTTCTGCCCTTATCGGTGCCTCTTTAGCCTTCTTATGGTTTAACACCTACCCCGCTGAAGTCTTCATGGGAGATGTTGGTTCCCTCTCTCTGGGAGCTCTCCTTGGAACGGTTGCTGTTTTAACAAAACAGGAGTTCATTTTGGCAATTGCAGGAGGAGTCTTTGTCCTTGAGACCCTTTCGGTTATAGTTCAGAGGTACTACTTTAAGTACACAAAGAGGAAGTACGGTCAGGGAAGAAGAATATTTAAGATGGCTCCCTTACATCACCACTTTGAAAAGAAAGGATGGGAAGAGCCTAAGATAACTGTTAGGTTTTGGATACTTTCAATAATACTTGCTCTTCTTGCTTTAAGTATGCTGAAGATCCGATAATTTAGTCAATTTTGATTCCTGCTGCTTTTAGGATTTCCAATACTCTCTTATCCTTAAGGCGACACGGAGATTTGACGTTAAACCTGTCAACTTTCTCAATGATTCCCATTTCCCTTAAGATTGTTGCGTGCTGAGATAGGAGCGGTTGGGGAACTCCCAGCTCCTCCCTTATCTCTTTTGGTTTTTTAGGGCCTTTTGCCAGTGAAACTACTATTCCTATTCTTATTGGGTTTGATAGGAGCTCAAATAGCTTTGCATGTTCTTCATATTTTTTATACTTTTTCCCGCAGGATTCAGACATTCAGAACCTCCGTACCTTTTGCGTAAGCTTATTTTAGCAAAAGGAGAATTAGATGTTTAAAAGGTTAAAAGAGGACATAGAAACCGTTTTTGAGAGGGACCCTGCGGCAAGGAGTATTTTAGAAGTTCTCCTCTGTTATCCCGGCCTCCATGCAGTCTGGTTCCACAGAATTGCCCACTGGTTCTGGACCCACAACCTTAAGCTAATCGCCAGAGTTATCTCCCACTTTTCAAGGTGGCTTACTGGAATTGAAATTCACCCTGGGGCTAAGATAGGAAGGCGTTTTTTCATTGACCATGGAATGGGTGTCGTTATCGGTGAGACTACTGAAATAGGAAATGACGTTACCCTTTACCATCAGGTTACTCTAGGGGGAACGAGTACTAAAAAGGGGAAAAGGCACCCGACGATAGGGAACAACGTTGTAATAGGGGCAGGTGCTAAAGTTTTAGGGCCCGTTAAAATTGGGGATAACTGTAAAATAGGAGCAAACTCCGTTGTTATAAAGGATGTTCCACCTAACTCAACTGTAGTTGGGATTCCAGGTAAAGTTGTTAGGAGGGAAGGAATAAAGCCAACTAAGGTGGACCTTGAGCACGGGAAGCTTCCAGACCCCATTATGGAATCTCTTAAACAGATGCTTGACATAATACATGACCTTGAACTTGAGGTTAAGACCCTAAAGAAAGAAATTAGGGAAAAGGAAGAGCGATGAGGTTTTGTCTATCTTTAATAACAGCCTTTCTGTTTATTCTCCTTTCCTACTCCTTTGCCCAAATTCCTAAACCCGGTTCTAGAGTTTATACCGTTCAGGTTGCCTCTTTGAAGAGTAAGGTTGAGGCTGAGTCTATTTTAAAAAAGGTCTCTTCTTTTCCAGGAGCACGGATTTCCTACAGGAATGGAAGGTATAAAGTAAGGGTAGGTTTTTTCAAGACTTATAAGGAGGCCCAGGAGTTTGTTAAAGAGTCTGGGCTGACCAAGGTCGTTTCCGACTATTACATCACGCGGATAAGTTTTAACCCTGAGGGAGTTTTTTTCCCTGAAAAGGAAGAAAAGAGTAAAGAAATTAAAACTGAAGTTAAAACTCCTCAAGAAGTCAAGGAAGAGGAAAAAGAGGTAGAGACTGAGAGCCCCGTTCCGTTAGAGAAAGAAAAGGAAGTTTCTACCGGTGAAGATAGCGGAACTGAGAAGGAAAAGGAGGAAGTTGAACCTGATGAAGAGAAACAGTTAGAGTCTGCGGAAGTGAAGGAGAGTAGAGAGGATAAGGATTTAACTTCAGATGTTAAAAAGCAGGTATTTTCGTATAAGGAGCCTTTACCGAAGGAAACTAAAGTTAAGAAGGAAAAAGAGGAAGGGGGTAATTGGAAGAAAGTAGCACTTCCTACTTTTATCATTACTTTCCTTTTTGTGTTCTTTTCTTTGTTAAGAAGAAGGAAGGGCAAGTTGAAGGAAACAGATTTTGAAAGTTACGTTGCAGATTTACTAAATCAGGGAAAGTACAAAGAGTTAATTGAGTTGGCGGTTCCCTACCTTATGAAACGGCCTAAAGATACCTTTGTGAAGAAGGCTTTGGCGGAGAGCTACGAAAAGCTCGGTAGGTACCTTGAGGCGGCCGATGTTTACTCTGAGATAGCAAAGGACCTTGAGGAAAAGGGACTTAATGTTTTGGCTGAGGACTTTAAGAGGAGAGCCAATGAGCTTTACCAGATGGAATTTGGAAAGAGGTAGGGAAGTCTTCCCTACCCCTTAGAAAATCTACTTGAGCTCTTTCTTCTGCTCTTTTAAGAATGGCATCATCTCTCTTAGTTTCTTTCCGACTTTTTCAATCGGATGTTCAGCTTCCATTCTCCTGTAGGCGTTGAGAACTGGATAGTTTGCCTGAGCTTCAAGGACGAACTCTTTTGCGAACTGTCCAGTTTGGATTTCTTTAAGGATTTGTTTCATGTTCTCTTTGACCCTTTCGTCAATTACCCTTGGGCCTCTAGTGTAGTCTCCGTACTCAGCTGTGTCTGATATTGAGTACCTCATACCTGCAAGGCCGTGCTGGTAGATGAGGTCAACTATTAGCTTAAGCTCGTGGAGGCACTCAAAGTATGCAACTTCAGGCTGGTAACCTGCCTCTGTAAGGGTCTCAAACCCGGCCTTTATTAGTGCAGAAACTCCACCGCAGAGGACCGCCTGCTCTCCAAAGAGGTCGGTTTCTGTTTCCTCTTTGAAGGTTGTTTCAATTACTCCGGCCCTCGTTGCACCGATACCTTTAGCGTAGGCAAGGGCAATTTCCTTTGCTTTTCCTGTGGCGTCCTGGTGAACGGCTACGAGTGCAGGAACTCCTGCTCCTTCAAGGTAGGTCCAGCGAACTAAGTGACCAGGCCCTTTTGGAGCTACCATAAATACGTCAACGTCCTGAGGAGGAACAATCTGGTTAAAGTGAATGTTGAAACCGTGGGCAAAAGCGAGGGCTTTTCCAGGCTCCAAGTTTGGTCTTACTTCCTCTTCGTAAACCCTCTTTTGAACAGGGTCTGGCAGTAGGAACATTATAACGTCGGCTTTCTTTGAGGCTTCTTCCGGCGTTAAAACTTCAAAGCCGTCCTTTTTAGCCTTTTCTGCAGATTTACCAGGCCTGATACCGATTATCACGTTAATTCCGCTGTCCCTTAAGTTAAGGGCATGGGCGTGTCCTTGACTTCCGTAGCCGAGGATTGCTACTGTCTTGTCCTTAAGGTACTCAAGGCTTGCATCTTCGTCGTAGTATACCTTTGCCATCTTTACCTCCGTATTCTAAATCTTTAAGTTTTTTCCTCTCCGAAAGTTTCGCCCTGTAGTGCTCTTACCATTGCAACTCTTCCAGTCCTTGCCATTTCTTTGATACCGAGGGGCTTTATTAGTTCTAAAAACGCGTCAACTTGGTCCTCATCTCCGGTTAGTTCAACGGTATAGGTATCGTGGGAAACGTCAACGATCTGAGCTCCAAATATGTCAACAAGCCTTTTTACTTCTTCCTTCTTATCCTTTGTCTCAACCGATAGGCGGACTATGAGGAGCTCCCTATCCAGCTTCTTCTTATCCGTTAAATCCCTTACCTTAAAGACGTCTATTATTCTCCTTAGCTGTTTGACTATCTGCTCAATTGTGTGCTCGTCTCCCTTTGCTACCATTGTAATTCTTGATATTGTGGGGTCTTCCGTATGACCTACGTTTAGACTTTCTATATTGTAACCTCTAGAGCTGAAGAGCTCTATTATCCTTGCTAGAGCTCCCGGCTGATTTTCAACAAGAACGCTTATTATATGTTTCCTCTCCTCTTTCCTATCCATAACTTCCTCTTTAAACCGCTTTTTTCTCCCTCTTCTTACCGTAACTTGGCAGAATCATTTCGTGAAGGGCTCCTCCTGGCGGAACCATCGGATATACGTCCTCTTCCCTATCTACGATAAAGTCTATAACAACGGGCCTGTCGTTTATAGACATCGCTTCCTTTAAGACTTCTTCTACTTCTGAGGGCTTTTCAGCCCTTAGTCCGACTCCTCCCATTGCCTCAACCAGCTTTACAAAGTCTGGCTGAACGTCAAGGTGAACTTGGGAATAGTTCTTGTCGTAGAAGATTCCCTGCCACTGGCGCACCATTCCGAGGAAGTTGTTGTTTAGGATTGCTACCTTTATGGGGATGTTGTAGTGAACGGCGGTAACGATTTCCTGCATGTTCATCTGGAACGAACCGTCTCCGGAAATACAGAAGACTGTTTTATCGGGCCTTCCAACTTTTGCTCCGATGGCAGCCGGAACGCCAAATCCCATAGTTCCGAGTCCACCAGAGGTAATGAACTGGCGTGGGTACTTAAACTTGTAGTACTGGGCCGTCCACATCTGGTGCTGTCCAACGTCTGTAGTTATTATGGCCTCTCCCTTTGTTACTTGCCAGACCTTCTCTATTACGAACTGAGGTTTTATTATCCTATCGCTCGGTTCGTACCAAAGAGGGTAGCGCTCAGCCCAGCTCCTCACCTTTAGTATCCACCTCTCCCTTGCTCCGTAGAACTCCCTGTTCTTCGCTACTAACTTTTCAACTTCAGGGAGGAGCTCCTCCATTACGAGCTTTGCATCTCCAACTATAGGTATGTCAACAGGTTTGTTCTTACCAATCTCTGCGCTGTCAATATCTATATGTATAACCTTTGCGTTTGGGGCAAACTCTGAAAGTTTCCCCGTTACCCTGTCGTCAAACCTTGCACCTATTGCTATGAGGAGGTCGGCCTCCTGAACTGCCATGTTTGCCGCGTAAGTTCCATGCATTCCGAGCATTCCGAGGAAGAAGGGGTGGTTGCTTGGGACTGCCGTTAAGCCCATTAAGGTAGCAACCATGGGAATGTTCGCAACTTCTGCCATCTTTACGACTAGGTCTGAGGCTCCTGAGGAGACAACACCTCCGCCGATATAGAGAACCGGTCTTTCAGAGGTTGCTATGGCCTTTGCGGCTCTCTTTATCTGTCCTGGGTGTCCCTTTAGAACAGGCTTGTAACTCCTTATCTGAACAGGAGCTTTATACTCCTCCTCAAAGAAGTCTGTTAGTTCCCTTGTAACGTCCTTTGGAAGGTCAACCAGGACGACGCCGGGACGGCCTGTTTTTGCAATGTGGAAGGCCTTTTTAATCGTATCTGCAAGGTCTTTAACGTCCTTTACTAAGAAGTTGTGTTTTGTTATAGGGCGGGTTATTCCAACTGTATCAACTTCCTGAAATGCGTCGTTGCCTATCATGAAAGTCGGGACGTTTCCTGTAAAGGCTACTACGGGGGAGGAGTCTATCTGAGCTGTTGCTAGGCCTGTTACTAAATTCGTTGCACCTGGGCCGGATGTGGCAAAGCAGACTCCAACTTTCCCTGTAGCCCTTGCATACCCGTCGGCTGCGTGGGCCGCTCCCTGTTCATGCCTTGTAAGGTAGTGCTTTAAGGGGCTGAATGGTAATCGGTCGTAGATATCTAATACTGCTCCCCCGGGGTATCCAAAAATCCTTTCAACACCTTCAAGTTCAAGGGCTCTTAGTAAAATCTCTGCTCCAGAGAGCTTCATAGTTGTACTCCTCCTTAGGCGTGTAAGAGGGAATGATATCAAAAATAAACCTTCCTATATTTATTTCTCCACCCCTTATTGGGAGGAGTTCTTGATAGTAGAGAAGTTGAAATTTAGAGACTCGGCTGAGCTCTTCTTTACCCTTAGGGCTCACGGCTATCCGGTCAAGCTCTTCCTTGATTCTGCTTCGGTTAACTTGAAAACCGGAAGGTACTCTTTTATAGCCGTCGGCTCTGAGGAGGAGTTTATCTTAGACGAAGGAGCTGGTGGGTTTAATGAGCTTGAATCCCTTTTCTTTAAGCTTAGGAAGAGGTTTTTTGTTCCGGAAGTTCCTTACGGCCTCATGGGATACGTTTCCTACGATGCAAATACTTTGATTGAAGAAGTTCCTTCCCCCAAGGTTGACGATATAGGTATGCCGCTCCTCCACTTCTTCCTTCCCCATACCCTCTTTTTCTTTGATAACTTAAGGAGGGAGCTCTACTTAGTTTCCCATGAACCCTTTAAAGTTCCGGATAAGAAGGAGTACGTAGGGGAGTATAAAGGGGAGCTCCTATCCTCAAATATGGATGAGGAGTACTTTGAGTTGGCAGTTAAGAGGATTAAGGATTACATAGCCTCGGGAGACACCTTTCAGGTTAACTTTTCTCAGAGGTTAGATTTAAACTTTTTAGGAGACCCCGTTAGTCTTTACAGGGAGCTGAGGAGGATTAACCCTTCTCCATTTTCATTCTATATGGAGTTGGGGGAGTTTAAGGCGGTTTCCTGTTCACCTGAGAGGTTGCTTCAGATTGAGGGGAGGGTTGCCCAGACCCGTCCGATAGCTGGAACCAGGAGGAGGGGAAGGACGGCTGAGGAGGATGAGAAGTTAAAGAGGGAACTTTTACTCTCTGAAAAGGAGCGGGCAGAACACGTTATGCTCGTTGACCTTGAAAGGAATGACCTGGGAAGGGTCTGCGAGTACGGAAGCGTTGAGGTTAACGAGCTTATGGTCTTAGAGGAGTACTCCCACGTTACCCATATAGTTTCAAACGTAAAGGGAATTTTGAAAGAAGGGGTTAGTGAAGTAGAAGCTCTCAGGGCGCTTTTTCCCGGGGGAACGATAACTGGAGCTCCGAAGATAAGGACTATGGAGATAATAGCTGAGCTTGAGCCAACCAGGAGAGCTCTCTACACCGGCTCTGTAGGTTATCTGGGTTTTAATGGAGTTTCTGACTTTAACATAGTTATAAGAACCCTACTCCTTAGGGAGAACAGGGGATTTCTCCAGGTAGGTGCCGGTATAGTATGGGACTCCCATCCCCTTAGGGAGTACAAGGAGACCCTCCACAAGGCAAGAGCCCTCCTGGCCTCCCTGAACCTCTCTTAGCTTACTCCTTTTCTTCCGTTTGCTCTTCTTTTTCTCTCTTCTGGCTCTCTAGGAGCTGGCTAAGTTCAGCGACTGTTGAGCTGTTGAGCTTTTCTTCAATGATGAGCCTTATTAACCTGTTAAGTTTCTGTTCGTTGTTGCCTGCCACTCCGTAGAGGATGTAGTAGAGTTTCTTTGGAATGGAGAGTCTAACCACTTTGTTGGCCCTTTTTCCGGCTTTTCTTCCTCTTGCCATTTTTTCCTCCGGATTTCTGTTTTTTAATTTATTTTATTCAATATTAAAAAGAATTAAAAGAGTCTTCTTCCTAAAATATCGTGTAGATGGATTATTCCTTTTAACTTTCCTTCCTTGTTAACTACAGGTAAAACTGTTATCTTGTGTTTTTCCATCTCCCTGAGAGCTTCTTCTCCGTAAGCTTCTTCTTCTATTTTTTTAGGATTTTTTGTCATTAACTCTGAAACTTTCGTTTCTAGTGTAGCTCCCTTTTCAAGAGCTCTCCTTAGGTCACCGTCGGTTATTATCCCTACCAGCTTTCCATTTTCAACTACGAGAGTTGCTCCAATTTTTTTACTTGAAATCTCAAAAATTGCCTCTTTTAAGGGTGTATCTGGTTTAACTATCGGAATCTCTCTACCGGTTCTCATTATCTCTTTAACCTTTGAGAGTCTTATTCCAAGCTTTCCTCCCGGATGAAACTTTGCAAACTCCTCCGGCGTAAACCCTTTAAGCTTCATAAGTGCAGCTGCAATAGCATCTCCTAGGGCTAAAGTTACCGTTGTTGATGTTGTTGGTGCGAGGTTTAAGGGACATGCCTCCCTTTTTACTCCGATATTGAGGACTACATCTGAAAGCCTTGCTAGCGATGAATTTGGATTGCTGGTTATGGCTATAACTGGAATTCCGAAACTCTTTATAAGGGGGATTATTGATAGGAGCTCTGCAGTCTCTCCGCTGTTTGATACTGCTATTACTGTGTCCTCTCCCTTAACCATTCCAAGGTCGCCGTGGGCTGCGTCGGTTGGGTGGAGGAAAAATGCAGGGGTACCCGTACTTGAGAGGGTTGCCGCTATCTTCTTACAGATTAACCCAGACTTTCCCACTCCTGTTAAGACTACTCTTCCTCTCGTTCTGTGTAGGAGTTCTACAGCTTTAATAAAGTCTTCGTTAAGCTCTCTGGCCAGTTTCTCTATTGCTTGAGACTCCTCCAGGAGGACCCTCTTTCCCTCCTTTAATATCTCTTCCATTAAGCCTCCTTAAGACTTTTTCCCTGTACCTTTCTCCGTTAAAGGGATTTCTGAGCCACTCCCTTGGGAAGGTTCTAATCCAGCGGTTGAGGTTCTCTATTCTCTTTCTGTTTGTCGGGTGGTCCGTAAAGAGCTCTTCAACTCCAGAAGGTTTAAACTTTATTAGGGAGTCAAGTATTTCAATTGTCTCTATTGATGCTACAGGGTTCCAGCCCGCCTTTCCTGCGTAGTAGGCTCCCATTGTGTCTGCTTCAAACTCCTCCTTCCTTGAGTATCCAGAAATTACGATCTGGTAGAGGACTTTTAGAACCTGTTCTTCAACTGGGGAGAGCTCCTTACCGCTTAGGGTGAGGGAGAGGATAAAGTTAATTCCGTAGATTAGCTGTAGCCTTCGTATTGCGTGTCTTCCTACTATGTGGCCCGTTTCGTGGCCAAGTACAAAGGCTAGGTCTGCTTCGTTCTTTAGTTTCTTTAAAAGGCCTGTGTAGATGTAAACCCATCCTCCGGGTAGTGCAAAGGCGTTAAGCTCGTCCTTCTCTATTACTTTATAGTGGTACTTTATGTCGTGTCTATCGCTTACAGACGCTATCCTCTGTCCTACCCAGTTAACGTACTGGTTGACTATCGGGTCTTTACAGAGCTTTTCCTTTGATTCAACCTTCCTTGCAGTAGCGGCCCCTATTGCAACTTCCTGAGAAGTTGGAATTAGGATGAAGGACGTTTCCCCAAAGGGTGAAGTCCTTACTACCCCGCAGGCAAAAGCAAAAAGGCTTAATATCAATAAGAGGGAAAGGGCATATATTCTCCTCATAGCCATTAAATTCTACAAAAAGGATTACTGGTAAAGGATGGACGGTAAATTAGGAACGTCTCTTGTTCTCACCCAGCAGTTAAAACTTACTCCCAACGTCATTTTTAGCTTGGAGCTCCTGCAACTTCCCCTTTTTCAGCTTGAAAATATTTTGAGGAATGAGATTGAGGAAAACCCTTTAATAGAGCCCCTAGACTTTGTTTATGAGTCATCTCCTGTTTACTACGAGCCTTCAGAGGACGAGGAGAGCTCCCCTCTTCCGTCTCCAGTCTCAGTTAGACAGCAGTTAATTAGCCAGGTAAACCTTGAGTTTGATGGAGTTGAGAGAGAGATAGCTACTTATATGGTTGATAACCTTGATAGAAAGGGACTTTTAACTTTACCCCTTGAGGAGATTGCAAGAAGTTTTAAAGTTTCAGTTGAACTTGTTGAATCTGTTAGGAGGAAGCTGAAAGAGTTTGAGCCGGTTGGCTGCGGTTCTCTAACTTTAGGTGAGCTCCTTGAGTCTCAGCTAAAGGAGGTGGGAGTTCCAGAAAAGTTCATAAAAGCCGCTCGTAGTTTTGAATCGGTGAAGAGTAAAGAGGAGTTTCTGGAAAAGAGTGGTTTAAATAAAAAGGAGTTTGAGGAGTTTCTATCCTACCTAAAGCGTGTAGATCTCCTTCCCTTTGAGGACGGCTTTGGAGTAGTTAAGGTAAAGCCAGACGTTAAAGTTTGGCTTGAGGGAGATGAAGTTAAGGTTGAAGTTTTAACTCCTAAATCCTTTGAGTTTAGGGTAAACAGCTACTACCTAAAGTACGCAGGGAGGGAAGAGCTCAGGAGGTATCTAAATGAGAAGTACCAGAGGGCCCTTTACCTGAAGAGGGCTATTGAGAGTAGGGTAGAGACTCTCTCTAAGCTTTCAAAGGCGGTCTTTGAGGGGCAGAGGGAATTTCTGAGGGACGGGAAGACCCTTAGACCTTTAACGATCTCTCAAGTTGCCCTTCAGGTTTCACTCCACGAGTCAACTGTCAGCAGGGCGGTAAAAGATAAGTTCGTTGAAACTCCTTTTGGCGTTTATCCATTAAAGTCTTTCTTTAAAAAGGGAATTTCGGGAACGTCGGTTGAGGAGGTTAAAGGGCTAATAAAGGAACTTATAGAGAATGAGGATAAGAGGAAACCTTTGAGCGATAGCAAAATAGCTTCTCTTTTAAAAGAGAGGGGAATAAAGATTGCAAGGAGGACGGTTGCAAAGTATAGGGAGGAGATGGGAATACCGGGAGCTTACAGGAGGAAGGTAAAGTGAGAACTCCCGACTTGATGGATCTATTCAGCTCGGCTTCCTACAGGTTCCTTTACAGAGTAGTAAGCTTTTTGAGGTTTTTGTTCATAGTAGTTATGACGGTTTACCTGTTCTCATGCCTTTCAAGTTTGGCTGTGAACCTCTTTGTATACCTAAAGTCTTCGGGCTTTTACCTCTCTTACGAGAGTATGAGACAGTTCTTAACAGACGCCCTCTTTGTCCTCGTTATTCTGGACTTTGTAAGTGCCATGTTCTATAGTAAGAGAATTCACTACGTTCTCACCCTTTTAGAGATCGGATTCATAGTTGTAATGAGGAAGTTGATACTCCTTACTCCAACCCCTGAAAACTCTCACCTAATTTTCGTCCTTTCCCTTGCAGCTTCCGTCTTTTTTATCCTTATCTTCTACTTCTATAAGGTAACTGGAAGGTTAAGGAAAGCGAGGTAGTTATGGAGAGACTGTTAAAGACTATTTCAGGTTCACTGGAAGGTAGTTGGCTTTCCTCTTTAAAAGTCCTTGAGGATAAACTCTCAGAACTTCCAAACCCAAGGAGGGCCCTCATCTACTTTGAAAAACTCCTTTCCTCTTTCCCTGATAGACCAGACTGGCTTGACGATGAGTACCTCTACCACCTGCTTACTCTTTTTTCCTCCTCAAACTACTTGGCAGACTTCCTTACCAAGAATCCCCACTTTTTAAAGACCTTAAAGGGTATTTACAGGAGGAAATTTAAACCGGAGGACTTTGAGTTTAGTGTGGAAGGGGATAGGAGGAAAGTAAAGAAGGAGCTCCTAGACTATAAAAACCTCCAGATGGCAAGGGTGGTCCTCAGGGATTTACTGAGATTCTCTCCCTTTGAAGAGCTCGTAAGGGATGTAACCCTAGTTCACGATGCAATAAGTAGAGCTTCTTTTTCCTACTTGGAAGAGGAGTTTAAGAGGAAGTATGGAGAGCCTTCCTGCGGTTTAGCTATAGTTGATATGGGAAAGGCTTCGGCTTTTGAGCTTAACTACTCCTCAGACATTGACCTTATCTTTGTCTATGAGAGCCGTTTTGGGGAGACTTCAGGGGGAACCGTCGGGAAGCTCCAGAACCACGACTACTTTACTCTCCTTGTAAGGGAGTTCCTTGACCTACTAAACGGCGTTGTAGTAGTTGATACTCGTCTGAGGCCAAACGGAACTATGGGGCCTTTGGTAAATGACATATTGGCCCTGGAAGAATATTACACCGCCGTTGCAAGGCCGTGGGAGAGGTTTGCCCTCCTTAAGGCAAGGCCTGCTGTAGGGGACTTGGGGAAAACCGGCCTTGAGTTCTTAAAGCTAGCTAAAGCTTTTGTTTATAGGAAGTACGTAGACTTTACCCTAATTGAGGAGGTTTTAAGGTTAAAGGAACTGATAAAGAGTAAAGTTTCAAAGAAGAGGGGAAAGGTTGACCTGAAGCTCGGTAGGGGCGGAATTAGGGAGGTTGAGTTCATAGTTCAGGCCTTCCAGCTAATTTACGGAGGAAAACAGAGGGAAATCCGTTGCCGCCATACTTTGACTGCTTTAGATAAGCTCCACAGATGGGGCTATCTGGGAGATAAGGAGTATTCAGAGTTAAAGGAAGCTTACCTCTTTTTGAGGAGAGCTGAACACATGCTTCAAATAACAAACTTTAGGCAGACTCAGACCTTCCACCCTGAAAGTGAGGAGGCAGAGGAACTTTCAAGGAAGATGGGGTTTAAGAACAGGGAAGGGTTCCTCTCAGTCCTCTATCACCACATGGATAGGGTTAACTACTACTTTAACAAGTTCTTCCCGACGGGGGACAGGAGGCCTCTATCCACCTACACTGAAGAAGACCTTAAGAGAATGGGGTTTGTTGAGCCGGGAGAAGTTAAGAGGTTTATAGACGTTCTCCTTTCAATGAAAGTTTTAACTCCTGAAGAGGTTAACAGGATTGATATTATGGGGGAGCTCTTCTTAAGACTTATTTTTGAAGCCCCCAGCTCAAAGAACGCAATGAAAAATCTGGTTAACTTCTTAGAGAAGGAGGAAGGTAGGGTTTTCTTCTTCTCCATTCTTAATCGGATAAACCTTTTAAACCTCCTCTTTTACCTCCTATCAACGAAAGACTTCTTCATAACCCGATTCCGTCAAACTCCAGAGATAGTTGACTATGTCTTTCAGCCCCAGCTGATAGAGGAAGAGATAAGGGAGGAGAAGTTAAGGGAGTTCTGGGAGGCCTCTAAGAACCTTAAACTTTTGAAGAATACCTTTGAAGTAGTTGCCCTTTTAAGGTACAGGCTTAGGAGGTCTGGAGTTGTTGATTTCTTTAACGAGCTAACGACGATTACCGATTTCATTCTGAAGGAGCTCTACCTTGAGATTTCCCCTTCCTTCTGCGTAGCCTCACTTGGAAAGTACGGAAGTCGTGAAATGAACGTAGGTTCCGACCTCGACCTCCTCTTCTTTAGGAGTTCAGGACACTCTGAAGAGGAAAGGGCGGTAAGTCTAATTAAGAGACTAGAAGGGCTTGGCTATGAAGTTGATACTCGTCTAAGACCCTTTGGAGAGAAGGGAGAGCTGATCTTTACGCTTAACTACTTTAAAAACTACCTTAAAGAGAGCGCAAGGGTTTGGGAGAGGTTGGCTTTTACCCGTTTTCGCTTCATCCTCGGAGAGTGCAGAGAGGAGGTTGAAGAGATAGTAAAGGATTTCCTCTTTGGGAAGCCTTTAGATGAATCTACCTTTAATGAGATCGTTAAGATGAGGGAAAGGTTGGAGAGGGAGCTTGGAAGGGGAAAGAGGGATATAAAATATTCACCAGGTGGAGTCGTTGACCTTGAATTTATATCCTATACCTACCAGCTCTTAAGGGGTAGGTGGTTGAGGAATACCTACTATTCCCTCCTTGAACTTTCAAAGGAGGAGAATTCCTTTTCAGGGCTCGTTGACCTCTACCTAGACCTTAGAAGGGCTGAGGTTGAAAAGAGGCTCTTTGGGGACTTTATTTCCTACGGTGCTAAAATAGATGCCCTTAAGAGAAAGGTAAGGGAAGGATACCGGGAGTTTTTAAATTGGTGCAGGAGAGAAATTTCAGAGAGTACTTAGAGGCTTTAAAGGAGCTCCTGAGCGAGCACTTTGAAGGAAAGTTTTACTTTGTTCCCAGTACGGACAGCATTGCTGCTAAGGAGCTCTTTGAACTAAAGCTTGCTCCTGAAGAGGTTCTCTCCTTCCTGGTCAAGTACGGTGAGGATTTAATTTCAAGGAGGTTCAACCTATTTCAGGTTAAAGAGCTTGTAAAGAACTTCTCAAGGAGGCCTTCTGAGAGCTGTGAGGTCCCTTACTCTGTAAACAGGGTTGAGATACTGATAGACTTTTTAGACTCTCTCTCAATGGAGCTAAAGCTGGATCAGAGTTTACTAAAGAGGCGCCTTGAGGAGCTCTTGGAAGAGGAAGATAGTTTTAAGGTTGAGAGGGAGCTCTACAGGATAGAGGATGAGCTCTTCAACATGCTTGAGGAGACTCCTGCTGGGAGGAAGTGTAGGGAAGAGGCGGAGAGGAAGGTTGACAGGTTCTCCTTCTACTGGAAGGAGAAGGTTTTAGAGGTTACAAGGAGAGCTCTCGTTAGAGAGTGTCTGAGGAAGAGGTATGGAATCCCGGAGTTTACGTCTCTTAACACTCCTTGATTACCCCCGAGGAGACGTTAAGAGGGGAGAGAGGATTTATGAGGAACTCAAGGAGAGGGGAGTAGAGGACTTAAAGTTCGTATCAAAAGGTTACAGAGGAGTTGTTTTCAAAGGCCTTTTAAAGGGAAAACCTGTTGCAGTTAAGGTAAGGCGTTCAGACACTCCAAAGGAAGTTCCCTTAAAAGAGTATAAGTTCCTCTCACACCTTTTTAATACTTTTGGTTCAGATGCTCCTTCTCCTCTTCCGTACTTTTCCACTAGCGATTTTGTCGTTATGGAGTGGATAGAGGGAAAGCCCTTTCCCGATGCCTTTAAAGAGGAACCGAGGCTTTCTACTAGGGGAGTTCTGATTTCATGCTACAAACTTGACGTTTCAAAAGTTGAGCATTCAGAGATTAAGGGAGAGAAACACCTTATCTTTACAGGTGAAAATGTGAAGGTTATTGACTTTGAGAGTGCAAAATTTAAGGAAAGGCCGAGGAACCTTCTTCAGTTTGTCGGCTACCACCTAATAGGCAGGGGACTCTATAGGGAGTTGGGAGTAAGTTTAGGGACTTTGAGGGGTTTAATAGAGCTCTACAAGGTAGATCCAGATGAAGGTCTAAAGGGCTTTCTATCAGAGTTAAAACTTTGACAAGCTGAGCTCTTTGCCTATAATTCCCATCACAAGTTAAAGCGTGGAGGTGGCAAAGTGTCAACAAAGAGGACGTATCAGCCAAGTAGGCTTCACGGTAAAAGAGTTCACGGTTTTAGGGCCAGGATGAAGAGCAAGAGCGGAAGGGAGATACTCAGGAGGAGGAGAAAGAAAGGTCGCTGGAAGTTAACGGTAAGTGACGAGTGGAAGAGAAGGTAAGTTTTACTTTCCGCAAGGAAGAGAGACTGCGTAAGAGCAAAGATTTTAAAAAGGTATTTGACCACGGGAAGAGCCTTGGCGGTTCTACCGTGGCCTTTTACTTTTTACCGAACGACCTCGGCTTTCCAAGGGCAGGCTTTATAGCCAGTAAGAAGGTTTCAAAGAGGGCAGTAGATAGGAATAGGGCGAAAAGGTTAATGAGGGAAGTATTCAGGTTGAACAAGCACAGGTTAAAACCTTACGACTTGGTATTTATAGCCCGTAAAGGAATTTTAGGGAAGAAGTATCAGGACGTAGAGAAAGACTTTTTGAGCCTTGCAAAAAAAGCAGGAATCTTGAAGGAGAGTGGGTGAAGGCTTTAGTTATTTCTGCTATTAAGTTTTACCAAAAAGCTATCTCTCCTCTCTTTCCGGGCAAGTGCCGTTACTATCCTACCTGTTCTTCCTACGCCATTCTTTCAATAGAGAAGTACGGCCTTTTAAAGGGTAGTTTAAAGGCCCTATACAGAGTCCTTAGGTGCAATCCCTTTTCAAAGGGAGGCATAGACTATCCTTAGTTATGTCTAAAATTCTGATTTAAAGGAGTTAGGTAATGGGGCAGCAGCAACCAAGTAAGTTATCGCTGTGGATTCAGTCATTTATCCTTGCCCTTTTAGTTGTTATAGGCTTTCAGTTTTTCTTCGGCCACAAGGGAGAAAAGGCCGGTGAGGTTTCAAAGGAAACTAAAAGGGCCCAGAGCGTTAAGGTTTCAGATATCCCTTCTGTAAAGGAACTGGGACAAAGGGTTAATGTTGAAACGCCCCTTTACAGGGCTGAGTTTTCAACCGTTAACGGTAGGTTAGTTTCTCTCTTTATTAAGAAGTATGACTACCAGTTGGTTTCTCCCTATTCAAAGGTTTCAGGTTTATACCCTTTAACTACTCTTTCCCTTAATGAGGAGCTCTCTAAGAAGCTCTCAAGATTAAACCTTACCCCTTCTTCACTTCAGCTCAAAGTTGAAGGCTCTCCGAAGAAACTTCTCTTTTCAGGAGAAATTGACGGTAAGAGGTTCATAAAGGAGCTCACTTTCTATCCCGATTCTTACAGGATAGACGTTAAAGTGGAAATTGAAGGGGAAGGAGGAGAGCTCTACACCATTTTGGGGCCGGATATAAACTTAAGTGCTAGTAAAGAAAGGGGTCACGTCGGTCCTGTTGTTGAGACAGAGGATAAAGTTTACAGGTTAGACCCTAAGGACCTCAACGGCTTTGTCTCCTTTAACAAGGTTGTATGGGCGGGAGAGGAAGAGAAGTACTTCTTAATGGCCGCTAAGGATAGGAACTTCTCTGCTATGGTTAAGGAAGTTGGAGGAGAGCATACTTTAGTTGAGGCTTTTGTTGATGAGTTTACATTTTACGGAGGACCTAAGGAACTTAAGGAGCTTGAGGCCCTTGGAATGGAAAGTGCCATAGACTTTGGAATTCTTGGCTTTCTCGCAAAGCCACTCTTAAAGTTCTTCATTTTCCTTCACAAGTTCGTTCCAAACTGGGGAGTTGAGATAATCATCTTTACCCTGATTATTAAGCTTATTCTCCATCCCCTCACACACAAGAGCTTTGTCTCTATGAAGAAGATGCAGGATTTAGCTCCTAAGCTTGAGGAGATAAAGAGGAAGTACGGAAACGACCCCCAAAAGCTCCAAGAAGAGACTATGAAACTCTACAGGGAGATGGGAGTTAACCCTGCAAGCGGGTGCCTTCCGATGCTCCTCCAAATTCCTATCTTCATTGCCCTTTACGAGCTCTTCCTTAACGCAGTTGAGCTTAAAGGGGCTTCCTTCCTCTGGATTAGGGACCTTTCACAGCCAGACCCAACCTTCGTTCTTCCGATCTTAATGGGCCTTTCTATGATCCTTCAGCAGTTCCTCACTCCTACTACAAACAAGCAGCAGCAGTACATCTTCTACGCTATGGCAGTTTTCTTCACCTTCCTCTTTGCCAGTTTCCCTGCAGGACTGGTCCTCTACTGGTTTACGAACAACGTTATTACTGCGATTCAAAACCTTATAATCATGAAGTTAACAGTAAATAAGGAAGGGGCTTAATGGAGGGAGGAGGTAGTTTAACCGGTTATTACTTTATTCTCTCCTTTCTCATTTTCCTCTCCGCCCTCTTCTCGGCCTCTGAAACGGCCTTCTTCTCACTTAACACTTTGAGGCTTGAGAGGCTTGCCAAAGAGGGTAACAGGAAGGCAGCAGAAGTACTTAAGTTCCTTCAAAACCCTGCAGATTTAATCGCAACGATTCTGGTCGGTAACGAGATGGTGAACGTCGGTATTGCCTCAACTTCGGCTGTTCTGTTCGTTAAGCTTTTGGGTCGCGACCTAGGAGCAGCCCTTGCCGTTCCCGTAACTGTTTTTATCCTTTTAGTCTTTGGAGAGGTTACACCTAAGACCCTTGCCATCAAGTACGCTGAAAGGTATGCCTTTTTTATCCTTCCGTTTATAAAGTTTGCCTACTACTTGACTTACCCGGTTAGGGTTATCCTTGTCGGCTTTGCCTCCCTCCTTTTAAAACCCTTTGGAGTGGAGCTCTTTAGCTCTCCAAAGGCTATAACCGATGAAGAGTTTATGCTCCTGGTTTCTGAAGGGGCGAAGGAGGGGACAATTGCACAGGAAGAGAAGGAGCTCATAGATAGGACCCTTGACCTTGGTGAGATTTTGGTTAAGGAGATTATGGTTCCAAAACACAGGATCTTTGCCTTAAAAGAAGATACTCCTGTTAGGAGAGCTCTGGAGCTTTTAAAGGACGTTAAGTTTTCAAGAATACCGATTTACAAGGATTCCCTTGACCAGGTTACCGGCATTCTCTATACAAGGAGGATAATCCCCCTCACTTTAAGACCGGAGGACTTTGATAGGCCGGTTAAGGACTTTGCCTCTGAACCTTTCCTCGTTCCTGAGTTTTTAACGATTGATAAGCTCCTTGAGGAGATGCAGAGGACTAAGCGCCACATGGCGGTTGTTGTTGACGAATATGGGAATACGGCAGGTGTAGTTACTCTTGACGATATTTTGAGGGAGATTGTCGGAGAGCTCCCGGACGAGAGGGAGAGCTTATCTGCTCCAGAGTTTGAGAAGTTAGAGGACGGGAAACTCAGGTTCTCTGGTCAAACTCCCATAGATGAGATGAAGGAGGTTTTAAACCTTGAAGATGACGACCTCCTTGAAGAGGTGGATACCGTTTCAGGTTTCGTTATGGCTAACTTAAAGAGGATCCCGAAAGAGGGGGATTCGTTTGCCTATAAAGGTTTCAAATTCACCGTTGAGTCAATGGACGGTAACAGGGTAGGTTCGGTTGTTGTAGAGAGGTTAAGTTGATGGAGGTCCTTTTCCTCATTTTCCTCTGTGTCCTTTTTGAAGGTTTCTTCTCAGGTAGCGAGATTGCAATAGTTTCCCTTCCCCGTCTGGAACTTCAAAAGCGCCTCCAGAAGGGGGATAGGGCAGCACTACTCCTTGCCAGGCTCCTTGAGAATCCTGAAAAGCTGTTAACTACCACCCTAATTGGAACTAACCTTTCAACGGTTACAGGTTCAACCCTTTTTGCCACTTACTTTTTAGATAAAATTGCAGAGAAGTTTCCCTCTTTAGCCTCTTACCCTGAGCTAATTACCGTCATCTTCTTTACTCCAATTACGCTTACTTTTGGAGAGCTCATTCCCAAGAGTTTGTACCAAAAGTACTCCCACGTTATAGCCTTTAAGATCGTTTACCCAATCTACTTCTTCTACCTCCTTTTCAAGCCGGTCTCATTCGTAGTTATGGGAATTGCAAGGTTAATAGCCTACCTTCTAAGGTCTGATAGTGAGAAGAACCCCTTCGTTACGAAGGAAGAGCTCCGCCTCCTCGTTGAGAGTGCAGGTCGGGTTCAGGTTGAGAGGACTGAGAGGGACATCCTTAGGAATATACTCTACCTAAGGGAGAAACACGTAGGGGATATCTACACTCCCCTTTCTAAGATAATTGCTGTAAGTGAGAACAGTACAGTAAAGGAAGCCGTAGACCTTTTCTTAAAGAGCGGTTTTTCAAAGCTCCCGGTCTATAGGGACAGGTTTGACAACATAGTCGGCTACCTTCTCATTTCAGATTTAATTAACGTAGAGGACCCTTCGGTGTCCGTTAAGTACTTCCTAAGGCCTGTGGTCGTTCTCCCTGAGTATATGAACATCTTTGATGCCCTTAAGGAGTTTAGGAAGAGGAAAGAACAGCTTGGAATAGTTGTTGATGAGTTTGGTTCAACCCTTGGAATAGTCACTATTGAGGATATCCTTGAGGAGATTGTAGGTAAGATTGAGGACGAGTTTGATAAGGAAGAGCTAAGAATCTTTAAACAGGGTAACGAGATTACCGTTGATTCCCAAGTTGAGATAGATGAGTTGAATAGTTTCTTAAACTACCCCCTTCCTAAGGGTCAGGATTACGTAACTCTCGGGGGACTTATTCTCTCAAAACTTGGGAGGTTTCCAAGGGTAGGGGAGGTTTTGGAGCTCCCCCACCACACCCTTAAAGTCGTTAGTCTGGGGGAGAGGAGGATAGGTAAGGTAAAGGTAAAGGAGAAGGACGAGAAAACTAAACGTTCCTCGTAAGGATGTAACCTACGTTCGTTAAGGTTTTAAGGTGTTTTCCCTTCTTTCCGAGCTTTCTCCTAAGCCTGTATATGTAAACGTCCAGGACCCTTGAGCTCTTTTTGTTCTTCCCCCAGATTCTCTCTACTAAAAACTCCTTTGGAAGGACCTCTTCCTGATACTTTATGAGGAGCTCCAGTATTTCAAGTTCAATTTTCGTTAAGTCAACGCTCTTATCCCCGATTAAAACCCGTCCTTCCTTCTTCTTAAGAATTATTCCCTCAAACTCAAGGACGTTCCTTATCCTCTCTCTGTACCTCCTTAAAATTGCCTGTGAGCGGGCAAGGAGCTCCCTTGTGCTGAAGGGTTTAACTATAAAGTCATCGGCTCCCGTTTCAAACCACTTAACTTTAAAATCTATGTTGCAGACTGAGCTTAGGACTACTATTGGAATATCCTTCTTTTCCTTTATCCTCTTACATATTTCAAGTCCTTTAGTTCCAAGGAGTGCAAGGTCAAAAATTAAAAAGGAGTACCCGTTTCTCTTAAATATGTCCTCTTGGGACGTTCCTATTTCTACTTCAAACCCGCTGTCTGTAAATACTTCGTAAATCTCCTCTGCAAGGGATTTGTCGTCCTCTATCAGCAGTACCTTTGTCATTTTTACACCTTTTTAACGAGATTTTTACATCAAATTAACAGATAATTCTAATTAAGTTTTATAAGGAAATTTTAAAATTTTGTTAAAATGTTGCAACAAAGATTCGGATAGGAGGTTAGGATGAGGAGGATACTGCTAACAGCCTTAACTGTTTCCCTCCTTTCGTCTCCTGCCTTTGCACAGGACAACGTGGAGGCACTGAAGGCTCAGATTAGAGTTCTCCAGGAACAGATGGCAAAGCTCCAGGAGAAGTTAAAAAAACTTGAAGAGGCGAGGGGAGGAAAGGCAGTTGTAGGGGCTAAAAGCTCAATCAAGATCTACGGAAAAGTTAAGCTTGATGCCATCTACGACACCCACAACATGGGTAAGGATCAGTTCATTACCTACCTACCTAAGGGAGCAAGGGAGGATAGGGTAACGTTTAACATGAAGGATACACGCCTTGGCTTTATCATTGACGGTCCGGAAGTTGATGGCTGGAAAGTTACCGGAAGGATTGAGAGCGACTTCTACGGTAAGGGAGGAGATGACAACGGAGCTTTTAGGATTAGGCTCTCTTACATCAACTTGAACAACGGTCAGGGAACAAACGTCAGAATCGGTCAGGACTACATTCCAATTGCCTCCCAGATGGCTTCAACCCTTGACTTTTTAAGCATGGGAGCTTCCGGTAACCTTTGGGACAGGGTTCCTCAGATAACTGTTACTCAGACTTTTGACGGTGGTTTCGGAATTCTTGGAACTGCCTGGAAGAGCTCGGCAACTACAGACGGCGTAGATATGAGAATGCCCTGGGTTGGTGCTAAGGCCTTCTACAAAGGAGACCTTTTCGGTACCGGTAAGCCCCTTTACTTAGCCCTTGGAGGAGCTTACAGACAAGGTAGCGCCGAGGTCGGTGGTGTTAAGGACGACGTTAACGACTACCTTGTTGCCTTTGAGTGGAACGTTCCATTTAACCTCTTCTTCCCAATCGGAGTTAAGGGAGAGGCTTACTACGGTCAGGGATTAACTTCAAGGGATTTCCTAGTCTTTACACCTCCTCACTACAAAGATGGCAGCGACGTAGAGGAACTTGAAACCAAGGGAGGTTTCGTCCAGCTCTCAATGAAGCCTTTTGAGAAGGTCTCATTTAACCTCGGAGCGGGTATGAACGATCCGGATAACGATGGAGCGGATAAAGCAGGTGCCTATGAAAAGAACTGGAGGGCATTTGGAAACGTCCTTTACAAGTTTGCTCCCGGAGTTACCTTCGGTCTTGAGATTGACCACCAGGAAACCCTTTACGATGATGGCGTTGAGCACGGAAATAGACTGATGGCTTCAGCAATCTACGTATGGTAAATAAATCTTATGGTAAGGAGGGAGTTATGGAACTGAAGATTGCTAACCCTGCACCGCTTGGACTTTTCGGCTTTGGTATTACGACGGTTCTTTTAAACCTACACAACGCCGGTATTATTAACCTCGGAACTATGATTTTAGCTATGGGAATCTTCTACGGCGGACTTGCTCAGATAATTGCCGGAATTATGGATTTTAAGAAGAACAATACTTTTGGAGCTCTTGCATTTACGTCTTACGGCCTCTTTTGGGAGAGTTTAGTTTTCCTCCTGTTAATGAGTAAGTGGGGATGGTGGGCTCCTCAGGATAAGCTTGGAATTGTCTTCTACCTTCTAATGTGGGGAATCTTTACGTTTCTCCTCTGGATTGTCCTTTATAAAACAAAGCATGGAGCTGATATTCAGTTTGTCTTTATAACACTTTGGATTCTCTTCTTCCTTCTTGCATTTGGAGACTTTACCGGAAGTACCGCTATAAAAACAGTTGCAGGGTGGGAAGGAATACTCTGCGGTGCTTCTGCAATGTACGTTGCCTTTAAAACTCTTTTAACTGAGTCTATGGCTCAGGCTTAAATAACCTTGAGATAGGGAGGTAAAGATGGCAGAGGAGAGGTTGGATCACCTTCTGCAGAAGGAAACGGTTATCTACCCACCTAAGGAGTTTGTTGAGAGGGCAAACGTCAAGGATTACGAGGCCGAGTACAAGCGCTTCCTTGACAATCCTGAAAAGTTCTGGGCCGAGGTGGCCGAAAAGCTCTTCTGGTACGAGAAGTGGGAAAAGGTTTTAGAGTGGAACTACCCTTACGCTAAGTGGTTTGTTGGCGGGAAGACAAACATTACTGTAAACGCACTTGACCGCCACGTTAAGAACGGTAAGCGTAACAAAGTTGCCTTCTTCTGGGAGGATGAGCTCGGAAACAAGAAAGTTGTTACCTACGGGGAGCTTTACCGCCTTGTCAACAGGTTTGCAAACGCCTTAAGGGCCGCTGGAATCAAGAAGGGAGACAGGGTAGTTATCTACATGCCTCTTGTCATTGAGCAAATTGTTGCAATGCTTGCCTGTGCCCGTATAGGTGCTGTTCACTCTGTAGTTTACGCAGGCTTCAGCGTTCCGGCTCTAAGGCACAGGATTGAGGACGCAGAAGCCAAGATGGTAATTACTGCAGACGTTACAATTAGGCGTGGAAGGGCTATTCCTCTTAAGAGGATTGTTGATGAGGCCATCCTTGATCTTCCATTTGTTGAGCAGGTTGTAGTTCTAAGGAGACTTGAGCCAAAAGTTGACCTCATCGGTGAAAAGGAAGTTGACTTCTACGAGTTTATGGACGGCCACCTTGACTACTGCGAGCCTGAGGTTATGGACTCAGAAGACCCCCTCTTTATCCTCTACACTTCAGGTTCAACCGGTAAGCCAAAGGGGGTTCTTCATACGACCGGTGGTTACATGGTTGGAACTTACTACTCAATGAAGACCGTATTTGACCTGAAAGAGGACGATATTTACTGGTGTACTGCAGACCCCGGCTGGATTACAGGACACAGCTACATAGTTTACGGTCCACTCGTTGCAGGTGCTACTCAGGTTATTGCTGAGGGAGCTCCAAACTACCCAGACTACGGACGCTGGTGGAGAATCATTGAGGAGTACGGAGTAAACATCTTCTACACTGCTCCAACTGCAATCAGGATGTTCATGAGGGCTGGAGAGGAGTGGCCCAACAAGTACGATCTCTCATCCCTAAGGCTACTTGGTTCTGTTGGTGAACCGATCAACCCAGAGGCATGGCTCTGGTACTACAGGGTAATTGGTAAGGAGAAGTGCCCAATCGTTGACACCTGGTGGCAGACGGAGACAGGTTCAGTAATGATTACAACAATTGACGGCCTCCCGATGAAGCCAGGTAAGGCTGGAAAGCCTGTTCCGGGAGTTATTGCCGACGTTGTTGACAAAGAGGGTAACCCTATTGAGCCAAACAAGGGTGGATTCCTCGTCATCAGGAATCCATGGCCTACAATGATGAGGACTATCTGGAAGAACCCAGAACGCTACGAGCAGTACTGGAATACTATTCCCAACTGCTACACAGCAGGTGACGTTGCAGTTAAGGATAAGGACGGCTACATAATGATCCTCGGCCGTGCCGACGACGTAATAAACGTTTCCGGTCACAGGATTGGAACTATGGAAGTTGAGTCAGCCTTAGTTTCCCACCCTGCAGTAGCCGAGGCTGCGGTTATCGGTAAGCCAGACCCTGTTAAGGGAGAGACGATTAAGGCCTTCGTAATCCTTAAAGAGGGCTACTCTGCTTCTGATAAGCTTGTTGAGGACCTTAAGTACCACGTAAGGATGGAGCTTGGAGCTCTAGCAGTTCCTTCTGAGATTGAGTTCGTTGATAAGCTTCCTAAGACCAGAAGTGGAAAGATTATGAGAAGGGTCCTTAAAGCTAAAGAGCTCGGTATTGACCCAGGAGACCTTTCAACTCTTGAAGACTAATCCTTTCGGGGGCTTCTGCCCCCTTTTTTGTTATAATTTCAAATAAGTAAATAATGTTTGATTTAATTTACAGTTTTTAGTTAGGAAGGGAATAAAAGTAATGACTATAAATATAACTCCTCAGCTTTCTCCTACTGAAGATGCCGTTCTTTACGATGATAAAAAACACAAAGTTGTTTACCTTGGAACTAAAGGTATTGATAAAGGCTCCGTTGATGTCCTTTCTTATCTTCTGATAGATAACGAAGAGGCTATTCTTATAGACCCGGGAGGGTATTATCTGTTTCCCCATATGGTTCAGAAAGTTTCAAAGTATGTAACTTTAGACCAGGTAAAGTTCCTGTACTTCTGCCACCAAGACCCAGACGTGTGCGGTTCTATACCTATGTGGAAGGACGTTTGTCCTCAGGCGAAGATTGCTATTGGTGAACTTTGGGTAAGGTTCCTTCCCCACTTTGGCGTTGAGGATATTGAGGATAGCGTTTTTCCAATACCAGCGGAAGGGACTACCCTTCCTGTTGGAAAGTTTCACGTTGAAGTAATTCCCGCCCATTATCTCCACTCTCCCAATCACTTCAGCCTTTACGATCCAGTTTCTAAGTTCCTCTTCAGCGGGGATATTGGTATAGCTTTGGGAAACTTTAATTACTTGGTGGTCAATGACTGGATTAGTCACCTAGACTACCTTTACACTCCCCACAGGATACTTATGGCTAACAATAAAGCTCTAAGAGCTTGGCTTTCAAAAGTAAAGAAGTTAGACATAGAAGCTATCCTTCCTCAGCATGGAGCCATAATTCCTAAGAACTCTGTCGAATATTTCTTTAAGTTTCTGGAGAACTTGAAATGCGGAACAGATCTGATTTCAATTTAGAGCTCTCAAAAGCCCTTTCAGATTTAGAGAGGGGTATTCTTTCATTAAGTAGAGTTTCTGAAGTTATTGATCGTTTAGTTCCTCAGGTAGAGGATATTTTATTGACTAACAGCTCTACTATAGGTGAAAATATTGAAGAATTGAATGAAATATCAAAAAATCTTCAGGATTTTGTTGAAAGTTTCAAACCAATAGTGGAGGAAATTAGTAAATTTTCCTCTGATTATGATAAGTTGTTAATAAGCCTTAAGGAAATGAATAAACACTTAGCCGGTATAGAAGAAGTTGCGTCTCATATTGAGCTCATAGCTATTAATGCCTCTATAGAAGCATCAAGGGCAGGGGAAAGCGGTAGAACTTTTGCCATAGTTGCTAAGGAAATTCGCGATATGGCTAAGAAAACTTTTAAGTTAATCTACGAAATTCGTGATGTTGAGAAGGAACTAGAACCAATTTTAAAGAAGATTACAGATAACGTTAAAGCTATGAATGAACTTAAGGATAAGATGGATAATCTTATCGTTAGTATTAATAGGGTAATATCCGTTTCAGAGGAACTTAACAGGATAAATACTTCCCAGTCAAAGGTTGTTCTTGAACTTAAAGGTCTTACTGGGGTCTCAGCAGCTATTCAAAAGGTAGTTTCAATACTATCTGCTGCTAAACGCCGTTTTGCTGATGCATTTACTTCACTTTTCTCTTACTTTAAAAAATCTTGTTGATTAATTTTCCTTAATTAGTATTAAGTCCACCGGTTCTCCTTCCTTCATAAATTTGACTCCTGAAGGGACAACCATTAATCCTGTATCTCCCGTCATTGCAGAGAGGATTCCAGACCCCTGCCTCCTAAGGGGAATAACTCTGTATTCCCTTGAGTTTGGGTCGTAGGTGTATTTACACCTTGCAAACTCTGTTCTATCGGATTTTCTCCTTTTAAAGTCTTTAATAAGAATTCCTTTAACTTTCTTCCTAAAAGTTTTCTCTGCTCCTAACATTTTCTTAATGAAAGGATAAACGAAGTTGTTAAAGCTTACTACTGTGGAAACTGGAAATCCCGGGAGAGCAAAGATGAACTTATTCCCCTTCCTGCCGAAAAATACCGGTTTACCCGGCTTCACCTTTACCTTATAGAAGAGGGTTTCAACTCCTATTTCGGGAAGTATGTCCCTTATGAAGTCGTAGTTACCCATTGATATTCCGCCGGAGGTGATGACTAAATCGCAAAACTCAAGGGCTTGAGTTAGCTTCTCTTTGGTTTCTTCCCTATCATCGTCAATGCGGCCAAGGTAGACCGGTTCACCCCCTGCTTCTACCGTAAGGCCGTAAAGGGTGTAGGCGTTTGAGTTCCTAATTTGGGAAATCTCTTTTAGCTCTTCTCCAGGCTCTACTATTTCGCTTCCGGTTGTTATTATCCCCACCTTCGGTTTTACCGAAACCTTTACGCTGGTCCTGTTAACGGAGGCAAGTATTCCCATCTCAATCGGCGTTATGTAAGTCCCTCTTTTTAAGAGGACCGTTCCCCTTTTGTAGTCTTCTCCCTTTTCCCTTATATTTGAACCTCTTGGAAAGGTTCTCTTTATAGTTACAAATCCGTTGTTTTCCTCTGCGTATTCAACAGGAACTACCGTATCACAGCCCTTAGGGATGATAGAGCCTGTAAAAATCCTTACTGCTTCTCCCCTTTCTAGGACTGAACTTGGAACTTTGCCTGCCGGGATGTCCTCAGTAACCTTAAGTTTTACAGGAACCTCCTCTATATCGTCAAACCTTACTCCATATCCGTCCATTGCGGAGACGGGAGCGGGAGGGTTATCTCTATCTGCTAGAACGTCTTCTGCTAAAACTCTGTGAAGTGCGCTGAAGATGGGAACTTTCTCTGAAGGAAGGAGCCTAGCTTGGGAGAGGACAATTTCCAGAGCTCTTTCAAAATCTATGTAAACGTTATCCATTACTCCTCCCTTATTACTCTGTCTGGTCTGTTGAATATGTTTAACCTTCCTGGCCTTGCGTAACATATGAGTGTAACGTCTGCCCTCTTAGCGATTTCAAGGCCGAGGGAGGAGGTAGCCGTTCTTGAGATCACAATGGGAATTCCAATCCTTGCACACTTTAAAACCATGTCGGAGGTAAGCCTTCCCGTTGTGTAAATCGCTCCTCTAGGAGGTAACTTTTTAAGAAGTATGGCTCCTACAACTTTATCTACTGCGTTGTGCCTTCCAACGTCTGCGTAAAAGGCTTCAAAGCCCCTTTCAGACCAGAAACCGCAGGCATGGGCGCAGTGGGTAAGGTTTCCTACCTCGTTTCTCCTGAGGGTTTCCTTTATCAGTTCGTCAATCTCAGAGAGCTTTATCCTATACTCCTGGACACCTTCAAAGGGCCTTTCCAGCATGTCCCTTGAAATTTTCCCGGTTCCACCACAACCGGAGGTAACGATTACTTCCTTTTTTTCAACTTTTTTGTTCTTCGTATAGACGAAGATTCCCCCCTTTTCACATACCCTCACTCCCTCTATATCCTCAGGTTTCTGTATGTATCCCTGCGAAAAGAGGAAACCTATTCCAAACTCCTCAAGGTTACAGGGGAGAACCATTGAACTTCCTATGAGCTGGTCGTTTAAGAAGACTTTATAGGGAACTTCGGTAACGACGAACTCCTCAAGCTCAAATTGGCTGTCTGGGACTATTTCTAAGGTTTTGTGTTTTGAGTATAGGTCCATATCGGGTTTTGCCTCTTTTTTACTTAATTTAAAAGCCGAAAAGGTTTTTTGTTACTTTTTCGTACCCTTCTTCTAAAAGTCTAATATCTATGTAGGGGGTTGCCAAGTCCTCAACTAATGGTGAACAGGTTTTTCCTTCATCACTTAGGACTCTTTCGTCAACTGTCTTAATGTAGTGCTTACACTTGTTGCATATATCAACCCTTATGTGCTTATCCTCCTTTGATTCTGGAATGAAGTAGTAGTGTTCTTCAAGGTCTTCGTTTCCGCAGTTAGCACATACGTCCCTTTTGATCGGCCACTCCCCGTAGCAAACAGGGCAGATTAAGAACCTTTTACCCTCTTTTTCCTTCTTAAGGTAGCCGATTAGAGCTTTTGAGCCACAGTAAGGGCAGTTTGTACTTTCAAAATCTTCAGTTAGTTGCTCTTGAAGTTTCTTTGAAACGGGAGAAAGTAGGATTGGAGTAACTGAGAGGACCGATAGGCGGAGGAATTCTAGAGGTACGTCTGGAATCTCTTTCCCTTCCAAAAGGTAACCTGTTAAGGATTCCTTTACTTTTTCAGGGCTAAAGTACCTATTTCCTTTTGCTTTCTTTGCGCTTTCTTTCATTTGAGGCGTTCCAAAGAGGGATATAAACTCAAAGAAATCTTCAAAAAGTTTAGAGATAGTTTCACTTTTTATTTCCTTTTCTATTATCTGGATGAGGGGTTTTTCCACTGCTAGTGAAGCTGGAAGTTCCTCGTAGTTAATTCCTGTCCTTTCAAATGAGGTCCTCTGAAATTCAAGTATGTTCTGGTAAAGGTCAAGTATTTCCTTTGCTATAGAATTTTCCCTCTTTAGTTCTTTTATCCTTCTAAAGGCTGTTTCAAAATCCACGGTTACCTCCTGGGTTTATAGGTGGTAGCCCGGGTGCCCGGGCTACACTAAAGATCTAAAGGATTCCCTTCTCTTTAAGTTCTTTGTACCACTCTGGGTTGTGAACCTTTATGTAGTCTTCGCTGACCTTTCCGTTAATCATGGCCCATATGGTTCCTGGGTTGGCGATGGTGGCTAGGTAGAAGTGGATGATAACAAAGGATATCCAGAGGACTCCTACTACAAAGTGGACTACTAGGAAGAGAGCTCTAAGGTCTTTTGAGACCAGGTCGTACATGAGGCTGAATCCTGTTACTGCCATTACTATTAGAGCTATGAGTCCGAACCAGTAGAAAATCTTCTGCCCTGCGTTTACCCTACCAGCCGGGGCGTGGGTTTTGTGGGTAGGGTCTAGGTAGCCTCCAAGTTTAGCAAGCCACTTGAAGTCGTAGGGTTTAAAGGTGCTTTCGGGAAGGAGTTTCAGGAATAGGAGGCCCCCACTTATAGTTAACACCCATCCGAAGAACTCGTGGACCGATTTAACGTTTTTCATTGAGCCAAAGAGGAACTCTCCAAGTCCGTTCCACTTGTAAGCTAGCGAAAGGCCCGTTATTGCAAGGACTATGAATGATATTAGGTGTATGAAGTGGAGCAGTCTCGTGAGAGCTCCGTACTTTTCAACGTACCTTTTAGTTCCTTTTCTTATGGCTTCTGAAGCGGTGGCTAGCATAACTCCCTCCTGTTAAGCTGGTTTAACATAAAGGGGGACTCCCCTTTCTGAGTAGTAAACGACCTTGTAGGGACACACTTCAACACACTTATTGCAGGCTATACACCTGATGTCGTTAAACTCAACGGAACCGTCGTCTTTAGGTTTTATTGCTTCGGTTGGGCATACGCTGATACAGGGTTTTTCAGGACACTTTTTGCAGAGCTCTACGTACTTCTCAAATAGGATTCTCGGCTTGTTGAACCTTATGAGTGCGTGAACTAGAGTTACTGTAATCAGAACCAGTGCGAAGGTCTTGTGAACGGACATGGTAAACAGTGTAAGTTTCGGGGAGAAGTTAGACCTAAATATAAGGATTAGTCCCGTTGGAACCATGATCGTTAAGGATAGGAAAACGAACCAGTAGAATAACCTCTGGAAGAGGGCTTTAGGTGTTAGATTCCCTCTAATTCCCACGTCGGGTAGGATTTTTAGGCTGAGGTAGGTGTTTGTAAATAGGTATACCCATGCGGTAATCTTGTGAACCAGTTCGGCGTTCTTCTTCCCGCCGAAGAGAACCTCAAATAGGTTCTTCCCCTTAATCATCAGGGCCATTCCCGATAGTCCCATTATCACAAATGCTAGGGCGTGAACCGCATGGGTATACTTGTGCTTAACGGCCAACTTTACTTCTCCTCTTCGTTAGATGTGATTTCCTCAACCCTCTTTGGTCCTATCGTTACGTAGTGGAAGAGAGCTCCAAGTGCAGACGCTCCGATGGCCAGAGCTCCAAGCGGACTGAATACCTCCTTCCACCATACGACAGACTGGGTGTGCTGTGGTTTGGGAGGAATCCAGGAGTACTTGTCAGGTGAGAAGGGCAGAACGAGGATTACGTTGGTCTTGTAATCCCCTACTCCGTAGGCGTTAGCTTCTGAAAAGCCTTTCTCTCTTAGTTTTTCAACCCTCTTTAGAGCTTCCCTTTCTAGCTCCTCTCTCTCTCCGTACTTTAAGGCCCCCGTAGGGCATGCACTAACGCAGGCCGGAGCTAGACCGTTGTCTATCCTGTCAATACAGAAGTTACACTTGTAGGACTTCTCAGTCTTCTCATCTATGTGGGGAACTCCAAATGGACAGGCATCTGCACAGTTTCCGCATCCAATACACAGGTCGTGATTTACGAAGACTACGCCGTCTTTCCTAACAGTCATTGCTCCTGTTGGGCAAACGGCGGCACAGTCCGGGTTTTCACAGTGGAAGCACGACTGCCTGTTAAAGAGCCACATTGGGTATCCGTCCTCTTTAAGGTGCTCGTCAAACCTGATAACTAGCCAGGTTTTTGGAGAAAGGTCCTTAGGGTTCTGGTAACTTCCCCAGTTGTGGGTTTTCTCTGCAGGTAAGTCGTGCCACTGCTTGCAGGCTCCCTGACAACCCCTACATGCAGTACACTTACTTGCGTCGTAGAGGATTGCCTTTCTCTTTATATTTACGTCAACCAAAGATAGGTCGGAGTTTTTATTCATAGTTCCGCTAATCATCTTTACCTCCCCAATTTAGCTTTAAAAAGAGGGAGGAGGGCACCCTCCTCCTTAAGCCTTTTCCACGTCTACGAGGAATCCCTTATACTCAGGAATCATCGTGTTTGGATCCCCCCAGTGGGGTGTTGCTTTGTTGGCACTATCGCCCGTAGAGAGTCCCCTGTATCCCCAGTGCCACGGCATACCAATCTGATAGACCTTTTTACCGTTGACGTTGAGGGGCATCATCCTGTGAGTAACTACTGCAATTCCCTCTACAGTTCCCCTTGCCGATATTACCCTTACTTTATCTCCGTTCTTAATTCCTTTTTCTTTTGCAAGTTCAACTGGGATTTCTATGAACATATCTGGCATCATTTCAACGAGGTAGGGAATGTTCCTCGTTAGAGCTCCAGACTGGTAGTGTTCACAAACCCTGTAGGTTGTGGCTACGTAAGGGAACCTTGAAGAGCTGCCTTTCTTGTTCATAGGACCGTTAACGAACTTCATGCTGAGGGCAATTGCAGGGTTAAAGTTCTGTTTGGGGTGGAGTAGGTTCTTTGTAAAGGACTCAAGGGGTTCGTAGAACTCTGGGAATGGACCATCTTTAAGTCCGGGAGCCCAGATCCTTGCAACTCCCTCTGGGAGCATGATGAATGCACCGACTCCTCTCTTAACTGCATCTGGAGGAGTTGTCTTTCCGTAGTCTGGAACGTCTCCGATCCACCTTGAGCCGTCCCACCAGATAACCGGCCTATCGGGACACCAAGGCCTTCCCTTATCGTCACAGGAAGCCCTGTTGTAGAGAATTCTTCTGTTGAGAGGCCAGCACCAGGTAAACTTGGGATAGAGGCCGGTTCCCGTTGTGTCGTCTGTATTTCTCCTTTTGGCAAGGTTCCCCTCTTCTGGGAAGACTCCGCTGTAGAGCCAGTTTCCGCAGGCTGTAGAACCGTCGTCTTTAAGCTTTGTAAAGTTTGCAACCCTCTTCCTCGTCTTCCAGTCAAACCCGTTTATCTCTGCAAGGACGTCCTCTGTATTAACCTCCTCTCCGTAAGGCCAGTAGGAGTCAAGTATTGGGTCTGGGAACGTTCCTCCCTCTTTCTCGTAGAGCTCCCTTATCTTCTTAAAGAGCATGTTGATTATGTCTGCGTCGGGTTTTGCTTCACCCGGTGGGTTAACTGCCTTCCACCTCCACTGGCACCATCTTCCAGAGTTTGTTACCGTTCCCTGCTTTTCGTAACTTGCAGCTGCAGGAAGGAGGAATACTTCAGTCTTAATGTCGGAAGGATTTACTCCCGGCCTCTTCCAGAACTCAGCCGTTTCAGTCTTAAATAGGTCAACGCAGACCATCCACTTGAGTTCTTCTAAGGCCTTCCTTTCCTTGTTTGCGTTTGGCCCTCCTACTGCAGCGTTCTGCCCCCAGAGGAACGCTCCCTCAAAGTGGCCGTTGAACATCTTCTCAAAGAGGACTATGTGGGAATAGTTTTCACCGTCGTCTAACTTCGGTAGGTAGCTGTAGCAGAAGTCATTTTCTTTCTTTGCCTTTTCTCCCCACCATGCTTTAAGGAGTGAGACTATGAACTTGGGGTAGTTCTTCCAGTAGTTTACTGAACCCTTAATTAGGGGTTTTGGAGTGTACTTATCTAGGTACTGCTGGAGGGTCTGTTGAGACTCCCTTGGAGTTTTGAGGTATCCGGGTAGTATGTGGAAGAGGAGGCACATGTCTGTTGAACCCTGAACGTTTGACTCACCACGGAGGGCGTTAATTCCGCCTCCGGCAAGGCCGATGTTACCAAGGAGTAGTTGCATTATTACGAAGGAACGGATGTTCTGAGTTCCGTAGGTGTGCTGTGTTAGACCCATGGCGTACATGTGGGTCATAACCCTGTCCGGTCTTCCCGTTGAGGCGACCACTTTTGCAATTTCTAAGAACTTCTCCTTAGGACATCCCGTTATCTTCTCAACTACTTCGGGAGTGTACCTTGAGAAGTGCTTTTTGAGGAGTTGGAATACACAACGGGGATGTTGGAGGGTCGGGTCCCTCATTATTTCACCGTTTTCGTCCCTCTTATAGGTCCAGCCTCCCTTTTTCTTGTCGTACTTACCGTATGCTGAGCCTTCAAACTCACCGAGTTTTATAAAGCCTGAGAAGACTCCCTCTTCAGGGTCAAAGTCAAACTTATCGTCAACTATCCATGAGGCGTTTGTGTGGAGTTTAACGTACTCTTTGTTGTAGCTCTCAGTTTGGAGGATGTAGTTAATAAGGCCACCGACGAAGGCAATGTCTGTTCCAATCCTTATTGGAGCGTAGATGTCTGCCTTTGCTGCCGTCCTTGTGAACCTCGGGTCAACAACTATTAGCTTTGCTCCCCTCTCTTCCCTGGCCTTTTCAACCCACTTAAATGAAATTGGGTGGTTTTCGGCTGCGTTTGAGCCCATTATTAGAATTACGTCTGCGTTCTTTATGTCAATCCAGTGGTTTGTCATAGCACCACGTCCGAATGAGTTGGCCAAACTGGCCACTGTGGTGCTGTGTCATATGCGGGCCTGGTGCTCCAGGTAAACGATACCAAGAGTCCTTAGCATCTTGACTAATAGGTAACACTCCTCGTTGTCAAGGGATGCTGAACCTAGACTGGCAATTCCTTCACACCTGTTAACAACGTTTCCTTTCTTGTTCCTGGTTATGAAGGTTCTGTCTCTGGTTTCCTTAACTCTCCTAGCTATCTGTTCTATTGCCCACTCCCAGCTTACCTCTCTCCACTCAGAGGAGCCTGGGGCCCTGTAGAGGGGCTTTGTTAACCTCCTTGGGTTTTCGCTCCCTGCAAGCTGTCTTAAGGTTGCACCCTTAGAACACAGAGCTCCCCTGTTTATTACGTGGTCTGGGTCTCCCTCAAGGTTTATGACCTTGTTTGTGTGAGGGATGGAGTGGACGAGCATTCCGCATCCTACGGCACAGTAGGGGCAGATTGTTTTTGTTTCCTTTGCCTTTGTTATTTTGAGCTCCGACGCCTTAGCCTCTGCCGGCTTTAGGTCTATTCCTAGGGCCGTTCCTGCGGTGATGACCCCTGCCGCTTTTAGGAAGTTTCTTCTTGTTATTCCCATGGTACCCCCCTTTGAATTGAATAATTATATCTATATATTAGTATAAAATTCCGAATTTTTGAAGCCTAGATTGTGGGAGGGAAGTTATGGTTCCTTTAATTTCCTTTACGGGAAGCACCGATCTTGAGGGGTTCGTCTCTAAAGTCCTAGACCTTCTAAGGGAAAGAGGTTACAGGGTTGCTATTTTTAAAGAGGGTATAACGGAAATCCCCCTTGAAGGTTATAAAGCAGATGGAGTTTGTAGCCTTAATTCAGGGAAAGTTTCCCTCTCTAGAGGGGTAGATGGCTTTAACCTTAAGTACCTCTCCTTCCTCCTCTTTGACGACTACGACATCGTTGTTTGTCTTGGAGTTGAAGGTCCAGACTTGCCGAGGTTTGAGCTTCTAGATAGGGGTAAGGGGTTAGATTGCCTAAAGAGTAAAAAGAACGTTATCGGCGTTGTTTCAGACAAAGGTTTTGGAGGAATTAGAACTTTCCCTCTAGATAGACCTGAGGAACTTGTTGATTTTATAGAGGATAAGTTTATAAAGAGGAGGGAGGATTCTTTTCCGGATGAGGTGGAGCTCTTTGTGAACGGGCGTAGGGTTCCGATGAAGCACTACGTTAAAGAGACTTTGAGGGAAATCCTTTTTGGTTTTATTAAACCCCTAAAGGGAATAGACTACCCGGTTGAGAAGTTGGATATTAGGATTGTTGTCGGTAAGGGAAGAACTCCCTGATTTTCTGGGGGAGCTCCCCTCTTGCCCTCTCAACAAAGTCTTTCCAGCTTTCAAAGTAAAAGGTCTTTCCCCTTTCCACGTAGAGGACTCTATCTGCCAGTCTCTCTGCCTCTAGAGGGTCGTGGGTAATGTGTAGGATGGTTCTCTTTCCCTTTAGTTCCTTTAAGAAGTCTATTAGTTTTGTTTTAGTGAGGAAGTCTAAGGAGCTTAGGGGTTCGTCAAGGATTATTACTTCTGGATCTGAAAGTATGGCCCTTGCAAGGGCGACTCTCTGAACTTCTCCTCCTGAGACCTCAGAAGGCCTTTTAAACAGAATCTCCTTAACGTTAAACTGGAAGGCTATCTCCTCTACTTTCCTTCTATCAAACTTCTCTTTCCTTATCCTTAGGGGAAATTCTAGGTTTTCTAGAATAGACATGTGGGGAAAGAGGGTATTGCTCTGGGGTAAGTATGAAATTCTCCTCTTTTCAGGCGGTAAGTTACTTATATCTTTACCTTTTAGTATAACTTTGCACCTATCGGCCCTCTCTATACCGGAGATGACCTTTGCTATCATGCTCTTTCCGGCGCCGCTTCTTCCTAGAACTACTACGTATTCCTTCTCCTTTACTCGGAAGTTGGCTTCAATCTTAAAGGACTTCAGCTTCTTTTCAACCTTTACCTCAAGCAATCCTCTTCTCTCTCCTGTACGATATTGACAGCAGGATGATAAAGATGATGAGACTTATGCATATTACTAAAACGGCAATTGGAGTGGAGTTCTTGAGCCCGTAGTCCTCAAAGCGCTCGTACATGAGGACAGGGGCGGTTATTGGGTAGTAGGCTATTATGAGGATAGCTCCTACCTCGCTGATTGAACGGGCAAATGAGAGGATAGCTCCCCTGAGGATGTACGGAAAGGCGAGGGGGAGGATAACGAACTTAACTACTTGGTAGGGGGAAGCTCCCAAACTCCTTGCGGTCCATATTAGCTCCTTGTTTATTGAGCGAAATCCCATTAAAGAGGAGGTAATTGTGTAGGAGATACTTACAAAACACATGGCAATTATTATTCCGTAGATCGTATCAACGAAGCTGATTCCTAAGCGGGAAAAGAACTTACCTAAAGGGGAGTTTGAGTTTAGAAGTTCTAAGAGTGTTATCCCGACTGCAACGTGGGGAATGACTATTGGAAGGTTTATGACGCTCTCAACAAGTTCACTGTACTTAGACTCGGTTTGAAAGAGGAAGTAGGACGTAGGCACTCCCATTATTAGACCTACTATAGTGGCAAAGGTCGCTCCCTTTAGACTTGTAAATATGGCTTTCCATACCTCTCCGTCTTTTAAGGTATTTTTAAAGTTTTCCGGATCTAAGGAGATAAAAACGTTTAAGATTGGAAGGGCTATAAAGGTAAGGCAAGTAAGGGTTAGTGTAATAATTAAAAGATAGAGCCACTTAGGGTTTTTCATTTTTCCTCTTTGGATATCCTCCTAGGAGGGTATAGGGCCTTTTGGTAGCAACTTCTTATAATCTCTGCTCCCCTTTCTGAGGTTACAAAATCCTCCCACATCTTTGCCTCCTTTGGGTGGGGAGCGTTTTTTAGGGTTGTAATACCGTAGGCTATAGGTTTGCCTGTAATTACTCTACCGTTTCCAAGTACCAACTTAACCTTTGAGTAGTACTTCCTCAGGCTGAAATCTGAGAGGTTTATCTCCCTTGGAAGTTCCACGTACTTTAGTCGGTGCTGGAGTGCTACGCTCTTATACTCTACTACGTAGTCAACGGAGCCGCTCTCAAGTAATCCTAAAAGCGCAACTGCCTTTGGGCGAATAAAGAGCTTATCTCCCACCTTCCTGAAGTTCTTTGGAACTACGATTTTATACCCGTTTGGCTCTCTCTCTACTTTAACGTTTGTACTTGTTTTTAAGAGCTCCTCATAAATGGGTTTTTTATAGTAGTCGGAGGCCAGGGCAATCATAATTAAAGTTCTATAACCACAGGGGTCTAAATTTGGGTTTGAAAAGCCCCACTTAACGTCTTTTCTCTTTAAGATCTCGTACCAGTTGCTTTGGTTGATTTTGTCGCTGTACTTTGACTTAGGCGTATAGCAGATTACGAGTTCGTTTGTTGCAAATACTTTAACGTGGTCGGCATAGTTGGGAAACATGAACTTTGGAATTAGGGAGTAATCTGCACTGGCTACTACATCACACGGTTTGTGGAGGTCAATGACCTTCCTAATGGCCTTTAAACTTCCGCTTGATTCCCTCCTTACGTCAATGTTGGGGTGTTCCTTCTCAAACTCCTCTTCCAGCTTCTTGAAAGGAACGGAGAGGCTTCCGGCGTGGAAGACTATTAAAGGGGTCTTCTCTCCTCCGTAGCTGCTATTTAGAGCTAATAGAGTTAATATTAAAAAGGTTTTTAGAACCTTTTTCAACCTAGCTCCCTAATTCTTAAAGCGTTCAATTGTTTTTTTAACTTCATCAAGGGAGAAAATTCCGCTCCACCTCTTAATCTCTCTTCCATCTACTTCCAGAATTACTGTTGGAGCTGAGAAAATTAGCTTTTGGGCAGCTTCTTGAGGGTTTTCCTCTATTTCTACTTCTCTAAGCTCAACTTTGAGCTCTTTTACTATCTCCTTAAGTTTTGCCCTTAAGGGAATACAGACTTTGCACTTTTTAGAAGAGTAGAGGATTAGTTTCAACCTATCCTCCTTCCGTCTTTTTCCGGCCTTTCCTTTATTACAAAGTATATGGGATGTTCGTTTTTAATGTTCAGTTCTTCCTTTATCTTTTCCAGTTCCTTTTCCGCACTTTCTGGTTTTCTGTGAACTATTAGAATTCTCAGAGTTCCTGTTCTTTCCTTTCCTTTAAGGGAATTTCCTGTAAGGTAAACTTCAACGTTTCCTAACTTCTCCTTTAACTTCCTAACGAGTTCCTTTAACTTTAAAAAGCTCTCCTCCTTTAAACTTTCACTTACTCTTAGTCTCCAATCAATGTATGGAGCTATTTCCCTTTTGGTTAGGGTTCTATAGGCTATTTCAAATATGAAAGTTCCAATCAGCATTAAAGTTAAAGATTTTAGGGATTCGGGGCTGTTTTTTAAGTTAAAGCTTACTAAGACTATTCCTGAAAAGGCGCACATTATAAATCCGATAAAGGATATCCACCTGTTTGAGTTTGTGTAATTGGCCAAACGGAAATTTGCAAGGTTAACCGCAGAGAAAATCAAAAGGAAGCCGAAGCTCCCTGCTATTGATATGTTTTCAAGGTTAAATGAAACTGCAAAGAGTATAGTTATTATGGATAGGATAAGGAGACCCTCTGTCCCTTCTTTCCAGACCTTTTTACTGAAGGAACGGGGGAGGGCTCCAAGCTTTGCCACTAAGTAGCTTACCCTTGCGCTTCCGTATAGGGTAGCGTTAATTGCACTTGCCGTTGAAAGGAGCGCAGCTATTCCAACTAAGGTAAACCCTAACTTACCTAAAAAGGGTTCTGCTGCAACGGCTAAAGCGTAGTCTTTGTACTTTATTACGTCCTGGTAGCTAAGGTTTGAAACTGCTACTGCGCTTACAAGGCAGTAAACGGTAATAACGGTTAAAACGCTTGCGTAGTATGCTTTAGGAAGTGTTTTTTCCGGATCTTTAACGTCCCTTGAGGTGTTTGCGATTAGCTCAAAGCCTTCGTAGGAGAGGAAGATTATCAGCCCTCCTACCAGTATTTTCAGAAAACTTTCCCAGTTGTTTGGAGATAGTTTAGAGAAATCTCCAGTTAAGAATCCTAGAGCTGAAAATAGAAGGAGGATTCCAAGTTTCATAAAGACCATTGCGTCTTCAACTTTTCCACTAACGTAAGCTTCGAGGAAGTTAAGGAGTGCAAAAAGGAGATGACTCCTGCAATTAGGAGTTTTTTTATCAATAAGATTTCCTTTCCAAATAGTAGTGCTGAACCGTAGCTGCCAAAAGCGTAGGAGTAGAGGGCTAGCATTATTATGTAACTTGCTAAGAGCAAAGTATTAAGGTAAGACGTAAAGAGATTATTACCGAATCCCCTTACAAGGAACTCAACTGTTCCTCCTTCACTTGGGTAGCGGACTGAAAGCTTTGCGTAGGAGTAAGCTGTTAGGAGGGCTATAAAGCCTGCAATTAGGAAGGCTACAGGTGCAGCCCCCTTTGCAAGGAGAATTGTTAAACCGAGGACGGCAAAGATACCGCCCCCGATCATTCCCCCTACTCCTATTGAGTAGGCTTCCCAAAAGCCAATTTTCCTATTCATTGTTCTCTCTTTTTGAGGAGAAGCTTAACTGTTCCATATACGCACTTGTTGTATGGAACGTCAATTCCCTTTTCCTTTGCCTTTCTTATCAGAGCTCCAGTTATCCCTTCAATCTCTATAGGTTTTCCTTTTTCGTAATCTAAGAGCATGCTTGTTTTGTAGTTCATAAGGTCTGGGGAAGACTTTAAGTATCCCTCAAGGGTCTTCTCCTTGAGCTTTACACCGTAGGCCTTAGCGACTTCTATACACTCTAACATTAAGTTTTTTACTATCTCGTAGGTTTCCGGTTGGGATAGGATCTCCCCTACCGTTGCTCTTGTTATTACTGAGTAGGGGTTAAAGGCTACGTTCCACATTAGCTTTTTCCACAGGGTATAGTTTATATCCCTTGAGACCCTTGCCTCAACTCCGCACTTTTTAAGCTCTTCAACAAGTTTTTCAACCCTTTTTGAGGGCTTCCCTGAGAGTTCCCCAACTTCAAGGAGGCCTGCCGCCTCGTGAACCACCACTCCCGGCTCTTTGACGTAAGTTCCTACAAAGGCCGTTGCTCCTAAAACTCTCTCTTTACCAACGTACTTTGCAAGTATTTCTTCATTCTCTATTCCGTTTTGGACAGAGATTACAACTGTGTTTTCCTTGAGTAGGGGCTCTATCTGAGGTGCTACCTTTTCTGTATCGTAGGACTTAACGCATACTAAGACTGCGTCAACCTTTCCGGCCTCTTTTGGGTTGTCTGTAAATACTACTCTTGGAGGCTCTTCCTTAACAGTAAACTCGCCATACTTGTAGCTTTTAACCTTTAAGCCTTTCTCTTTCATTGCCTTTAAGTGCTCCCCCCTTGCTATAAAGACAACCCTGTGGCCGCAGCGGGCAAGGAGGGAGCCGTAGAGGCTACCAACCCCACCGGCTCCAAATACTGCAAACTCCATCTATATCTCCTGAACTGCTCCTTTTGATGCTGAAGTAACGAACTTTGCGTACTTACGAAGGAGCTTTGACTTAATCTCCTTCTGCTTTGGCTTAAAGTTCTTTAACCTCTCCTGCAATTCCTCCTCGTTTATTAGGAGTTCTAACCTCCTCTCTGGAACGTTTATGTGTATCTTGTCCCCGTCCTTAACGACTCCTATGGGGCCTCCTTCTGCTGCTTCTGGAGAGATGTGGCCTATGCAGGGGCCGTGGGTTCCTCCTGAAAACCTTCCGTCTGTAATTAGTGCAACGCTCTCTCCAAGCCCCATTCCCATAACTGCAGCAGTAACTGCAAGCATCTCCCTCATTCCGGGGCCACCCTTTGGCCCTTCGTACCTTATTACTATCACATCGCCGGGCTTTATCTGACCGTTCATTACGGCCTTCATTGCGTCCTCTTCACACTCAAAAACCCTTGCAGTTCCGGTAAAGACTCTCATCTTCTCGCTGAGAGCTCCCTGCTTTATAACGGCTCCGTCGGGGGCGAGGTTTCCGTAGAGGATTGCTATTCCTCCCTCCTTGCTGTAAGGGTTGTCAACCGGCCTTATAACGTCTTCGTCCCAGATCCTTCCCATTGAAGCTATCTCTTTTATGTCTAAGCCTGAAACTGTTGGGGAGTTCTCAAGCTTTTCAGTTAGCCTGTTGAGGACTCCGGGAATTCCACCGGCGTAGTGGAGGTCTTCCATTAGGTACTTTCCGCCAGGCCTCATTGAGCAGATCTTTGGAGTTTCCCTTGAGAGTTGGTCAAAGAGCTTTATGTCAAAGGGGATTCCTGCTTCGTAGGCAATTGCAGGTAGGTGAAGAACTGTGTTTGTTGAACCTCCGAGGGCAAGGTCAACCCTTATTGCGTTCCTGAAGGCCTCTGGAGTTAGTATGTCCCTTGCTTTAATTCCCTTCTTTACTAGCTCTACGATTTTCTCGCCGCTTGCCTCGGCTATTCTCTTCTTCTCTGCCAGCGGTGCTGGTGAGGTTCCGCAGTAGGGTAGGCTCATCCCGAGGGCTTCTGTTAAGCAGGCCATCGTGTTTGCAGTGAACATTCCCTGGCAGGCACCTGAAGATGGGCAGGCTGCTCCCTCAAGCTCAAGGAGTTCCTCTAGAGTAATTTCGCCAGCCTTATACTTTCCAATTGCTTCAAACGTATGGGTAACGAGGTCTAACCTCTCCTTTCCTCTCCTTCCTGCAAGCATCGGCCCTGCAGTTACGACAATTGCCGGAAGGTTTAACCTTGCAGCGGCCATCAACATTCCTGGTGTAATCTTGTCACATGCAGTTAGTAGGACTAAACCGTCAAGCTGATGGGCTGTTGCAACGTCCTCTATTGCATCTGCAATAATTTCCCTTAAAGGTAGGGAGAACCTCATTCCCTCGTGTCCCATTGCTATTCCGTCGCATACTGCAGGGACCCTGAAGATAAATGGGGTTCCCCCTGCTGCGGCAACTCCCCTTTCAATGAACCTTTCAAGTGAATCCATATCTGCGTGGCCAGGAACCAGGTCGGTCCAGCTTGACACTATTCCAATTAGCGGTTTCTCAATGTCCTTTCTCTGAAGGCCGGTGGCCATCATGAGAGCTCTTGCCGGCAGCTTTTCAAATTCCCTCAGGGTGTCGCTTTTCATTTCTCGCTCTCCTCCTTCGCTTTTTTCATAAGGAGTAGCATCTCGTCCCTAAGGCGCAGTCTCTCCTTCTTTAACTTCTCAAGCTCAACCTCTTCCTGTGGAGTTAAAACCCTCTTCTTCTCCATCTTGTCAATTATGTCATCAAGCTCCTGGTGTTTTTTCTCAAGGGTTTTAAAGTGGTGAAACTTCTCCCTTGCAAGGGCCTTGAGGTTTTCGTCTCTCAGCATCTCTTCCTCCTAAATATTGAGTTTAAAGACTAAAGCGTCTTCATCTTTGTAGTACCCTTTTCTCCTTCCGACTTCCCTAAAACCGAAGGATTTGTAAAGGTTTATTGCAGGAGTGTTTGACTTCCTTACTTCTAAAAAGAGCTCTTTAACTCCCTCTTCTTTAATCCCTTCTATGAACTCCTTTAAGAGCCTTTTCCCTACTCCTTTCTTCCTCAATTCCTCCTTTACTGCTATCCTGTTTAGCTCTCCAGTCTCACCGACGACCCAGCCGAAGACGTAACCTACAACTTCGTCACCTTTCTGGGCTACGAAAATTCTGGTAATTGGCAGGGTAACCTCCCTCAGTAGGAGCTCTTTAGAGTAGGGCTCTTTGAAGCACTCACTCTCTAATTTTAGTATATCCGGTAAATCGCTTTCTTTAAAAGGCCTTACCAGGAGGTTTTGCATCGTGTTCCCTTACGTAGTGGAAGGTGAGTGGTGAGAGCTCCTCCTTTGGGAGTGATAGGAGCTTAACTGCGAGGAGAGTTCTTTCTTCTACTGATTTTATTCCTTGAGGTACTTTAACTTCACCTTTGTAAACTATGAGGGGATTTGTGATTTCTTTTACCTTACTTATCAGTTCATCCAGTCCAACGTCTAGAAACTCCCCTCCTACTTTTGCGTAGACCCTTTCCCTTCTTGCTGGGATTACTGGAACTGGAGTGAATCCAATTTCTTCGTATCCCCACATTAGGGCGTCAAGGGTCGTTGCCGATAGAACTCTAATTCCGCAGGCTTTAAATGCCTTCCCTACAGTAACTGAGAGCCTAACTCCTGTAAAGGAGCCTGGGCCTGATGATACGACGACTTCCTCTATTTCCTCCTTCCTTACTCCCGCAAGGTTTAGGGCTCTTTCAATTTGAGAGTAAACTACTTCTGCATGGAGTTTTGGTCTGTTCCACGCTATCTCGGAGAGGAGACTTCCCTCATTTTCAACAGCAATACTCCCCTCAGGGAGGGATAGGTCTACTGCTACTCTAATCATGCTGTCTTTATTACCCTTACCAGAATCGGTTTTCCTTTTTCATCAACGTCAAGTATTTCAACTTTAACGTTCGCTATGTCAATAGTTTTCCTCTTTTTAAGGACTATTCCCCTTTCCTTCGCAATCCTTTCGATTAGGTCAATTAAGTACTTATCCTCTTCAAAGGGAATGTGGACGTCAAGCATCTCGTTGAGGGACTCAATTGTTATGTAGGGGTCAATAATTATCGCAGTTCCGGAGGGTACGCCCTTAAGGGTTAGGAATTTCCTTATGAAGAATAAGATTAGGAGGGAAACTGTTCCTAGGAAGACGTTTTTAAAGTCATGGCCAGCGATTATTATTTCCCTTGCTATTGCGATTAATAGGACATCAAAGACTATTCTCGGCTGGTGTTTTACGAGCATTATGATGAGCTCAACGACAATTACGAACATTAAAAGTGGCGAAATTATCTCCTTAAGGCTTTCTGTTGCATTTCCTCCCGGTTCTGAGAAAATGAATTTTTCAAGTTGTAGGATTTCAGGAGTTACCAGTAAGAATTCGAAAAAGAGGATAGCAGAGATAACTAATAAGGCTACAGTTATTGCTAAGAGGAAACTTTCAGATGCCTTTATTAGAACGTGCTCAAACCTCTTTACTAAAGTCATCATATATTCAATCCCCCTAAGTACCAGTTTATTATCCTATCTCCAAAGAAGAGTGAAATCAGGGCTCCAACGGATATGAATGGGCCGAAGGGAATGGCTGCTCCCTTCTTTTTTAAGGTTAAGAGCCCGTATAGAGCTCCTACCATTGAGGCCAAAAAGAGGGTTAGGAGCACCTTTTCCCACCCTAGGAAAGCTCCAACTACTGCCATTATGTTTGCGTCCCCGTAGCCCATTCCCTCCTTTCCTGTAAATACGAAGTAAGTCTCTATTATAAATAGGATTACTCCTGCTCCGAGTGATGCACCGAAAATGGCCTCTTTGAAGGAGTGGTTTTCGGTAAATAAGAATAGAAGGATTCCTGAAACCAAGGCGAAGTAGCTGAGCTTCACTGGAACTTCCATAGTTTTCATGTCTATAAAAGAGACGACTATTAAGTAGTAAACGAGAATTAAGTAGTAGAGGGAGTCAAAGGATAGATCGAAATTGCATACTACTGCGGCAGTTAAAGTTCCCGTTAGGAGTTCTACGATAGGGTAGATGGGAGAGATTTTCTTACCGCAGTTTCTACACTTTCCCCTTAAAATTATGTAGCTTAATACGGGAACGTTGTCGTACCACTTAATCCTACTTCCACAGTTAGGACAGCTTGAGGGGGGCCAGAGGATAGACTTCCCTTTAGGAATCCTGTATATGCAGACGTTTAGGAAACTACCGAAAATCAGTCCGAAGAGGAATGCAACCAAGCACAGGAACATTAGTGGGTCTCCTTTGGAGCCGATTTAACGAACTTTACAAGGCCTTTTAGGAAATCCTTCCACTTTAGGACGGCAGGTTTTAGCCTTTCCCTTAAAACTTTTAGGGCTTCATCCTCTTTCCCTTCGTATAGGAGGTCATCAAGCTCAAAGACTGCATCCTCAAGCTTTGCTATCTCCTCCTCTATTCCCTCGTATATTGGAAGTATTCTCGCTCCTGAGTCAACTAGCTTTACGGTCCAGTCAAGGGAATCAAGTAAGTTGTGGAGCATTACTTTTGCCAGTTCTGGCCTTTCTTTCCAGTCCTGATATATCTGCTCTATTGAGTTTGCCATACCATCTAGGGCTAAGAGTGCAAGTTCAATCTGCCTGTTAACCATGTTTGTTGAGTGTTCTGTTACTATGTTGAGGTCTTCAAGGTTCTTTACTTCGTCAACCTTTACAGGGTGGAGCTTCTCTCCCTTTAACTCAACGTGCTTTATTGAGCGCTCTGGAAAGAGGTACCTGTACTCTATTAGCCTTAAAAGGCTTGATGTCGGCAAGTTCTTGAGCTTTCCCTTTAGCTCAAACTCAATAGGTTTTCCGTCAACCTTTACTCTCACTTTCCTCTTTTCCTGTGACATTTTCCCTTAAGACCTCCAGAGCTTCCTCTTTTGATAGTTTAATTGCCTCTCTCCTCCCTACAAAGATGGAGGAGAGGAACTTAAGGAGCCTTTCATTTCCCAGTGGAAATTTAACCTTTGATACTATCTTAACAATAGCCGAAACTTCCCTCTCCAGTGCCTTAACTGAGTCGTGTCTGAAAGATAGGGCCTCTTTTAAAGCTTCTAAGTACTCTCCCATTCCCTCTCTTATTCCGTTTATTAGGGCAATTTCGTTTGGGATCTTTAAGAGCTCCCCGGCTACTGCAAGTGCGTTACTCCTCATATAACCTAACCCTTCAATGGAGGATATCAGAGAGTACTTAAAGGGAACCCCTCCCCTAACCATCATTATAACCCTGTGGAGGGTGTCAAACTCAAAGAGGTTTAACCGGCACAGGAGTTGGCCTAGGAGGGAGCTCTCAGGTGAGAGGTTTGAAAGTTCCCCCGGAGGCCTTGCAACGTTTTTGTAGTAAAAGAAACCTCCCTTTGCGTAGAATATGAGGACTTCTGAGTTGTCCTTCACTCTCATATTTGTTTCCGTTTCTATCTTACTGATGATCTTCCCCGCCTCTTCTAAGAACCCTTTTCCTGTAAAGAGTGTAACTGTTTTTGGGTTAAACTCCCTCCTTATAAAGGGCCTTACCGTAAACAGGTAGCCGACAGTTGGGTCTTCACTCCTCAGCTTCTCCGTTTCCTTTAACCTCTGTCCAAACTCAATAAAGCAGTAGGGGGAAACGAAGGAGGAGACGAGGAGTTTAGTTAGGGAAGTTGGCTTTGTGTTTTCAAGGAATCCTAGAGTTTGGAGCTCCTCTAGTATCTCCTGGAGTTCCTTAATGAGGAGGGGGTTTCTCTTGAGGCTGAAGAGCTCCTTTACAGCCTCTTGCCACCTTTGACCGTACCTTACAACTGGACCTAGGAGCATTAAGCTTAGAACGGACTTCTTCCTGTTTGGACAGGCGCTTCCCTCCCTTACAAGGCCTTCAGATAGGGCGGTTTCAAAGGGCTTTTCCATCTCTTCCTTAAGTGCTTCCTCGATGGCGTTCTCCTTTGCGCCTGTAACGATAAGGTAGGAGTAGCCCTTTTTAGAGAGGCCGAATCTACCGGCTCTCCCTTCCATCTGGAGGATCGTTAGAGGGTCTGGGAAGAACCGGTAGCTGTAAGTAAACCTGTCAAAGTTTCCCCTTATGAAGACTACTACGTTATCTGCCGGAAGGTTTACTCCGTAGGCCAAGGTCTGCGTTGCGTAGAGCCTGTTTAGGTCTCCTTCCTTAAACTCCTTCTCTATCTTTTCTCTCTCTTCTTGGGGAACGTCTGCGTTGTGAAAGGCAACCTTTTCTCCCTTCCTTTCAATTGGAATGAAGGGAAGTGTTTCGTTTAAAACTTCCTTTCCAAACTTTGAATTTTCAACTAAAAGGGCCTGCCAACCTAAGTCTTTCCTAGGAACGAAAACGAGGCTTTTACCCTTTAAATTTAACGTCTCAACGGCCGAAACTACCTTCTCCTCAGGAGTGTCTGTCGGTAAATTACTCTTCTTTAATAACTTCCTGAGGTTAAAGACTTTCCTCTCAAGGGGAACCGGCCTCCACTTGCTCTCTATAAAAAGTTCTGCCCTTATCCACTTTGCAAGCTCGGTAGCTCCCGGTATTGTTGCTGAAAGGAGGAGTAGGGGGACTTCCTCACTTAAAGCGTAAGAGACGAGCTCCTCAATTACTGCACCCCTTCCTTCATCCCTAATAACGTGAACCTCGTCAATTACGATGGCTCCTGCTTCTTCAAACCACTTTGCCCTATTCCTTGCTGCTGAAATGAGGCTTTCGTAGGTGCAGACGACTGCCGGCTGGTCTATTTCACTTAACTCTTCAATTAAGTCTCCCGTTCTTACTCCAACCCTTTTGAAAAATGGCTTAAATTCCTTAAACTTTTCCCATATTAAGGAGCGTGTAGGGGCTGTATATATGAACCTTCCCGTCCTGTTCTTTAGGAAGAATAGGAGGGAAATTAAGCTCTTTCCTGAGCTTGTAGGAGAGGACACTAAAGCGTTTCCTTCGCTGTAGTGGCGGTAGAATACCGATTGAATGGGGGTTAAACTCCCGTAGGGAAAGGGGAGGTTTTCTTCCTTCACTTTCACGAGGGGTTCGTGAATGCTTTTCCCGTCTAAAAGGTAGTCAACGTGGCCGGATTTACCGTCAAATTCTGAAGATTCTAAAACTTGAATAGTTTTCATTTCTCGGAAATCTCCTAAATTTCAATTTATCAATTCTCAAGGGAGGTTTTTGATGCAGATATACGTTTTCCAGTGTAACAAGTGTGGGGCAGAATTTGAAGAGGTTATTTACTCTCCACTTCAGCTTATGGAGATTAAGTGTCCCAACTGCGGTTCAGATGAAGTTGAAGTAATAGACATAGCCAACTTCTGTTCACCTTTTGGCTGAGGTTAATTTTAGGGGCGGTTCGCCCCTGTTATAATAGGGATTAAACGCTTATGGAGAACTAACCTTGCTTTTAAAAATAGTTATCCTTCTCGTAGTGGTAGGGGTTATCTTCGGTTGGGATAAAATCATCAACCTCTTTAAGGCCTTCTTCCAGGCAAAGGAAGAGTTTAAAAAGGGCCTTGAAGGAGAGGAAGAGGAGAAGGAACCTAAGATAAAGGTGGTTAAAAAGTAATTCTCTAGGACCCTCCCTTTGTTATTATTACTTACTCACTCTCTCTGGAGGTGTTATGAGGAGGGTTCTGGGTGCTGTTTTTCTTTCCTATCTGTTAACTTTCCCATCATTTGCAGGAAACGTTGATACGTTTGGGGTAGGTTCAAAAGCCACTTCACTTGGAGGCGCCTTTTCAGCTTACGCTGATGACCCCTTTGCAGTTTACTACAACCCAGCAGGACTGACTCAAATTGAAAGGCCCAGCTTTTCAATTGGAGCGCTTATCTTAAACCCTTACTTGAAGGTCCATTCTTACAGGGCAACTGATGGAGATGGAAATAGGGTTGAGCCTTACGGAATTTCCTTTACCGATTCATCAGATGTGCTTGTAGCACCCCATGGAGGTTTTGCAACTCACCTGTTTGGTAATGTCTACTTTGGAATTGCCGCATACGTTCCCTACGGTCTCCATATAGAGTGGGAATCTAACCCTTCAAAAAATCCGGGAGCTTATAACGCTTTTGAGTCCTATTACGTAAGGGGAGTTGTGACTCCTACCCTTGCTGTTAAGCTAACAGATAACTTTTCTGCAGGTTTTGGAATCTCTTTCGGCCGTTCAGATGCTGGAACACAGAGGAGAATTTACTCTCCGAGTGTACCTTCAGTTCACAACAGGATTATAAAGGGAGAACTCAGCGACGACTTTAATATCTCCTTTAACGTAGGTTTCCTTTATAAACCTTACGATAATCTTTCCTTGGGATTAACTTACCGTTCAAGGACTAAAACCGATTTTGATGGAACAGTTGAAGTTGTAGGTGTTGATAAAGTTCACGCTGAAACTTCAATAGACCATCCAGAGCAGCTTCAGTTTGGAGTAAAGTATCAGCCTAACAGGAGGTTAATCCTAACGGCTGATGTTGTTTGGACAAGGTGGAGTGTTGTTGACGGTTATACTGTTCGTTTTGATAGACCTCTCCTTGGGAAGACAAAAGAGGAGTTTCCGAGGAATTGGGATGATACGAGACAGGTAAGGATTGGTGTAGAGTACAGACTTAATGATGTTATCAGCCTTAGAGGAGGCTATTTTTACGACCCTTCCCCAATTCCAGATAGTACCTTTGATATGTTGTGGCCGGATGCGGATAAGAAAACCTACTCTCTAGGTGCTGGTTTTAACCTCTTCGGAGGAAAATTGACGCTAGATACTGTAGTTCAGTATACAGTTGCAGAGCAAAAGAGGGAAATTGGGGGGGAGAGTGAGAACCTTAACAACAGTTACCCAGGGGTAAACGGTCAACCTGGAAGGGTTTCAATGTCGGCTGATGGCCACGTTTGGGGATACGGTTTAACTCTCACTTACCACTTTTAGGGGGAGTTATGAGGAAATTTCTTATATTTAGTCTTATTTCAAGTATTATTTTTTCCTGTGGAGGGAGCCTTCAAGATACTTCATCGGCTCCTTCTACAGTAGACCATAACCCCGTTGATAGGAGTTATCTGGTGTTTGACCCTCTTTCAAGGGACTCGGAGGCTTCCCTTGGAATACCCTTTCCTAATGATATTTTTTGGGAAGAAGGGGTTGTAAAGATAGATACAAGTAAAGTTGAAGACCCATCAAAACGGGTTTTCTACCAAGCTATAAATTCTCTAAACTTGAAAGGACTTTCTCCTAATACACCTATTTTTATTCCCCTTTCAAGGAGCAATCCTATAGATCTGAGTTCGTTAAAGGGGAAGTTCTTGCTGATTGATCTTACAAACCTCCAATCTCTTCAGAGTAAAGGAAGTTCTCCTTTACCTGTTCAATTGGTTCTTCAAACTTCAAGACTTAAACCTTTACAGGATGGAAATTACCTTAAGTTTTATCCCATTAAACCCCTTGAAGCGGGCCATCGGTATCTATTTGTTATCTTTTCAGGAATAAGAGACTTAAATGGAAAAGAGGTTCTTCCTCCTCAAATTTACAACCAACTTGAATCGGAAAAGCCTTTGGCCGATCCTCAGCTTGAGAAGTTAAGGGAGCTCTATAGGAAGGAAATTTACGATGGCCTATTTCCAACCTTATCTCAGCTTTTGGGAGTAAAGCTGAATGAGGATACGGTAGCAGAGGCATTTACTTTTACTACTGCGGATAAAACTCTTTCTACGGCCGATTTAGGAGCAGTTAAGGCTTTCCTTGAGGGAGAGACTTCTACTTTAAAAATCTCCGGGCTTCCTTATTCTTCGGTTAATCAGGACTTTGCTTCTATCCTACAACCTCTTTCTAATCAGAACTTCGTTAACTTCTTGAAGGGACTTGCCCTTAGTTACAGCCAAAGGTATGGAAAAACTCTCTTTCCGGCATTGAGTATTAGAAAACTCAATGACTTTTTAGAAGCCCTTCAAAAGGTTTCCTCCGGTGAGGTTTCCTTAGGTGACGTAAACTGGGAGGAGTTTATCAAGTTCATTCCAGTATTTATTGGCAATCAAGAGCTTTATAGCGGTAAGGTTTATATTTTCCAGCACGGCCTTGGTAGTGTAAAGGAGAGGGCACTTAATTTACTTGAAGGTGTGAAACTTCCGGTAGTTGCTATAGACCTTCCACTCCATGGAGAATATACAACTTTAACCGGTTCTCAGGAAATTGACCCAAGTTGTACTGCTGAGGTAAATGGGAAAGTTGTTGGTAGTGGAAAGTGTTTCTTAACTTCAGATGTTACTTCAAATAGGCTTAATATTTATCAGGCCGCCTTTAATATCCTTCTCCTTGAAAAGCTCTTATCTCAAGGTACTTATGACCTTGACGGTGACGGTTCCCTTGATACTCCTAAAGAGATTAACTTTGTTGGTGTTTCAATGGGAGCTATTACGGGAGAGCTAGCTTACGCAAACTCATCAGATATTAGCAGGGCGGTGTTTAGCGTTGGAGGAGGAAACTACGTTTCAATAATTGATAGTGCACAAAATGACCTTATAGAGGGACTTCTATCTGCAATGGGATTAAAGAAAAACTCAAACGCTTACGCCGTTACCTTAGGTTTGTTCCAGCTCATTCTTGACACAGCGGACCCTTCTTTCTTCTCTCTGAACTCAGAGAAGGCCTCAAAGACCCTTTTTCAGAGCGCCTGTTGTGATACTGTTGTTCCTCCTGTTTCAAACTCCTCCTTTGCAACTGCGCTCTTTGGAGAGGGAGCAACGCCTGTTTACCTTAAGGACTTTGAGGACTTTAATAGCCCTCCAGTAGAGCCTGGCTGGTACGTTTATGGATATAGTGATAACTGGGTTATTCATAGTTTCCTAATTCACTGGAACCTTAAAAGTTATCCTGAAGTAGCTCCTCATACGAGTTTAGATTACCTTAAGGCTGCAACAGAGGGAGCTCAGAAGCAAGTTTATCTATTCCTTAAGTAATGGGAAAAAACACCTAAACTTATGCTCCCTTTCTTCAACTACCGGGGGCATTTCTTTCCTGCAGATCTCCCTTGCCTTTGGGCATCTTGGGTGGAATGGGCATCCTTCTATTTCCTCAGAGGGCTCTGGAACGTTTCCGGCCATTGTTTTAAGCTTTCTCTTTACTCCTCCGTTAAGCTTTGGCGAGCACTCAATTAGACCTTTTGTATAGGGGTGGCGGGGGTTGGCTAGAACTTCTTCGGTTTTACCTGACTCTACAGTGTAACCTCCGTAGAGGACGTAGGTTTTGTCCGATATTTCCTGAACTATTCCCATATCGTGGGTAATGAGAAGCGTTCCTAAGTTTTTCGTCTTTGATAGTTTTTTTAGGAGCTCCAGAATTTTCTTCTGAACCGTTACGTCAAGGGCTGTTGTCGGTTCATCTGCAAGTAGGTATGAAGGATTACAGGCAAGGGCCATAGCTATTGCGCACCTTTGCTTTAAACCTCCCGATAGGTGGTGGGGGTAGGAGTCTAACCTCTCCTCAGCCTTTGGAACCTGACACAGTTTTAAGAGCTCCAGAGCCCTTTCCCTTCCCTCCTCTTTACTTTTTACAGTTCTGTGGTATAGCATCGGTTCAATAATCTGCTCTCCAATCGTTAGAAGGGGGTTCAAGGAAGAGGAAGGGTCTTGAAAGACCATTGAAACCTTTTCCCAACGGAAGGAGGAGAGCTCCTTCTTATTAAGATTTAGTGGTTCTACTCCGTCAACTTCTACTTTTCCTGAGATTTTAAAGTTCTCAGGGAGTAACTTTAAAACGGAAAGGGCCGATATTGACTTTCCGCTTCCGCTCTCCCCTACGAGTGAAACGATCTCTCCCCTCTCTACTTCCCAAAAGACGTCCTTTAGGATTTTGAACTTTGGAGTTTCCACCTTAAGGTTTTCAACCTTTAAAGACACTTTATCTCCACCCAGTAGGAGTTTTCTGTAAAAACGTCTGGTTCAAAGTAGAGTTCCCTTACCTTTAGCTTCTTTCCGCTCCTTTCCTTTGCAGCTAAGTAGTGGGAAATGACTTTCGGAATATAACCTAAGAACTTACCGTCTTCGCTCTGGATGACGTATGTAACGGGAGAGTTTGGATTGAGTGGTTCTGCTTTCAAGCTGAAGTCCACTTTTCCCTTTATTACCCTTTCCCACTCTGCCCTTAAGTTTCTCCTCGCTATTACTGGGGTCCAGTAAGTTGAGGTTTTTGCAAGGAACTGATGGGGGCTTACCAGTCCCTTTATCTCCATTAAGAACTTACAGAGCTCCTTTGGAAGGGATTGGGTTCCTGCACATAGATACCCTATTAGAGACCAAAGTTCCTTTGAGTCAAGTATTTCCCTTAGCTGCTCTTTCTTGAGCTCAAAGAGTTTCCTGTTTTTGCTCCAGAGAGAGGAGAGTTTTGACTTGAGGGTAATTAGATTCTCAAGGTTAAAGTTGAAGTCCTTTAGAAACTTTAGAAACTCAAGGAACTCTCCCTTCGTTCTCTTCCTTGATAGGAGCCTACTTAGGAGCCACTCTCTATTTATCCTGTTGTAAAGTTTAGTGGCAAGTTCTTTGTCAAGGAACCAGGATAGGTAGAGGTTGAACCTGCCCAGTTCCTTATCTGAGGTCCACTCAAATTGAGGCTTAAATGCATCTTTAAGGAGCGAATTCTCAACTTCTTTAAGAGCTTTCTTTACTGTAAGAAAGAGCCTCTCAAAGTCCTTCTCTTTCTTAGTTTTTAGTGAAAACTCAACTACTACGTCTGCTCCGTTTAGCTCCTCTCTAACAGTTGGAACTATTAAGACCCCTTCCCTTTCAGTAATCTCATAGTTTGAGTAGGCAAGGGTAGTTGGAAAGTGGTACTCAAGCTCTTGAGCCATAAACTCTAAAAGGGAAGTAATAACCGAGCTCAGTATTTTATCTTTGACTTGAAAAAGCTTTTCCGGTTTAAACCGGATTTCTGGTTCCCTCTTAGGAAGTTCGGGATCAGTTAAGATTCCCTTTTTAAACCTCTCCCAGAGGGAGAGCTCAATGTCTGAATCAACGCTCTTTAAGGCTGTAAGCTCTTCATCTTTTAGGTATCTCCTCGCAGAGTCCCTTATCCTCTTTACCCTTAAAAGGTTCTTAGCTTCAAGTTTTGCAAGTTCCCAGAGCTCTTGACTTATGTGGTTTATCTCTCCTCTAACTGGCCAGAAGAAGTTCTTCTTTGCCTCCTTTAAGAACCTGTAGGAGAAAATCCTCTCAAGGGGGGCTTTTAGGAGTTGAAAGTCCACTCCTTCTACCTCTTCCGGAGAGAGGGTGAGTAAAGAAGGGGAAAGGGGAAACCTCTCCCTGAACAGTTTTACCCTATCGTAGATAAACTGGGGTGAGACCTCTTCAAAGGGTAGAAAGGAAAAGAGGAGGAAAACCCTCTCCTCCTCTTTGAGGAAGCTCTCTCCCTTTATAGGAACGGATAGTTTATCTGATAGGAGCATTGCTACTGGAAGGACAAAAGGGTCCCCCGGGAAAATGGCATCAATTCTAAGCTTTAACCTTTTAATCCTGTCGCTTAAGAAGAAGAGGGCATCAACTAAGTACTCCGGCTTTAGCTGGGAACTTTCAAATATAAGTGTTGGTTTAACTTTTACCTTCATAGCTCTCTTAGTATATCCCTTAGAATTTCAATACCTTTTTCAATCTCCTCCTTTGTAATTACTAAAGGAGGGGTAAACCTTAATACCTTTCCTGCTGTACAGTTAATAATAAGCCCCCTTTCAAGGGCTTTGCCTGCTATTTGAGAGCACTCTACCTTCATAACTGCTCCAACCATGAGCCCCAGTCCCCTTACTCCTTCAATTAGGTAGGGGAACTCCCTTTGGAGCTCCTTTAACTTCTCCACTAAGAACCTTCCCTTTTCCTTTACTTCCTCTAGAAATCCCAGTTTTGTAATTTCCTTTATGACTTCAACTCCTGCTCTCGTTGCTAGGAAGTTTCCTCCAAAGGTAGATGCGTGGAGCCCCGGCTTTAGAACGTTTGCAGCCTTCCCTTTTGCAACTATGGCCCCTATTGGAACTCCGTTTCCAAGGGCCTTTGCCAGCGTCATGACGTCAGGTTCAACGCCATAGTTCTGGTAGGCAAAGAGAGCTCCCGTCCTTCCAACTCCCGTTTGGACCTCGTCAAATATTAAAAGGGCATTTACCCTGTCTGCTATTTCCCTTAAGCCTTCAAGGAACTCCTTTTTGGCTGGAACGACTCCTCCTTCGCCCTGAACAGGTTCAACTATTATTGCAGCGGTTTTCTCAGATACTACTTCCTTAACAGAGTCAAGGTCGTTGAACTTTGCAAACTTTACGCCTGTAAGCATAGGTCCGAAACCTTGGTTGTACTTTCCCTGTCCGGTTATTGAAACAGATGCCATTGTCCTTCCGTGGAAGGAGTTTTCAAAGGCTATTATTTCAAACTTTTCTGGGTCAACTTCGGTTCCATAGCGCCTTGCAAGTTTTATTGCTCCCTCGTTTGCCTCTGCTCCGCTGTTGCAGAAGAAGACTTTTTCCCCAAATGAGTTCTCGCAGATTAACCTTGCAAGCTCAGCCTGGGGTTCAATGTGGAAGAGGTTTGAAGTGTGGATTAGGGTCTTTGCCTGCTTGCATATTGCCTCAGAGACTTTAGGGTGGCAGTGGCCGAGGTTGCAGACTGCGATTCCTGCAAGCATGTCAAGGTACTTCTTCCCCTCTTCATCGTAGAGCCAGCACCCTTCTCCCTTAACAAAGGATACGGGATAGCGGTTGTAGGTCTTCATTACGTACTTTTCTGTCTTTTCCTGTGTATTCATCTTCCAAACCTCACGCTGGAATTAATAGTTTTCTGAGCTCCTTTATTCTATCTCGAAGCTCTGCAGCCCTTTCAAACTCCCAGTTCTTTGCTGCCTCTTTCATCTCCTTTGTGAGCCTATCTATTTCGGCAAGGAGCTCCTCCTCGCTCTTTGGGACCTTCTCAACCCCCTTCTTCTTAAGCCTGAAGAGGGCCGAAAGGCCTGCGTCCTCAATGATGGAGCTCTCAATCTCCCTCTTAACGGTTTTTGGGGTTATTCCGTGCTTCCTGTTAAACTCCTCCTGAATCCTCCTCCTCCTTTCGGTCTCCTCAATTGCCTCCTTCATTGCCTTTGTCATTTTATCTGCAAATAGGATTACCTTGCCGTTTACGTTCCTTGCTGCCCTTCCCATCGTTTGAATTAGTGCAGTTTTAGAGCGCAGGAAACCCTCCTTGTCTGCGTCTAAGATCGCTACGAGTGAAACTTCCGGTAGGTCTAAACCTTCCCTCAGGAGGTTAACTCCGACTAGAACGTCAAACTCGCCGCTCCTCAATCCCCTTATAATCTCAACCCTCTCAACCGAATCAATCTCTGAGTGCATGTACTTTGCCTTTACTCCCTTCTCAAGGAGGTAGTTTGTAAGCTCCTCGGCACTCCTTTTGGTCAAAGTAGTTATTAAGACCCTCTCGTTCCTCTTAACCCTCTCTCTGATTTCTGAGAGGAGGTAGTCTATCTGGGCTTCAGTTGGTCTGACTTCAACTATCGGGTCTAGAAGTCCTGTAGGCCTTATTATCTGTTCAACTACTTTTTCCGAAACTGAGAGCTCAAACTCTCCGGGAGTTGCGGAGACGAAAATTGCCTGAGGGACTCTCTCTAAGAACTCCTCAAAGTTTAGTGGACGGTTATCGTAGGCTGAGGGGAGCCTGAAACCGTGTTCAATGAGGTTGTACTTCCTGGCCCTATCTCCCCTCCACATTGCCTTAATCTGGGGAATCGTTACGTGGGACTCGTCTATTATCACCAGGAAGTCGTCTGGGAAGTAGTCAAGTAGGGTGTAGGGAGGTTGACCTGGCTTCCTCCCGTCAAGGTGGCGGGAGTAGTTCTCAATTCCTTTACAGTGGCCGATTTCAAGTAGGAGCTCTATGTCGTAGCGGGTTCTCTGTTCAATTCTCCTTGCCTCAAGCTCCTTTCCCTGACTTAAGAAGTACTCAATCCTCTCCTCAAGCTCCCTCTCTATTCCCTCAACTGTCCTTAAAATCTGCTGGTAGGGAGTTGCGTAGTGGGAAGCCGGGTAGACTGTGTAGGAGTCAAACTCCTTTAAAACCTTCTGGTTGAAGTAGTCGTGCATAGTTATCCTTTCAACTTCGTCTCCAAAGAGCTCCACCCTTATAAAGTGGTCTTCCTGGTCAGCAGGGTAGATGTCTATGGTATCTCCTCTCACTTTGAATATCCCCGCTCTTACCTCGTAGGAGCTCCTTTCATAACCTAGTGTAACTAACTTCCTTAAAACTTCGTCCCTGTCTATCTCCTCTCCTACTGTGAACCTTAGGGAGAGCTCCCTGTAGTGTTCGGGAGAACCTAGGCCGTAGATACAGGAGACTGAGGATACTATTATCGTATCTGGGCGGGTTAGAAGTGAGACCGTTGCGCTGTGGCGCATCCTGTCTATTACAGGGTTTATTGAACAGTCCTTTTCAATGTAGATGTCTCGACTGGGTATGTAGGCTTCCGGCTGGTAGTAGTCGTAGTAGGAGATGAAGTACTCAACTGCGTTGTTTGGGAAGAAGTTCTTTAGCTCGTGGTAGAGCTGTGCTGCCAAAACTTTGTTGTGGGATATTACGAGGGTTGGCTTTTGAACCTCCTCAATAACCTTTGCAATCGTGTAGGTTTTACCGCTTCCGGTTATACCCAGTAGAGTTTGGTACTTTAAGCCCTCTTTAATTCCTCTGCTGAGTTCCCTGATAGCCTTTGGCTGATCACCCTTTGGAGTAAAGGGTGAAACTACTTTAAACCTTTTTCCCATTTTTCCCTTAAAATAGAGTTTCTCACCCACCATAATATAGACTTGAACCTTACATTTAAGGAGATGTTAAATGAGGAAAGCCTTACTTACGGGGCTATTGGCCCTTACACTCTCTTTCCAGTCCTTCGGAGCAGACCTTAGTTTGGGAGTTAAGCTCTACTCCGACGGGCTTTACTCTTTAGCTGCAAAGACCTTTAGGGAGAACATAGACTCTCTAAGCAGAGATAAATTTAAAAAGTACTACAGATACGCCTACCTATCTTTCTTAAAGAGCTCCGATTACTCTTCCCTTGAAAGGCTCGTTAAACTCTGGAAAGAGAAGTACCCAGATTTTAAGAGGGGGGAGCTCCTTGCCCTTGAAACCATAATTGCCCTTAGAAAGGGAGTTCCGATAGAGGAAGCCTTCCCCAAGGAAATCTCCTCTTTACCGATTGAAGAGAAAGTAGCCTTCTTTAAGGTTTTAGCTGGTGTTGACCTTAAGCCCGAAGAGACCCTCTTTATCTTAAACGTTGCCTCAAAGGATACAGAGTTAAAGGGAGCGGTAAAAGACAGCGGCTTTTTAAAGAGTGCCCTTGAAAGGGCAATAAGGGAGAACGATTACTCCCTCATAGATTTCATATTTGATAACTACGGAAGGTGGTTTAAGGGTAAAGATGAAGGCCTTCAGTTTGTAAGGTACCTTGAGAGGAAGAAGAGGTTTGCAGATGCCCTAGTTGAAGCTAGAAAACTCTACAAGAAGTATCCGGGCAAGGAGACCAGGTTTGAGCTTGCAAGGGCTTACTACCTAAACGGTAAGTACGGTGAAGTTTTAAATCTGGTAAAAAGTCCTTCAACAGAGAAGGAGAAGTACTTACTTGCTTGGACCTACTTTAAACTGGGAAAACCTGAAAAGATTGCTCCACTTGTAGGTTTGAACGTTAACAGGCCTTCCCTTCCCCAGAAGTTGAAAGTACTTCTTGATTTCTACTCCTGCAATTTTGACCTTTCCCTCCTTAAGAAGTACTACCCTGAGCTCTACGTTAAAGCCCTCATCTTCTCATTCTCAGATTCCCTTCCAGAGGGAGAGGTCGGTCTCCCCCACGACTTAGCCTACATTTACGGGGAGAAGGGGCTCTTTGAGAAATCAAAGGAGGAGCTAGAAAAGGCCGTTCAAAACCCCTTTGATAAGAACCTTACGGGAAGGTCCCTCTTTCTACTTGGAGAGGTAGGTACTCTGAACCTTCAGGTTGGAACGGTCGTTTACAATCAGTTAATGTCAGGTTATCAGGGAACGCCCTACTACACCGAATCTTTAGTTCCTGCAGCTAAGGTTTACCTCTACTCTGGAAGTCCAGAAGTTGCCCTTAAGCTCCTTTCCTACGCTTACTCACAGGTCGGAGTGAGGAGCGATGAGGTTAGAGAGCTTCTAGGGAGGACCTACCTTATAAAGGGAAACTTCAAAAAAGCCTCCCTTTACCTCTCTAAAGTGAGAAGTCAAGAGGGGAGATCCCTCCTAGCTTACTCCCTCTACCAGTCTGGAGATAGAAAGGGGAGTTTTAAGGTTTTAAGGGAAATGTTCAAGGGGACTCCTCTCTTTCCGGAAGTTAACGGAGGAAGGCTTGTCTTCCTCTCTAACGAATTGGGGAGGGAAAGGGAGCTGAGGAAAGTTAAGGGGCTACCGCTCCTCCCTTCTGTAATGGCTGTAGTTGTAAGTAAAGACTATAGAAGGGCTGAGGAGCTCTTTAAAAGGGCTAACCAGAGGGAGAAAGTTGCGTTAGCCCTGTTCCTAGCCGAAAGATACCAAGAGAAGGAACCTTTAAAGGCCTTAAACTACTTGACCGAGGTTGTCAACTCCTCCTCAGATGAGGAGATTGCAAGTTACGCTAAAACCTTGCTCAACTACCTAGCCTTTAAGACGAAAAACTACGCTCCTGTTCTCCTTAACGACCCTTACTTTATAGCCTATAACCCTGAAAACGATGTAACGTCGGTTTCAACCCTCATATCAAAGGCTGATGATTACCTCTCTTCAGGAGAGGTTGGAAAGGCCTATGGCCTGCTGAAGTTGGCCCTTGAAAGGACCTCTTCCGAATCCTTTAGGAAGGAAATTGTAAGGAAGCTTGTTGAAATTGACTTAAAACAGAGGAACTTTAGCAGAGCTCTCCAGGACGTCTCCCTCCTTCCAGATTCAGACCTTAAGAACTACCTCCTCTTTAAAATCTACCTTGGAATGGGAAGGCTGGTTGATGCCTACCAGCACGCAAAGGAGGTTAAGTCTGTTAGTGAACTTCCAAAGGAGGAGAGAGTTCCATTCCTTGCAAAGCTTGCAAGGTACTACAAGCTTACTGGAAATAAGGAGGAGGCTTTAAAGCTTGTAAGTCAGCTGTTAAAGGAAGGAGACCTCAGTAAGGTTGATTATGACGACCTAATTAGCTTATCCCTCCTTGCTCAGGAAAAGGGAAGTACGGACGTTGCGAAAAGGTTAATTGATGAGGCCTTTAAGAGGGCTGAAACAAAGGAACAAAGAGCTGAAAGCCTCTTTTGGAAGGCCTCTATTGAGGCTCAGGAGGGGAAGGTTGATGATGCAATAATTGACTACATGAAGATAGCTTACGACTTTAAAGGGGTTGAACCTTGGTCTTCAACAGCCCTTTATAGGGCAGCACAGCTCTTTGAGGAAAAGGGGGACTACAGGCAGGCCTTTAAACTTTACAGGAAAGTTTCCAAGCTGAAGAGGGGAACTAAGGAAGGAGAAATTGCCGCTGAAAAGGTAAAATCTCTCCTGAAAAAGATTAAGGAGGAGTAATTAATGGCCAAGAAAAACCGTTTTTTAAAGCTCCTTTCAGACAGGATTGTTGATAACCTCCTAGAGAGAGAACTTGTAATAGCCGATAACCCTGAAAGTTTCAAAGAGAAGGTTTACGAGATACTCTATAGCGACTATAAGACTGAGAAGGAGCTTGAGGAAGAGGCTGAGAGGATAATTCAGGAGAACAGCGAAGAAGTCTTTTACAGGGGAGTTTCTCTCCACAAGGCGAGGAAGTTGATTAAGGAGAAGCTTGCAAAGGAGAGAGGAATTCCCGTAATTGGTAGCGTTTTCAGTAGGGAAAAGGCAAACTACTTGGCGGGTAAGATACTAAAGCTGATTTTAACCGATGAGGAGCTTGACTATACGCAGGAAAGGGGAGTTATCAGGAACGCTATAGTGGGAAGCTTTGAGGAGGTTGCACAGCTCAGGAAGGAGATTGACCAGAGGGTGAGGGAGAAAATTGCATCCCACTCAAGGCCCATTTATGAGGGAACTCCTGAGTGGTACGCCCTCTACAGGCGCTACTACAACGAAGAGCTAATTGAGAGGGGCTTGGTTGAGCCCGAAACTGAAGTGTAGTTTAAAGTGGCTAGTTCTTTTCTGGGCTCTCTTTGGGCCCTGGGCTTTCTACAGCTACTTCTTTGGGAACAATTCCCTATCTACTTTAGGTGAGCTTAAAAATACCCGTTTTAAGCTTGAAAGGGAGAGGGATTACTGGAGGAACAGGAACGAGTTCTTAAGGGAAAAGATAGAAGCTCTTAAAGAGAACTCCGATTACCTCTACAACAAGCTAGGTAAGGAGCTCTTTGTAAGGGGAAAGGAGGGTGAAGAGGTTATCCTCTTCGTTAGATAGTCTGAGGGATTTCTTTCAGGAGTATGGCCGTTGGGAAGAGCCGTTTAGGGATTTCCTCTTCTACGGGAAGGTAAAGTTTACCACCGTTCACACAACCTTTTTTATGAAGGATTACCAGATTGACCACTTCCTCTACCTTTTTGGAGTTAAAGAGCTCCAGGTTGGGCCTAAGGAAGCCTTCAGTAGGCTGAAAGAGCTCAGTAAGGGACTAATTTCCCTCTCTCCCGACCACTACCTATCCTCTTTTGTCCTCTTTGTTTTTGAGGGTAGAGTCCCTTCTCTTTACTCTTCAAAGAGCATCTGGTTAGGTTTTAGGGGGAAAGTTGAGTGGGGGATGTTCAGCTTTGAGGGTGGGAAATTGGTATACCCGCCCCAAATGGAAGGAGTGGGGCGTTTTATTTCCTCTTTCTTAAGTTAAAGGCGCCATAGAACAACGTCTTTAAAGGCATTCCTATCGTAGATTCCCTTAACGTCAACGACTATCGGTTTAGATACGGAAATCCCTTTAAAGAAGTCCGGCTTAAGGTTGAGGAACTCTCTGTGTTTAACTGCTACAACGACTGCATCGTAGGGAGCCATCTCCTCTGGGTTTTTAATCATCTCTATTCCGTACTCCCTCTTTACCTCTTCGTGGTCGGCGTGGGGGTCGTAGATGTAGGGCTTTACTCCAAAGGACTCAAGTTCCCTGTATATATCTATTACTCTGCTGTTCCTAATGTCCTTTATGTTTTCTTTAAAGGTTATTCCCATTATCAATACCTTAGAGTTTAGAATCTGTTTTCCCTCCTTAATCATCAGCTTAACTGTGCTTTCGGCTACAAACTTGCCCATGTAGTCGTTGATTCTCCTTCCAGCTAAGATTACTTCAGGGTGGTATCCGATTTCCTGGGCTTTAAAGGTTAAGTAGTAAGGGTCAACTCCTATACAGTGGCCTCCTACAAGTCCGGGCTCAAACTTTAGGAAGTTCCACTTTGTTGAGGCTGCTTCTAAAACATCCCTGGTATCTATTCCCAGTCTGTGGAAGATTAGTGCAAGTTCGTTTATTAGGGCTATGTTTAAGTCCCTCTGAGTGTTCTCTATGACCTTTGCAGCTTCAGCAGTCTTTATGTTTGGAGCTCTGTGGATTCCGGCCTCTATTACCTCACCGTAGATTCTGGCAAGGAGCCCCGTAGTCTCACTGTCACATCCTGAAACGACCTTTACTATCTTTTCCACGGTGTGGTTCTTGTCTCCCGGGTTAACCCTCTCTGGGGAGTAGCCTACTTTAAAGTCTTCTAAGTACTTAAGGCCCGATTCCTCCTCAAGGATGGGGACGCAGATCTCTTCAGTTACTCCCGGGTAAACAGTTGATTCGTAAACGACAACCGTTCCCTTTGACATATTCCTTCCAACCGTCCTTGTAGCTGACTTTAGGGGCCTTAGGTCTGGGATCTTGTGCTTGTCTATCGGCGTTGGGACTGTAACTACTATTAGTCTGCACTCTTTTAAACTTTCAGGAGAGGATGTAAACTCTATGCCTGAACTCTTTATCCTTTCACCTTCAACTTCTCCAGTTCTATCGTAACCCTCTTTTAACTCCCGAACTCTCCCTTCGTCTATGTCAAAGCCGACTACTTTAAACGCCTTTGAAAGCGCTACGGCAAGGGGTAAGCCTACGTAACCAAGTCCTACTACTCCTATTTTCTCCTTTCCCTCTTTAAAGTCCTTAAACTCTGGAAAGTCTCTTCTCATTTAGGAGCTCCTTGTAAAACTCAAGGGTCTTTTCTGCAACTCTCTTTATATCAAATTGGGCGGCCGTCCTTCTGGCCTCCTCCTTCATTTTTTCGTTTCCAATTTCCTTTACTCCCCTTTCCATTCCCTCTACTAAACTCTCAATACTCCCAGGTTCTACTCCTATACCGTTTAAGCCGTCTTTTAAGTAACTCTTTATTCCGCCGACTAATGAGGTTACAACGGTTTTCTCCATTGCCATTGCTTGAAGTAGAGAGCCTGCTATTCCTTCCTTTAGTGAAGGGAATACGAAGAGGTCGGCTCCCTTAAGGAGCTGAGGAACGTCTTTTCTGAATCCTAAGGGGATTACCTTTCCTTTTAATCCGAGTTTCTCTATCTCTAATTTTGCTTCTTCTGAGTCTGTATCCCTTCCTGCAAGTAGGAGGTAAGCCTTAAGTTTAGGGTTTCTCCTTAGGAAGTCCTTAAAGGCCGGAAGTAAAACGTGGTGGCCCTTAACTTCAGAGTAGTTTGCCACGTTCAGAATGAGGAGAGCTCCCTCCTCAATTCCCAACTCTTTCCTAATTTCAGACTTAACTTTCTGAGGGTTAAACCTTTCAAGCTCAACTCCAGAGGGGATGTACCTTACTTTTTTACCGAGGAAGGGTGTTTTCTTTAAGTAGTCGTGTATTTGGGGAGAGACTGCAACTATTCCGTCTGTCCTTAGGTTGTACTTTGTTAACCTTGATGCTAGGGAGATTTTGAAAGGAACTCTCCTACTGTAAACGAGGATGGGCCTTTTCTTAGTGAAGAAGGAGGAGCTCCAGACCCACCAGTGGGCTTTAGAGATGTGGGTGTTCACTACGTCGTAGCTTTCCAGAACTTTTGCAAGTTTTTTAGCTTCAGAGAGGCTGAATTTCCTTGTGTTTGGGAAGTTAACAACCTCTATTCCAAGGGTTTTTGCTCTCCTTTCAAGCTCTGTTTCCTTTAGTGTAAGTATGTGAGTTTCAACTCCGAGTTTATTCATGTACTTTGCAAGCAGGAGGCACTGTTCAGTTCCTCCGCTCCAACCTCTGGCTGTAGTTGCCTGAAGAACCCGCATAACTCTCCTTCACACAGTAATTGCCGAATTTCAGAAGGGCTTTTCCACCACATTCGTTTGAGATTAGAAATTTAGCTTTTTTACTCCAGTTATCAAAGTAGAAGAGGAAGAAAGGACTTAGTACCCCAAAGAGGGCAGAGTTGTTAAATCCGAAAACCTTAAAGGATGCGGCAATTAACCAGAAAAAGAGGGGAGGTTTCTTGTAGTAAGGTTCTTCTCCCAAATGGGGAAAGAGGAAGTTCCCCTCTTTTAGCATTGTCTTTCCAATTAGAGCATACTTTACCGAATCATCGCTTAGCGATGGTTCGTAGAGCCTTGATAGGAAAATTGTGGAGGATATTATGAGAACAAGTATGCTGAGCCTCTTTAAACTAAAATCCGTAATTCTGAGCATTTTAGGTTTCCTGATAAGATTAGGATATATTGATTGTATTAGCACTTAGAAGGTTTAGAGAGTTGAAGGTTCAGATTGAGAAGCTCTACTCTAGAAGTAAGACGTCGGGTTTTAAGGTTACTTTTGAGGGGAAAGCTCCTTTTTTCCTGAAGGTTTTTCATCATCCCTTGAACTTTAAAAGGCTTTTAACAGGCTTCTTCCTTACCCGCCCTCAGAGAGAGTTTAAGTTCTCCTCTGTTCTCAGGAAAAAGGGCTTTCCAGTTCCAGAAGTCGTTAGTTTTCGTTTAAAAAAAATCTGGGGTGTTCTACCTGCTAACGTAGGCTGTACAAAGTCTGTTTACCTTGAGGGCCTCATTCCTCTTGATAAACTTCTCGGAAGTGGAGATTTTGAAGTTTACTTTGAGGAGGCCATTACCCTCTTGGCCAGACTTCACCGTGAAGGCTTTATCCATAGGGATGCCTCCCTTTCAAACTTTGCCCTTTATAGAGGAGAGGTTTACTTGATAGATTTAGAGGGAATAGTAGAGGTTTTTCCGCTTCTTCCCTTCTCTAGGTTCAGGAACTTCCTAAACTTCGTTAATGACGTTTTAAAGCACGGCTATAAGGTTAATCCTGAAAAGGTTCTTGAACTTTACTTGAAAGAATTTAGATTTCCCTTCGGACGGAAGTACCTTTCTTCAAAGCTTTCGGCTTTGCTTAGGAGAAGAGAAGTTGAAGGTTTTAATAATTCAGCTTAAACAGTTGGGAGATATCCTGCTCTCTTCGCCCCTTGCAAAGGCGGTTAAGGAAAACCTTAAAGCTCAGGTTCATTTCCTTACTTCCCCTCTGGGTAGGGAAATACTGAAGGGTTCTCCCTATATTGACGAAATTGTTGTACTTGAAAGGGGAATTTTCCCCGAGTTAAGGTGCCTCCTTAAAGTTAGGAGTGAAAGGTACGATGCTGTTGTAGACTCTCAGAGGACCGGTCGTTCAAAGAGGATTACCCTCCTTTCAGGAGCTCCCCTTAGAGTGGCTTTTAAAAAGGGAGGAGAGAACTTCTACTATAACGCCTTGGTTGAGTGGAAGAACAGAGGCTATACGGTTTGGGAGAGGATGGAGCTCCTAAAACCCTTTGGGATAGAAAGTCCTCCTAAACTCCTTCCCGAGTTCTACTTGTCTGAGGATGAACTGGATAGGGGGAGGGAGCTCTTAAAAGGAATGGGGCTAACTGAAGGGAATTTCTTCGTAGTTTCTCCAACTGCCCGCTTAGAGAAGAAGAGCTGGGGAGCGGAGAAGTTTGGAGAGCTTGCAGAGAAGGTTTCCTCCTATACCGGTTTAACACCCCTTTTCGTTTACGCTCCAGGTGAAGAGAATCTTGCCAGAGTTTCATTTGAATCCTGCGGGAAGGGCGTTTTGCTCCCGTCTCCCCTCTCAATTAGGGAGTTTGCCTCTCTCGTTTTCTTTTCCTCATTCTTAATAGGGAATGACTCCTTCTCCTCCCACCTATCCCTGTCCTTGAGGAAGAAGACTTTCGTTATTCACGGACCGACCGAAGGGTGGTTCCCCAACGTTTCGCTGGTTGTAAAGGTGAAGAAAGGACTGGACTGTCAGCCTTGCGGTAGCTGGAAAAGGTGCGATAAAAATATTGCCTGCTACAGGGAACTCTCGGCGGAGGAAGCCTTTGAGAAGTTAAAGGGAGAACTGTAGGTCAACGAGCCTCTTGTAGTCTGGAATTTTTGAGTAGAGCTCCTTGTGGCTTCCCTTTCCTATAACCCTACCTTCCTTTATAAAGATTATCTCGTCACTGTTTAGAACGGTTGATAACCTGTGGGCTACGGTTATTAGGATTCTATCTCTAAACCTTTCGTCTATTGCCTTCTGGATTGCCCTTTCAGTTTCGCTGTCAAGTGCGCTTGTGGCCTCATCAAGTATTAAAACGTCCGGATCCTTCAAAACAGCCCTTGCTATTGCTATCCTCTGCCTCTGTCCTCCAGATAGCTGAATTCCACCTTCTCCAATTAGCGTGTCGTAGCCCTTAGGTAAAGAGGTTATAAAGTCGTGAATGTTCGCAATTTTAGCTGCTTCAACTACTTCTTCTAAGGTTGCCTCCGGCTTCCCTATTGAGATGTTTTCCTTTACAGTTCCTCTAAATAGGATTATTTCCTGGGACACCATTCCTATTCTCTTCCTTAAGGGTAAGAGTTTGTAGTTCCTGTAGTCTTTCCCGTTAACTTCTACTTTCCCCTCAGTCGGCTCGTAGAACCTTGGAATAAAGTTTACCAGTGTGCTTTTTCCGCTTCCGCTCTTTCCTACTATGGCGTACTTTTTCCCCTTTAGAAATGATATGTTAACTCCTTCAAGAGCCTTCCTTTTGGAGTTGGGATAGGAGAAGGAGACATCCTTAAACTTGATTTCTGATATACCTTCCTCTAACTCCTCTTTTCCGTCCTTAATCTGATATTCGTCGGGGAGAGATAGGATTTCTTTAACCCTCTGGGCAACGGCACTTGACTGTTGAATCCTGTTGTAGTTCTGCCCCAACTTCCTTATCGGCTCGTAGGCCATTATGAGGGCTATGATGAAGGAGAAGAAGGCGCCGGGAGTTGTATGGCCAAGGAGTACTTCCCTTCCTCCGTAAAAAATTAGGAAACCTACTAAGAGAGCTCCCGTCATTTCAACAAGGGGAGGATATATTCCTTCTACTAGCTTTATCTTCATGAAGTCTTTCAGGTACTTTTCGTTGTCTAACTTAAACAACCCTGAAAACTTTCCTTCAAGGCCGAAGAGTTTAATTTCCTTGATGTTCTTTACGCCTTCAAAGAGGTGGTTTGTAATTATTGCCAACTTGTCCTGCACTCTATCTGTGTAGCGTTTTATCCTCTTTCCTATTTTTGAGATTGTGTAGCCTATTAAAGGCAGTCCGACAAAGCCGATGAATGCCAGTTTAAAGTCTTGGTAGAAAACTACTCCGATTAAACCTATTGCTGTTAAGAGATTCCTTATAAAGGTCGCTACCTGTCTTGAGGTAAAGTCCTGAAGGAGGGAGGTGTCGTTTATCACCCTTGAAACAAAAGTTCCCGGAGGCTCTTTCTGGAAGTACTCTAGGGGGAGTCTAATTATCCTCTCGTAAAGTTCCTGCCTTAGATTTGTAATGACCTTCTGTCCCATGTACGACATTGAGTAGTAATTTGCAAAGAAGACTATCCCTTTAAGGAAGACTAGGCCTATGAGGATTAGGGGAATTAACTTAATCATCTGGGGGTCTTTATTTACAAAGACTGAGTTGACAACGACCTTAACGAAGTAGGCAAGGTAAGAGGTAATGGCAGCGTTTAATATTAAAGTTATAACGGCTATTACTACTAGAAGTTTATGTTCCTTTAAGTATTTAAAGAGCCACCAGGGAACGTTTTTCAACCGAACCTCCTAGGGAGAGTAGAGGAGGCTTCTTATTTTAAACCACCTTAAGCTCTTTTTCTCTCCTACTGCTAGCCTTTTTATTTCGCAAGAAGCCCTTCTGTTCCACCCCCTAACTGTTGTGAAACAATATCTGTATCCAAACTTCTTTGCCGTTTCAAGGAGCTCCCCGTTGTAAATTCCCCAGGGAAATGCCAATGAATTTACTTTAATTCCTAAGTTTTTCTCAATTATCTCCTTAGAGAGTGAAAGCTCCCTCTCAGCCTCCCTTTTATCTTTTACCAGAATGCTAGTTAGTGATGTTCCAACTTTTACCTTTTTTCTCTCCTCTTCAGATAGGGAAAAGATTCTCCAGTCTTTTCCCTCCTCTTTAAAGGGCTTTCCTCCCCCTCCTACTGTTGCCCTGTGGGTTAGTCCGTGGGACTGGATGGAGAAGACGTCCTTCATTTCCTTCAGCTCTCCCCAGCTTAAAAATGCAGAGTTGTCCTTATTCAGAAATGAGTTTTTAAAGGCTTCATAAGTTGATACGTTTGAGTAGTGGGGAGCTGTTCTAACTACTTGGGAGTTAAGGAGCCTTTCGGGGGAGACGAAGATAACTGCCGGAATGGAGAGCTCCTTTAAAATGGGGTAGGCGTAGTGGAATACGTCGTAAAAGCCGTCATCGAAAGTCACTAAAGCAGAAAAAGGGGGAGGATTCTCAGCCTCTTTAAGAGAAACTAACCTTAACCTCCTCTTTAAGAAGAGCATCTGCTCTCTAAAGAGTTCTGGGTGAACTCCAAACTTAGGGTGAACCCTGTGGTAGAGTAAGACTAACATTTAACCTTCTCTAAATCAGAGAGTATCCTTTTAATTACTTCCTTCCAGTGAAACTGTTTTCCGTACTCTTTAGATTCTATCATTACCCTCCTTGTCCTTTCGGGATTTTCAGTAACTTCTCGGAAAGCTTCAGTAAAGGACTTTTCATCCTTTGGCTTAAAGTAAAAGAAGTAGTCCTTCGCAACGATCCTAACCGGCCCTATGTCAGAAGCTATCGTAGGAATTCCGACAGCAAGGTACTCGTAGACCTTTAGAGGAATCGTTTTCTGCTCATCAGTAAAGGGTGCTACCATTATGTCAACCTCAGAGAGCTCCGAGGGGATAAGGTTTTGGGGTACAAACCCTGTAAACTTTACTTTATGGATAACCCCGTACTCCTTTGCCAACTTACGGGCCTTTTCTAATTTGTCGCTTTTTCCTCCTATTATTTTTAGCTTTGAGGGTAAGTTTTTAATCGCTCTTAAGAGGAAATCTATTCCCTTTTCGGGGTTAAGGCTTCCTAAGTACCCGAGAGTGTATACTTCCTTTTCCCTGAATTCAGGAGAAAAGTTTATAAGCTCATCTTTAACCGGATAGTGGTAGGTCCAGAGTTTAACTTTAGGAAACCCTTTAAGCTTGTCGTAAACTTTTGGAGAAACCGTGTATACGACGTCTGCTTTTTTAACTGCTTCAATAAAAGTTTTGTCTTGGTGATTCTCAAAAACGATTTTGAAATTTAGCAAATTCTTAAGTCTGGAAAGTTTTACAACATGGTCTGCTTTTGAAAGGAAAACCCAGTTGTTAGAACCTAGATTCTTCTTAAGGTCTTTTAATAAAGTTATGAAGTTTTGTAGAGAAGATAGCCCTTTATGTTTTGAAGATAGTCTTACGTGTAATTTGTCTTGAAATTTAATTCCTATAAATGAACTAAGTTCCTTTTCTCCCTTGGTTGGCCTAAGATTCCTTAAGTAGATGTACGAATCAATACCGTACTTGGCGAAATAAGCAGACATTAGTATTTGATGAACAGAGTGAGCACTTGAGTCAAAGGCGGCTATCGGTCCTAACCTGTAGACCTTGAAGTCGGTTCTTAACAACTTTAAAATTCCTCCCTATGAAGAAAGTTGCGATATTCTATAAAACTTTTAGTACTTTCGGTGGCCAGGAAAAGGTTGTATACAACTTCTCCCACTTCCTTGCACAGAAAGGTTACTTGGTTGAAGTTTATGCATATAAAGTAAAATCTCCCTCTAAACTTCCAAACTTGGTTGTTAGGAAAGTTTTCGTTCCGAATTTGGGAAGGGCCTTTAGGAACCTGTTCTTTTCTCTTTTGTCATACCTTATCGCTAAGAAGTTGAAGGAGGAAGGTTTTATTACTTTAGGCTTTGGAAAGACCTTCTATCAGGATATCTTTAGGGCCGGAGGAGGAATTCATAAGTATTACATTGAGAGGGCGAAGTATAAGTACGAGTCTTCCGTTGGGAGAGCTCTTTACACTTTAAAGAAGAAGTTTCTACCCTCTTACTGGGTTACTTCTTTTATTGAGAAGTTAACCTTTGAGAGTCCTAACTTAAAGGCAATTATCGTTCCTACCAATTTTGTTAAGGATCAAATACTTACTTTCTACTCTCCAAAGGCCGATTTAGTCCTGATAAGGAACGGGGTTAACCTTTTGAGGTTTTCTCCCGAAAAGGGATATTTGGGGGATAAACTTAGGGAGGAACTTGGAATTTCTAAAAGTGAATTTGTCTTTTCTTACGTCTCTTCAAACTTTGAACTCAAAGGGTTTCAGTATCTTTTAAAGGCGTGTCAAATTTTAAAGGAAAGGGGAATTAATTTTAAGCTGATTGCTGCGGGAGATAGCAGTAAGAGGTGGATGGAGGAGTTAAAGGGGAGGGGACTCGAAGGTAGAGTTTACCTACTTGGAAAAGTTAGTAATGTAGAGTCTGTTTACCTTGCGAGTGACTTTTTCGTATACCCTACTCTCTTTGACGCTTCCTCAAACGCCGTTCTTGAGGCTATGGCCTGCGGTATTCCCGTTATTGCCAGTAAGTACTCAGGAACTGGGGAGCTTATTACAGAGGGAGTTTCCGGTTTTCTGATAAGTTCTCCAGAAAACCCTGAAGAAATTGCCCTGAAGATGGAGCTTGCCCTTAAGAGCTCCTTTAAAGAGATGGGGCTTGCCGCTAGGAAGGAGGCTGAAAAGTACCCAGAGGAAAAGGTCTTTGATGAGTACGAGAAAGTTCTACGAAGCATTTAAGTTCCTTTGGGATGAAAGGTTCTGGGCTTATCTGTTCCTCTTTTCAATTCCCGTCTCTGTTCCTCTAGCACGAACGTCTTTAAAATTATTTTTGCTCGTTTTCTTTCTAAATGTTTTGTTTAGGTTAAGGAAGTTAAAACTTGAGAAGGTTGACTTCATAGTTTTATCCTTTCCAGCCTATCAGTTTATTACTCTTTTGTTTAAGGGAGAGCTTATCAATTTCCTGAGAGTTCCTAACGGAATTCTTCCTTCCCTTTCCTACTTACTAAGGTTTTCAGCCGTGGATGTGGTTAGGGCTCTTAAAATTTTCCTAATAGGCTCAAGTGTTCTCTCTTTTGCGGTTATACTTCAATCCCTCCTTCCAATCCCCGACTACATCATTCTTCTTCGCGGAGATTTCCAATTCCACTTTCACTTTTCCGTAGTTCGTCCCCTCCATACCTTTGTCGGACATCCTTTGACTGCGGGAGCCCTATCCTCAACAGGTTTTATATTATCTGTAATCCTGTACTTAAAGTTTAAGAGGTTCCTTTACCTATTTTCTGCTTTTTTAAACCTGCTAGCTGTAATTTTGCTCTTTGATAGGACTTACTGGTTGGCCGTCTCTCTCGTTTGTTTTGTAATTTTCTTCTTAGTTTTGAGGAACTTTAGGCTTTTTATTCCCTTCGCTTTAATATTTATCCTCTCTGTTTTAACCGTTCCTCAAATTAAAGAGAGGTTTACTTCTATTTTTGACGTTAAGCACAACGCGAGTAACAGGTATAGGCTTGCAATGTGGGTAGGAGCTCTTGAGTTTTACTCTCAAGCTCCTATAGAGGAAAAGCTTTTTGGAGTTGGAAGGGAAGGTTATAAGAGTGAAGTAAGACCTTTTGTAGAGAGGGCGGAGAAAAAGTTTAATTTAAGCCCTCACCTCTTTTCGCACCTTCACAGTGACTACGTAACAGTTTTGGTCTGGTACGGCCTTTTAGGTTTAGTTATCTTCCTTTTTGTCTTCTTCTACCTGCTCTTTCTTAACTTAAGGGCCTTTAGGGAAACTTCCGACTACCTTTATCTCTTCTTCTTTTCCTTTTACCTTCTGATTTTGATTGGTGGCATTTTCGAGTACAACTTTGAGGATGGAGTTGTGAAGTGTACGATCTATTCACTGATGGGCCTTAACGTTAAGCTCTTAAAAGGAGGGAGAGCTCTCTAACATTCTCGTAAGGATCCCCCTTTTCAAAGGCAGCCCTTACAACGGCAATTCCTGAAGGTTTGCACTTAGCCACTTCCTTAACGTTCTCTTTAAAAATCCCTCCAATTGCTACCACTGGAAGTTCTGAAACCTCAACAGCCCTACACAGGTTTTCAACTCCCGTTACAGGGTCGGGATTTTCTTTCGTCGTTGTAGGGAATACCGGTCCAAAGCCTATGTAGTCAATGAACTCCTTCTTCCTGTTTGCCTCTTTTACCTGGTTCAAGTTGTGGGTGGAGAGTCCGACTATGAAGTCTTCTCCTGCAATCTCTTTGGCGTACTTAACCGGTAAGTCGTCCTGCCCGAGGTGAACTCCGTCGGCATCGGCGGCAATTGCAAGGTCAAGCCTGTCGTTGACTATAAAGAGGGCGTTGTGGTGTTTTGTTGCTTCCCTTACTAGCAAGGCCTCTTCAAGCATCTCCTTTGCTGTTTTTCTCTTTGCCCTATACTGGACTACCTTTGCTCCGCCGAGGATTGCCCTCTCAACGGCTTCGTAGATATTAAAGACGTTTAAAAAGCGCTCGTCGGTTATTACGTAGAGGAACTGCCTTTCGGCGGGGAGCTCTTTCATAGGTGGGTTTTCTCCCGGGGGGATTTTTATTAATGGTAGGGCCGAGGGGTTTCGAACCCCTGACCTCCACCGCGTCAAGGTGGCGCTCTCCCACTGAGCTACGGCCCTACTTCACGGGTGAAATATAGGCTTACTGCTGCTGTCCTGCAAGCTCCTTTTCTAGTTTAGCAACTGCAGAGGCTACCCTTGACTGTCTCCTTGCAGCTTCGTTCTTGTGGATAGCTCCCCTTGCAGCAGCCCTTTCAATCCACTTCATTGCAACTCTAAGCTGCTCCTTGGCCCTTTCTAGGTCTTTTTGAGCTACTGCCTCAAGTACTTTCTTGGCTTCAGTTTTCATTCTCCTTACGTAGTACCTGTTCCTTTCCCTTCTCTTTATGTTCTGGCGAAGCCTCTTCTTTGCAGACTTAGTGTTGGGCATTACCTTCCTCCGGCTGAGTTTGAGTTTGCAGGGTGAAGTTTATAGCAAACTTTTATAGAAGGCAAGGCGTCAAGTAAGTATAATAAGTGACCAAAGACCCCCTATTAAGTAAAGACCGGAGGAGGCTATGAAAAGATTTCTTGTAGTTCTTACTTCCGTTTTTGCTTTAACTACAACTGCCGGTGCTGTTACAATTTCAGGCGGTGCAGGTGCGTGGAAGGAAAAGCCTTCAGGCTGGATAGAGTATACGGAGAATAAGGGAGCAGGAGTTTCTGCTAAAACTAATGTTGATGTAAAGGATGACCTTCACATTGACGATGAAACAAAGGCCTTTGGCTGGTTTAAGATTTCAGATATTCCCTTCTTACCGGATGTTAAAGTGAGATACACCCCCATGAAGTTTACAGGTAGTGGTATTGCAACTACCACTTTTACCTTCGGTAAGCTTACTGTTCCTGCCAAATCAAAAGTTAGTAGTAAGGTAGAAGCTAACCAATATGATGTAATCCTCACTTATAACTTTCCATTTATCAAAACGGCTACTGCTAACAAATTGAACCTTCAGTGGGGTATTAACGTTAAGGTTATAGATGGTTATGCTAAGGTTAAGTACTCTGATCCAACCTCTCCTGGTGGCTGGAGGGAGGATAGTAAGAGTGCAACTATTCCGGTTCCTATGGCTCACCTTGAAGGAGAAGTTAGACCAGTTTCCCTCTTTGGACTCTCCTTTGAAGGTAACTGGGTAGGTTATTCCGGAAGCCAGTTTTACGATGTGGTCGGTGAGTTTAAGGTCTACCCTCATAAGAACCTCTTTGTAGGTGTAGGTTACAGGTATCAGAGGCTAAAACTTGATGACATAAGCGACGTTTCTTCAGACTTAAAAGTTAAAGGTGCTTTTGCAGAGGCTGGATTTACCTTTTAGGTAAAGGGATGAGATGAACAGGAGAGTTAAGGAGTTGAAGGCCTATCCAATGGATAGGCTCGTTAAGGCTAAGGAGGAGCTCCGCCAGAAAGGGATAAAGATTTACGACTTTGGAACTGGAGACCCGAAGGAGCCCACAGCTCCTTTTATCAGGGAGGCTTTAAAGAGGGCCGTTCCGGAGGTCAGCCAGTACCCTACGGTTAAGGGTAAGCCAGAGCTCCGGAGGGCAATTTCAAGCTGGTTCTTCAACCGATTTGGAGTTGAGCTTGATCCAGAGACTGAAGTTATTCCAAGCGCAGGCTCTAAGGAGGCCATCTTCCACTTTCCATTAGTCTTTGTTGATACTGATACTCCAAAAACTAAGGTTATTTTTGGAACTCCCGGTTATCCTGTCTACGAGAGGGGAGCTCTCTTTGCAGGTGGAGAGGCGGTAGGAGTTGAACTTAAGGAGGAAGATGGTTTCCTCCTGAGAATTGACCGCCTTCCAAGGTCTCTCCTTAAGGAAACTGCAATAGTTTGGATTAACTACCCCCACAACCCTACCGGAGCTGTTGCTCCACTTTCGTACCTTGAGGAGGTTTACGGAATCTGCAGGGAATACGGAATAATCCTGTGTTCCGATGAGTGTTATACGGAGATTTACTTTGAAGAACCTCCCCACTCTGCACTTGAAGTAGGTAAGGAAGGGATTGTTGTCTTCCACTCCCTTTCAAAGAGGAGTGGTTTAACGGGCTACCGTTCTGGGTTTGTGGCCGGTGATAGGGAAATTGTTCAGACTTACCTAAAGTACCGCTCTTCTTTTGGAGTCGCCTCGCCTGATTTCATCCAGGAGGCAGCTAGAGTTGCCTGGCTTGATGAGGAGCACGTTAAAGAGAGGAGAGAGATTTTTAAAAGGAAGAAAGAGATATTTGAGGATTTCTTTAAGAAAATCGGCCTAAAACACCTTCCGGTTGAAGCTACTTTCTACTTCTGGGTGAGACTTCCACAGGGCATTGACAGTGAAGAGTACGCCTTTCACCTTCTTAAGTACGGAATAGTTATCTCCCCAGGTCAGTTCTTCGGTAGGGGAGGAGAGGGTTACTTTAGGATTGCTCTCGTTCCCACTCCTAGTGAGTGTTTAGAGGCGGTGGAAGTTTGGGAGAAGGCCCATAAAGAGTTTATGGAGAAGAGAAGTTGAAGTTAAGGGGAAGGAGGAGTTTAATTTCCGATATTAACCTCTCTCCTATTCTTGACCTTTCCCTCATGCTTGTAATCTTTTTGGCAGTCACTACAGAGTTTATAAGTGGTGGAGAGATAAAAGTTCAAGTTCCAAAGGGAGGAGCGGCGGTAAGGGCTTCCAGTGAGGCTGTGAAAGTTTTGATTGATAAATGGGGGAAAATCTACTACAGAGGAAAGGAGTTTAAGGATCCCCTTGAGCTTGTAAAGGTTCTACCAAAGGACAGGAGGATCTTTATAAAGGCAGATAAGGAGACTCCGTATCAGTTTGTATTTAACCTCCTTGATACTTTGAGGAAAGCAGGAGTTAAAAAGGTCTCTTTAGTGGGGCAGAGGGTTGACTGAAAGCTGTTCTTTTATAACAGAGAGTCCTGAGGAGACTTTACTCCTTGGAAAGTTATTAGGTTCCTTACTTCCTAAAGGTTCTTTTTTGATTCTCAAAGGTGACCTTGGCTGTGGAAAGACTGTTCTTACAAAAGGGATTGCTTTGTCTTTGGGAGTTCCTGAGGATGAAGTTTCCTCTCCCTCTTTTAATATAGTTCATGACTACGGAAGTTTAGTTCACATGGACTTTTACAGGCTCTCCTCTCCTGAGGAGCTCTACGACCTGGGTTTTGAGGATATCCTCTCAGATGAGAGGGTAAAGGTTGCCGAGTGGGGAGATTTGGCTGGTGGGATCGTTGAAAGTCCAATAGTGGTTGAGTGTAAGGAAGTTGAAGGAGGAAGGGAGTTTACCATTTATGACCCAACGGGTAAAATCTGCCAGCAATTAAATAAACTCTGGAGGGAACATGTCAAGGATAGTTGACGTTAGGGCTAGGGAAATTCTTGATTCAAGAGGAAATCCTACAGTTGAAGTTGAAGTTACCCTTGAAAGCGGAGCTATTGGAAGGGCTGCCGTTCCAAGTGGTGCCTCAACAGGTGAAAAGGAGGCCCTTGAGCTGAGGGATAAGGATCCAAAGAGGTACATGGGCAAAGGAGTACTCAAGGCAGTTAAAAACGTTAATGAAGTTATCGCTCCAGCCCTTGTAGGGGTTGAAGCTCTTGATCAGGTAAACGTTGATAGGCTTATGCTTGAGCTTGATGGAACTCCGAATAAGAGTAACCTTGGGGCAAATGCAATTCTCGGCGTTTCAATGGCAGTCTGCAGGGCTGCTGCTGAAGAGCTTGGACTTCCTCTCTTTAGGTACCTTGGAGGAACAAATGCAAAGGAGCTCCCCGTTCCGATGATGAACATTCTAAACGGGGGAGTTCACGCAGATAACAACGTTGACCTTCAGGAATTTATGATAATGCCGGTTGGAGGGGAGACCTACTCAGAAGCCCTAAGGATGGGAGTTGAGGTTTACCACACGTTAAAGAAGGTCTTAAAGAGGATGGGGCACTCAACAAACGTTGGAGATGAAGGGGGATTCGCTCCAAACCTCTCCTCAAACGAAGAGGCCCTTCAAGTGATAATGAGGGCGATTGAGGAGGCTGGTTATACTCCTGGAGAGGACGTTGTCCTTGCCCTAGATGCGGCTTCTTCAGAGTTTTACAAGGGAGACGGAGTTTACGAGCTTGCAGGCGAAGGTAAGAGGTTAAACAGGGAGGAGCTTGTAGACTTTTACAGGAAGCTCGTTGAGAAGTACCCGATTATCTCCATTGAGGATGGAATGGCCGAAGACGACTATGAAGGTTGGAAGTTGCTGACTGCCGCCCTTGGAGATAGGGTTCAGCTTGTTGGAGATGACGTTTTCTGTACGAATACTGAACTCCTAAGAATCGGAATAAAGGAAGGCTTTGCAAACGCTATTCTCATTAAGCTTAACCAGATAGGAACTGTTATAGAGACCCTTGACACTATAGAGATGGCAAAGAGAGCAAACTACACGGCCGTTGTCTCCCACCGTTCGGGGGAGACTGAGGATCCATTCATTGCAGACCTTGCAGTAGCCGTTAATAGTGGCCAAATTAAGACTGGAGCTCCTGCAAGAAGCGAGAGGAACGCCAAGTACAACCAGCTTTTAAGGATTGAAGAGTCATTAAACGGTTCTGCAGTCTTTAGGGGAATGGACGTCTTTTACAACCTTGAGTTCTAAATTCTTTGGGGGCTTTGCCCCCTTTCCTGGCTTTCCAACCTAAATTTCTGCTTCCAAAATCTCATGGAGGTTCTTTTATGGAAATTTCACAAATCCTTGAAAACATGAACTTTATTAGAGAGAGTTTTGGGGAGCGTACCTTAAGAAGCTTTGACCTAAAGAGGATTGGGGAGCTTTCCTTTAGCTTCTACTGGGAGTATAACTGTGAGTACGGGGTAGTTACGGCCTTTAGCGAGGAGGCCGGTCTTAAACTTGATTACTTGGAAGTAAAGAGTTTCACCTCACTTTTACCTTACAGGTGGAATAAGGTTTGCGGTGCACTTACCGGAGCTTTCTGGGTTTTTGCACTTACTTTAGAACCTTCCGAGTTTAAAACGGCTGTAGAGAGGCTTGTTGACTTTCACAATGAGACTCCGCTTCCTCTCTTTAAACCTCCCCAAATGGCTAGACTTCCAAAGGCACCTGCCAGGTCAATACTGTGTAGGAACTCTATTATTAACTGGTGTAAGGCTACGGGAATTAGTCCCAGGAGCAGGGAGAGGAACTTCAGGTGTGCTGCAATTACTGCCGATGTTGCGCTAAAGTGCGGTCAAATAGTGAGGGAGTTAAGCCCTGTAGGTTAGTATGAGCTTTACAGAACTTTACCTCTTTATAGTGGCAGCCGTAGTTTTTGGTTACGTTCTGGCTGCCGTTTTAGTTGAAACGGGTTTGGTTAACTGGCTTGGCCTTAAGACCCTTCCTCTTGCAAAGTTTGGAATTCACCCGCTTTTAACACAGGTTCCTGTGATTTACCTCGTCTCTCCCAGGGCTGCCCACGTTGTTGCCTCTAAGCTCTTAAAGGAGGGAAGGGTTAAACCGGCTGATCTCTACTTAACCATCCTTGCAACCAACTTTCCCATGAGGTTAATGTTCCTATACAGGTACTACTTTCCGGTTTTACTTCCTCTCATTGGGGTTATTGCCCTCTACTATGCCCTCTTAAGGCTTGCCTTTGACGTTCTTCTTCTAGTTTTAGTTTCTGTTTTCGGAAGGCTTAGGTATAAGAGCCTTCCTCCTGTTAGTTATGCTTTTGAGAGCGCTAAAGTGAACTTTTCATTTGAATCTATAAGCTTTGGTCTAAAGAGAGGTCTTAAAGAGGGCTTCCTCTTTACCTTGAAGTTTACTCCCCTCTTTCTCTTAGTCGTTCTTCTCATAAAGGCTGGAGCTATGGACTGGTTAACTTTGAAGCTGAAGCCTTACTTTGGAAGCTTAGGTTTTAACTCACTTGAGATAACTTACATAACTACGGCTGCGATAAGTCCCCCTGTTGCTTACGGTCTGATAAAGGTAATGGTTAAGGAGGGTATTAAGACTTCCCATATCCTCGGGACTATGGCAGTTGGAAACGCTATGTTCTCCCTTTTAAGGAGCTGGTGGTCTTACCTTCTACCCTACTACCTCGGCCTTTACCCTTTGAGAATTACGGCTGTTTTGCTCCTCCTTCAGGCTGGCCTTCCAATTTTATATAACTTTACTGTTGGAATTATTTTAGTTAGGTTCTTTTAAAGATGGATGGAGAGCTTAAGAGGTTTCTCTACAGGTTAAAGAGGTTTATGCTCGGTAAAGAGGGGTGGGTCGTTTTGGTGGAGGGGAAGAGGGATAAGATGGCCCTTGAGCGTTTTGACATTGGACCTGTTTATACGATGAAGGGAAGGAAGTTTCACGATATAGCCGAAGAACTCTCGGAAAAGTACGAAGGAGTAGTTATCCTGACAGACCTTGATAGGACAGGAGAGGATATTTACAGGAAGCTTTCAAAGATCCTTGAGAGTTATGGCCTTAAAGTTGATGGTTCTTTTAGGGAAGATTTAAAGAGGAGTGGTGTTAAATTTGTAGAGAAAATACCACAAAGAGTTTTGGAGGAAGGATGGAACTAGATAACGTTGAGAGGGAGTTTAAGAAGGAAAAGGAGCTTGAGAGGGGAATATTTGAAGCCCTTGAGAGGTTTAATAAGCCCTTAAGGGCCAGGGAAATTGCAAAGTACCTGAAGATTCCTCCTGAGGAGAGGGAGGCTTTAAGGGCAAAGTTAAAGGAGCTTGCAAAGGGTGGAAAGCTTGTTAAGTTAAGGGGCTCAAAGTTTGCCCTTCCTGAGAAGTTAGGGCTCGTTGTAGGAAAGCTCTGCGTCTACAGAGAAGGTTACGGTTTCGTTGATCCTCTTGAGGGAGGAAAGGGGGTTTTCGTTCCCGGTAGGAGTATGGCAGGGGCGATGAACGGAGATATAGTTGCAGTTGAGATAGTTAAGGAAGGGAGGGAAGGTAGGAGAGAGGGAAAGATAGTTTCTGTGATTGAAAGGGCTGTGAAAAAGGTTGTAGGAAGGGTTGAAAAGAGTAAGGGACACTGTTTTGTCGTTCCTGAGGATAAGAGGATTCGCTACGACATAATCCTTACCCACGCCGACTGTAAGAAGGTTGAAGATGGGGATTACGTAGTTGTTGAAATAGTTTCCTACCCTTCAGAGACCAGGGGGCCTGTAGGGAAAGTAATTGAGAACCTTGGGAAGAGCGGTCCTAAGTTTGATATAGAGCTGATTATAAGGAAGTACGACCTTCCAACGGAGTTCCCTCCTGAGGTACTTGAGGAAGCTGAGAAAATTCCAGATGAGGTTAGGCCTGAGGATATTGAAGGAAGGGTTGACCTGAGGGATCAGCTCTGCTTTACGATAGATGGCGAGAACGCAAGGGACTTTGACGATGCCGTTGCGATTGAAGAGCTCCCTAACGGCCACTACAAGCTCTACGTTCACATAGCCGACGTTTCCTACTACGTAAAGCCGGGAAGCGCCCTTGATAAGGAGGCCTACAGGAGGGGGACCAGCGTTTACTTCCCCGACCGCTGTATTCCGATGCTTCCAGAGAGGCTTTCAAACGGAATCTGTTCGTTAAACCCTAACGTTGATAGGTTAACCTTTACCTGTGAGATGGAGATAAACAAGAAGGGAATTGTCGTTGACTATAAAATCTACGAGAGCGTGATTCACAGTAAGGCAAGGTTAACCTACACAATTGCTCAGAAGATAATAGACGGAGATGAGGAGGCAGTAGAGAAGTTCCCTCACGTTGTTGATTCACTCAAGAAGATGTACCAGCTTGCACAGATCCTCTATAAGAAGCGTTACAAGAGGGGTTCTCTTGACTTTGACCTTCCAGAGCCGGTTGTAGTTCTTAATGCAGAGGGAGAGCCTATAGATATTTACAAGGCTGAGAGGCTCTGGAGCCACAGGATAATTGAGGAATTTATGATTGCTGCAAATGAAACTGTTGCCGAGTTTATGTTCTGGACAGACTACCCGAGCGTTTATAGGGTTCACGAATCCCCCGATAGGGATAAACTTCAGGAGTTCTTGAACTTCGTTCGCTCCTTAGGACTTAGGGTTCCTTCTGTTAAGAACGATATTCAGCCTAAGATCCTTCAGAGGATTTTAGAACAGGTTGAAGGAAGGCCTGAGGAGAAGTTGGTTAACTATCTAATGCTCAGGACTATGGCAAGGGCCAAGTACTCGCCAGATAACATCGGCCACTTCGGCCTTGCTTCAACTTACTACACCCACTTTACCTCTCCCATTAGACGTTACGCGGACCTTACCCTCCACAGGCTTGTTAAGATGGCCCAGAAAGGCCTGTTTAAGCCCGACAGCATTCCCGCCTGGGAGGAGAAGTTAGAGGTAATCTGTAAGCACATAACTGAAAGGTCTGTCCTTGCAGATGAGGCTGAGAGGGACGTTATTGAGCTTAAGAAGTTACAGTTTGCCTCCAACCACGTAGGCGAGGTGTTTGAAGCAGTAATTACCGGAGTCTCAGAACAGGGACTCTACGTTGAAACTATTGAACAGGTAATTCCCGGTTTTGTCCACGTTTCCAGCCTAAAGAATGACTACTACATTTGCGTTCCAAAGCAGTACTGTTTAGTTGGTGAAAAGACTGGAACTGTTTTCAGGATTGGAGATAGGGTTTTAGTAAAGCTCCTTTCTGTGGATATTGAAAATCGAAAGGCCGAATTTGAAATTGTAAGGAAGTTGAAGTGAAGACGGCAGTAATTTACGATGATGTTTACCTTAAGCACGATTTACCCTCTCATCCTGAAAATGCCCTGAGGCTGAAGTATTTTATGGAGCCGGTTTACGAGCTCGGAATTCCCATTCTAAAGCCAAAGCAGGTTTCCTATGAACTTTTAACTGCAGTCCATGAAGAGTCTTACGTTCAAGACGTGATAATTTCCTGCCGGGAGAGGGCTCCCGGCTTCTTTGACCCAGATACTTACTATAACTCGTTTACCTGTGATTCTGCTTTAATGGCTGCAGGGGCAAATGAGTTTGGAGTGGAGCTCCTTTTAGAAGGTAAGTATGAAGCAGTTTTCTGTGCGGTTCGTCCTCCCGGTCACCACGCAGAGAGGAATAGGGCTATGGGTTTTTGCATCTTTAACAACGTTGCTATTAGTGCTTTAAAGGCCCTTTCAATGGGAGTTGAGAAGGTTTTTATAGTTGACTTTGACGCTCACCATGGAAACGGAACTCAGCACGCCTTTTATGACGAAGAGAGGGTATTCTACTTCTCAACCCACCAGTACCCTTTTTACCCTGGAACCGGTTCTGTTTCTGAGAATAACTCCCACGTTTTAAACGTTCCTATGGCTGAAGGTTCATCAGACAGGGAGTTTTTAGAGGTCTACTCAACCCTTTTCAAAAGGGCAGTTGAGGACTTTTCTCCAGAAATTATCCTTGTATCTGCCGGTTACGACCTTCATGAAGATGATCCTTTAACAGACCTTAAGGTCTCAGATAGAGGTGTAGAGGGAATAGTTACCGAAATTGTTGATTCTGCGCTTTCTCTCGGTGTTCCTCTCCTATTTACCTTAGAAGGTGGATACAACCTTAATGCCTTAAGAAGATGTAGTTCAATTACTTTTAAACTTCTAATTCATTCTTAATCTCGGGGCTCGGTTTTCCAAAGTAGTAACCTTGACCGTAGTCAATTCCAATTTCTTTGGCCTTTTCGTATAGTTCCTTACTGGATATGAATTCTGCTACCGTTTTTATTTGGAGGTCCTTACAGAAGGCAACAATATGCCTTACCAGCTTCTCCACTTCCTTTGAGGTGGATATTTTAGATATTAGACTTCCATCAATCTTAACTACATCAGGTTTAACGGTTGCTAGGTATTCGTAGTTTGAATAACCGCTTCCGAAGTCGTCAATTGCTAGGAGAGCTCCTATATCCTTAATTCTGCGGTAGAAGTTTTCAAGGATCTTAAGATCGCTAAAAGCTTCTGTTTCAACTACTTCAAAGCAGACTTTCTCTGCTATTTTGTATTCCTCAAGTTTACCTATGATCCAGTTAACCATTCTGTTTGATGCCAGGTCTTCTGTTGATAGGTTTACCGATATGTCAGTTCCCGTTTCTGCACACTTTTTGAAGGCCTTTTCAAGGACTGATTGTGATAGCTTTTTATAAATAGAGATTTTCTTTGCAACTTCTAAAAACTGTCCCGGATTTAGGATTCCTTCAGGAGTTTCAACTCTCATTAGTGCTTCGTGTTTAACGACTTTAAGGCTTTTAAGTTCAACTATCGGCTGGAAGAAGGGAACAACTTTGTCGTTTTCCAGTGCATCTTTAAGTAAGATAGCAATCTTAAGGTTTTCCTCAAGCTTTTTAAACTTATTTTCAAGCTCCTTATCAAATACGTATAGTTTAAAGTCTCTTTTCTTAGCTTCTTCTTCTGCCATTTCAGCTTCAATAAGGAGGTTGTCTCTGTTTTTGGAAATTCCGGCAATAACGTCAAGTTTGAACTTTATGTTGTTTACCTCAAATTCGTGGTTTTCTAGCTTCTGAATTATTTTTTCTATAAGTTCGATGAACTGGGTATCGTTAAGGCCACAGCTGAGGACTCCAAATTTGTCTCCCCTTATTCTATAAACGATGCAGCTTTTACAGAGCTTTTTCACTTCTCTTTTAAGGTTTTGAGCAAAAGCCTTTAGGATTTTGTTTCCGTCGTCAAAACCGAAGAGTTCGTTGAGTTCCCTGAAGTTCCTTATGTTTATAAGAGCAAAGTGAATGTTTTTTGAAGGGTCTATCTTTATAAGGTCTTCTATAAGTTTTTTACTGTTAGGGAGGTCCGTTATTTCATCTTTGTAAGCAATGATTTTTAGGTTTCTGGTTAACTTTATTAATTTCCCTTCTTTTTCCTTAAGTTCCTTAATAGATTCAGCCAATTTTCTGTTGTAGTTAAAAAGTGCAAAAGACGAAAGTGTGATTATTATTAAAATAACTGCCGATGTTAATACAATGGTTTTGTTAGCCTTTGTTAGAAATTCCTTCTGAAGGTAGAAAGTATCCTTCACCATTTCTGATTTTGAGATGTAGCTTCCTACTATCCAGTTCCATTCTGGGTAAAGTTTCAGGTAATAGAGTTTGTCTTTCGTATACACGAAAACGCCTTCTCTTAAGTCTTCAGGCTTTAAACCTTTTAAAACAGCAGGTTTCTCCTTTTGAGAGCTGGGATCGTAAATGAAGGCGTTAATAGCTTTTCCAACAGAGAGGGCATGCTTTTTTATCTTTTCTTTTATCTGGAAGGAATAAACGCCTCCTCCTATTATCCAGTTGTAAGGTTTAAAGAGTTTTATGTATGAAATCTTTTTATCAACTTCTTTACTGTTTGGTTTGTACCAGTAGTAGGTTATGAACCCTTCGCCGTTAGGTGAGTAGAGGACTATTCTTTCAAATTCCCTGTGAACAAACTTTCCTTTTAGGTCTTTCCAGTTCCACATACTTTTCCCTTCAATCTGGGGGTGAGCAGGGTTCAGAACGACCCTTCCTTTTACCTTGTCTATGAAGATGTAGCCCAGCCCGTTGAAAAACCTGTAATTTTGGAGGGCGTTTTTGATTAGGAGCTTTATTGTTTCATCTCTACACCCTCTCCTTTTGCAGAAGTGATAGATGGAGTTGGCTATAACCCAGGCGTTCTTTACCTCCTCTTTAATCTCTTCTTTGCTTTCCTTCAGGTTTAAATGGCCCTCCTCTTTAAGCAATGACTCGTAGGAGGAAGTGGTATACTTTAGCCTGTTCTTTGCCTGTGTTAGGACCGATTTGTAGATGGCCTGGTTAAGCTCAGATTTGTAAAATGTGTAAAAGAAGATTACTAGCCCAAACAACCCTACGAGCATTGAAATAATTAAAAGTGTAGGCGTAGTAGATAGTGTTTTTTTATCACCCTTCAACTTTGCCACCTAACTGGTACAATTCTCCAAAACCTTCTGGAGGTTTCTACTTGAAAAGGCCACCGTATAGAGTGTATAGAGGTAAAGGGAAAGAGGAACCTAAAGTTCAGATTCCTGAGGAAATTGACACTCCACAGGCCGAACAGCTCGTCTCCGACCTTTATAAGCTCCTTCACTTTATTTCTAAGCACAGGGCTAAGCTCCTATCGTTTTTACTTTTTGCTCTTACTATCGGAGGATTTTACGTTGGTTATAAATTTTACACCATGAAAGCTGAAATGAAAGCTGCAGAGCTTGTTGATAGAGGAATTTATTACCTTGATAGGGGTAAAGAAGAGAAGGCTCTGAGCTACTTTGAGAGAGCGGTAAAGGAGTATGGGGGAGCTCCCTCCTCAAGGCTTGCCAAGTTCCTGATAGGGAAGATTAAGGGTGAAAGTAGTTACTTGAAAGGCCTTGCCTCCTCAAAGAGTTACCTACTCTCTCCTCCGTCAAAGACTACCCTTTTAACCTGGAGCCTTGATGGAGGTAAACTTCCGAACTACAAAGTTGAGAGGCAGGAGTGGACTCACCCCGAATACTTATACGATAAACTCCTCTTTGCCCTTAAAAGGGGAAATAGGGAAGAGGCTTTTAACATATACAGTGCAATTAAAGGGGACTACGGTTTTCTGCCAATATCCTCACTTGCTGAGAGGTTGATGAAGTGAATTTAAAAGTAGTTGAGGGAGCTCTTAAGGAAGACCTTTTAACGGTTCTCAGGAAGAAAGACACTCCCCACTGGCTCTTTAGGGAGACTTTAGAGAAGCTCGGCCTGCTCCTCATACCTGAAGCTTTAAAGGGGCTTGAACTTAAAAGGGTAGAGGTTGAAACTCCCGTTTCAGAGGGTTTCTCGTACCAGGTTAGCCAAGAGGTTGTCTTTATAGCTATTTTAAGGGCTGGCCTTTCCCTAATACCTCCCGCTATTGGCCTTTATCCTAAGGGAAGGATCGGCTTTATGGGAGTTTACAGGAATGAGGAGACTTTAGAGCCGGTTCCTTACTATAAGAAGTACCCTTTAGTTAGGGGAGCAAGGTACGTCCTCCTTGACCCTATGCTTGCAACCGGTGGGACTGCAAGTTACTGTATAGAGGAGCTCCTTTCTAAGGGTATTAAGGCCGAGCAGTTAACCTTCGTCTCTGTAGTTTCCGCACCTGAAGGGATTGATAGGCTGAAGAGATTTGAGGGTTTAACTTTAGTTACTGCTGCCGTTGATGAAAGGTTAAACGACTACGGCTACATAGTTCCCGGCCTTGGTGATGCCGGAGATAGGTTCTGCGGAACAGACGATGTGGAGGTAGTAGAGGGCTATGGAGTATAGAGCTCTAAGAGGGGTGGAAGACCTTATTCCGCCTGAGAGTTTAAAGTATGAGAGAGTCGTAGATACATTTAAGGAAGTTGTTGAAAGGGCGGGGTTTAGTGAGGTAATCCTTCCTATTTTTGAGGAAGCCAGGCTCTTTACCAGGAGCGTTGGAGAAAGTTCCGACATAGTAAACAAGGAGATGTACGTTTTTGAAGATAAGGGCGGAAGGGTTGTTGCCCTTAGGCCTGAAGGAACTGCTTCAGCCGTAAGGGCTTACGTTGAGCACGGCGTTTACGCTAAGGAGCCCTTTACAAAGTGGTTCTACGTTGGCCCTATGTTCAGGTTTGAAAGGCCTCAAGCAGGGAGGAAGAGGCAGTTTTTCCAGGCTGGGGCCGAGGTCTTCGGCTTTTCACAGCCTGGAGCCGATGCTGAACTGATAAAGGTTGCAGATACGGTTTTGAAGGAGCTCTCAGTTGAGGCGGTCCTTGAGGTTAACTCTATCGGGTGTAGGGAGTGTAGGCCTGCTTACAGGGAAGCTCTCATTAACTTCTTAATGAGTAAGCTTAATTTTCTCTGTCCAGATTGTGTTAGGAGGTTTGAAAAGAATCCTTTAAGGGTCCTCGACTGTAAGAATGAAAGTTGCCAAAAAGTTGTTTCCCAGGCTCCTAAGATTACAGATTACCTCTGTTCTGAATGCAGGGAGCACTACGAGAAGGTTAAAGAGTACCTAAATCTCTTTAAAGTTGAATTTAAAGAGAACCCGTTCCTCGTTAGGGGCCTTGATTACTACACGAGAACGGTCTTTGAGTTTAAGAGCTCCCAACTTGGAGCCCAGAGTACAGTCCTTGCAGGGGGAAGGTACGACTACCTCGTAGAGGAAATTGGAGGCCCTCAGGTTCCGGCCCTTGGCTTTGCCATGGGAATAGATAGGGTTATGCTCCTCATTCCTGAACTTGAGGTTGAAAGGAGAGGAGTTTTCGTAGTAACCAGGGGAGAGGAGGCTTACAGAAGGGGCCTTGAAGTTGTCAACTTCTTAAGGAGTAAAGGTATAAGGGCTGAGATTGACCACAGACAGGGAAGCTTTAAGGCTCAGATGAAGGCTGCAGACCGTTTAAAGGTTAAGTTTGCAGTGATAATAGGCCAGGATGAAGTTGAGGGAGAGTTCTATTCCCTTAAAGAGCTCTCAACCGGTAAACAGGAGAGGGTAGAAAGTCTCAAGGAGCTCCTTGCAAGGTTATGAAGAGGGTTTTAGTTCTTGGTTCAACAGGCTCTATCGGGGAGAGTACTCTAAAAGTTGTAGAGGCTTTTCCTGAAGAGTTTAAAGTTGTAGGTCTTGTTGCCGGTAGGAATAGGGACTCTCTCCTATCCCAGTCTAAAAAGTTTAAACCTGAAGCGGTAGCCCTTTTTGAAGGGGAACTTCCAAATAACCTTCCGTTTAAGGCATTTACAGGCATTGAAGGGATAAGGAGGTTAATTGAGGAGCTTGATTTTGACGTATGCGTAGCTGCAATTTCAGGTTCAGCTGGAATTCTCCCTACCTACTGGGCCGCTAGAAAGGGTAAGAGACTTGCCCTTGCAAATAAGGAGGCCCTAGTCTGTGCCGGTCCTTTTGTAAAGTCAGTTTCTAGGGAGATTATTCCTGTTGATAGTGAACACTCTGCCATTTTCCAGTGCTTAAACGGTGAGAGGCGAGAGAGCGTAGAGGAAATTATCCTTACAGCTTCGGGAGGACCCTTTAGAGAGAGGGAAGACCTTGATAAAGTTAAGCCTGAAGAAGCCCTTAAACATCCTAACTGGAATATGGGAAAGAAGGTAACCATAGATTCTGCCACTTTAATGAATAAAGGGCTTGAGGTAATAGAGGCTTACTGGTTATTTGGATTTCCCTTAGAGAAGATAAAGGCGGTTATTCACCCTCAGAGTATAGTTCACTCAATGGTTAGGTTTGTAGACGGTTCTGTGATCTCCCAGATGGGCGTTCCGGATATGAAGATTCCTATAGTCTATGCCCTTTCCTATCCGGAGAGACTCCCCCTTGGAGAGAAGTTTCCCTCTTTGAACCTTCACTTTTCAGGCTTAAAGCTTGATTTTTACGAGCCGGATACCGGAAAGTTCCCCTGCTTGAAACTTGCCTATGAGAGTTTAGAGAGGGGATACCCTTACCCAATAGTTTTAAACGCTGCAGATGAGGTTGCTGTGGAGCTCTTCTTAAAAGGGAAGATTAAGTTTACCCAGATTCCCGTTCTGATAGAAGAGGTCCTTGAAAGGTCAAACTTCCCAAAACCAGAAAGCATTGAGGATGTTGTTGAAGTAGATAGAAGGGCTAAAGAACTTGCCTGGAAGGTAGCCCGAAAATGGCTTTAGAAAGGGGTATGATTCACGTCTATACCGGGAACGGTAAGGGAAAGACGTCTGCGGCTTTAGGCCTCTGCTTAAGGGCAGTTGGTAGGGGTTTAAGGTGCTGTTTTATCCAGTTTATTAAAGGTGTTCCAACCGGAGAGGTAGAGGCTGCAAAGTACCTTCCGAACTTTGAGTTCTACCAGACTGGAAGGCCCGGTTACGACTTTAGGGTTACTCCGGAGGATTACGAAAGGGCTCAGGAAGGTTTTAAGCTGGCCTGTATGAAAGCTGAGGAGTTTGACGTCCTCGTCCTTGATGAGATTAACGTTGCCGTTCACCTCGGTTTACTGGAGGTTTCTCAGGTCGTTTCCTTCGTTAAAGGAAAACCAACTGAACTTGAGCTTATACTAACTGGCAGGTATGCAAAGCCTGAAGTTATTGAACTTGCAGACTACGTTACTTACTTTCAGCTCCTTAAACACCCTTACTACCAAGGTTTGAAAGCTAGGAAAGGAATTGATTACTAGGAGGTGGTATGAAGTTTTTATCCCTCCTTCTTACACTTCCTCTCTTAACCGGTTGTGTTCCAATCCTTGTTGCTGCTGGTGCCGGAGCGGCCGGAGGTTACGTTGTAGGTAAGAATTACGACGTTAAGGTCAAGTCTCCCGTTGAGGTGAAAAAGAGGAAATGAGGATCTGTGAGGTTTTTGAGTCAATTCAGGGGGAAGGGCTAACCGTTGGAACTCCTTCCTTCTTTATAAGGACCGGAAGGTGTTCTGTAGGCTGTCTCTTCTGCGATACTAAGTACTCCTGGAGTAGCGGTAGAGAGTTAAGAGTTGATGAGATCGTAGATTTAGTTGTTTCTTCAGGTCTACCTGAAGTTGTGATAACCGGTGGAGAACCCTTTGAGGAGGAAGAGCTCCCAGATCTGGTGGAGCTCCTTACGTCGCTTCCTTCCGTTAGGAGAGTTACAGTTGAGACGTGCAGTTACATCTTTAGGGAGCTTCCAAAAAATAAGCTCCACCTCGTCCTCTCTCCCAAACCTCCAACTATGGGGGTTGAGTTCCCCTTGGAGACCCTTTTGAAGTTCCTTGAGTCCTATGAGGACGTTGAGCTTAAGTACACCCTCTATGATGAGAGGGACCTTGACCTCTTTGAGGGTTTCCTCTTTTCCAACTCTAACTTAATTCCTCAACCTGTCGTTCTTCAACCTATCCACCACCCGAAAGAGGACTACGCTGAAACCTTTAAAAGGGTATGGGATATGGTTAGGAGAAGGGAGAGACTGCTTAAATCCTTTGAGGTTCGTTTAATTCCACAAGTTCATAAACTCCTAGGAATGAGGTAGATGTTCTGGCTCTATAACCTTTTCCTGTTAATCTCTATTCCCTTCTTCCCCCTTTTGAAGTTTTTAACAAGGAAGAGGGGAGAAGTTTCACTCATTCGGAGGTTTAGTTCCTCCTTTCCTGGAGGAAGGGGAAAGGTTTTAATTCACTCTTCAAGCGTTGGAGAGGTAAACACTATTAAGCCCCTCGTTGATAAGTTAAGGGGAGAAGTGGCAATTACCACTTTTACTGACTACGGGCTGAGGAGGGCTGGGAAGCTCTATCCCGCTGTTCCAAAGAGGTTGTTGCCTATAGACCTTTACCCGGTTGTCCTTCGGTTCTTAAAGAAAGTAAGGCCTAGGAAAATACTAATCTACGAGACTGAAATTTGGCCCTCCCTTTTAAAGGGAGCTACCGATCTTGGAATTCCCGTTTACTTTGTCAGCGGAAAGGTGGGAGAGAGGACATTCAGAAGGTTAAAGAGGTTTAACTTCCTAAAGGGTTACTTTGAAAAGTGTTACTTCCTCTCCCGTAGTTCCTACGATGCAGAGAGGGCTAAAGAGCTCGGCTTTAAAAAGGTAACTGTTGTTGGAGACTTGAAACTTGACTACTCCCCTCCGAGGGAAGTTCCTCCCCTTGAAATTGAGGGGAAGAGGAAAGTTATTATCTGGGGAAGCACCCATCCGGGGGAGGAGGAGATAGCTGGAGAGCTCCACTTTAAGCTTAAAAAGAGTTTTCCCAACCTCCTAACTGTTATAGCTCCAAGGCACGTTGGCAGGAAGTTTGAGCTCCCCGGGAAGGTTTTAAGGAGGAGCGAGAGTTTAAGGGTTCCAGAAGGGATTGACTTTTACGTTGTCAATACAGTTGGGGAGCTCTCAGGCCTTTACTACTACGCAGACCTGTGCGTAATCGGGGGAAGTTTCGTTCCGGGGATTGGTGGCCACAACCCGGTTGAGAGCGTTGCATTTAGAAAACCTACAGTTATGGGGGAGTTTTCAGATGACTTTAAGGAGCTCGCCCTTGAGCTTAACGTTCCCATTCTAAGAAGGGAGGAGCTCCTTCAGTTCCTCTCTTCTCTTTTAAAGAATCCTGAACTATCTTCAGACCTTGCAGGTTCCTCCTTTAAGCTCTGGAAGGAGAAGAGGGGAGTTTCCGATAGAATTCTCTCTCTAATTGGGGAAGAAGGTGAGTTTAAACGAGATTAGAAGAAAAGTTTTAAATAGAGAAGGCCTTTTCTCACTCCTCTACCCTCTACTCTGGCTTCTTTCAAAGCTCTACTGTGGAGTTTCCTCTTTAAGAAACTACCTTTACGATTCTGGTTTTTTGAACTCAACCTCTTTTGGCCTTCCGGTAGTATCTGTTGGGAATATCGTTGCAGGAGGTAGCGGTAAGACTCCCCTAGTAGAGAGCCTTTACCTATACCTTGAAGAGGCGGGTTTCTCTCCCGCAATAGTTACCAGAGGTTACAGGGGAAAGGAGAAGGGACCTGCTTTTGCAAAACCACAGCCTGAAGTGTTTGGAGATGAGGCTTCAGTTTACGCTCTAAAGGGTTACAGGACTGTTGTATCAAAGGACAAACTGAAAGGTATTGAGTTTGCATTTGAAAAGGGTTCAAATGTAGTTATCCTTGATGACGGCTTTCAGTACAGGAAGGTTAGGCCTACGCTAAACCTAGTTTCAGTTGACCCATTTAACCCCTTTGGAGACGAACACTGCCTTCCCCTTGGTCTTCTGAGGGAGCCGATTTCTTCCCTTGAAAGGGCGGATGCCTTCGTTATAACCAGGGCAAACTTGGTCAGCTCTGAGAGGCTGGAGAGTCTGGAGCTCTTTTTAAAGACCTTTAAAAAGCCGATATTTATCGCACAGCAGCACTTTAAGTTCTGGGTTGACGGTGAGTTTAAGAGGACCCACCCTCCTCAAGGGGAGTTTGTTGACGTCTTCTGCGGAATAGGGAACCCGGACCAGTTTTTAAAGATGATTGTTGATATGGGTTACAGAGTTCGCAACTACTTAGTCTTTGAGGACCACCACGTTTACACCGATGAGGACTTAAAGAGACTATCAGAACTTGAAAACCCTGTAACTACTGAGAAGGACTTAATAAAGCTGAAGGGAAGGTTGAGGAGAGTGAGAGCTCCCGTCTTAAAACTTGAAGCTTACGGTCTTAAAGAGTTTATCCTGGCAAACGTTAAAAACGCACAAAGGAGTAAAGAGGAAAAGCTTGAAGGAGACCTTGCACCTTCTGGAGTATCTAGCTTTAAGCTTTAGCCTAAAGGGTTTGAGGAGCTTAAAGAGAGAAAGGGCAATTTCTATTGCAAGGGGACTTGGAGAACTCCTTTATAACTACCCGCGAGTTAAGAGGGTCTGTCGAGAGAACCTTGAGTTTACCGGTTTTCCCCTTAAGGTCGGTAAGGAGAGCTTTAAGAACTTCCTTGTCTGTGCCGTTGATTTTCTAAAGTCTCCAGATTACTCCCTTTCCTACCTTAAATCTCTCTTTTACCCGGTTGATATTTCCTCCCTTCCCGCAGAAGGGGGAATTTTCCTAACTGCCCACATCGGCAACTGGGAGCTTATGGGAGCTCTGTGTTCTAAGCTATCAGGGGGTAGGCTCTCAGTAGTTGCAAAGCCTATGAAGAACAGAAGGGTTGACTCCCTTATAAACTCAATTCGCAGTAGCTGGGGGATAAAGGTTATTCCAACCGGCAGGGGAGTTGAGGTTTTAAGGGACTTAAAGAGGAGGCGATTTGTTGGAATTCTCCTTGACCAGAGGCCAAAGGTGAGTGAAGGAGTTTTAACCCAGTTCCTCGGTAGGAAAACCTATACAAATAAAGGAGTTGCCTTAATTTCTTTAAAGAGCGGAAAGCCCGTAATTCCAGCCTTCTGCTTTATTGAAAACGGCAGGTACAAGGTTGAGATTGGAGAGCCCATATACCCTGATGGTAGCGTTGAAGAGCTGACCCAAAAGTACACGAGTGCAATTGAAGAGGCTGTTAGAAAGCACCCTGAACAGTGGTTCTGGTTCCATAGGAGGTGGAAGAACTCCCCAGAGTTTAAGGAGTGGAGAAGTGAAAGGTTTTCTAAGGAACGTTAGGCTCTTCTTTATCGGGGCTCTCGGCTTTGATAACGCAACTGATAAACTCAGAAAGAGAGCCCTATACAAAGACCTTGACCTTCTAACCCTGATTTTGAGTGACGAGATTGGAATTCCAAATCCACTCTACTATCACACTGTGGAGCTCCTTCCCTACCTATCTTCGGAAGTTGATGCCTGGAGGGAGAGTGAGAAGGCTTCAATCCTGTGGAGGGTCTTAGGTGAAATCGGTGAACCTTAAAGGTTTTAACGTCTTTTTCCTCTCTGGAAAGGGAGGAGTCGGTAAATCAACACTTTCAACTTCCTTAGCCCTTTCCCTATCAAAGAAAGGATTTAAAACTCTCTTAGTTTCCCTTGACCCCGCCCACTCCCTCTCAATCCTCCTTAAAGAGGAACTTGGGGGCTCCCCGACGCAAGTAATTCAAAACCTTTTTTCACTTGAGGTTGACCTTGAAAGGAGTATGAGGGAGTACCTAAAGAGAGTTGAGAAAGAGGCTGAGAAGATAGTTAGCCCTGCTTTAATTGGGAACGTAAAGAACCAGATAGAGCTTGCCTACTACTCTCCAGGAGCTCTTGAGCTTGCAGCTGTTGACTCAATATACCAGATAATGAGGAAATATGAGGGGAACTTTGAGAAGTTCGTCTTTGATACTGCCCCTTCGGGCTATACAGTTCGCCTTATGGCCTCTCCCGATAAGCTTTTAAACTGGGTTGATTCCCTAATAAAGATGAGGGAGGAATCTCTAAAGTATAGGAAGATGGCAGGGGAACCGGTTGGGAGGGACCCTGTAGTAGAAGTCCTTAGGAGAAGGAGGGAGGAGTACAGTTTCCTTGGGAAGGTCTTTAAGAGCCCTAAAACCTTCTTTGGAGTTGTTGTAAATCCGGGAAAACTTTCACTTGAGATAGGAAAGAGGACAGTTGAAGAGCTTGAGAGGGCGGGAGTTAGGGTAAATCTAATCCTTGCAAACAGATTCCAAGGGAAAGGAGGAAACCTCTTTGGTAAGCCTACCCTTTACTTTCCTCCTTTAAAGGAGGAGCCGATAGGGATTGAATCTTTAGAGCCCTTTGTTGAGCTCTTTCTAAAAGTCCTTTAAAGTTTGCAAATTTTCCCCTTTTGCCTACCCTTAATGGTAAAGACTTTAGGTAAGGAGAGGCTTTGAAGAGAGTAGCTTTCTATACTCTAGGCTGTAAGATGAACTTCCATGAGACCGCCTACATGGAGGAGAGGTTTAAGGACGCTGGGTACAGGATAGTTCCCTTTAGCGAGGAGGCTGACGTTTACGTCATAAATACCTGTACGGTTACCTCAGTTGCAGATTCAAAGTCAAGGAAGGCGATAAGGAGAGCAAAGAGTAGGAACCCTAACGCTTTAGTTGTCGTTACCGGGTGTTACAGTGAAGTTTACCCTGAGGAAGTTGAGAAAGTTAAAGAGGCCGACTTTATAACCGGGAACGTTGAGAAGTTCAATATCGTTGATCTTGTTGAGAGGAGGTTAAAGGGAGAACTTCCAAGGACTTACGTTAAAGGAGTTTGGAAGGAGAAAATATTTTACCCTTTAACAATTCGCCACTACGAGGGTAAGAGTAGGGCTTTCCTCAAAGTTCAGCAGGGGTGTGAGCTCTTCTGTACGTACTGCATAATTCCAAAGGCAAGGGGGAGAATGGTTAGCCTTCCGCCTGAGGAGGTCTTAAGGCAGGTAAAGGAGCTCGTTGATTCAGGCTATAAAGAGATAGTCCTTACCGGTACTCACCTTGGAGCTTATGGAAGGGAGTTCCCCGGCTGGAGTTTGGCAAGGCTGGTTGAGGAGATCGTTAAACTCCCCCTTTACAGGTTAAGGCTCTCTTCGGTAGAGCCTATAGAGTTTACCCCTCACCTTGTAGACGTTGTGACCAGTTCAGAGAAGGTTGCTCCCCACTTCCACATTCCCCTCCAGAGCGGAAGTAGAACGGTTCTTGAGAGGATGAAAAGGCGCTACTCACCTGAGGACTACGTAAAGGTTGTTGAGGAAATCCTTAAGAGGAGGCCCGATTCCTGCATAGGAACCGACGTTATGGTCGGATTTCCCGGTGAAACAGAGGAGGAGTTTAAAGGGACTTTAGAGCTTGTTGAGTCCCTTCCCTTTGGATACCTCCACGTTTTCCCCTACTCAAAGAGGAAGGGAACTGTTGCTGCAAAGTTAAAGGACTCGGTTCCTCCTGAAGTTAAAAAGGAGAGGGCTTCAGTTTTGAGGGGGATCGGCAGGGAGAAGAGCTTAGAGTATAGAAGGAGGTTTTTAGGAAGGGAGCTCCCTGCAGTAGTCCTTTCTGAAGTGGAGGGAGGTAAGAGTACCGCCCTTACTGATAACTATATAAGGGTCATTTTAGATAGGAGGTTTGAACCGGGGAAAGTTGTTAAGGTAAGGCTGAAAGAGGTAGGCCAGAAGAGAGAGGAGAACTATGGAGAGGTCGTTAGTTGAGCCCTTTTACGTTATGAGAGTCCTTGAAAAGGCGAAGGAGATTGAGAAGGAGGGGAAGGAGGTTATCCACCTTGAAATAGGAGAACCGGATTTACCGGTTCCAAAGAGAGTTAAGGAAAAGGCTAAGGAGTTCTTGAGTAGATTTGAGCAGAAGTACACTGAAAGCGCTGGAATTTACCCCCTCAGGGAGGAGATAGCCAGGTATTACTGTGAAACTTACCAAGTAGAAGTAGAGCCTGAGAACGTTGTTATTACTCCCGGTAGTTCTCCCGGGCTTTTAGCCGTTTTAAAGGTAGTTTCTGAGAGAATTGGACAAATCTCCTATTCAGATCCCGGTTATCCCTGCTATAAGAACATGCTTAACCTACTCTTTTCTGAAGGGAGGGCGGTTCCTGTTTCCCCTGAGAGTTCCTTTAAAGTTCTGCCTCAGCAGGTTGAAACTCCAGCCCTCATAGTTAACTCTCCCTCTAACCCAACCGGTGTTGTATATACGTTAGAAGAACTCAAAGCCCTTTCGGAGAAGGCCTTTTTGGTAAGCGATGAGATTTACCACGGCCTTACCTACTTTGAGAGGGCTCCAAGCGTCCTGGAAGTTACAGATAGGTGCGTAGTTGTAAACGGCTTTTCAAAGTTTTTCCTCATGACAGGTTGGAGGTTAGGGTGGTTAATCCTCCCTGATGAGCTCGTTTCAGACGTAACGGCAATCCTTCAGAACACCGTAATATCACCTTCTACCCTCTCCCAGTACTCTGCACTTGCCTGCTTTGAAAAGGAGGTCCTTGAAGAGTTAAGGTCGAACGTTGAAGTCTTTAAGGAGAGAAGGGAGGTCCTCTTAAAGGGCTTAAAGGAGGTGGGCTTTAAAGTTCCTTCAGAGCCACAGGGAGCTTTCTACGTTTACGCTGACGTTTCAGATTTTACGGAGGACTCCTTTAGTTTTGCCTTTGAGCTCCTTGAGAAAGTTGGAGTTGCTGTAACTCCAGGTAGGGATTTCGGTTACAATAGAACCAACGAATTTATAAGGTTTTCCTTCTGTACGTCTGTTGAAAATATAGAAAAAGCCCTTGAGAGGCTCTACTCTTACTTGAGGTAGGGAGTGGGAAGGAAAAGGGAAATAGAGAGGGTAATTCCTCGCCAGTACAGCCAGGAAAAGGTCCTTGAAATCTTAATGAAGTTCAGAGCTCCCCTCATCGTCGGCCTCATTACCATAATGGTCTCAACTGTTGGTTACATGTTGATTTCGGGGGTTGACCTCTTAAAGGCCTTTTACATGACGATCCTTACCGTTACGACGATAGGCTACGGTGAGATGTGGGATATGTCTGTCAAGGACAGGGTTTTTAACCTTGCCGTGATGACTATCGGCGTCGGCGCTGTAATGGGATACTCAATTGCAGTTCTGATCAACATAGTAACGAGCGGTGAAGTGAAAAAAATTTTGAGGTTCAGGAAGATGGTTTCGGATATATCTGCTTTAAAGGGCCACTACATAATATTTGGTTTTAACGACTACGTTGTTCACCTTTTAAAGGAGCTCCGCTACCACAAAATTCCGGTAGTTATAGTTGACCCTTCAGACGGCCTTGAAGAGTTTGCAAAGGAGCACTCAATAAAGTACTACTTAAAGCTTGACCCTACAGATGAGAACTCACTTATCCTTGCAAACGTTCAGTCTGCAGTCGGAGCTATTGTAGCGACGAAGGATGACTATAAAAACCTTGCTATAACCCTCACAGTTAAGAACGTTGTTTCCAAGTACAACATCTACCCCTTCTTCATTATAGGCCTTGTTAAGAGGGAAGAGTTTAAGGATAAGTTAAAGCTCGTAGGGGCAGACTACGTAGAGACTATTCCTGCAATAATCTCAAAGAGGGTGGCAATCCTTGCTAGGAAGCCCCCAATATTTGGTGAAAGGTCCCTCCTAGAAGAAATCTTCTTCGGGGAGCGTACTTACATAGATATTGAAGAGCTCGTAGTTCAGCCTGACTCTCCGGTAATAGGTAAAAGTTTAAAGGAACTTGAGCTGAGGAAGAGGTTTGGAATAACCGTTGTAGCCATTAAAAAGAGGGACGGCAAAATAATTTACACTCCCGGAGGGGACGTTGTTATAGAACCCTTGGACGTTCTGGTTATAGTGGCTCCTAAGAAGATGATAGATGAGGCGGTCAAGAAGCTATTTAAGGGGAGGATAGTTTCAAGGAGTGCAATGCTTAAGAGGAAACTTAAGGAGAGGTTAGGATAGATGGACTGGGGTAAAGTAGGAACTGCATTCTTTGTGATGATGTCCCTTACAACTACTGTGGGCTTCGTTTACGACGGAGATCCTTACGAACTTTTGGCTTCAGTTATCTTTAACCTCGTTGCAACACTTTTGAAGCTTGGGAGTAAAAAAACCTTAAGTGCAGAGCTCCTTGCAACGAGCCTTGCTGCCGACCTCCACCTTATACCCGCCTTAATTTTCTACCAGATGGGTTCAAGAGCCTCCTTAGTTGAGGCCCTTGCTTGGGGAGCTCTCGTAGCAAACGTCTTTTCTGTAGTTCTCCTTATAGTGGAGACCGTCATGGAGGCTAGAGAGGAGGAGTGGTGGTAAAATCTTAGCCCTGAGAGAAAAAGCGGAGGTTAAAGATGTTAACAGGGAACTTTCCCCAGCTAAGGCTTAGAAGGTTGAGGAAGAACGAAAACATTAGGAGAATGGTTAGAGAAACAATTTTAACTCCTAACGACTTCATCTACCCAATCTTTGTAGTTGACGGGGAGAATATCAAGGAAGAGATTCCTTCAATGCCCGGGCAGTTTAGGTACTCAATAGATAGACTTCCCGAGATCCTGTCTCAAGTTGAGGAACTTGGAATACCTGCCGTAATTCTCTTTGGAATTCCATCCCACAAGGACGAGCTAGGTTCTGACTCCTACTCTGAAAGGGGAATAATTCAGAGGGCCGTAAGGAAAATAAAGCAGGAGTTTCCTAACATCTACGTTATAACTGACGTCTGTTTCTGTGAGTATACAACTCACGGCCACTGCGGTTATCTTGCCTGTTCTGGGGAGGTCTGCGACGTTGATAACGATAGGACCTTGGAGCTCCTAAAGAAACAGGTTGTTTCCCACGCCCAGGCAGGGGCAGACATGGTTGCCCCTTCTGGAATGATGGACGGAATGATAAAGGCAATTAGGGAAGCTCTTGATGGAGCTGGTTTTACGGATATTCCGATAATGTCATACGCCGCAAAGTACGCCTCAGCCTACTACGGTCCCTTTAGGGACGCTGCAGAGTCGGCTCCGGCCTTTGGGGATAGGCGTTCCTACCAGATGGATCCTGCAAACTCCGACGAGGCTTTAAGGGAGGTTGCCCTTGATATTAAAGAGGGAGCAGATATAGTTATGGTTAAGCCGGCCCTTGCATACCTTGACGTGATAAGGAGGGTTAAGAATACGTTTAAGTACCCGACTGCTGCCTACAACGTAAGCGGTGAGTACTCAATGGTTAAGGCTGCGGCCCTTAAAGGCTGGGTAGATGAAAGGAGAATAGTTATTGAAACTTTAACTTCCATAAAGAGGGCTGGTGCCGATTTAATCCTTACTTACCATGCCCTTGATGCTGCAAGGTGGCTTAGAGAGGGGTAGTTCTTGCTATTGTCCCCCTTAAAGCATATAATTGCCTGCGAAAAACCTAAAGAAAGGAGGCGATGCTTTATGGCAACAGTTTACGTCCGCGACGGTGAGCCCTTTGAGAAGGCCTTAAAGAGGTTTAAGAAGCTCTGCGAAAGAGAAGGAATCCTCACAGAGATTAAGAGGAGAGAGTACTACGAGAAGCCCTCTGAGAAGAGAAAGAGAAAGGCTATGGCGGCCAGGAAGAGGTTAATTAAGGCCCTCAAGAAGCGCGGACTCTTACCACCTAAGGGTAAGAAGAAGAAAAAGTAAGGAGAGAGAATGAGCCTTAAGGAAAGGTTGAAAGAGGATATGAAGGCAGCCTTAAAGGCCAAGGATAAGGAGAAGCTCTCTGTAATTAGGATGCTTCAGGCTCTAATAAAGAACGCTGAGATTGATAAGAGAGGAGAGCTTACCGACGAAGAGATTATCTCTCTCCTCCAGAAGTACGCAAAGCAGAGGAGAGAGTCTATAGAGATGTACGAAAAGGGCGGAAGGCAGGACCTTGTTGAGAAGGAGAAGAGGGAGCTTGAGATTGTAGAGAGCTACCTCCCCAAGCAGATGAGCGAAGAGGAGATAAGGGAGCTTGTAGCTGAGGTTATTAAGGAAGTTGGAGCTTCCTCTCCTAAAGACCTCGGCAAGGTTATGCAGGCTGTAATGCCGAAGGTAAAAGGCAGGGCTAATGGTTCACTGGTTAACAGAGTTGTTAGGGAACTTCTTGCCCAAGGTTAGGTTTTGTTATACTATCTATTTAGAAGTGGTTAGTTCCGGCGCCTTCACTCCTTTGGTGATTGGAGGGGGGTCTTCATACTGATGTTCAAAGGAGTGGGGCGCCAACTTGAATACGATAAGCTCCTCTATGAAACTTCTCGCCTTGCAAAAAGTTCTGCAGGAAAGGATAGGGTTCTTTCACTTCAACCTTCGGTAAACTACCAGGAAGTTAATAGGAACTTAGAGCTAACAGACTCTTTCGTTAAACTCCTAAAAGAGAGGACTCTACCCCTTGAGACCTTTCCCGACGTTTCACCTCTAATTGAAAAGCTGAAAGTTGAAGGGTCCGTTCTATCGGTTGAGGAGCTCTTAAACCTCCTTAAACTCCTTGAGCAGTCAAGGGTTTTGAAGAACTTCTTTAAAAACCTTCCTGAGCACCTTTCCAGGATCTCCTTCTACTCTGAAAGGTTAACAGGTGGTGGTGAGCTCCTAGAAAGGTTAAGGGAAAGCGTAGACGAAAGCGGTGAGATACTTGATACAGCTTCGCCACAGCTGAGGAGCATAAGAAAAAACATCTCTACAGTCTCATCACGGATAAAAGAGAGGTTAAACTCATTAGTTAATCGCCACGAGGATATCTGTCCAGACAGGATTATTACGGAGAGGGAAGGTAGGTACGTTATTCTCGTTAAGCCCCACTTTAGGAAGAGGTTTCAGGCAATAGTTCACGACCGCTCTTCAAGTGGCCAAACCTTCTACGTTGAGCCTCTGAGTGTCGTTGAGCTGAACAACAGGCTCAGGGAGCTTAAGAGGGAAGAGGCTGAGGAGGTAAGGAGGGTTTTAAGGGAGCTCTCAAACCTTGCCCGCTCCTACTTATCTGAAATTGAGAGTTCCTTTAAGGCTTTAGTAGAGATTGACTTCCGATACGCCGTTGCTTACATGAGCTTAAAGTTGTCGGGAACTTTTCCGACCTTTGGCAGGGAGTTTAACCTTAAAGGAGCAAAGCACCCTCTATTAATCCTTACAGGTAAAGAAGTTGTTCCGGTTGACCTAAAGCTTAAAAGGGGCCTTGTTATAACCGGTCCAAACACAGGAGGTAAAACTGTCTCCCTTAAGACTCTCGGCCTTCTATCAATGATGGCTCAGAGCGGCTTTTTAATTCCTGCCCAGGAAGGGAGCTCCCTCCTCTTTGTAAGAAAGTGGTTTTCTGATATCGGAGATGAGCAGAGTATAGAGCAGTCCCTCTCAACTTTCAGCTCCCACGTTAAGAGGATAGGTGAGATTTTGAGGGAAGTTGATGAGGACTCACTAGTCCTCCTTGACGAGCTTGGGGCCGGGACGGATCCCGTTGAAGGTTCAGCCCTTGCAGTTGCGATCCTTAAGTACTTAAAAGATAAGAAGGCAAAGGTAGTTGCAACTACCCACTTTACTCCGGTAAAGCTCTACGCCTATAAGGACGATTACTACGACGTTGCCTCAGTTCTCTTTGATGAAGAGAGCCTAAAGCCCCTCTATAAGCTTGCCTACGGCGTTGTAGGTAAGAGCTACGCTCTCATAGTAGCTAAGAGGTACGGTATCCCCGAAGAGGTTGTAGAGACCGCAAGGTCTTTGATGGGGGCTGAGGATAGAATGGCTGAAGAGATAATTGAGGCCCTTGAGAGAGAGTATAAGAAACTCGTTGAGGAGAGGAGGGAGGTTGAGAGGTTAAAGAGGGAGCTTAAGGAGAAAGAGGAGGAGCTCTTTAGGAAGGAGAGGACTTTAAGGGAAGAGCACTCAAGGAAGCTAAAGGAGTTTATTGAGGAGTTAAGGAGTAAGACTGAGGAGATACTAAAGGAGAGGGAAGCTTCAAAGGCAAGGGAAAAGCTTAGGAAGTTGGTTATAACTGCGAAAAACAGGGCAAAACTTGAGGAAGAGGTTAAGCCTAAGGGGGAGATTAAGGTTGGTGATTTGGTAAAGGTTCTCCCTTCAGGGAGGAAAGGAAGGGTTATTGAGGTATCTGGAAAGAAGGCAAAGGTCTTGATAGGTCCTATGAAGGTTGACGTTAAGCTTTCAAACTTAGTTAAAGTTGAAGAAGTTCCAAAGGAAGAGAGTTTAGGAGTTAGCGTTCCGGTTCCGAATAGATTCTTCCCTGAGATTAAGCTTCTTGGTATGAGGGGGGAAGAGGCCATAAGGGCCCTTGAGGAGTTCCTTGACGATGCTTTGATTGTGGGAGCTAAAGAGGTAAAAGTCGTTCACGGTTACGGTGAGGGAATTCTAAAGAGGCTTGTAAGGGAGTATTTAAAGGAGTCTCCCTACGTTAAGTCCTTCCGTTCCGGAGGCCCTCAGGAGGGAGGAGATGGAGTAACTATCGTTGAGCTCAAGTAGCCTTCCCCAAGTTCCACTTCAGGAAATAAATTTTCAACTGCAAATTGTTTAGGAGGTTTTATGAGAAAGCCTGAAGTTCTTTCTCCTGCAGGGAACCTTGAGAAGTTGAAGTTTGCAGTTGACTTTGGGGCCGATGCAGTTTACCTGGGAGGTAAGCTCTTTAACTTAAGGGCTAAGGCGGGTAACTTTACCTTAGAAGAGATGGCTGAGGCCATTGAGTACGCCCACAGTAGGGGTGTTAAGGTTTACGTTACTCTTAACGCATTTGCAAGGAATTTTGACTTTAAGGCAATTGAGGAGTTTGTTAAGGAGGTTAAAGAGCTCTCTCCCGACGCTTTTATAGTCTCAGACTTGGGAGTCCTTTCAACTGTTAAGGAGGTAGCTCCTGAGATTGACGTTCATATAAGTACTCAGGCAAACGTTACAAATTATAGGGCTGTAAAGGTTTATAAGGAACTTGGAGCTTCAAGGGTTGTCCTAGCAAGGGAGCTCTCCATTCCCGAGATAAGGGAAATTAAGGAGAGAGTCCCTGAAGTGGAGATTGAGGTCTTCGTCCACGGTGCAATGTGTATGGCCTACTCTGGAAGGTGTCTCCTTTCCAACTACCTCTCATACAGGGAGAGCAACAAGGGAGCCTGTTCCCAGAGCTGCCGCTGGAAGTTCTACTTAGTTGAGGAGACCCGCCCAGGGGAGTATATCCCGATTGAGGAGGACTCAAGCGGGACTTACATCTTTAACTCTAAGGATCTCTGTGCCCTACCCTTACTTCCCCAGCTCATTGAGGCCGGAGTTGACTCACTGAAGATTGAAGGTAGGGTGAAGAGCTCTTACTACACAGCGATAACGACAAGCGTTTACAGGAGAGCCGTTGACCTTTTGGTTTCACAGGGGAAGGAGGCCTTTGAAGGGGAACTTCCGCTCTTAATGGAAGAGTTGAAAAAGGTTAGCCACAGGCCCTACACAACCGGCTTTTTAGACGGAAAGGAAGAAATCCTCCAGCACTACGAGTCAAGTTCCTACATAAGGAACTACAAATTCCTCGGAATTTACAGAGAAGGCTTCTGGGAGGTTAGGAATAAAGTAGAGGTTGGAGATGAGGTAGAAGTTTTTCTGCCGGAGGTTAAGAGCTTTACCGCCAAGGTTGAGAAGATAGAGGTTTTAAAGAAGGGGAAGCTCCAGGAAACAGCCTCAACAAACCCCAACCAGAGGGCAAGGATCTACTTTGATAGGGAGCTCCCCTTAGCAGAAAAGGCAATTCTAAGGAAAAGGGTAGGGGTTACGGCCGGGGTTTAGCCCCTCCAGCCGAACCAGCCTCTACCCCAGCCTCTTCCTCTACCTCTTCCCCAGCCCCTTCCTCCAAATCCAGGGCCTTTTCCAGCTCTACAGTAGCCCCAACCTCTTCCCCATCCTTGGGGAACGTCTGCCCTAACTACGTTCTCACTTCCACACTTGGGGCACTTAATCATCCAGCGGGGCTTTCCAAAGGGCTCCTCAAACTCATGTCCACAGTCAAGGCACTTAAATTTCCTCTTGGGTATTACTTCCATTGTTAGTACCTCCTAATTAAGGTTCAATTTAAATCTAATATTTTGAATTACTCTTTTCAACTTCTACCTGAGTTTAAAAGTTAACGCTGAAGAAGTGAGGGAAAGGAGTGCCAATATTCCGAGGGTTACTCCCTGGTAGGAGCTCCAAGTTGCTCCAACAATGACATTTCCTACAAGGGCAGAAGTGCCGGTTAAAAAGTGAAAGAGGCCGTAGTGGGTTCCCCTCTTTGCCCTTCCCGTTAAAAGGCCTACTGCAGACCTCTGTCCTGCGTCGGTTATCCCTGATGAGATTCCAAATAGAACCGCTGCTACTACCAGAAGGGCAATTGAGTTTGATAGGGAGAGTATTATCAAGTAGAGGGAGAAGAGAGCGTAGCCAATTGATAGGGCTTTAAAGGGAGAGGTGAGGTTTGAGAAGTTTTTAAAGAGGAGGGCAGATAGGGCGTAAATAAGGTTGTAGAAGGCGTACAGGAGGAGGGCTGAAGAAGAACTTCCTGTGATTTCCTTTCCTTTTAGGATGAAGAACATAAATGAGATGTAGGAGAGGGAAAATAGGGTTGAAGCAAGTAAAAATCTCTTAAAGTAGGGGCTCTCTACTTTGACTTTTAACTTCTTCTTTAGCTTGACTTTTGGTTCTTCAATTAGGAGGAGCAGGGGAAGGCTTAGAAGGGATAAGAGAGCTCCGAAAATTAGGGCTTCCCTAACCGGAACTTTTGATATTAAAAAAAGGGCAAACAGGGAGCCGGCAAGAGCTCCGAACGTATCAAAGGCCCTGTGGATTGAGAAGTTCCTCTCAACTTTTCCTGAGAGGGAGAGGATTGCATCCCTTGGGGCTGTTCTGATTCCCTTTCCCAACCTCTCTAAGGAAGAGAAAATTACAACTTGAGAGGGGCTGTTTGAGAAAGGAATCAGTAGTTTAAAGAGGGCTGAAACTCCGTAGCCTGCAATTACAAAGGGCTTCTTCCTGTTGAACCTATCAGAGAGGTAGCCTGATAGGATCTTCAGGAAGTTTGATACTGCTTCCCTGAGACCTCCGAGGAGGCCTACAGAAAGGGCTCCCCCTCCGAGCTCCGTGATAAAGAGGGGAAGTAGAGCCCCCATTAGCTCCGATGAAGTATCGTTTAAGAAGGAGACTGCAGAAAGTATTAAGAGGTTTTTACCTAAGGAGCTTTTTAAGGTCATCAAAGAACCCTGGATATGACGTTGATACTGATTCTACCTCATCTATCTCAACAGGTCCTTCAGTTATTAGTGAAGCAACTGTAAAGGTCATTACGATCCTGTGGTCTCCAAATGAGCAGACCTTACCCCCTTTAAGGGGAGTTTTACCCCTTATTACCATTCCATCGGGGAGTTCCTCAACGTCTGCACCTATGTTTCTCAGGTTGGTTACTGTGCTCTTTATCCTGTCGCTCTCCTTAACCCTCAGTTCCGAGGCGTCCTTTATTACAGTTTTCCCTTCAGACTGAGTTGCAAGGAGTGCTATTACAGGTATTTCATCTATGAGTGTTGGGATTTCTTCTCCACCAATTTCCGTTGCCTTAAGGTTTGGTGTGTACCTTACAACTATATCCCCTACCTCCTCTCCAGAAGTTTCCCTCCTGTTTACAACCTCAAAGTCTGCTCCCATTCTCTTAATAACTTTTAAGATTCCAGTTCTTGTAGGGTTTAAAATAACTTCCTTAAGGAGGACTTCAGAGTCGGGGGTTATTAGAGCTCCAACTATAAAGAAGGCGGCAGAGGATATGTCCGCCGGAACTGAGATTTCAAGGTCTTTCTCAAGTTCCCTGTTCTTCCCGAGCTTTACCGTTAAACCTTCCTCTATTACATCAACTCCAAAGGCCCTTAGCATCCTCTCTGTGTGGTCTCTGCTCTTTGCAGGTTCAGTTACTTCAACCTCTTCGTCTGTAAACAGGCCTGCAAGGAGTATTGAGGACTTTACCTGAGCTGAAGCCTTAGGGCTTTTGTACTTTATCCCCTTAAGCTTTTCTTTTCCTATTATTGTTAGTGGAGGGTACTTCCCTCCTTCCCTTCCGTAAATTTGAGCTCCCATCATCCTTAGGGGAACTGCAATTCTGTCCATCGGGCGCCTTCTTAAGTACTTATCACCTGTTAAAACAGAGTAGAAAGGTTGACCTGCTAGGATTCCTGAAATGAGCCTTATTGAAGTTCCTGAGTTTCCAAGGTCTATAACGTTGAAAGGTTCCTTTAGGGAACGTTTACCCCTTCCCCTTACTAGAATCTCATCACTTCTCTTCTCTATATCTGCTCCGAGCTCTAAAAAGGCCTTTAGTGTGTTTAAACAGTCCTCTGAAGGAAGGAAATTTTTAATAATGACTTCGCCCCTGTTTATTGAGGATAGCATTATGCTCCTGTGGGAAATTGATTTGTCTGAAGGGACTCTCAGTTCTCCCTTTAGCTTCTTTCCTTTAAGGTGAAAAACTGCCATTTTTACCTCACGAAAGCTACTTTGTTGAGTGAGTTTAGGTACTCTTCAATTCCCCTTGCTATTCCCTTTGCAATCTCTTCCTGATACCACCTCTTAGTTAACCTTCTTCTATCAAGGGAGTTTGTTAGGAAACCGCTTTCAATCAGTACGGCTGGCCTTCCGGGGGTTTTAAGGACTACTATGTTCCTGTGCATGTCCTTTATTCCATTTATTAGGTCGTCGTTAACTTGGGCCTTGAGGTTGTCCACAATGTATCGGGCAAGGCGGGAGCTCTCGGCAAAAGTGACGGTTGTTGCCATGTTAATCAGCAGAGGGCTTATACTCCAGCACATAACGTCGCTACACAGCTTAACTCTCTTTGCAACCTCCTTTGCAGTCCTTTGGGCCTTTGCAAATAGACTTGGTGAAGCCTTAAAAACTGTTACTCCGCTCCACTGAGGGTAGTTTGGCATTGAGTCGGCATGGATACTTACAAAGGCATCTGCACAGGACTTTGCAGCGATTTCAGCCCTTTTAAGTAGGGGAACGTAAGTGTCCCTCGTTCTAGTCATGACGACCTTTATGTCGGGGGATTTCCTGAGGTACTTCCTTACCTTTAGGGCTATTGAAAGGGTAATGTCCTTTTCCCTTATCTTTGGATGTTTTGAGCGTGGGGGCCAAACGGCTCCAGGGTCCTTACCGCCGTGGCCCGGGTCTAGAACTACAATTCTCTTTGGAAACTTCCTAACTTGACAAGATATCGGGACGAACTCGGGAAAGACGTCAATTACTATCCTAAACGGTTTACTTCCACAGGAACGGAGTCCAAAAATTTTAAACTTATGGCTTTCCTTAAAAGTTACTTTAACTTTTGTTCTGCTTGAGGTGATTGGGATTACTTTAACTTCTGAAACTAAAGGGCTTTTAATTCTCCTTGTAAGTTTTCTTACAGCTCCTGTATTCCTAATATCAAGCCAGAGCACCTTGCCTGATAAGTGCTCCTTTATGTTTTTCCTATCTACTTCCCCTTTGCAGTCAAGTACTAGCCTTGTCCTATCAGTTGTATTTGAGTACCTGATTCTATATATGACTGCCCTCTTCCTAGCTAGAGCTTGGTACGGGATACTTGACATGAAAATTGAGCCCAAGAGGGTTTTTAGGAGCTCTCTCCTGCCTTCCATTCCTCTCATACCCCAGACTTGTTGTCTTCATTCTATCAACTATTTTGCAGACTAGATATATAATTAATAACCGAGGTAGAAAATACACAAACAGGAGGGAGAGGATGGTTATTGAGGTAAAGCCACAGGAAGTTGACTACGATGCACTTGCTTTAAGGGTTTTCTTAAAGGCCCTAGAGCTTATAGGAGGTCCTAGGAAGCTCTTTGAGTACAGGAACTTAACTTGGGTTCCGAGCCTCATGGAAGCTGCTTATGCCGTTGTTCTTAAAAATGAGGCATTTAAGACAGAAGACGAGATTGCTGAGTTTATAGGAATTACAAAGCAGACAGTAAGGAACATGTTATCGGCAGATCCAGAGCTTGTTATGATGAAGCTCCAAGGGGAACTTGAGGGGAAAGAGGTCAAAGTTCATACTGCCGGCGGTTTGGCAAAGCTTGCATACGAAGAAGTTAAGAAGGGTAACGACTACATTGCCTTTGTTGCTTCCGTCTGTGAAGACTATGTTAAAAAGCATATGGAAACTGCTGAAACCTGTCCCGATATAGGTTTAGTATGGCCCGTTTACGTTCTTAAGGCAATTAAGGGAATGGACTTTCCAGTTGACGAGAGTAAGAAAGAGGAACTTAAAAAGCGTTTAGAGAACGTGAAAGTTAAGGATGTTCCTGCAACTGAACTTATTGAAAGGATAGAGTTTCCGATTAAAAGTCCAGCAGACCTTCTTCACAAACTTGCTGAAGCTGTAAAGAGTAGGGGTTAGTTTTGGTTAGGGCTGATGAGGTAAAGTTAAAGCAGTTTATAGCTGAAAGGTTAGGTATTCCTCTCCAGCTTTTAAAAGGCGATAACTGGGAGGAGGAGCTTATAAAGAGGAAGGTAGTCTCTGAAGAGAAGCTCCTCTCCCTCCTTTCTGAGTTCTTCGGAGTTCCCTACGTTGACCTAAGGAAAGTAGAGATACCTTCTGACGTAATAAAGATCGTTCCAAGGAGTACAGCTGAAAAGTCCCTGGTGATTCCATTTGAGAAGAAAGGCCCAGTCTTAAGGCTTGCTATGGCAGATCCTTCAGACGTTCAAACGAGGGAGAGAATCAGGTTTACTACGGGCTTTAAAATTCAGCCTTACGTTGCTCTTCCCTTCAGAATAAAGGAGAAGTTGGAAGAGGTTTACGGTAAAGCTGAGGAGGAGTTCTTCTCAAAGTTAAAGAGTGAAATCCTAAAAGAGAGTACTTCCTCTAAGGAAGAAGGGGAACTTGAGGAAATAACAATTTCTTCTCAAGTAATCTCTCTTGATAACTTAAAGAGCCTTGCCAATCAGGCACCCATTGTAAAACTCGTTAATGCCCTGATAATGGAGGCTTTAAAAAAGGGAGCCTCTGATATTCACATTGAACCTTTTGAAAAGGAGTTAAGGATTCGCTACAGGATAGACGGTGTCCTCCATGAGGTTGGAAAGTATCAGCCCAGCATTAAGGATGCTGTTGTTGCCAGGATAAAAGTCTTAAGTGGTCTTGATATAGCTGAAAAGAGGCTTCCTCAGGATGGTAGAATGAAGGCCAAGTACCAGGGGAGAGAGATAGACTTTAGGGTTTCAACCGTTCCTACAATTTATGGAGAGAAAGTTGTTTTAAGGATTCTTGATAAAGGCTCTCTCAAACTTGACCTTTCTGAGCTTGGCCTTGAAGATAGGGAATACGAGCTCCTTAAAAAAGCAATATTTTCTCCTTACGGAATGGTTCTCGTTACAGGTCCTACCGGTTCAGGTAAGACAACTACCCTTTACTCTTGCCTCTTAACAGTTAATAGGCCTGAAGTGAACATAATGACCGTTGAAGATCCTGTTGAGTATAACCTCTACGGGATAAACCAGGTACAGGTTAACCCTGAAATAGGCCTTACTTTTGCAAGGGTCCTGAGGGCCTTCTTAAGGCAGGATCCCGATATTATAATGGTTGGAGAGATTAGGGATACTGAAACTGCAGAGATTGCAATTGAAGCTGCCCTTACAGGGCACTTGGTTCTATCAACCCTTCATACAAACGATGCTCCGAGTACTGTAACAAGGCTTGTTGATATGGGGATTGAACCTTTCTTGGTTTCTTCATCTGTAATTTTAGTTATAGCTCAAAGGCTTGCTAGAAGGATATGTCCTTACTGTAAGGCCCCTTATACTTACCCCGAGGAAGTTTTACTTGAGGTAGGTTTTACTCCAGAGGAGATAGAAAAGTTACAAACTTACAAAGGTATGGGATGTGAAAAGTGTGACTTTACCGGTTATAAGGGTAGGGTTGCCCTCTATGAGGTTATGGAGGTTGTTCCAGAGATAAGGGATGCAGTAGTAAAGGGTAAAAACGCAGATGAGATAAGGAAGATTGCTAAAAAATACGGAATGAGAACCCTTAGGGAAATTGGGAAAATAAAGATAGCAAAGGGAATTACGACTCCTGAGGAAGTTCTTAGGGTCACTAGGAGCTATTAATGAGGGGACTCGTTGGTAAGAGGAAACTCCTAAGGATCTTTATAAGCCTTGAGGATAAGTTTAAGGGAAAACCCCTTTGGGAGTATATACTTGAACTTGTAAAAAAGGAAGGTCTTGCAGGTGCTACAGTCTTTAAAGCCGCTGCAGGTATAGGGGCCCACTCTGAGCTTAAAACTTTTAGTGTCTGGAGATTGTCTCAGGACCTTCCAGTCGTTATAGAGATAATAGATAGGGAAGAAAAGGTGAGGGAGCTCTTAAAAGTTCTTGACGAAGTTATAGAAGAGGGTCTGGTTGTTCTTGAGGATGTTGAGGTTATAACCTACAGGCACAGGGGGAAGTAGTGCAGATTGGGACTGTAGAGCTTGGAAATAGGCCTGCTGTTATCCTCGTTCCTAACTGGAATAACCTAGAGAAGGAGCTTGAGAGAGCAAGGGATTTGAGAATTGACTTAGTTGAGGCAAGGGTTGACTTAATGGAGAGGGAAAATATAAAGGAAAACCTTGACCTTATAGCCGATTACGGGTTCTACTCTGTTTTAACCATTAGACCTACTTGGGAGGGAGGAAGTTATAAAAGTTCTGAAGGGGAGAGGTTGGCGCTTTTTGAAGAACTTATTCCTCACCCAGCTGTAGGTTGTGTTGACGTTGAGTTAAGGGCAGAGATACTACCTGATGTAAGGGAAATTGTTAGAAGTGAAGGGAAGAAGCTTATAGTTTCCTACCACGACTTTAGGAGGACTCCTGATAGGGAGGAAATAGAAGGGGTTTTTAACGGGGCAGTTAGTAAGGGAGCCGATATTGTAAAGCTTGCCTTTATGGGGAACAGCCGTAGTGATGCTGCAAGAGTTTGTTCGGTAATGGCTGACTTTTCCCACCCAAAAATCTTCATGGTAATGGGTGAGTACGGCAAATTTACAAGGGTTGTTGGCTTTTCCTTCGGATCCCTTTTAACCTACACTTTCTTTGGAGAACCGGTTGCTCCCGGTCAGATTGAGGCTGAGACTTTGATAGAGCTCCTTATCCAGTTCTATCCTGAGTACAGGAGAGAGAGGGAGAAGTTTTTAAAGGGAGCTCTCCTTTAGTATAATCCCAAACTATGGAACCGAAAGCTTTTATCTACACTTCAGCGGTCCTCTATGGAGTATCTGCTTTTCACTACCTCCTCTATCTTCTATTTAGGAAGGAGAAACTTGCAGTTGTCGGCCTCTATTCTGCCCGTTTTGGTTTCCTTACAAACCTCTTTGGTCTCCTCTTAGAAGTTTTTAATGGAGGAACTGTAACTCTTTTTACTCCTAAAGGAGCCTTCCTAATCTTTTCACTTACCCTAGTTAGCGTTTTCCTCTATTTCTCAACTAAGCATAAGCTCTCGCTTTCAGGTGCATTTTTGATGCCCTGGGCCACTCTCTTTTCAATTCTCTCTTGCGTCTCCTCTGGAGCTCCAAAGACAGAACTTCCAGTAGGTATAGTAGGAGTTGTTCACATAGTCTCAGCCTTTTTCGGCTACAGTGCTTTTATGTTTTCGGCCATTCTCTCTGTTATATATCTAATCTTTGAGAGGCACTTAAAGAGGAAGAAGTTCTCTATTTTCTTCTTTAAGCTTCCTTCTTTAACAAAACTTGAAAGTATTATCTACACCTCAATAACCGTCGGGTTTGTATTTATAACTATTTCCATGTTCGTTGGAGCCGTTTGGAGTGAGGAGCTCTTTGGAACTTACTGGAGCTGGCACCCTAAACAGGTTGCAACTCTCATTTCCTGGTTTACTTACGCCGGAATAATCCACCTTTACCTCTATGGAAACTGGAAGGGAAAAAGAATTTGTTATTTAAGCATTTTAGGATTTTCTATAATACTTCTAAACTTTCTGGGGGTGAATCTCCTTTCAAAGAAGGACGTTCACTCTTTTAAGGGGTAGAGATGGGAGATTTAAAGCTCTGCTGTTTGGGTCTCAGCCATAAAACGGCTCCTGTATCTGTAAGGGAGAAGTTCGCCTTTAAGGGGGAAGGTTTAGAAGAGGCCCTTTTGAAACTCAACTCAATGGAGGGAGTTGACGAGTGTATGATCCTCTCAACCTGTAACAGGGTTGAGATCTACTTTACTTCAAGGAGCGCCAATCCTTTCAAGGATCCCATTTCCTTCCTTCAGGAGGTAAAGGGAGCAACCCTTGATGAGCTTAACTCCTTCTTCTACAGGAAGGTTGATAGAGATGCTGTTCGCCACGGCTTTTACGTTGCTTCAAGCCTTGATTCCCTCGTTGTTGGGGAGCCTCAGATAGTGGGCCAGTTTAAGGATGCCTTTTTTACCGCTAAGGAGCTTGGAACTGTTGGAACCGTCCTGTGTCGCTTCTGTGAGACCGCCCTAAAGGTATCCAAGAGGGTAAGGACAGAGACAGGAATTTCAAAGAACGCTGTTTCAATAAGCTTTGCTGCAGTTGAGCTTGCAAAGAAGATATTTGGCGATTTAAGGGGCACAAAGGTTGCAATTGTTGGCGCTGGAGAGATGGCTGAGCTTGCAGTTAAGCACCTTATTACAAACGGAGCTAGCGACGTCTTTGTTGTAAATAGGACCCTTGAGAGGGCAAGGGCCCTTGCTGAAGAGTTTGGGGGGAAACCTTATCCCCTTACTGAACTCGCTAGCGTCTTAAAGCTTTCAGATATAGTAATAAGTTCAACTGGAGCTCCCGGCTACGTTATTACGAAGGACTTAGTTGAGGGAGCTCTAAAGAGTAGGGGAGGAAGACCTATTTTCCTCATAGATATTGCTGTTCCAAGGGACATAGAGCCTGAAGTAGATTCCCTTGACGGAGTTTACCTCTACGACATAGACGACCTTCAGCAGGTAGTTGAAGCCAACATTAAGGAGAGGTTGAGGGAAGCTGAGGTAGCAAAAGAAATTATTGAGGACTACGTTGAGCGTTTCATAAAGTGGATGAGGGAGTTAGAAATTGCTCCCCTTATCGCCGAACTTAAGCAGAAGGCCGAGGAGATAAGGAGGGAGGTTCTTGAGAAGCGCCTTCATAAGCTCAACTTAACTCCTGAGCAGGAGGCTGAGGTAGAGAACATAACTAGGATAATAATTAACAAGCTCCTCCATCAGCCAATTACCAGCGTTAAGAAGAAGGCAGTAGAGGAGAGCCAAAATCAGGTTGTTCAAATCTTCAGGGAAATTTTCGGTCTTGGGAAGGAGTAAAGAATGAAAATAAGAATCGGAACTAGAAAGAGTAAACTAGCCCTTTGGCAGTCTGAGTGGGTTAAGGCCCAGATAGAGAAGAAGTTTCCCGACGTTGAAGTTGATCTGGTAAAGATAACCACCAAGGGAGACAAGATTTTAGACGTTCCACTTGCAAAAATCGGAGATAAGGGCCTCTTTACTAAAGAGATTGAAGAGGCAATGCTAAGGGGAGAAGTTGATATAGCAGTTCACAGCTTAAAGGACGTTCCGAGTAAACTTCCCGAAGGTTTGAAGTTGATAGCCTATTCGGACAGGGAAGACCCGAGGGATGCATTCCTCTCAAACGGTAAGTTTACCCTTGAAACTCTCCCTCAAGGGGCAGTGGTTGGGACGAGCTCCTTAAGGAGAAAGGCCCAGCTTAGGATTTTAAGGCCCGACGTTCAGATAAAGGACTTAAGGGGAAACGTTGACACAAGGATAAGGAAGTTAAAAGAGGGAGAGTACGACGCCATTATCCTAGCCGCAGCCGGTGTTAAGAGGCTCGGATGGGAAGAGGAGATAGATGAGGTCCTCTCCCCGGATAAGTTTATTCCCTCTGTTTCTCAAGGAATTTTGGGTATAGAGGCTAGGGAAGGAGATGAGGAGATAGAGAGGATTGTGAGGGAGGCCATAAACTCCTACGAGAGTGAAGTTGCAGCTACACTTGAGAGGGCCTTTTTAAGGACTTTGGAAGGTGGATGTCAGGTTCCTATGGGGTGTTATGCCATTGTTAACGAAGATAGGGTTCACGTTAGGGCTTTCATTTCAGACCTTGAGGGTAAGTTCTTCCACAGGGAAGAGGGAGTTTTTAGTTTTAAAGACTTGAAAGACGCAGATAGAATTGGAGTCTCAATAGCCGAAAGGTTATTGAGTGCAGGCGGAAGGGAAATTCTGGAAGAGCTCCTAAAATGCCAGTAAGGTTTTTTATCTCAAAGGAGCTTTCACAGGAGCAGGAAGAGAGGTTAAAGGAGGCTGGGGTAGATTTCCTCGGCCTTTCCCTTATAAAGACGGTTCCGGTTGAATTTGACGTTTCTGAAGTTCTCTCCTTTAGGCCTGAGTACGCTATCTTTTCCAGCAGGAACGGCGTAAAGTTCTTCTTTAGTAGGGTTAAACCTGAAAATTTTAGAAGTGTGAAGTTTATCTCAGTTGGCTCTTCAACGGCGGCAGAGCTCTCAAAACTTGGCTTTAATCCGGTGATTCCAGACAACTTTAGTGCAGAGGGTTTGGTTGAACTTTTAAAAGGTGGGAATCTAAAGGGGAGGAGCTTTTTAATCGTTAGACCTAAGAAGGCAAGAACCCTTTTAAAGGATTTCTTATTAAGTAAAGGGGCTAACGTTTTAGAGGTTGTAACCTACCAGACCCTTCCAAACTTGGAAGTAAAGGATAAAGTTTTAGGCTTTTTCTCTGAAAAAGTTGACTACGTTGCCTTTACCAGCCCTTCAAACTTTAAGGCGTTTCTTAAGGTTCTTCCTAGAGGTAAGGAAGTTTTAAGTTCTGTTAAAATAATACCGATCGGCCACGTGACGGAGAAGGCAATTAAAAAGGAGGGACTTTCTCCTTTGCCGCCTCCTAGTGAGTATACCGTTAACGGGATTATTGAGAAGCTCCTTTCACTTGAAAAAAATTCTCAAATCTCCTAATTTTTCTCAAAATATTTCTCTTTCTACCGATAATCTTATTAGAACCGTAGGAGGGGAGAGCTTTGAAAATAGACGGATTATCATCTGAAGTTTTAAGGCTCCTTTACGGAGAGAAGTCTGAAGTTAACAGGGAAGGGAAGGCTGAAAGGAGGAAAAGTTCTTCCCAGGACATTTCCGTTGAGATCTCAAAGGAAGTTTTGAACCTTTCTCCTCGGGAGATTTCAAGGGAGAAGGTTGAGAGAATAAAGGAGGCCATAAAGAGCGGTAACTATGAGGTAAACCCCCACAGGATCTCTGAGGCTCTAATTAGGGAGATTTTGGGAGACGACCTGTAACTTTGTAAACGTAAGCCAGTATCTTTGCCACCGCCTTGTAGAGCTGAGGCGGGATCTCCTTTCCTACGTCAACTTTTACCAAAAGTTCAACCAGTTCCCTATCTTCCAAAATAGGAACTCCGTTCTTCCTAGCCAGTTCTACTATTTTATCCGCGATTTTCCCCTGGCCCTTTGCAACTACTTGTGGAGCTCCCTTCCCCCTTTCGTACTTTAAAGCTGCTGCTTTTTTCTTCTCCATATTCTTAGTTTAACAGTTAAAATAGGGAAATACAAAGAGTTTGGAGGTAAAGGAATGAGCGTTAGGGTAAGGTTTGCTCCGAGTCCAACCGGCTTTATGCACGTGGGAAACGCAAGGACGGCCCTCTTCAACTACCTTTTTGCAAGACACCACGGTGGTAAGTTCGTTCTGAGAATAGAGGATACAGATGTTGAGCGCCACAACGAAGAGGCAGTTAAAGTTATCTACGAAGCCTTAAGGTGGATGGGCCTTAACTGGGATGAAGGCCCAGACGTTGGAGGTCCTTACAGTCCTTACAGGCAGTCTGAGAGGCTGGATATTTACAGGGAGTTTATTGATAAGTTAAAGGAAAAAGGTTTGGTCTATGAGTGTTTCTGTACCCAGGAAGAGCTTGATAGGATGAGGAAGGAACAGCTTGAAAGGGGAGAACCTCCAAGGTATACGGGAAAGTGCAGGAACTTAACCGAAGAGGAGAAAGAGAGGTTAAGGGCTGAGGGGAGGAAGCCGGTCTTAAGGTTTAAGGTCCCTGAGGATAGGGTTGTTAAGTTTAACGACCTCATTAAGGGAGAAATTGAGATAAGCAGCCGTCAACTTGGAGGAGACTTTGTAATAGTTCGCTCAAACGGAATGCCAGTTTACAACTTCGTTGTTGTCGTTGACGATGCCCTCATGAAGATAACCCACGTTATAAGGGGGGAAGACCACATATCAAATACTCCAAAGCAAATTCTCCTTTACGAGGCTTTAGGTTTTGAGCCTCCTCAGTTTGCCCACCTTCCTATGATTTTAGGTCCAGATAGGAGTAAACTCTCTAAACGCCACGGCTCAACTTCCGTTAGAGAGTTTAGGGAAAAGGGTTACCTTCCAGAGGCTTTTGTTAACTTCCTTGCGCTCCTTGGCTGGTACCCTAAAGATGGGAAAGAGATTCTCTCTATGGATGAGTTAATAGAGAAGTTTGACATAAAAGAAGTTAACAGCGCTCCGGCCGTCTTTGATACTACAAAGCTTAACTGGATGAATCAGGTTTACATAAGGAACTACCCTATAGATAAGTTAACGGACTTAATTATTCCTTACCTTGAAAAGGCAGGGTTTGACCTTTCCCAATTTGACAGGGAGTGGCTTGAAAAGGTTGTTGAGGTAACGAGAGAGTACTTTACAGTTCTATCTGATGCTCCTACTTATATGGAGGTTTTCTTAAAGGACGACTTTGAGGTTGAACCTCAAGCCAAGGAGTTTATCTCTGAAGATCCTAATAGGCTGAAAGTTATAGAGCTCTTCCTTGAGAAGTTGGAAAACTTAGAAGGGGAGCTGAGCTCCGATTCCTTTAAAAGGCTCGTTAAGGAAGTTGGGAAAGAGCTTGGAGTTAAAGGTAAGAACCTCTTTATGCCCATAAGGATTGGTTTAACTGGAAGGATGAGTGGTGTAGAGCTCCCAGTTTTAGTAGAACTCCTTGGAAAGGAAAGGGTTTTGAGGAGACTCAAGAATAGCCTTTCAAAAATAAAGTAAGAACTTTTGAGGGGGTGTTGTGTATAGGGAGTACTATACATATCAAGATTACCGAAACTGGAAAGGGGATTGGGAGTTAATAGAAGGTATGCCCTTTCCCCTTCCTCCTCTTTCATCTATTAAAGATCAAGTTCTAATTTTCAGGTTGATTCACCTATTAAGGGAAAGGATTAAGGGCTTTTCTGTTTTTTCTGAAGTCCAATGGGTTGTGAGGACAGATACGGTTCTTGTCCCTAGTCTTTTAGTTGTTGAGGGGGAGGTTGAACCTCCCATAACTATCCCTCCAACCGTAGTTTTTGAATTAGTTTCTCCCATTCTTTACCGTAGGGTTGAAAGCTATAAGTTCGAGCTTTACAGAAGGGAAGGTATTAAGTTTTATGGTCTTATTTATCCTCCGGTGAGGAAAATTAAAATTTATGACTTTAGAGGTCAACTTCCCCGTCTTCTCTTTGATGGAACTTTTGGAGAAGTTAGAATACCTTTAAGTAACGAATACGAGGTTACCTTAACGGTGGAAGAAGTCTTTGAGGAACTATGAAAGAAAAGCCAGTAATAGTTATAACTGGACCTACTGCTACAGGTAAAACAGACTTCTCAATAAAACTTGCAAGAGAAATCGGTGGGGAGGTAATCTCTGCAGACTCAATGCAGGTTTACAAGGGACTTGACGTTGGAACGGATAAGGTCTCTAAGGAAATTAGAAAGGAAATTCCCCACTACCTTATTGACGTTGTTGAGCCTACTGAGAAGTTCTCAGTTGCAGACTTTGTGAGGGAGGCAGATAGGGCTATAGAGAAGATTAGAAGGAAGGGAAAATACCCGATTGTTGTAGGAGGGACAGGTTTCTACATTAAGTCCCTCCTCTTTGGCCTTCCCCAAACCCCTCCATCGGATGAGAGGTTGAGGGAGGAGTTAAAGAAGCTTTCAGATGAGGAGCTCTTTAGCGAAGTTAAGAAAATCAGTCCGGAATATGCGGAGAAGGTAGGTTCAAAGGACAGGAAGAGGCTGATTAGAGCACTTGAAGTTTACAATCTAACAGGGAAGCCAATAACTGAGTTTAAACCTTGGGGGGATAAACCCAGATATCGGTTCTTGGGCTACTTCCTTTATAGGAACAGGCCCGACCTCTACAGAAGAATTGAGGACAGGGTAGAAAGTCAGGTTAGGAGGGGGCTTGTTGATGAGGCAAAGTGGCTTCTATCCCTTGGAGAGGACTTAACAGCCCTTCAGGCTCTCGGTTATAAGGAGATGGCAGGGTACATAGAGGGGAAGATGAGTTTAGAGGAGGCAAAGAGACTTTTAAAGAGGAGAACTAAGGAGTTTGCGAAGCGCCAGTTTACGTGGTTTAGGAAGGAGAAGGGCTTTAAGTGGGTAAACTTGTCTGAAGTTAGCCAAGAGGAGCTCCTTAAACAGATAAAGGAAGAGCTAAAGGAATTTGAGTAGCATATATTAAATGTTAAATAACGATACAAAAAGGGAGGAGTCATGAACCTTCAGGATGCTTACCTTAACAGACTGAGGAAGGAGAGGATTCCCGTTAGCATTTTCCTTGCTAAGGGAACTCGTCTTCAAGGAGTTATAACTTTCTTTGACCAGTTTACGATTTTACTTGAGAACGGCGGAACTCAGCAGTTAATCTATAAGCACTCCGTTGCAACAATCGTTCCTTCAAGACCTGTAAAGAACATTTTCCCAGAGCAGAAGGGCGAAGGTAATGGCTAAAACTATCCTCTTTGGAGGCCTCACTCCCCTTCACGAACTCTTCATAAAGGGAGCCGTAGAGGGGTTTGGTTATAGGGCTCAATTTCTACCAAATCCAGATAACGAGTCTTTGAGGGTTGGTAGGGAGTACTGTAACAGAGGAATGTGCAACCCTACCTACTACACAGTTGGTAATCTCATAAAGTTCCTAAAAGAGAAGGCCTCTCAGGGAATTCCCGTGGAGGAAGAGTTTCTCTTCGTTACTGTAGGTGCCTGCGGACCTTGCCGCTTTGGAATGTATGAAACTGAGTACCTTCACGCCCTCAAAGAGGCAGGGTTTAAGAACTTTAAGGTTTCTATATTGAATCAGAGTGAGTTTTCAAGTGAAGGGGATTTTAAGCTAACTCCTTCTCTAGTCTGGGCCCTTGTAAAGGCAGTTTGGCTTGCAGACATTGTCAGGGACCTTGGCTATCAGCTCAGGCCTTACGAAGTTGAAAGGGGTAGTGTAGATAGGGAGATTGACCGAGTTAGTAGGGAGATATACGAAGCTCTAAAGGGTAGAGCAGGCGTTTTGGAGCTCTACTCCCTTTTAAAGGGTTTTAGGAGAAGGTTAGAAGCTATTCCTTTTGACTACACTAGGGTAAAGCCTGTTATTAGCGTTATAGGTGAATTTTGGGCTCATACTACGGAGAGTGATGGTAACTACCACATTCACAGGTGGCTTGAGGAGGAGGGAGCTGAGGTTCGCCCTGAGCCGGTTGCAGGCTGGATAGATTACCAGCTCTTCATAGAGACTGAGAAGATAAAGAGGCAGATGAAGGTTAAAGGATTTTCCTTTGACAGGTTAAAGAGGCTTTTAGCAGTTAGGGCTATGGCTTTTGTTTTTCGCTCCCTCTATCAGCTATTTAGAGCTCCCTTTTCATTTAGGCCTAAAGCCCTACCTTCCCAGAAACTCCTTTCAGAGCTTGCAAGTCCCTACTTTGACTACATGGTCGTTGGAGGAGAAGGTCACCTTGAGGTTGCAAAGCACGTTTACAGCGTAAAGTATAAAAAGGCCCACATGGTTGTTTCTGTTAAGCCTTTCGGGTGCATGCCCTCTACCCAAAGTGACGGAGCGCAGGTTAAAGTTCTCTCAGATTATCCGGACTCAATCTTCATATCTGTTGAGACCTCCGGAGACGGTGAAGTTAACGTAAAGAGCAGGGTTCAGATGAAGCTCTATGAGGCAAAGAAAGCTGCAGATGAAGAGTTTAAATCTCTCCTAAAAAATTTAAAAGTTAGTTACTCAGATTTTAAAAGCCTATTCTCCCTTCCAGAGTTTCAAAAACCCTTTATAAAACTTTCAAGTAACTTTATCGGAACAGCCTCAAGGGCCCTCTGGGCAAATAGATTAAAACTTAAATCCTCCTTAGAGACCGTAGAAGAGGTTCTTTAATGGACTACCTCTACCTTGAAAAGGTTACCTCAGAGATAGAACAATTCCTTAAAAAGGCGAGAATTTCTGAAGTTTACCTATCTGGAAAAAAGCTATCAATCGGTTTTGGGAGGTTTTACCTTAACTGTTACTTCGGCGTTCCTAACGCCTTTTTCCTCTCCTCTAATCCAATTACTCAGGAGAGATTCCCTCACCTTAATCCACTTAAGAGCTCTTACTTAAAAGAAATCTCTATGCCCTATAAGGATAGAGTTGTAGAGCTCTCCCTCGTTAAGATTCTCTCCCCGACCCAGTTTGAAAAGTACTACTTAGTTTTAGAGATTACTGGGAAGAACGCAAACCTTTTCCTCCTTGATTCTGAAAGGAAGATTAAGTTCATGTTGAGGCCTACTTTGAGCTCTGTTAGGGAGCTCTCCCTGAAGGAAGAGTATCAGCCTCCTCCCCTTGATAAGAGGCCCTTTGAAGAGCTCTCATTTGGCCAAGTTATCCCAGAAGGTATAGAGAAGAGCTTGTATAAGTACGCTCTCTTTTTATCTCCTTTAAACTCAAGGGAAATTGCGGCCATTTACAGGGAAGTTGGGGACTTGAAGAGAGCTTACCAGCTCTTTATGGAGAGGCATAGGAACTCTACTTCAGCCTATCTCTACTACAAAAACGGTAAGCCCGCTTACCTAACTACTTTCCCTTACCTAAGTTTGTCCGGCCTTGAGTGTAAGGAGTTCTCGGGAGAGCTCCCCTACAGCAGGGCTTGGGAGGAGTTCTACAGAGAAAAGGCTTTAAAGGGAGAGGTTGAAAGTCTAAAGGCAAGACTTATTGAGAGGTTGGAGAAGAGGAAGAGAGCTCTCTTAAAGGAACTCTCAAGCTTAAAAGGAGAAGAGGAACTCTTAAGGGAAGCAGAAGAGAAGAGAAAGTTTGGAGAGCTGTTAAAAGTTAACCTGCATAAGGTTAGGTCGGGAATGGAAGAGGTAGAGGTTTACGATTTTGAAAGGGGAGAAAAGGTTACTGTTCCTTTAGAACCTTCTCTTAGCCCTCACAGAAATCTGGAGTTCTACTTTAAAGCTTACAGGAAGTTAAAGAGGAAGGCAGAAGTTTCTTCAGAGAGGAGAAAGGAAATTGAGAGAGAACTCTCTTTCCTAGAGAACTTAACTTCTGTAATCTCTTCTCTTGAGGACCTGGAGAAGTTAAGGGAGCTATCCGGTGAGTTTTCAAGGAAAGATAACGTTAAAAACTCTCTTTCATTTAAGACCTTTACGCTTCCAACTGGGAAAAAAATTATAGTAGGAAGGAGTGCAAGGGAAAATGAGCTTATTTCACTTAAACTCTCCAACCCTTGGGACTTGTGGTTTCACGCTAAGGACGTTCCCGGTTCCCACGTGGTACTTAAGTTAAAGAGGGGGGAGGAACCTACCAAAGAGGATATTCTCCTTGCTGCTTCGGCTGCAGCTTACTTTAGTAAGGGAAGGAACTCTGGAAAAGTTCCTGTTGACTATACCTTAGTTAAGAGGCTCAAGAAGCCCCCTAAGAGTCCGGTCGGTTTTGTTACTTACTCTGGGGAAAAGACTGTTTGGGTGAAGCCTGAGGCCTTTGAGGAAGTTTTAAAGCCCCCAAAAGAGGGGGCTGAGGAAGTTCCTATTGGGAAGAAACGATAACAAAGGAAGTTATCAGAACTATGAGGATGTATATTCCAAAAACTCCGTAGAGAAGAAGCGTCTTAATTGGGCTGTTTTCCATTGTCCCCTCCTTCAATAGATGCTTTTAGAGCTCTTAGCTCAGCTTCAAACCTATCTCTGTTTATAAAGATAACAACGTAGTGGCCTACGAAACCTTTGAGTGCAAACATTGCACTTAGGATAAAGAGGAGCCTTGAGATAAAGTGAGCGGTAGTTCCCGGTTCAAAGTAGACCTTCCACAGGTATAGAAGGGGAAGGATTAGAGCTCCACCAAAGATTAGGAAGTAGGTAAAGAGGTTAGGCTTTAAAAGGGAAATTTCCTCTTTAAACTCCTCCCTTATAAACTCCTCAATTTCCTTCCAGCTCTTTCCTTCTTTCTTTAGCTGGCGGGCCTTGTCAAGGAGCTCTCTCTTGCCCTTTAAAAACTCTTCCTTTAAGCCTATGATTCCGGTCATCTACCGCTCCTTAAAAGGTTAAGGGAGCCCTTAGGCCCCCTCAAATTTAGACTTTGCAAGTGCATATGTAGCGTAGGCTACAAAAACCCACCAAACGAAAGATATTATAAGCCACATTCTTCATTACCTCCCTTTTAGTATTCTGCTCCTTCAAGCTCTCTCTTGATTGATTCGGGAGAGATCTTGAAGAGGAACATCTTGTAAACCCAAGCCTGGTAAGCAATTACGATTGGTGTGAAGATTAATGCTGCAACGAGCATGACCGTTAGTGTAAGGTGGCTTGAAGCACCGTTGTAGATTGTGATGGAGTGTTCAAGTCCAAGGCTTGAAGGAACTGCAAGGGGGTAAGCTCCAAACATAACTGCAAAACCAGCAAAGAGGAAAGTAAGTGTTGAGAAGAGGAAAGCTTTAGCTCCATTTACTGCCTTGACTGCAAGGAGCCAGCCTACGGCAGATAGAGCAGCAAGAACGATAAGAACGAGCTCTATTACTGGGAATCTGAAAAGTGCATGGTGGAGAACACCGTTGCTGTCAATCATGCTTGCAATTTGCTTGAACATATCAGGTGGAAGTTGGAGGTACTTTTGGGCAAGTTCAGGATTTTCTACTTTGAATGAGATTGTGTAGGCAAGGCCTGTGCAGACAACGTACATGATTACAAAGGGAAGCCATACCTTTAAACCTATGTTCCTTGCCCTTTCAGCAATACTTCCTTCAGTTTTCCACAGGAGCCATGAGACTCCGTGCATTATTATGAAGAGAACTGTTGCAATTCCAACGAGGATTCCAAAGAGTCCGTGGAAAGTAAATGGATTAACGAGGTTAATAAAGCTTATCGGGAACTTCTCAGCGTAAACGAACCCGAGGAGTTCATTTCCTTCAATTGCCATGTTCTTAATTGGAAGGCCTGCAAGGATGTTTCCAATAGCGACTCCGATTAAGAGGGCAACGACGAAGGATGACCAGAAGATGCTCTGATCCCAGAACTTCCTCCAGCCTTCACTCTCCTCTTTACTCCTGAACTCAAAGGATACCGCCCTGTATATTAGGGCAAGTAAAACTACAAAGAGGGCTATGTAGAGAGAGCTAAATAGAGCTGCGTAGAGCTCGGGGAAAGCAGCAAAAGCTGCACCGCCTGCAGTGATGAACCAAACCTCGTTTCCGTCCCAGACGGGACCTATTGCGTTAATGTTTACTCTTCTCTCAATGTCTGTCTTTGCTACGAAGAGGTGGAGGATTCCCACCCCAAGGTCAAAACCGTCTGTAACTATATAACCGGCAATTAGTATAGTAACCAGTATCGCCCAAATAGTCTGTAAGTCAAAGTGCATAATCCACCTCCTCCATTAGTAAAGTTCTGCTTCTTTCTCTGGTCCTTTTGTGGCGAACTTGGCAAGCAGGTAGAAGTCTGCGATTGCAAGTCCGGTGAAAGTAAGGGCGAAGAGGATGTAAGTGATTATTACCTCAACGTTTGTAAGTGGTGAAACGGCTTGGGCTGTTTTAAGTCCGATTTCAGGCATAAGGATTTTTCCGTAGTCATCGGTGAGAGGGTAGACTATCCAAGGCTGTCTTCCAACTTCAGCTGTTGCCCATCCTAACCAGCATGCAATGTATGGAAGGGGAAGTGAGTAAAGGGCAACCTTCAAGAAACCATTAGCGTTCTCAAGGTCTTTGTATTTCATAAGTCCCCAGATGAAGAGGAGCACAAAGAAGAAGCCTAAGTAAACCATTATGTGGAATGCCCAGAAGACGAAGTTTACAGGTGGAATGTAGTTTCCTGGGCCAAACTTTGCTTCAAACATCTTCTGAAGTTCCTTTGCTCCAAGGAGCTTACCGTTAAAGTCGTGGGTTGCAAGGAATGAAAGGAGTCCTGGAATTGGAAGGGGAATCTCAACTACGTTCTTCTGGGCTTTTTCGTCGGCCCATGCTGCAAGGAGGATTGAGGCTCCTTCCTTTGTTTCCCAGAGGGCTTCCATAGCAGCAAGTTTTGTAGGCTGGGTTTTAGCTACTTCGTGAGCGTGAATGTCGCCGATGATAACTTCACCTACTGAAGCTATGAGTCCGAAGATTAAAGCTATGTAAGCAGACTTTTTGAAGAATTCAACGTTCTGTTTTTTGAGGAGGTGGTAAGCACTTACAGAGAGGACGAAGATTGCAGAAAGAACCATTCCTGCAGTTGCAGTGTGCCAGAACTTAACGTCTGCAACTGGGTTAAATACGACTGCCCACCAGTCGGTCATAACAGCTCTTTTACCGGCTGCTGCCATTTCAACTTCTGCTCCGGTTGGGTGCTGCATCCAGCCGTTAGCAACTAGAATCCAGAGAGCAGATAGGTTTGAGCCGATAGATGAAAGCCACGCAGCAAGAAGGTGAACGGCCTTTGGAACCCTGTCCCAACCAAAGAGGAATACTCCCATGAAGGTTGACTCCATGAAGAATGCAAGGAGACCTTCAATGGCAAGTGGAGCTCCAAAAATGTCTCCAACGAACCTTGAGTAAACAGACCAGTTCATACCGAACTCAAACTCGTGAACCAGACCTGTAGCAACTCCGAGGGCGAAGTTAATAGCAAAGAGCTTTGACCAGAACTTGGCCATGTCCCTGTAGATCTCTTTGCCGGTTGCGTAGTGGAGAGTTAACATAAGTGCAGATAAGGTTGACAGCCCTAGAGTTAAAGGAACGAAGATAAAGTGGAAGAAGGCTGTCATCGCGAACTGCAGTCGCGATACCAGTAGTACGAAGTCCATTGTGGCACCTCCCTTAAAGGTTTAAGTGTTGTTCTACCTTCCTTTTAGAGTGTTTTTCCAAACAGTGATTATATCAAAATAGACCGAGTTCTCTAAGTTTACGAAGTTTAAATATTTAAAATTTTCTAAATTATCTCAGTTCCTATACCTTCTTGAGTGAACATTTCAAGTAAAATTGAGTGTTTTACCCTTCCATCTATTATGTGTGCCTTTTTAACTCCCCCCGTAAGGGCAATCTCACAGGCTTTAACCTTTGGAATCATTCCTCCAGATATAGTTCCGTTTGAGATAAGCTTGCTGAGCTCTTGACGTTTAAGGCTCTTTATGAGTTCCCCTTCCTTATTTTTGATTCCCTCAACATCGGTTAACATTATCAACTTTTCGGCCTTTAAGGCCGCTGCCATCTCGCCGGCTACAAGGTCGGCATTTATGTTGTAGGCTTCAAAGTCCTCGCCTATTCCGACGGGAGCAATTACAGGAATAAATTTAGACTCTAGAAGTCTGTTTACAATATCCGGGTTAACCTTCTTTACCCTCCCTACAAATCCCAGGTCTATTATCTCCGGCGCATTTACCTCCTGTAGGTATTTAACGTGGTCTATTTTCTCTGCAACTATTAAGTTTCCATCTTTTCCTGAAAGACCTACAGCGTTGCCTCCGTGGGAGTTGATCAGCTTGACGATTTCCTTATTTACTTTTCCAACTAAAACCATTTCAACTACGTTCATAGTCTCTCTATCAGTTACTCTCATTCCTCCTACAAAGCGGCTCTCTATGTTGAGTTTTTTAAGGAGTTCTCCTATCTGCGGTCCCCCTCCGTGGACTATTACGGGGTTTATTCCTACATACTTGAGTAAAACTACGTCCTGAGCAAATCCTTCTTTTAGGTCTTCGTTAATCATGGCGTTTCCGCCGTACTTAATGACTACCGTCTTCCCGTAGAATTCCTTTATGTAGGGAAGGGCTTCTAAGAGAGTTGTTACCTTTTCTATCATCTTTTCCACTTTTTCCTCCTCTTTAGGGTAAGATTGGAGTAATTTTAAACCTGAAAGTTCAAGGAGGTTAGTTTGGACAGGGTCGTTGTCGGGATAACGGGAGCAAGTGGTTCTATTTACGGTAAGAGGCTTGTTGAGGTTCTAGTGGCAAACTCTTACCGGGTGGACTTAATCTTCTCAGAAACGGGAAGGAGGGTGTTTGAGTTTGAGACTGGAGTTTCAGTTGATAAGTTTGTAAATTCCCTTCCAAAAGACCTGGTTAACCTCTACAGACCAGATGACCTCTTTGCTCCTCCATCAAGCGGTTCCCATCAAGTTAAGGGGGCCGTTGTTATTCCCTGTTCGGCAGGGACTCTCGGCCATATAGCTTCTGGTTCAACTGTTAACCTTATTCACAGGGCTGTGGACGTAAACTTAAAAGAGGGTAGACCTGTTATCCTTGTCTTCAGGGAAACTCCTATTAATAGAATACACGCTGAGAACATCTTAAGAGTTATTGATTCTGGAGTTACCGTTCTTCCGGCATCTCCCGGTTTTTACAGTAAACCTAAAGGAGTTATGGAGCTCGTTGACTTTATAGTTGAGAGGGCTTTGAGGCTTCTCCTTAAGAAGGAGTTTGGGTTGATTAGGAACTGGGGAGCTCCTTAAGGAGTTTTGACGTTGAAAATGGAATAACTTCCTCCAAGTTCTCCTTTCCTAGTAGGAGCATTAAAAGTCTATCAAACCCCAGTGCAACTCCTTCACATTTAGGAAGGGGTTTCCTCTTTAGTAGTTCCAAAAACCTCTTATCCAATGCACAAATTCCCTTCTTTTCAAACTTTTCCCTGTAGCTTCCGTAGTCCCTTAGCTCTGTGTAACCGTTTGCAAGTTCAACTCCCGCGATGTAAAGCTCAAACCTCTGGGCAATTCCGTTCTCTACTTCAGCCATTGCAGAGAACTCCTCCGGATATCCAAACAGGAAAACAGGGTGCGGAAGTTGAGCCAGTTTTGGCTCAACTCTATCTACTAAGAGCTTAAAGAATGCACCTTCGTAGTCTTTTTCTCCGGATATCTTTATGACTTGTTCTCTATCAAGTACGTTAACGCCTGCAAATTCCTCAAATGCCTCTTTTACGCTTATCCTTTTAAATTCCTTTAGGCTTGTTTTATTTCCTCTAAAAGTGATCTCTTTAACCCCAAACTCTTCAGCTCCCCTTTTAACTATCTCCTCAGTTTCTTCCATGCCTTTTTTAAAGTCTTCTCCAACCCTGTACCATTCAACCATAGTAAACTCTACCTGGTGGAGGGGAGTAATCTCTCCGCTTCTAAAAACTTTTGTAATCTGAAAGATTCTCTCTGCCCCCAACCAAATTAACCTTTTCATGAAGAATTCGGGGGATGTATGGAGGAACCAGGTATGCTTTTTCCCTTGGAAGTCTTTAAACTCGGTCCTTACGTTTTCAACGTTGTTGTCAGGGTTACAGTAAGGTATTAAAGTGGGAGTTTCAACTTCGGTAAATCCCCAGCTTAAAAAGAGCTCCCTTATACTTTCCTTTAGTCTATTTCTGGCTATAATGGTTTCTAACATCCTAATTCTCCGGAGAACCTTTTGAGAGTAGGAATAATATCGGATATTCACGCTAATATCCACGCCTTAAAAGAAGTTGATAGAAAGCTAAAGGAGGAAGGAGTTGATGAAGTTTGGTGCTTGGGGGATACTGTAGGTTATGGGGCCTTTCCAAACGAGTGTCTTGATTGGGTAAGGGAGAACTGTAGTATCGTTCTACTTGGAAACCACGAGCTTGTAGTTCTTGGCTACTATGATGAGAGTCTTTTAAACGAATATGCTGCGGCCTCACTTATCTGGACTAAGGAGAGGTTGAAAGCAGAAAACGTTGAGTTTCTAAAGAAACTCTCGGTCCAGCACCTAACCGACTGTTGCCAGCTGGTCCACGATACACCAGAAAGTCCGGGGAGCATGAAGTATATCCTTTCAAAAAACGATGCTTACTATGCCCTTTTGAAACAACTAAGAAGCCTATGCTTTTTCGGTCATACTCATATTCCAGCGGCTTACCGTCTTTGGGGACCTGAAGTTGACAAGGTTTCTGCTAATCCCCTTTACGTAAGGGCAGGAAGGTATCTAATTAATCCCGGTAGCGTCGGTCAGCCGAGGGATAAGGATCCGAGAGCTTCCTTTGGGATATTTGACCTTGAAAGTAAGAGTTTTAAGCTTTATCGGGTAGAATACAACTTTAAAGTTGCAGCGAGGGAGATTTTAAGGGCAGGGCTTCCGGAATTCCTTGCAGCAAGGCTGGTTTTGGGGGTTTAGGATGAAGGGATACATGCTTATAGGCGGTAAGAGGGTCTTTAAGAAGGAAGAGATAGAGATCAGATTTCCCTACGATAACTCCTTAGTTGGGACGATTCCGAGGGGTGATGAGAGGGATGCTCAACTTGCTGTTGAAGTAGCAGAAGTAGGTTTTAAAAAGCTCAAGGAAATGACGGCCTACGAGAGGTTTAGAGCCCTTGAGAAGGCAGCAAGGATCATATCAAAAAGGTCTCAGGAGTTTGCTCAACTTTTAACGCTGGAAGTTGGGAAAACTATTAAGGAGTCAATGGGGGAAGTCGGAAGGGCCGTTAATACGCTTACCCTTTCTGCAGAAGAGGCAAAGAGGGTTCTAGGGGAGGAAGTCCCTTTTGAGGGAGCTCCTGGAGTAAAGGGAAAGGTAGGCTTTTATAGAAGAGTTCCCATTGGAGTTATTGGGTGCATTACTCCTTTTAACTTTCCTCTAAACCTTACCTGCCATAAAGTAGGTCCTGCTTTGGCTGCAGGAAATTCTGTAGTCATAAAACCCTCTGAAAATACCTCACTAACAGTTATAAAGCTTGCAGAAGTTCTAATAGAGGCAGGTTTCCCTCCCGAGGCAGTTAACGTTTTAACCGGATACGGTGAAGAGGTTGGAGATGCTCTGGTTAGAAACTCAAAGGTAAGGATGATTACCTTTACGGGTAGCGTAGAAACTGGAAAGGTTATTATGAGCCGAGGGGGGCTGAAGAAGTACGCTATGGAGCTAGGTTCTAACGCTGGAGTTTATGTTGATAGGGACCAAAGCTCAAGGTTAAAGGAACTAGCAGAGAGGATAGGAAGGGGTGGTTTTACGCTTGCCGGTCAGGTGTGTATTTCCGTTCAAAGGGTATTTGTCCACTCTGAAGTTTACGATGGCTTTTTGAAGGAGCTCTCCTCATTTGCAGAAGGCCTTAAAGTTGGTGATCCTCGCAGTGAGGATACCGACGTTGGCCCGGTTATTGATAAAGGAGCAGCCGATAGGATAATGGACTGGATAGAGGAAGCCTTAAGTAAAGGTGCAGAGCTCGTGTGTGGAGGAAAGAGGTTATCCGATACCCTGATAGAGCCTACCGTTATTAGGGACGTTCCAAGGGATTCAAAGCTATTTAGGAAGGAGGTTTTCGGTCCGGTTATAGTTGTTAACAGGGTTTCTTCCCTTGAAGAGGCAATTGAGATGATTAACGACTCTCCTTACGGCCTTCAGGCTGGAATCTTTACAAATGACCTAAAGGGAGCCATGAAGTTTGCCCAGGAAGTTGAGTGTGGCGGAATAACGGTTAACGAGATTCCAACCTTTAGAGTAGATCAGATGCCCTACGGAGGGGTTAAAGAGAGCGGTATAGGTAGGGAAGGGCCTAAGTTTGCAGTTGAGGAGATGACAGAGATAAAAACTATTTGCTTTGACCTTAACTACTGAAGTTATTTTCACTTTTTAAACTTTTCTTTAAGTCTTCTTTCAACCGCCTTTGTTACGAACTGGGAAACGTCTCCCCCGTAGGAGGCTATTTCTCTAACTGCGGAGGAGGAGAGGTAGGCGTAGTCGTCTGAGGGCATTAAGAAGACTGTTTCAATTTCCGGGTAGAGCTTCCTGTTTAGTGAAGCCATTGTAAATTCATGGTCCATATCTGAAACGATTCTTATTCCCCTTAGTATTGCTACTGCCCCTTCCTTTTTCGCAAATTCTACTAGTAAAGAATTGAAGGTTTTTACTTTTACTTTACCTTCAAGTCCAACTTCTTTTAGGCTTTCTTCAAACATTTCCTTTCTTTCCTGTAGGGTGAAAAGAGGTTTCTTCTTTGGGTTTTCGGCTATTCCAACTATCAGTTCTGGAAATAGTTCTAGACCCCTTCTAACTATGTCTAGGTGGCCAAAGGTAACCGGGTCAAAAGTTCCTGGGTATATGGCTCTTTTAATCATCTGAAACCTCCTGTCTTCCGAATTTTAACAGCTAATTGATGCAACGGTTTTTATATTCAATTTTCTTTATATTCAATAAACTTTATTAATATTAGTAAATTAGAAAAGGTTGACTTAATAAAAAACTTTTTATATAAATCTGGATACATGCGGTTTACATCAAATTAACATTTGATGGGAGGAGTTATTGGAATTCCACATAGATAGGGCAAAGGTCCTTCCTAAGGCTAATGTTTGGGAGTTCCTTGAGGGGTTAAAGAGGCGCTTTAAGCTGATAGCCCCTGTAAAAGAGGGGGAAAAGTGCTCATATAAAGAGATCTCCGATGTAACTACCGTTGAGTTAAGCTATACGAGAACGGTTCTACCTCCGAAAAAGTACCTCCTTCCCTACAGAAGGGAGAGGTTCTCTTATAACCCTGAAACTATGGAGTTTAAAACTTTTAACTCTATCCAGGAGCAAGTAATCTTTGGAGTTCACTCCTGTGACCTTCATGGAATTTCAATACTTGATTCAGTCTACCTAAAGGAAAACCCCGACCCCCGCTATTTAGAGGTCAGGAAGAAAACGATCCTCATCGGACTTTCCTGCTATCCAGATGAGTACTGTTTTTGCCTTTCAACTGGAACGGCCTTTCCGGACGGGGCAAACTGGGATCTTTTCCTAACTGATATAGGGGCTGATTACTTCGTTTCAATTGGGAGCCCTAAGGGGGACGAGATAGTTCTTACCTTAAAGAACCTATTTAGAGAAATTGAAAAGGAGGACTTGGAGCTCTACAAAAGGAGTACCCGTAAGAAGAAAGAAGCTTTTAATAGAAAGGAGCTTCCCGACCTTGAAAGGATTTCCCAGTTAATTGAGCTTGAGTACGACTCTCCGGTTTGGGAAGAGGAAGCTAAGAAGTGTTTAGGTTGCGGAACGTGTACTAACGTATGCCCTACCTGCTTCTGCTATACCAGCGTTGATATTCCCGACTTAGAAGGGAAAGAGGTTAAGAGGGTAGAGTTTGTTACTTCCTGTCAGTATCCTTACTACTCCTTGGTTGCAGGTGGACACTACTTTAAGCCGACAAGGACTTCCCGCTTTAGGCACCGTTATTACCACAAGTTTGTTGGCTTCCCTTACCAGGTTGAGAAGTTAGGCTGTGTCGGCTGTGGAAGGTGCAGTTCAGAGTGTCCAGCCGAAATAAGCATAGTGAGGACTATTAAGAAGTTGAGAGGAACGGATGAAAAAGAGCTTAGAGAAGCTGTTAAATAAGCCCCTTCCTGCTGATCCGTTTTTACCCCAGAAGGTAGTTATAACCGATGTGGAGGAGCTAGCTCCTGAACATAAGAAGTTCACCTTCTCATTCCTTGAACCTAGCTCCTGCGAGAGGTGGAACCACATTCCCGGCCAGTTTGTAATGCTTACTGTACCTAAGGCCGGAGAGATACCGATTTCTATCTGTTCGTCCCCAACGAGGAAAGGTGTTATAGAGCTTACAGTTAGAAAAGTTGGTAGGAAGACGGAGGTTCTCCACTCCTTAGGCCCTGGAAGCGTAGTTGCACTGAGAGGACCTTACGGTAACGGTTTTCCGATTGGAATTATGGAAAACCACAACGTTTTGATAATAGCCGGAGGTTTAGGTATAGCTCCACTTCGCTCTTTAATCTGGTACATCCTTGATAGACGCCATCTCTTTAAGGAAGTTTACCTCCTCTACGGAACGAGGAACTACTCCTCTGTTCTCTATAAAGATGAGCTCTCCAGGCTTAAGGAGAGGAAGGATATAAAGTGCCTTTACATCCTTGATAGGTTGGAGACTCCCGAGGATGAGGAGTGGAGCCAGGGAAGGGAAGGACTCATTACGGATCTTATCCCTGAAGTTTCCCTTGAGCCGAAAGAGACTTACGTTGCCGTGTGCGGTCCGCCCATTGCTTATAAGTTCATAGGGAAAGAGCTCTTGAAAAATGGTTATCCTGAAAGCCAAATTTTCGTTTCTCTAGAGAGGAAAATGGAGTGTGGCATCGGTAAGTGTGGCCACTGTCAAATTGGATACAAGTTTGCCTGCGTTGATGGTCCAATTTTCCCTCTGTGGGATACAAAAAACCTTCCGGAGATGATTTAGATGGTGAAAATAGGAGTTATTGGTCTAACGGGATGTTCAGGTTGTCAGTGCGAAATACTTAATTGTCAAGATGCCCTTTTGAAGTTGCTTTCAAAGGTTGAGATTTCCCTCTTTCCCCTTGCAAAGGATGACAACTTAGAGGATGAGCTTGACCTCTTATTCGTTGAGGGGTCAGTTTCAACGTCCCTTGACAGGGATTGGCTTTTGAGACTTAGGGAGAGGACAAAGGTCCTCGTTGCTGTTGGTTCCTGTGCCTGCTACGGGGGAGTCCAAGCCCAGAGGAACGATGAAGTTCAGATTGAGGAGATGGTAAAAGAGGTTTACGGTAGTTGGAAACTTCCTTTTGAGGTCTTTAAGCCCTCTCCCGTTTCTGAGTTTGTAAAAGTTGATTACTTCCTACCTGGGTGTCCTTTAGATAAAAAGCAGTTTGTCTATACTGTTTCATTTCTTCTTAACGGGGTCAAGCCTTTCTTTCCAAAGATTCCCGTCTGTCATGAGTGTAAACTTTCGGAGAACGAGTGTCTCCTTTTAAAGGGAATTCCTTGTCAAGGGCCCGTTACTTATGCTGGGTGTGGAGCTCCCTGCACTTCAAAGGGAGTAGGATGCCAGGGCTGTAGGGGGGACTGTGACTTTCCAAACCACGAGGAGATTATCTCCATACTTACAAAGAAAGGACTTTCCTACGAAGATGCCCTTAAGTTCTTGAAGGTCTTTAGAGGGAATACCTTCAGAGTGAGGAGAGTAGATGAAAAAGGAGCTTAACGTTAATCACTTAACTAGGGTTGAGGGACACGGAGCGGTAGATATAGTTATTGAGAATTCAAGGCTTTCTGAAATCAGGTTAAGGTTTGCTGAAGGTCCTAGGTTCTTTGAAGTTATAACCAAAGATAGGCTCTATACTGAGATACCAAAAATAGTTTCTAGGATCTGCGGAATCTGTTACGTTTCCCACAGGCTGGCCGCTGTTTTTGCCATTGAAGATGCCTTTAGGGTTAAGGTAAACAGAGGGATTGAACTTTTAAGGAGTTTGTTAACCGTTGGGGAATTCTTGGAGAGCCACTCCCTTCACATTTACTTCCTTGCCCTTCCTGACTACATGGGGTACCCGTCAACTTTGGCTATGGTTAAAGATTACCCGAACGTGGTAAAGAGGGGTTTTAAGCTGAAGGAAGTTGGAAACAGGATAATGAAGTTAATCGGCGGTAAAACTGTTCACGGTGAGAATATACTAGTTGGCGGTTTTGCCTCTATTCCTTCTCGGGAGGAGTTAGAGGAGGTAGGAAGGAGCCTTTTAAAGTTAATACCTGAGATTGAATCTACCTTATTCTTTCTTGACGGCCTTGAGTATCCGGAGTTTGAGTCTTCCCACGAGATGGAAATGTGCCTTAATTCGCCATCTCCTTCACTCTTTTCTTCAGAGGTTTCCCTTTCCGATGGAACAAATTTCACAAAGAGGGAGTATGAACTCTTTGTAAGAGAGGAGGTATCCCCTTACAGTACCGCAAAAGTTTCAAAGGTAAAAGGAAAGCCTTTCTTAATAGGCCCTCTTGCAAGGGTTAACAGGCTTGAACTTCACCCGAAGGTTCTGGAATTAACAAAGAGGTTGAAACACTCTTTCCCTTCTAAAAACAGCCACTTGGCAAACCTTGCAAGGGCAGTTGAGCTCCTTGATGTTGCTTACAGGGGAGTTGAGTTTGTTGAAGAGCTCCTTTCTCTCTATCCTTTTGAGCCTACGGTTGAGGTTAATCCGAGGGAAGGAACAGGTTTTGGAGTTAAAGAAGCTCCAAGGGGAACTCTCTACCACAAGTACACCTTTGATTCAAAGGGAAGGTGTATCGGAGCAAACATAATAACTCCGACTGCTCAGCTTCAGTCTGTAATTGAGGATGATTTAAGGGCTCTTGTTGAAACGAGTCTTGATAGTGAAGATTCAGAGATTAAGAAGAGAGCTGAGGTCCTTATAAGGGCTTACGATCCGTGAATTGCCTGTGCAGTCCACCAGTTTGGTGGAGAGTTTGAGACTGTAAGGGTTATAAGGAGATAGACGTGGTAGAAAGGTGTAGGCTCTTTAGTGACTTTTCTCCCATTGAGAAGGGAACGCTGTCTGGAGTTTTAATCCCGGTCTCTTTTAGTAAAGGTGAAATACTCTTTGATGAATTTCAGGAGGCCGATTCAGTTTACTTCATTATGGAGGGAAGTGTTGGCCTTTACAGGAGCGATAACTTCGGAAGGTGGACTAAAGTTGCCCTTATTTATAAGGGAACTCCTTTAGGGGAGTGTGCCTTCTTTTTAAACGCTCCTCACTCATTAAGGGCTGTTGCTGAAAGCCCCGTTAAGGCTTTGAAAATCACTAAAGAGGGAGCTGAAAGCTTAAAGAGAGAAGCTCCGAAAGTTTATGCAAAGTTGGTTGAAAAGCTCGTTTCTGTTATGGCGGAGAGGTTGAAATCTTCAGACTTTAAGTTCTCACAAATCTGCGGATTTTTCTCCGTTCCAGGAGGAGGTAGATGGAAAAGGTAGTGGGAGCTCTAGTTCTAGTTCCTTGGCTGCTGGCCCTTTTAGTCTTCATTTCACCCTGGCATAGGGTTAGGCAGTTCTTTACTTTCCTTTCACTTCCTATACTGACTTTTCTTACCTATAGAGTTTCAGCTGGGAACTTACCTCTTTTGGTTGAAACTCCAAACTGGTTAAACGGTTTTGTTACCCTTTACGACTTTCTCCTCCTTTTCTACTTCCTTTATCAAGGTTTAAAGTTTAGGAACTTTTTAGTTTCAGTTCTCTCTCTCTTCCAGCTCTTTCTACTTGTATGGGTTTTAAAAGTCCTTCCCCACAAGGAGGGGGCGGAGCTCTTAGTTGATAGGCTGACCGTCTTTATGTACTGGATTGTTGCAACCGTTGGAACTTTAATTGCCTTTTACGCTACCAAGTACATGGAGCAGGAGGACTTAAGTAGGGAGAACAGGTTCGTTTCAGTTCTCCTTTGGTTCTTGGGAGTTATGAACTTTGCAGTTTCCGTTAATAACCTGGAGTGGTTCTTTGCACTCTTTGAGACCACGACCCTTGCCTCTTACGTCCTGATCAGGTTCAGGTGGGATGAGATTTCAATTAAAAATGCCCTAAGGGCTCTCTGGATGAACCAGATCGGTGGAGTTGCTATCCTCCTGGCAATCCTGTTTGCAGTTAAGTACTACGGAGTTTACAGGTTTACAGAGATTCTCTCAATGAAGGGACATTTAGTTTCTATGGTTCCCTTGAGCTTCCTGGCAATTTCAGCTTTAGTTAAAGGGGCTCAGCTTCCCTTCCACAGGTGGCTTTTAGGGGCAATGGTTGCTCCTACTCCCGTTAGTGCAATTCTCCACTCTGCAACTATGGTAAAGATTGCTCCTTACTTAATTTTGAGGCTCTCTCCCGTAATTAAGGGGACCCTTCTGGCTAAACTTTTGATTATCACAACAGGTTTCGTTTTCGTTTCTGCGGGCCTTTTGGCCCTTACCCAGAGTAACTTTAAGAAGATACTTGCCTATTCGACAATTTCCCTCCTTGGCCTTATGATGTTAACCGGTTCAATGGGAAGTCCTACCGCCGTTTTGGCCTCTCTCCTTCTAATTCTCTTCCACGCCGTTGTAAAGGCCCTCCTCTTTATGGAAGCCGGAGTTATGGAGAAGTTGTTTAAGGCTAAATATATAGAGGATATAAAGAGGCTTGTGGAGAGAGCTCCAGTAACGGTTCTCTTTATCTCCATAGGCTTTATGAGTATGACCATAGTCCCTTACGGTATTTTTGTTGCAAAGTGGTTAACTATTGAGGAAGCATCAAACTTCCTCTCCCACGGGGCTTACATCAGTTCAATAATCTTCGTTGCAATCGGCGGAGTAATCCTTTCACTCCTTTACTTTAAGGTAATAGGGGTTATGACCAGAAAGAGGGAGGAGTTCGTTAGGTTTAGACTGGAGAGGCTTCCATTTGTTTACCTGTTTTCAACCGTTCCTTTAGTCCTGTTTACAGTTTTTGGTTCGCTTTTCATAGCCAGACTCTCAGCAGAGCTGATTAATCCGGTTGTAGCTCAGGTTGTAGGCTCTCCTGCACCTGTAAAAGCCGCTGGTCTAACCTTAATAACTGGAGTTTCAGCCCTCTACGGCTGGCAGATAATAGGTGCCTTCCTCCTTCTCCTCATTGTTCCTATTCTTGCCTACTTTGTTCACTTTTCAGGTACCGATAGGGTGTTCCCCTATACCTGTGGGGAGAGGGTAGATTTAACCCTTGGAACTTACAACTTCTTCTGCGTTTCATCCATTGAACCCTTTGTTGAAACGGCATCAGTAGCTCTCTTCATTCTGACCCTCGTTCTTGGAGGAGGTCTAGTATGACTCTTGCTTTAGTCCTCACTCTCCTTTCTCCCATTATAGGCGGTTTCGTTTACGGTTTTGAGAGGATTTTAAGGGCAAGGATGCAGGGAAGGGTCGGTCCTCCACTCCTACAGCCCTTTTATGACTTCTTTAAGCTCTTAGAGAAGAGGAGTTTAATAGTTCACTCTTTCCACGCCTTTATGGGAATTATGTATCTACTTGGAACCTGGTTTTCCCTCTACGTTCTCCTTTCAGGCGGTGACATTCTGGTTGCTATATTCTTCCACCTATTGTCCCTTGCCTTCTTGGTTGTCGGAGGTTTCAGCGTTCGTTCTCCCTACTCCATCATCGGTTCAATGAGGGAGCTCCTCCATATGGTGGCCTACGAGCCGGTTTTCGTCCTTGCTGCTGCGGGGCTTTACCTTGTAACCGGTACCTTTCAGGTTTCTGAGATCCTTCACTCTGACCAACTTCCCATCCTTTATGTTCCGCTTGTCTTCCTGTCTCTCCTCTTGGCACTTCCATCTGTCTTGAAGAAATCTCCCTTTGACCTTTCGGAAGCTCACCAGGAGATAATAGGCGGACCTGAGATTGAGTACTCGGGTAAGTACTACGAGGCGGTTTATACTGCAAAGTGGATTGAGTACGTCTATGCTTTCTTCTTCGTCTTCCTATTTGCAGGTGGTAAGTGGTGGTTGGGAGCTCTCTTAGTTTTATTTTCCTTCTTTCTAGTTAACCTTATAGATAACGTTACTGCAAGGTTTAACTTCAGACAGATGGTTGCCTTTCACTGGTACATCCTAATTCCCCTTACAGTTATTAACCTTATGCTACTTGCCCTCTGGAGGAACTGAGTATGGATCTAAAGAAGTTTAGGAGTAAGTCTCCCTGGCTCCTTCACTACAACACAGGAAGCTGTAACGGGTGTGACATTGAGATCCTTGCCTGTCTTGCTCCAAAGTATGACCTTGAGAGGTTCGGGATACTCAACAGGGGGAACCCGAAGCAGTCTGATGTCCTCATCGTTACCGGCCCTGTAACTAAGAGGGCGAGAGAAAGGTTGATTCGCCTCTACCTGGAGATGCCTGAACCGAAAGTGGTTGTTGCAGTTGGGGCCTGTGCCTGTACCGGCGGCGTCTTTAGGCACATGTATAACGTTTTAAACGGTGTTGATAAGGTGATTCCCGTTGACGTCTACGTTCCCGGCTGTGCTGCAAGGCCTGAGGCGATAATAGATGGAGTTGTTAAAGCCCTTGAAATCCTTGAGAGGAAGAGAAAAGATTTTGTTCCCCCGAAAGTCTGTAAGAACCTTGAAGTTAAGGAGCCGGTCAACAGGAAGTTCTTTTTGGAAAAATGTCTGGGGGTAAAGAATGGAAGTTGAGGAGATTAAAGTTCCTCTAAGGGACGTTAGGAAAACTATTAAGGAGTTTTACGAAGAGGATAAGTGGCACTTTATAACTGTTAACGCCGTTGACTTGGGCGGAAAGGTTGAACTAAAGTGGTTTTTCTCCCCTTACGGTGAAAAGGAACGCTTTAAGGTTGTTGTATCTGAGGTAAGCTACGACGAGGAGATTCCAACAATTACCTACCTAATTCCTTCAGCCTGGATTTCAGAGTGGGAGCTTGCAGACCTGTTTGGGCTTAACGTTGAAGGGGCGAAGACTGGTTTGTTCCTTGAGCCTGATAGTCCTAAGGCACCTTTAAGGAGAGGTTAGAGATGGGAAATAGGATAACAATTCCCTTTGGTAGTCAACACGTTGCTCTTCCAGAGCCTATAAAGTTCGTCTTTCAGACTGAGAACGAGAGGATTACTTCAGTTGAGGTTGACGTCGGTTATGTTCACAGGGGAATAGAGAAGGCCTGTCAGACCAAGTTTAAGTACACTCAGGTTGGATACGTTGTGGCGAGGGTTTGTGGACTGTGTTCTATTTCCCACACCCTTGCTTACGTTACGGCGGTTGAGAGGTTAATGGAAGTAGAGGTTCCAAAGAGGGCCCTTTACCTGAGGTTGATAGTTAGTGAGCTTGATAGGGTTCACTCTCACCTCCTTGCCATGGGGCACACGGCCGAGGTTGCAGGTTATGAAAACCTCTTTATGCAGACCTTCAGGTATAGAGAAACGGTTATGGAGCTCCTTGAACTTTTAACGGGAAACAGGGTTCAGTATGACTATGCCTGTATCGGTGGAGTGAACAGGGACGTAACCCCTGAGGTGGCCAAGACCCTTAAGGAGAGGTTGAAGGAGCTTAAGGAGAAGTGTCTGTGGATTAAAGATGTCTTTGAAAACGACCTTACCCTGAAGTACAGGTGGAAAGGTGTGGGGGTTGTTACAAAAGAAATGGCAAAGGAGTTTAACGTTGTCGGCCCTCCTGCAAGGGCTGCAGGCCTTGAAACCGACTGTAGGGCTGAGTTTAACTACCTACCTTTTGATGAGGTTGGCTACAAAATGGTAGTTCGGAAGGGGGGCGATATTTACGATAGGAACCTTGTCAGGGCATATGAGGTTCTAAACTCAATAGAGATGGTTGAAAACGCCCTTGACTCCCTCCCTCAGGGAGAGATAAAGGTTCCAGTTAAAGGCCTTCCCGATGGAGAGAGCTTTGTAAGGGTTGAGGCTCCAAGGGGGGAGCTCTTTTACTACGTAAAGGGTTCAAAGAAGTTGGTCCTAGATAGGGTGAGAATCAGAGTTCCCACCTTTGCAAATATCCCTGTTATGAAGGAGCTCTTTATCGGAATGGATTATTCAGACGTTCCGGCAACAGTTATCAGCTTTGACCCGTGTCTATCATGTACCGCAAGGTAGGAGGAAGTGTGAGGTTTTTCCTTCTCCTCTTATTAGTTACTCAGGCATTTGGTTATTCCTTTGCCTGCAGTAGTGACTGTTACCAGTGCCACACCATTCCAAAGGATAGAGACCATGAACCTATTAAGACGTGTACCAAGTGTCATGGGGAACACTCAGAAGGAGCCTTGGGGGGAAAGTGCGGGGCAGACTGTTTTGACTGTCATGATTACAGGAAAGTTTCCCGTTCTTCAAAGGCCCACAGAGTTTTAAGTAGGTGTATTGAATGCCATAAATCCTTAAAGTTGAAGAGCCTTCCTGAACCTTTAAAGGCTCTTTTAGGAGGAAGTAATGAAGGAGATGTTAATCCAGACTATTAAAAACCTATTTAGCAAACCAGAAACTGTTAACTACCCTGCAGAGCCCTCCCCTACTCCTCCCGGTTATAGGGGGCTAATAGTTTACGATGAGAGCCTCTGTATCTTCTGCACTAAGTGTGAGATTGTTTGCCCTCCGGGGGCTATAAGGTTCGTTTATACTGATGAAGGGGAGAAGAAGTATAACTACAATCCATACCTGTGTATTTACTGTGGTGAGTGTGTAAGGGCCTGTCCAAAGGCGGGAGTTCTGGTTCAGGTTGAGGAGACTGCACCTCCTGAGGTTTCCCTTCCAGACTGGGACTCTATTGAAAGGGAGGCCGATGAGAGTAAGAAGCGCTTCCTTTCACGTAAGAAAAAGAGCTTAAACCCCTCTAAGAAGAGAACTTCTCAATGAGGGAGAGGAGGAGATCTTTATTTCTCAAGTTCCTCTTTGTTAGTTCCTTTACGTCGTCAAGAATCAGAAGTAGGTCTTTGTTATCAAGCTTAAGGATCTTTTCTATGAGGGGTCTCTTCCTCTCCTGGAATTTCTTTATCTCCTCCAAGTCCTCCTTTGTTACCCTTCCTGCGTCAAGGAGGCATCTTAAAAAGATATTCTCACTACGGAGAACTTCTGCTAGCTCCTTAATTGTACTCTTAGGCATCTTAGCTCCAGCATACGTTTCTTTAGTTTAATTTAGCTCCTTTAACTGTAAGAGGAGGTGACTTACGTCAAACTGTAAGTTAAAAACTTGTTAAAATAATGTTAAAATATTTGTGCTTTTTGAACAAAGGACCTGGAGGGCAAGTTGGAAAAGAAGAAAATAACTATAGTTGGGGCTGGTAATATCGGCTCTACTTTGGCTCTTCTCCTTGCTAGGAGGGAGACTGCAGACATTACCCTCATTGATATAAACGAGGGGGTTGCTAAAGGTAAGGCCCTTGACATAATGGAAGCCTCTCCTATCCTTGGCTTTAACTCCCACGTCGTTGGAACCGGCGACTATAAGGATACTGCCAACTCCGACGTTGTAGTGATTACGGCCGGCTTTCCTAGGAAGCCGGGAATGAGTAGAGATGACCTTCTCTTTAAGAACTATGAAGTTGTTAAGAGCGTTTGTGAGCAAATTAAGAGGTACTCCCCTGAGGCTTTCGTTATTGTAGTTACAAATCCCCTTGACGCTATGACCTATACTGCTCTTAAGGTGACTGGGTTTCCAAAAGAAAGGGTTATGGGAATGGCAGGGGTTCTTGATTCATCCAGGTTCGCTTACTTTATTTCCGAGAAGACGGGAATTTCGGTTGAGAACATTAACGCCTTCGTGATAGGGGGACACGGTGATGATATGGTTCCCCTCCGTAAGTTTACGACTATAGCAGGTATGCCTGTAACTAACTTCCTTTCCAAAGAAGAGCTTGAGGAAGTGATTGAGAGAACAAGATTTGGAGGAGGAGAGATAGTCCAGCTCTTAAGGACCGGAAGTGCTTTCTACGCTCCTGCAGCTTCAATTCTTGATATGGTCCTTGCAATTTTATGGAATAAGAGGAAAATACTCTCTGCAAGCGTTTACCTTGACGGGGATGTTGGGGAGTACTACGGGGCTTCTGGACTTTGTGTTGGAGTTCCGATAGTCCTTGGAAAGGATGGGGTTGAGGAAATAATAAAGCTTGACCTTTCAGATGAGGAGTGGGCAGACTGGAGAAAGTCCGTTGATTCGGTGAGGAAGTTAGTTGAGAAGTTACCCCTTTAAACTGGAGGATCTATGAGGGAAGTTCACGTAGAAAAAGTTAAAGAAACTGTCAAAAGGCTATGTATGGAGGCTAACTACTTCCTTCCTAAAGATGTTTTAAACGCTTTTAAAGAGGGTAAAGAGAAAGAGGTTTCTCAGATTGGGAAAAACGTATTTAACATACTTGAGGAGAACGCAAAGATTGCTTCTACTGAGGAAATTCCCTACTGTCAGGATACCGGTTTTGCGGTAGTTTTCCTTGAGATTGGTCAGGACGTAAGGTTTGTAGGTGGGAGCCTTGAAGAGGCGGTGAATAGGGGAGTTGCTGAAGGTTATACTGAAGGTTACCTAAGGAAGTCAATCGTTTCAGACCCCCTCTTTGATAGGAAGAATACCGGTGATAACACTCCTGCAGTAATCCACTACAGGATAGTACCCGGTGATAGAGTTAAGATAACCGTTGCAGCCAAAGGTGGCGGAAGTGAGAATATGAGCCGCCTTGCAATGTTAAAGCCGGCTGATGGACTTGAAGGGGTTAAGAAGTTTATTCTGAAAACTGTTAGTGATGCAGGTCCCAATCCGTGTCCTCCTATAATTGTTGGAGTTGGGATTGGCGGGACTTTTGAAAAAGTCGCTTACCTTGCCAAAAAGGCCCTCTTGAGGCCTATAGGACACAGGAATCCAGATCCCCGTTACGCTAGGTTTGAAGAGGAGCTCCTTGAAGAAGTAAATAAGCTCGGCATAGGTCCTTCGGGATTTGGTGGGAAAGTTACTGCCCTTGATGTTAAGATTGAGTGGTACCCCTGCCATATAGCTTCCCTTCCTGTTGCTGTGAACATTCAGTGCCACGCTTCAAGGCATAAGGAGGCTGAGATTTAAACTTTCTTAGCTGTAAAGAGGAAAACTCTATACTCTACTACCGGATTTTTACTGTAGATTTCAAGGAACTTGATTACCTCTCTTCTCTTTCCCCTTCCGTAGGGGTTCTTTGCCCCTATCTCTGTTACTGCTTTTAGGGCCTCTTTTGAGCTTTTAAACTCCATTTTTAGGTTCAGTCTTTCAAATTCAATTAGCTCAAAATTTCCCTTTAGGCCTTTGAAGACTTCCTCCTCTTTGGGGAATTTGAAGAGGAGTAAGGAGCTCCCCGTCTCCCTCCAGCACTCAAAGAGCGTTTTTAAACTCCCTTCAACTGGAATAGATGCAACGAAGAAACCTCCTTTTCTTAAAACCCTTCCGATTTCAGAGAAGCTTCTTTTAATTTGAGTCCATTGAAGGGCAAAGTTTGAGATTACACACTTAAAGGTTGAGTCTTTAAAGGGCAGTTCCTCAGCGTCTGCGCATACGCCTAAATTCCACCTCTTTCTTGCTTCCTTTACCATCCCTAAGGCTATGTCAAGGCCAAGAGCTCCCTTTGGAGTAAGGCTTCCATCTCCACAGCCGACGTCAAGCAGAGGGTATGGGTTTTCAATTAGGTTAAGCCTTTTAAGGAGCTCCTTCCCGGCTCTCTTTTGAAGTAGAGCTCTATTTCCGTATTTCCTTGCGGCAGCTGAAAAGCTCTTTTTAACTCTCTCCTTCATGACGCTAAAGAATATAATTTCTGAAACTGTGGAGGAAACCTTGAGCTGGATAGAGAGGAGAAGGACAAGGACCGTTTGGGTCGGTAGAGTTCCCATTGGAAGTTCCCATCCTATAGTTGTTCAGTCAATGACGAACACTTTTACTGAGGACGTTCCTGCAACTGTTGCCCAGATAAAGGAGCTTGAAAGGGTAGGTTGTGAGGTAGTCAGGGTTGCAGTTCCATCCGTTGAGGCAGCAAGGGCAATCTCAAAGATAAAGGAACAGATTTCAATTCCCCTCATAGCAGATATCCACTTTGACCATCGCCTTGCCCTTTTGTCAATTGAGGAAGGTGCGGACTGTATAAGGATAAATCCGGGAAATATTGGAGCTGAATGGAAGGTTAAGGAAATAGTTAACTTAGCTAAGGAGAGGGGAATTTCAATAAGAGTTGGAGTGAATGCAGGTTCAATTCCCTCTGAGTTAATTAATAAGTACGGCTCTCCTAAACCTGAAGCCCTTGCAGAGGCCGCTTTAAGTTACTCTAAACTCCTTGAGGATTGGGGATTTACGAACGTTAAGTTCTCCCTTAAAGGTTCAGACGTTAAGACAACGGTTCTTGCCAACAAGATTTTTGCGTCTCAGACCGATTACCCGATACATATTGGAATTACTGAGGCAGGAACTTTTATCTCCGGTGCAGTTAAATCCTCCGTTGGAGTTGGGATTCTCCTTTACGAAGGAATTGGAGATACTTTAAGGATTTCCCTTACTACCCATCCAAAGGAAGAGGTAAAGATAGCCTATAAGATACTCTCAGCCCTTGAGCTGAGGAAAAGAGGAGTTGAGGTGATTTCCTGCCCGACCTGTGGAAGGTGCTTGGTTGATGTTGAGGGGCTGGCAAAGGAAGTGGAGGAGAGGCTTGAGCATATAGATAAACCTTTAAAGGTTGCAGTTATGGGCTGTGCAGTTAACGGTCCGGGGGAGGCCAGGTTTGCAGACGTCGGGATAGCAGGAGCCGGAAACTACTTTATCCTATTTGTTAAAGGTAAAGTTGTTGAAAAGTTAAGACCTGAGGAGGCCTTAAACAGGTTGGTTGAAGAAGTTGAGAGGCTTGCGGAGGAAAGGTGAAAGTAAGGAGCGTTTTTATAGAAAAAATGAAAGTTCACGTTAAGTGTGGAGTTTATAAGGAGGAGAGGGAACTTGGAGTGCAGGCTGAAGTTTCCGTTAAGGTAACCTCAGATGAGTTTGTGGATTATCAGGAGCTCCACTCCTTAATTCTGAGGGTTTCGGCTCAAACTTTCACTTACATTGAGGACTTTCAAGATCAACTTCTTGATGAAATTAAAAATAAATGGAATCCTAAAAAAGTTATGATAAAAATTGCTAAAATTAGTATTCCATTTCAACACAGTTTTGAAAGGGCGGGGGTGGAGCTGATATGGAAGAGAGAAGAATAGAGTGTAAAGTTTTGAAGAGAATAAGGGAGAAGAAAGAGTTAACTCCCCAGGAGCTTCAGTTCATAACGAAAGTTGCAAAGGAAGAACTAAAGTTCTTAGCGAGGAACAACATTCCTCTTACTCCGGAAAACTACGTTCTTTGGTTTGAGATTTTCTGTTACATCATGGAAAACAATCTAAACCTTTCTGACCTTGAGATTATAGGGCTCTTTAAGGAGAAGTACCCAACAAGCGAGAAGGTTGAAAGTATACTGGTTTCTGTTGATCCAGAGGAGAAGGAGATAATAAGGAAAGTTTCTGAAAAGATAGTTGAAGAAGTTAATACGCTAATTGAGACCTTAGAAACTCACAACAGGAATATTGAGGAAAAAGAGGCCTCCTTTAAGGAAATAAGGGAAAAAGTTTCGGATAATACTGTAAAGGAGCTTCTCGGGAAAATTTTATCTGAGCTCTCGGATATAAAAAAGCAAAACGAAGACCTTAAAAGTAAACTTGAGGAGGCTAATGCCCAAATAAATAAGTTAACTAGCGAGCTGGAAGAGACGAGGAAAGAGGCTTCAACCGACTTCCTTACACAGGTTGCAAACCGTGCAAGTTTTGATAGGGCAATATCAGATTTAGTTAACGATTTTTACAAGAGGAACTACCCCTTTGTCCTTCTAATGATAGACATTGATCACTTTAAGAAGATAAACGATACTTATGGTCATCAGGCAGGAGACTTTGTCCTCCGTGAACTTGCAAGGCTCTTAAAGAGCCAGTTGAGGGCTAGGGATATTATTGCAAGGTACGGAGGGGAGGAGTTCGCAATTCTTCTTCCGGGAATTACTTTCAGTCAGGCTATTAGAGTGGCTGAGAGGCTGCGTAGGACTGTAGAGAAACACCTCTTTAAATACGGAGATAGAGAGATTCCGGTTACAGTTAGTATAGGTGTGGCTCCTATGAGGGAAGGGCTTGACGAGACTTCTCTGGTTGAAAAGGCCGATAAAGCCCTATACCTCGCCAAACGTTCAGGAAGGAATCAGGTAAAGACAGACCTTGATGTGGAGTTAGAAGAGTGAGAGTTTTACTCCATATCTGCTGTGGGCCTTGTGCCTGCTATCCGATTAAGGTTTTAAAGGAAAGGGGTTATGAGGTTGTAGGCCTCTGGTATAACCCTAACATTCATCCCTGTACCGAGTTTGTAAAGAGAATGGAGGCTGTAAAGAAACTTGAAGAGATAGAGGGGATAAAAGTCATATACTTTGACTCTTATGAGCCGGAGAAATGGTTTAGGGCCGTAGCTTTTAGGGAAGAGAAGCCTGTAAGGTGCCAAATCTGTTACTCAATGCGCCTTGAGATGGCTGCTTCTGTTGCAAAGAAGGGTAAGTTTGACGCCTTTACATCTACCCTTTTCTACAGTAAGTATCAAAAGAGGGAGCTTATGGTTCCCCTTGCTGAGAATGCTTCAAAGAAGTTCGGTGTTCATTTCTTAGACGTTGACTTTCGGGAAGGTTGGAAAGAGGGAATAGAGGTTTCCAAGGATTACGGTCTCTACCGTCAGCAGTACTGCGGCTGCCTTTATTCGGAAAAGGAACGCTACTGTCCCAAAGGGAAAACTAAACCTGATTGGATTTTAAAGCAGGTAGTTGAAGAGGCTGAAAGGGTAGTTGAACACTACGGAAGTTAATTACCTATAATTAAATCTCCTAAATCCCTTTTAGGAGGCTCTTTCTTGAAAAACCCCTTCCTTGAAAGCAAGAAGATATGGGTGCTTGACGGTGCAATGGGAACCATGCTAATGAAGAAGGGGCTTGACGTTAATTATGCCCCAGAGCTCCTTAACGTAAAGCACCCTGAAGTTTTAAAGGAAATTCACTCTGAGTACATTGAAGCCGGTGCAGACATAATAGAGACCAACACTTTCGGTTCCAACAGGATAAAGCTCTACCACTACGGTTTAGAGGATAGGGTAAGGGAACTAACTGCTGCCGGCGTGAAACTTGCTAAAGAGGTAGCTAGAGGTAGAGCTCTTGTAGCCCTTTCTGTTGGCCCTACAGGTATCTTCGTTGAGCCTGTTGGAGATTATACCTTTGATGAAGTTGTTGACGTTTTCAAGGAACAGATAGAGGCCGGCGCAGATGCAGGTGCAGACCTTATCCTAATTGAGACTATGTCTGATATAAAGGAGGCAAAGGCTGCCGTAGTTGCTGCCCAGGAGGTTTGTGACTTACCTGTGATGGTAAGTATGACCTATCAGGAAGACGGTAGAACTCTCCTGGGAACTCCTCCTGAAGTCTCTGCTGCAGTCTTTGAAGGTTTTAAAGTGGCAGCTATAGGTGCCAACTGTTCGCTTGGGCCGGAGAGGTTTACTGAACTCATTAAGAAGATGGCTGAGGTTACCCAAACTCCGATAGTAGTTTACGCTAACGCTGGCCTTCCAGTTCTGAAGGACGGTAAGACCATATATCCGGAACCGCCTGAAACCTTTAGAAAGTACGCTGTAGAGTTTGTTAAGGCCGGTGCCAACATAATTGGTGGTTGTTGTGGAACTACTCCTGAGCACATAAGGGCGATTAAGGAGGCTGTTAAGGACTTAAGGCCCGTTCCAAGGAACCCTGTTAGAGGGTTAAAGGTTGCAAGTAGGACACAGCTCGTTTTAGTAGGTTCAGACTACCCAACGAGGATAATAGGTGAAAGGATAAACCCTACCGGAAAAAAGAGGCTTCAGGAGGCCCTTAAGAAGGGGGACTTTAGCCTCGTGAGGGAAGAGGCTAGGAAACAGGTTGAGGAGGGAGCGGAGCTCCTTGACGTTAACGTAGGGGTTCCGGGAATTGATGAGGTAAAGGCTTTAAAGGAGGCTGTAAGAACAGTTATAGAAGCAGTTGATGTTCCGATTGTAATTGACAGTAAAGACCCTAAGGCCGTTGAAGAAGCTTTGAAGATGGCCGATGGAAGGCCTATTGTTAACTCCTGTTCTGGAGAGGAGAAGGACATAGAGAATATCCTTCCTCTGGCTAAGAAGTACGGAGCCAACGTTCTACTCCTTGCAATAGACGATGAAGGCCTTAAGGAAAAGGCTGAGGATAGGGTAAAGGTTATTGAGAACCTCCTTAAAGAGTGTGAAAGGGTCGGAATAGATAGGAATTCTACTATTGCCGATGTCTTAAACCTTGCAGTTAGTGCAATGCCTGAATCAGCAGTTGAGACTTTGAAGGCGATAAGACTTGTAAAGGAGAAGTTTGGAATACCGACAACCCTTGGGGTTAGCAACGTCTCTTTTGGCCTTCCATCCCGTTCCCTTATAAACTCTGCCTTTATGGCTATGGCCATTTACAGCGGTCTTGACAGTGGCATACTCAACCCAAGTGATAGCCGAATGGTAGAGACCGTATACGCCTCAGACGTTTTAGTAGGGAAGGACAGGGGGGCTGAGAGGTTTGTTTCAAAGTTTCAGAACTACAAACCTAAAGGGGAAGATAAAGAATGTAGGGAGCTCCTTGCGAAGATTCACGCCCTTACAGGCGGTTTTTTGGAAGGAAAGAAGGTTGAACTTAAAGAAGTAAAAGAGGAAAAAGGAAAGGAGGTTAGGGAGAGTGATAAAGAGGAAGAGGAGGGAGCTCCTTCAGGTATTTTAGGGGAAATCTTTAGGAAGGTCCTTGAAGGGGATAAGGAAGCAATAGTTAGCTTAACTAAAGAGGCCTTAAAGGAGCATGAGCCCCTTGAGATAAGTGATGAGGCTTTAATAAAGGCCCTAGACGTTGTTGGGAAGAGGTTTGAAAGGGGAGAGATATTCCTTCCTCAGATGCTCCGTTCAGCCCAGGCAGTTCAGGCATCATTTAACGTTTTAAAGGATGAGCTTAAGAAGAGGGGAAGTAGCGTAAAGGAGAGCGGAAAGATAGTAATGGCAACGGTTCACGGTGACGTTCACGAAATAGGTAAGAACATTGTAATAACTATGCTTGAAAATAGTGGCTTTGAAGTTATAGACCTTGGGACTAACGTTCCCCCTGAGGTAATAGTTGAAACTGCAAAGAAGGAAAACGCAGATATTGTCGGCCTTTCTGCCTTAATGACGACAACCCTTCCTTCAATGGAGGCAACGATAAAGGCCATTAGAGAGGCTGGTCTGAAAGTTCCCGTTATAGTTGGTGGTGCGGTGGTAACTCCGGAATACGCCAAGTCAATAGGGGGAATTTATGGAGGAGATGCCCAAGAGGCTGTTAAAATAGTTAAGCAACTTTTAAAGGAGGGAAAATGAGCTTTAAAGAGACAGATCTAGATATTCACAAGGAGATAGAGGAACTTAAGTCTTTAATAAGGGACGTTCCAGACTTTCCAAAGCCCGGTATAGTCTTTAAGGATATTACGCCTCTCCTCCATAAACCTTGGGCTTTCCAGAAGGTAATAGACTACATAGGGAACCGTTATATAGGTGCAGGGGTTGAAATAGTAGCAGGGATTGAGTCTAGAGGGTTCATTCTGGCCTCTGCACTCGCCTATAAGATAGGCGCAGGCCTTGCAATTATCAGAAAGCCCGGAAAGCTCCCGTATAAGACCGTCAGTGCCAGCTATACCCTTGAGTACGGTCAGGACACTATAGAAATTCACGAGGATGCTATAACAAAGGGTACAAAAGTTGTGCTTATAGACGATGTCCTTGCAACCGGTGGGACTATGAGTGCAGCAATTGACCTTGTTGAAAAGTTGGGAGGTAACATAGTAAGCGTTGATTTCCTCCTGGAACTTACCTTCCTTGGAGGGAGGAAGAGGATACTGGAGAAGGGTTATCCCGTATTTTCATTAATAAAGTTTTAAAGGAGTTCTAGATGAAGAAGAGGGTGGTAATAACCGGTTTAGGGGTTGTTTCTCCGGTAGGGAGTGACGTTGAAACCTTCTGGAAGAATATAACTTCAGGGAAGTCCGGAATAGGAAGGATTACAAAGTTTGACCCAACCGGCTTTCCAGTTCAGATAGCAGGAGAAGTTAAAGACTTTGATCCTTTAAAGTACTTTGATAAGAAAGAAATCAGGCGCCTTGACCCATTTATTCAGTTTGCAGTTGCAGCGGCAGACCAGGCAGTAAAACAGGCTGGAATTGACTCAGACGATATAGACAAGGAAAGAGTAGGCGTTTTTATAGGCTCAGGAATAGGGGGACTTAGTACTACTGAAGAACAGCACAAAATCCTCCTTGAGAAGGGGCCTAGGAGAATTTCCCCCTACTGCGTTCCTATGGAAATTATAAACATGGCTTCAGGTATGGTTTCAATAAGGTTTGGATTTAAAGGGCCTAACATTTCCGTAGTTACCGCCTGTGCAACCGGAACTCATTCAATTGGGGAGGCGTACAGGGCTATCCAGTACGGAGATGCTGACGTTGCAGTTGCTGGAGGAGCTGAGAGCTGTATAACTCCTTTAGCCGTTGCAGGTTTTGCCGCTGCTAGAGCCCTTTCTACGAGGAACGATGAGCCTGAAAAGGCAAGTAGGCCTTTTGAGAAGAACAGGGACGGCTTTGTTATGAGTGAAGGGGCAGGTATTGTAGTCCTGGAGGAGTACGAGCATGCTAAGAGGAGGGGAGCTCAAATACTTGCAGAAGTTGTCGGCTATGGAGCAAGCGGTGACGCTTACCACATGACGGCACCGGCTCCTGGAGGGGAAGGAGCTGCAAGGGCGATAAGGAACGCCCTTAAGGATGCTGGAATCTCCCCAGAGCAGATAGACTACATTAACGCCCACGGAACTTCAACTAAGTTTAACGACCTTTACGAGACGATGGCCATAAAGGAGGTTTTTGGGGATCATGCTTATAAAGTAAAAATCAGCAGTATAAAGTCTATGATCGGCCACCTTTTAGGTGCTGCCGGTGGTGTAGAAGTTGTATCCTCCGTTCTTACCCTCCTTACAGGCGTTATACCTCCTACTATTAACTACGAAGAGCCAGACCCAGAGTGTGACCTTGACTACACTCCAAATCAGGCTGTAGAGAAGGAAGTAAAGTACGTTCTCAAGAACTCCTTTGGATTCGGTGGAACGAACGCATGTTTAGTTTTAAAGAAGATTTAAATTTTGTTCAGGAAGATAAGTTGGTTGAGCTTGAGAGGAGGCTCAATTATACTTTTAAGGATAAGGATCTTTTGAAAAAGGCCCTTATCCACCGTTCCTTTGCATTTGAGAAGGACCTGAAGGATAACTACGAAGTCTTAGAATTCTTGGGAGATGCAGTAATTGGCCTCATAGTTAGCGAAGAGCTGATAAAGAGGTTTCCCGATAAGAGGGAAGGGGAACTGAGTCAGATAAGGGCCTTTTTAGTCAGTGAACCTTCCCTTTCAAAGCTTGCAAAGTCAATAGGGCTAGGGGAATTCCTCTACCTTGGAAGGGGAGAGAGGCGAACTGGAGGGAAGGAGAAGAGTTCTATCCTCTGTGACGTCTTTGAGTCTATCTTTGGAGCTCTCTACCTTGATGCCGGCTTTGATAAGGCGAAAGAGATATTTAATAGGAAGTTCCTTCCGCTGATGTGGGAGATTTTAGAGAGAGCTCCAACCTATAAGGACTTTAAAAGCTACCTTCAGGAAGTTACCCAGAGGGAGTATAAGGTCCTTCCCCAGTATAGGCTCCTTGATTCAGTTGGCCCTGAGCACGATAAAGAGTTTATAGTTGAGTGTAAGGTAAAGGAGCTTAAAACTGTTGGAAAGGGTAAGACTAAGAAAGGTGCTGAGCAGAATGCTGCTAAGGAGATGTTAAAGGTCCTCGGGGTGATAGATGAGGGTGGAGAAGGTTAATATAGCTCTTGTTTCCTCTTCTCCGAGGAGAAGGGAAATTTTAGAAATGGTCGGTTTTAACTTTAGGGTAATTAAGGTTGAAACCGAGGAGAAATTGGAAAGTTCACCTTATTTAACTACTGTGAAAAACTCAGAGCTGAAAGTTTTAGCTGCTAAAGGTTTAATCAACGACGGAGAAATTGGCCTTGCTGCCGATACAATTGTAGTTATGGGCGATGAGATTTTGGGGAAACCAAAAGATGAAGGGGAGGCTAGGGAGTTCCTTAAAAAGCTCTCTGGGAAGTGGCATACGGTGATAACCGGTTTTGCCCTTTTAATAGGGGAAAGGTTAATTTCTGGATTTGAGGAGACAAGGGTAAAATTTAAGAAGCTAACTCTTCCTGAAATTGATTGGTACATTTCTACTAGAGAGCCACTTGATAAGGCTGGAGCTTACGGGATTCAGGGCAAAGGTGCTCTTTTTATAGAAACTATTGATGGGGACTTTTTTAACGTTATGGGACTACCTATTGGGAGGATATACGATATACTTGAACTTGAAATAGAAGGTGGAGGGAATTAAGTGGACTGGGGAGTTATTACTGCACTCGTTGCTATGATCTTTGCAGTTCTTGGTATAGGAATAGGGTTCTTTATGTCGAAGGTTCTCTCTGAGAAGAGAGAAGAAGTTCAGGTTTCTGCTCTTGGGGATAGATTAGAGGGAATAACTAGTAAGATATCTGAAACGGTAGAAAAGGTAAATCAGAAGTTAACGGATTTAAAAGAAGAAAAACTATTTCAGTTGAAGGAAGAACTCTCTTTTTTAGAGGAAGAAGTAAAGCGTCTTAAAAAGGAAATAGCTTCACTTCCACTTTCTACAGGAAGCCTTGAAGCAGTTGAAAGAGCTGAGAAACTCCTAAAAGAGATTGAATTTTCCCTACCGGAGGTTGATAACTCTCTACTTACCCAGGTAAAGGATAGCTTAATTATAGTTAGGAACGATGTTCAGAACTTAATTCAGATGGAGAAAGAGAAACAGAAGAAAGAAACATCAGTTCAAGTTCCTGAACTGGAAGATCTCCTATCTTCTATTAATTCTGCATTGAAACTTTCAAAGGAGATAAACACCTCACTTGTGAAGAGTGAGTTGCTAACTTTAGCTTCCTCAATAAAAGGAGATATAGGAGAGGGAGTAGTTAAAGAGCTTGATAAACAGGCTTTAAACTCAAAGGAGTTAATCTTACTTCTTGAGAGTATAAAGAAAGAGCTTGAAGGGGTAAAGAGATGAAAGTTCTATTTGCTGACGATAAAGAGACTTGGCATAGGTTATTTGAAATTGTTTTATCCTTAAGGGGAATTGATGTATCCCATGCCTATACACCGAAGGAGACCATAAATAAAGCTGTTTCTGAGAAACCTGACGTTGTTATAGCTGATGTTACCCTTTCCTCAGGTTCGGCTTACGACGTTATAAGGGATATTACCGATTTGGGGATACCTGTAATAGTTATAGGTCATAGGTCAGAGGGTTTTGATCCTGAAAAGGCCAAATCTTTAGGTGCTTATGCTGTATTAGAGAAGCCATTTACCGTTGAGGAACTGGTTTTTCTCCTGAGAGAACTTAAAAAAGAGAAACCTTTTTTTGAATTTAAAAGGGAAGAGGCTCTCGTTATACCTGCTGGAGGGGAAGTTCAAGAGTTAGTTCCTGAAGAGAAGGAGGAGGAAGTAATAGATCTTGAGGAAAGTCCAATAGAAACTATTGAGTTAGAAGAGCCTTATGAAGAAGAGGTTCCTATGATTGAAAAAAAGGAAGTTGAATCTACTGCCGAACCTAAAGAGTTTATTGAGGAAGTTTCTAAACCTGTAGCTGAAGGAATTTCAAAGAAGTCTGAACTCAATTTGCCGGCTGAAAAAGTTGAAGAGATAGTTAAGGAAATAGCGTGGGAAGTTATTCCAGAAATTGCAGAGAAGGTTATTAGGGAGGAGGTTGAAAAGTTAATCAAGAGCAGGCTTGCTTAGATGTTGAGGGTCGGCATAGGTTACGATGCCCACAGGTTGGTAGAGGGCAGGAAGTTAGTATTGGGCGGAGTTGAAATACCTTATTCAAAAGGCCTTTTGGGACATTCAGATGCCGATGTTCTCCTACATTCTATTTGTGATGCCATCCTTGGAGCTCTCTCCTTAGGTGATATTGGGGAGCTCTTCCCCGATACTGACGAGAGATTTAAAGGAATTTCAAGTTTACTTCTCCTAAAGGAAGTTAATTCAACTTTAAAGTCAAGAGGTTATAAAGTTTTAAACGTTGACTCTGTGGTGGTTGCTCAAAAGCCCAAGCTTAAGCCTTACAGGGAACAGATGGTCAAGAATATTTCATCGGTTCTTGATATACTTCCTTCGCAGGTCTCCGTAAAGTTCACCACGACTGAAAGTATGGGCTTTGAAGGAAAGGAAGAGGGAATTTCCGCTCAAGCAGTAGTATTAATCGGGGAGGTAGAGAAGTGGTAATGGATATTAACGAGATTATGAAAGTTATTCCTCACCGTTATCCTTTTCTCCTTGTTGATAAGATAGTTGATTTTGTCCCTAAGGAAAGGATTGTAGGTATAAAGAACGTTACAATGAACGAACCCTTTTTTCAGGGGCACTTTCCAGGGCATCCTATTTTTCCGGGAGCCCTCTTAATAGAGGCTATGGCGCAAGTTGGCTGTATTTTAATGTTTAAGTCCTTTGACCTCTCTCCTGAGAAGTTCGTCGTTTACTTTATGGGAATAGATAAGGCCCGCTTTAGAAAGCCCGTTCGTCCGGGGGACACTGTGAAGTTTGTCCTTACTCCTACTGTTATAAAGTCAAAGATGTCAAAGATGAAGGGTGAAGCCTTTGTTGAGGATAGCTTAGTTGCTGAAGCAGAAATAATGGCTATGATTACGAGGAAGTAATGGCTGTAAAGATTTCTCCTTCTGCAGTTGTTGAAAGAGGTGCCGAACTTGAGGACGGGGTTATTGTAGAGCCTTTTGCTTACGTTGGTCCAAAGGTAAAGGTAGGAGGAGGAACCGTAATAAAGAGCGGTGCTTACATAACGGGTGATACTCAGATCGGCAGGGAGTGTGTGATCTTCTCATCCCATATAGGAGTTGAACCTCAGGACCTTAAGTATAAGGGAGAGGAAACGAAAGTTGTAATAGGAGATAGAGTAAGGATTAGGGAGTACGTTACTATACACAAGGGAACTGAAGGAGGGGGAGGAGTAACTCAGATAGGAGACGACGTTCTCCTTATGGCTTACGTTCACGTTGCCCACGACGTTAAAATTGGAAATAAAGTTATAGTTGCAAACGCAGTCCAGATAGCTGGACACGTTGAAATAGGTGATTGGGCAGTTATAGGTGGCCTTACCGGTATTCACCAGTTCGTCAGAATTGGAAAGCACGCCATGGTTGGAGGAGCTTCTGCTGTTCACAGGGACGTTCCTCCGTTTACAGTTGCCCAAGGGAATAGGGCTAAACTGGTTGGAATCAACCTGGTGGGCCTTAAGAGGAGAGGTTTTTCAAGGGAGAGTATAAGAGCTCTATCTGCGGCTTTTGAGATGGCCTTTAAAACGGAAGAACCTCTCTTGGTTGCCCTTAGGAGAGTTGAGGAGGAGCTTGGAGATTTCCCTGAAATTAGGGAGTTTGTAAGCTTCATTAAAGAGAGCAAAAGGGGTATCTGTCCAGTTTGAAGTTAAACAAGGATTCCTTAAGAGGAAAGTTAGTTTTCCTCGGTACTGCTGGTGCAAGGTACGTTGCCTTTGGCTTTTTAAGACAGGCAGGTGGCCTCTACTTTGGGTTTGATGAGGCCTTTGCTCACGTTGATCCGGGTCCCGGAGCCTTTGTTCACGCCCACAGGAAAGGGATAGAATCCTACTGGACAGAAATTGTAATCCTATCCCACAGACACCTTGACCACTGTGCAGACGTTAATCACGTTTTAGAATCTATGACGTTAGGAGGAAAGAATAAGAGGGGAACTCTCCTGTGCCCTTCAGATGCTGTTGAAGAGGACCCGGTCGTCCTTGAGTTTACTAGGAAGAACGTAAAAGAAGTGAGAATCATAGGTGAGGGTAGCAGTTTTGAATTTCCTTCCTTTAAAGTGACCTTCCCGATAAAGCACCGTCACGGAGTTGAGACTTACGGAATGAGGTTTTCCTACGAAGGTCTTGAAGTATCCTACATTTCAGATACAGCCTTCTTTGAAGAGCTAGTAAAGGCCTATTCAAATTCAGATCTACTAATACTTAATACCACAATGTTAAAGAGGAATCCTTTAATAGATCACTTAAGTGCCCAAGACTCAGAGGTTCTAATAGGAGAGATAAAGCCAAGACTTGCCATTCTAACCCACTTCGGAAGGACTATGCTTTCGGCAAAGCCCTGGGAAGTTGCACTTGATATTTCAAAGAGAACAGGAGTTAAGACAATAGCAGCTTACGACAACATGATAGTTGACCTTTTAAGCTTATCGGTTGTGAGGCAGAGGTGAAGTTAGCCCTTACAGGAAGGCCAAGAATAGGGAAAACAACGGCAGTTAAAAGGGTTTTTGAACTCCTTAAGGGAAGGGCTGAGGGTTTCTGGACTGAGGAAATTAGAAAAGGGGGAAGGAGGTGGGGCTTTAAAGTTGTGAGGAGTGACGGGTTTGAGTGCCTCCTTGCCAGCGTTGAAAGGGATTCTCAGTATAGGGTCGGTCGCTATAAAGTTTTCGTTGACCAGTTTAATAGGTGTGCAGTTCCTTTTCTAAATGAACTTTTATCTAAAAAGCCCTTTTTAATAGTCATTGATGAAGTTGGGAAGATGGAGCTCCTATCAAGAGATTTTCAAGATCTGTGCTGGAAGATACTGAGAGAGGAGGGGAACTTCTTAGTAACTTTGCCTTTAAAGAACTTTCACCCTATTATTTTAGAGTTTAAAAAGACTTTTAAAGTAATACATTTAACCCAAGAAAATAGGGATAGTATTCCGTTTAAAATTGTAAACCTTCTGGAGGGTAGAGATGGAGAAGAAGAACATGGGTTTCCTTCCAAATAGGGAGAAGCTGGTAAAGGAGTTAACTCCTCAGGTTAAGGAAGACCTTAAAAACTACTTTCAGGATAGGGATTACGGCGTAATTGCTATAACGAGAGAAGATGCCCTTAGAGCCTTTGTTGTAAAGGCTACTAACCTCTGTGAGATTGCCCGTTTAAGACATAAACTCTCCCCTATGGCTACTGCTGTTTTGGGAAGGGCTCTAATTGGGGCAATCCTTCTAACTTCCCTTTTAAAGCACGGAACAGACCAGAGGGTTCTTTTAAGGATTGAAGGAGACGGCCCGATAGGTTTAGTAGTTGCAGAGGCAAACGCTAAAGGGGAAGTAAGGGGCTTCGTTCAAAACCCCAACGTTCCTACCTTTGTTAAGGAAGAGAGTGGAAAGAAGAAGTTTGATATAGGTAAGGCAGTTGGTAAAGGAACCCTTACAGTCGTTAAGGACTTAGGTTTTGGAACTCCTTATGAAAGCTCCGTTCCCCTAGTTTCTGGAGAGATTGCTCAGGATATAGCTTACTACCTTTTAAAGTCTGAGCAAATTCCTTCTGCCGTTGCAATAGGCGTTTTAGTTGGAGAAACTGGAAAAGTTGAGGCGGCAGGAGGTTTCTTGGCTCAGCCACTTCCAGGAGCTTCTGAAGAGGCAATTGAGAAACTTGAGGAGAACGTTAAGTCACTCCCTCCAGTTAGTACCCTTATAAAGGAAGGTAAGAGGCCAGAGGATATTGCAGAGCTCCTCTTTAAAGGGTTTACAACGGAGCTCCTTGCACTTAAAGAGCTCTCCTTTAGATGTAAGTGCAGTAAGGAACTTGCAAGGGGAGGCCTTATCGCTATGCCTGAGGAGGAGCTCGAGAAGTTAATTGAGGAAGGTCAGGCCTCTGTTAAGTGTAACTTCTGTGGAGAGGAGTACGTCTTTACGAAGGAGGAGCTCCAGGAAATTATGGAAGAGAAGAGGAAGGGGAATAACTGATGGCTGTTATCTCTCTTTTCGGTATCGGAGCTATTTTGCCAAAGGTAGAGGAGGAGACTGAGAGGGTTTTAGTTGAGAAGTTTAGGCTGGAATCTCACTTTGAAGGTCTCGTTCCTCCAGATGCAACTCTTTCAAGGGGCTCTCAGCTCCTTGCGGATATCCAACTGAAAAAAGTTCTCTCCCTAAAACCTGAGGGCTCCTTCTTTGTTGGAGGGATAACCCCCTACGATATCTACAGCGATAACCTTAACTTCGTCTTTGGAATTGCACTTCCCTTTAAAGGTTTCCTGGTTTCCTACTCAAGGTTGATTTCAGACGACGAGGAGCTCTTCTTGAGCCGTTTAAGGAAAGAGGTGACCCACGAGATGGGTCACGTTTTTGGCCTTCCCCACTGTCCCAATCCTAAGTGCGTTATGCACTTTTCAAACTCCTTAATAGACACTGATATGAAGAGAGAGGACTTCTGCCCCTCCTGTAAGAAGAGATTGACTGAATCAATGGCGAAACTGGGGCTACTTTAAGGAACTTATAACTTCCTTTAGGAGGAGGGAGAGTTTCTCACCTCTCTCCTTTGCCACTTTAAGGACTTCAGTGTGGGTTGCCTTAAGGTTTAACGTATCGTTTGTAAAGATGGTTAGTCCGCAGACCTTCATTCCGAAGAACTTTGCAGCTATTGAGTCTGGAACCGTTGACATACTTACACAGTCTACTCCCAGAGTTTCAAGCATTCTAATCTCTGCGAAAGTTTCGTAATTTGGGCCGAGCATTGCTGCAAGCGTTACAGGAACCGCCTTTATTCCAATTTCAATGGCTGTCTTTAAAAAGAGCTCTCCAACCTCCAGGTCGTAAATTTCCTTTCCGTTTACAAAGACCCTATCCCCAAACTCCTCAATCAGACCTACTAAAGGGTTTTTCCCCGTTAGGTTTATGTGATCTAGGATAACTCCAACTTCGCTGAAAGCAGCCCTCCTTGAAACTGCACCTGAGGAGCACGTTGGAATGAAGAGTTCCACCCCGAGCTTTGAACACAGGAGAGGGATGAACCTTATTTCCCAGTCTTGCCTTCCTTCGTAGTAGTGAAACCTTCCCTCAAAGAAGAGGACTTTTTTACTCCCGACTTTAAAGAGCTTTATAACTCCCCTGTGGCCTGGAACTTTAGGCTTAGGCATTCCGGGAACTTCAGAGTAGGGGAACTCTGCTACTCCTTTTCCAAGTTCTATACCTGAACCTCCTAATACTGCAACGTCAAACTTTTCCTCTCCGAAGAACTCCTTTACCTTCTCTTCAGCAGTCATTACTTCCTCTAGAACTTTGGTTTTATGAAAAGGAGTTTTGAATGTGGGTTTTTGAGGATGTTAACCTCTGTAAATATTGAGACAAAGACGTCGTACTGGGGAAGGTAGTCAAACTCCTCTATACCTCCGAGTTTGTAGACTGGAGATGTTGCCTCCTCCCAGTCAAAGGTTTCTCCGCTTCTGTAAAGGAGTAAAACCCTTCCTCCGTCGAAGGTGTAGATGTTCCTTAGAACGCCTGGAACTGCGTTCTTATTCTGTGAAAAGAGCACTTCCTCGTTTCCGTCTCCATCGGCATCAATTGGCTTAGGTTTGGGGGTTATGTAGTAGCTTATAAGGATATCGTCGTTGTACCAGTAGATGCTGTTCGGTGAAGCTCCGATTTGGATTGGGGAGCGCCAGAGGAGTTTCTCACCATCTGATACGTTAAAGTAGTAGTCAAGGTCGTAGTAGGCAAAGTAAGTCTTCCCGCCGTTTTTAAAGAGCTGTGCACTTGTAACTTGAAACTCTTTAGGAACTTTTACTCTTTCAGTCTTCTTAAGCTTACTTCCGGAAACCTTTAACTTCCACACCCTCTTTCCAAAGAGTTTATCGCTCTCTGAGCTTACCTCTTGGCCGAAGATAGAGTCGTTTACACCGTCTCCGTCTGTATCAAAGCAGGACGTTATTAGGTTGGTTCTAGCAATCCTTACAAGTTTTCCGTTTTCAACTTTGAAAAGTCCTGAGGAGACGCTCTTATCCTCCTGATAAAAGCCGTCTACTATAAACTCAAAAACTCCACTCTTATCTAACTCAACCGGGCAAACGTGGAAGAGGTAAGAGCCCGGGAATGGGTTTTTAAACTTGTAGACCTCTTTTACTCCGTAAGGAGTGGCCCTAAATACCTTTATTGAATTTTTAGTTGATACAACTATTTCGGTTTCAGGGGAGGAGTCAATATTTGCTGCAAACAGGCTGGTTGCGTGCTTTCCTTTAAAGTCGTAAACGATACGGTAGAGGGAGCCTGGTGCAAGTGAGTATGACGTTACGGGAGCTCCCTCCCAGGGGAATATCTTAAGGAGCTTCTTAGTTCCATCGTAGACTTCCGTTCCTACATCTGTAACGATTATGTATCCGTCGTACCCTGTAAGCTTGTCTGCTGGAATTTTCCTCTTAAAGTCTGATGGGAACTTTAAGTGGAACTTCTCTTTAAACCTCTCTCCCTCCTCGTAGGGGGCAAGGTGGAGGGAGGGGACTTCCTTTTTGAGCTTCCTGTAGAGTTCTTTCCCCTTTCTCTTTGTAAAGTCTAGGTAAAGAACCCTGTTAAACAGTAACTTTTCAACCTTCTCACCGACCATAGGGTTTCCGAGAGTTGGAAGGGCTACAGAGTACTCCTTCCTTACCTGAGTAACTTTGAGAATGGCTCCGCTTTCTGTTATGAACCTATCTCCAACTGAAACTCCACTTTCCTTTCCAAGGTCTATCAGAAAGCCGTCGTAACTGTTTAGAACTATCTCTCCCTCTAGAGGAGTAAATTCCCTTTTCATATAGTAAACAACGTTTTTAATTCCCTTAAGCCCTTTTGGAGCCTCTTGCTGAACGGAATAACCTGTGTATGTTTGGTATTTAACTTCCTCTTCCTTCTTAAAAGGGTTTAGTGAGCTTAAAGAACAGGAGCTGAGCAGTGCTACTGTTAAAAGTGAAAGTACCTTCCTCATGGATTTCTCCAGTTTTGGTTTTTGAAATTCTATCAGTTTAATAAGGACTTTAGCTTTTGTTGAAATATTGAAGGGGTTGTTAAAACAACCTGATAATGGTTATCATTAAAACTTGTAAATCTTTTCTTTGGGAGGTAGGTTTGGAGAAAATTAGGAAGAAGAAGAGGAACACTAAACAGAAGGCTGTTGTTTACCAGGTTGTCCTTGATTCCCACGATCACCCAACTGCTGAGAAGGTTTACGAGAGGGCAAGGAAGGAGCTCCCTACAATAAGTCTTGGAACAGTTTACAGGGTTTTAAAGGAGCTGGTTTCAGAGGGTAAAATAAGGGAGATAGTTGTAAATAAACAGTCCCACTTTGAAGGTAGAACCGACTTTCACCACCACTTTATCTGTAGGGAGTGCGGGAAAATAGAGGACGTTGAGACTCCCCTTTGCCGCTATACCTGTAAGAAGGTTGAAGATAAGGGATACGTAGTTGAGGACGTTGAGTATAAGTTTTACGGGCTTTGCAGTAAGTGTGCACAGAAGTTGGGCATTTTAGAGGAGAGAGCTGTACAAGTTTAGTGCAGATTTCTACTTGAAGGGTTTAAAAGTTAAAGAAAAACAAAGCTTTCTGAGATTGGCATGCAGTCTGTTAAAATAAGGTTCAAGTCGATAGGAGGGTAATCAGGATGAAGAAAATAGAGGCAATAATAAAGCCTTTTAAGCTTGAAGAGGTAAAGGATGCTCTAACTGAAATTGGTATCCAAGGGTTGACAGTTTCAGAAGTTAAAGGTTTTGGTAGGCAAAAAGGGCATACGGAGCTCTACCGCGGAGCAGAGTACGTCGTTGATTTTATTCCAAAGGTAAAGATAGAGGTTGTAGTTCCAGACTCAATCGCTGAGAAGGTTGTTGAGACGATAGTAAATGCCGCAAGAACAGGAAGGATAGGGGACGGTAAGGTATTTGTAATTCCTGTAGAGGATGCCGTTAGGATTAGGACCGGAGAAAGAGGAGAGAGTGCAATTTAAATATTAAGGTTTAAGGAGGTACTTATGAAGCCTAAAAACGCAAAAGAGGTAGTAGAGTTAATTCAAAGAGAAGGTGTTAAATTTGTAGACCTTAGGTTTACCGATATGTTCGGTACCTGGCACCACATTACCTACCCTGCTCATGAGATTGGTGAGGAGAGTTTTGAGCAGGGGCTCTTCTTTGACGGTTCATCAATTCGTCAGTGGCAGCCTATCAACGCGAGCGATATGATGTTTAAGCTTGACCCTACGACTGCTACGATTGATCCCCTTTCAGAGATTCCTACTCTCGTGGTAATTGCCGATATCGTTGATCCGGTTACAAAAGAGCCTTACCACAAGGACCCAAGGAATATTGCAAAACTAGCGATTGAATACCTTAAATCAACAGGTATCGGTGATACGGTTTACTGCGGTCCAGAGCCTGAGTTCTTCATCTTTGACGACGTTCGCTACGACGTTGGAATGAACTATGGCTTTTACGAAGTTGACAGCGTAGAAGGGATTTGGAGGACAGGAGCTGAGGAGAATCCGAACCTCGGCCACAAAATTAAGCCTAAGGGAGGTTACTTCCCGGTTCCTCCAAACGACCAGCTTGACCACATAAGGAAGATTATGGCTATGAAAATGGAGGAGGCGGGGCTCGTAATAGAGGCTCTCCACCACGAGGTTGCTACCGGCGGACAGTGTGAGATTGACTTTAGGTTTGGAACACTGGTTGAGGCTGCAGACAACGTTCAGTGGCTCAAGTATATCGTTAAGAACGTTGCTAAGATGTTTGGAAAGACCGCAACCTTTATGCCAAAGCCTATTTTCGGGGATAATGGTTCAGGTATGCACGTTCATATGTCAATCTGGAAGAACGGAGAAAACCTCTTCCACGGGGAGAGTTACAGTGGGCTCTCTGAAACCGCCCTCTACTTCATAGGAGGAATTATTAAGCACGCAAAGGCAGTTTGTGCCTTTACTAACCCGACTGTTAACTCCTACAAGAGGCTCGTCCCTGGATATGAAGCTCCCGTTAATCTGTGTTACTCTGCAAGGAACCGTTCTGCTGCAATAAGGGTTCCCGTTGTTGTGTCTCCTAAAGCTAAGAGGATTGAGGTAAGGTTCCCCGATCCATCTGGAGCTCCTTACCTTACGTTTACCGCTCTCCTCATGGCTGGTCTTGACGGAATTGAGAACAAAATACACCCAGGGGAGCCTGTTGATAAGAACCTCTACGACCTTCCACCAGAGGAGCTCGTTGACATTCCAACAGTTCCAGCTTCCCTTGATGAAGCACTTGATGCCCTTGAGAAGGACTATGAGTTCCTTACAAAGGGCGGCGTAATGAGTGAGCAGTTCATTGAGGATTACATTGAGTACAAGCGTAAAGAGGAGATAGATCCTGTTCGCCTAAGGCCGACACCTATGGAGTTCTTCCTCTACTACGACGTGTAAACTAAGCTTAAAATTGACAAAATTGGGGCTCCTTCGGGAGCCCTTTTTAATTTCTGGAGGTTTGATGGGAAGGAACGTCTTTGATGAAGCTGCAAGGACTTGGGATGAAAAGCCTTCAAGGGTAGAAAACGCTCAAAAGGTCGGAAGTGCTATTTTGGAGTTTTTACCCGTCAGTAAAAGCTGGAGAGCCCTTGAGATCGGTGCAGGGACGGGACTTTTAACCTTTTACCTTCAACCCTATTTAGGTGAGATTGTTGCAGTTGATTCTTCAAGGGGAATGTTTGAAGTCCTTAAGGAAAAAATAGAGAAGTTTAACGTTAAAAACGTTAAACCCCTTTTGATGGACGCTGAAACTCAACTTCCAGAGGTTAAGTTTAACCTTATTTTTCTCCATATGACCCTTCACCACGTTAAGGACGTTCTTTCCCTATTTAAAAAGCTAAGAGGACTCTTACTTCCAGGAGGCTTTTTAGCAGTTGGAGACCTTTTAAAGGAGGACGGAACTTTCCATAAGGATAACTCTAGCGTTTTCCACTTTGGATTTAGCAAAAAGGAACTCTTTAACTACTTTAAGGAGGCAGGGCTTGAACCCTACCTCTTTGAAATTGTTCACAAAATAGAAAGGAACGGTAGAGATTATCCGATATTTTTAGGAGTTGCTAAAACTCCCTTGAGATAAGGTCTGCTAACGTTTCCCTTTGCCTAATTACTTTAAAGTTGCTTCCGTCAACTAAGACTTCTGCAGGCCTTGGCCTTGAGTTGTAGTTGCTGGCCATTGAGAAGCCGTAAGCACCTGCACTGAAAACAGCTAAAAGTTCCCCTTCTTTAAGGAGGGGAAGGGGCCTATCCTGACCGAACTGATCTCCACTTTCGCAGATTGGCCCGACAACCGTTGCCTTAATTCTTTCTCCAGAAATTTCCTTTACCGGTTCTATGTGGTGGTAAGCTTTGTATAGGGAAGGTCTTGCAAGGTCGTTCATTCCAGCGTCAACCACGTAGAAGAGTTTTTCTGGAGTTTCTTTTCTGTAAAGGAGTTTAGTTACTAAAATCCCTGCGTTCCCTACGATTCTCCTCCCTGGCTCAAGGATTAGCTTGCAGTTAACCTCTTTTACGTGTGGAATTAGAGCTTCAGCTAAAGCTTTTGCAGGAACGGGCTTTTCATCTGGTTTATAGTTGATTCCAAGTCCTCCCCCTGCATCAAAGTACTCAACTTCAACTCCTCTGCTTTGGAGCTCCTTTACAAGCTCCTTTACCTTTGAAGCTGCCTCTTCAAAGGCTGAAACGTCTGTAATCTGAGAACCTATGTGGAAGTGAATTCCAATGGGCTTTAGGTACCTGCTCTCCTTTGCCTTTCTGTAGAGCTTTAAAGCCGTCTCAAAGTCTACTCCAAACTTTGAACTCCTCAGTCCAGTGGCTATGTAGGGGTGAGTCTTTGGGTTAACCTCCGGGTTAACTCTGACTGCTATGGGAGCTACTTTGTTTAACCTTTCTGCTACACTCTCTATTTTAAGGAGCTCCCCCTCACTTTCAACGTTGAACATTAAGATTCCCCTTTCAAGGGCAAACTCTATTTCGTCTTCCCTCTTTCCTACTCCGGCAAAGAGGATCTTTTTAGGCTCTATCCCTGCCGTTATTGCCCTGAAGATTTCACCAACGGATACAGTATCTGCTCCTGCTCCGAGCTCCTTTAAGACCTTTAAGACCCAGACGTTTGAATTTGACTTAACCGCAAAGGCTATTAAAAGGTTAACTTTACTGAAGGCTTCCTCAATTTCCCTGTAGGCTTTTTCAATTGCTCTCTTACTGTAAATGTAGACCGGCGTTCCGACTTCTTCAGCTATCTCTCTAACCTTTGTTTCTTCAACGTAGAGCTCTCCACTTTTGTAACCAATAGAGGGGAAAATTTCTTTCACCTTACTCCTCCTACTTTATAAAGCTCCTCTTCTCCTTTGCCTTCTGAAAGAACTCCTTTAGGCCTTCCTTATCTTCTTTCTCTATTAACCTCTCAACTTCCGTTAGAGCTTCCTTAAACCGCTTAATTGATTTAAGTATGTTCTCCCTATTTCCTATACATATGTCCCTCCACATAATTGGGTCACTCATTGCAATCCTAGTAAAGTCCCTAAAACCGCCACCTGTAAACTCAAATAGATTTTCGCCGGTGTCTTCCGATAACTTCCCTATTGCGTTAACTATTGAGTAGGCAACCACGTGGGGAAGGTGGCTGACTGCAGCAAATACTCTATCGTGATGATATGGGTCCATTTCTATTACTTTAGAACCTAACTTTTCCCACAGCTTTTTAATTTTCTCCTTTGCCTTAGGGTCTGTCTTCTCTGTAGGGGTTAGTATGAACTTTGCGTTTGCAAAGAGGTTTTCAACAGAATTTTCTACTCCCGACTTTTCCGTTCCTGCTATTGGGTGTCCTCCAACAAAAGGGGCAACTCCTTCCAAAATTTCCTCACACCTTTTAACCAGTTCTCCCTTTACGCTTCCAAGGTCTGTTACTATACATCCCTCCTTTATGTGAGGTTTAACTTGTTTAAGGACGCTTTCATATACTCCAACCGGAGTTGCAAGAACGATTAGATCAGCATTTATTGCTATAGAGTGCTTTATACTTCCCCTGTCTATGATTTCAAGCTCTATTCCCTTCTCTATGGCTTCTGGGTTAATGTCAACGGCAGTAATTCTTCCTGGGAAACCTTTTAACTTTAGGTTAAGCGCAAATGAACCTCCGATTAACCCAAGTCCTACTATGCATATTTCGTTAAATTCCCACTCCAATTTTTACCCCTTCTATCTGAGTTGAGAGTAAAAAGTTAAAATTTTGCAAGAATTTTCAAGGGCAGATAAGTATTTTAAAGCTTCCTCAATGTTCCTTCCTACTGCAAACGGTCCATGGCTGTAAACTACTGCAACCGGACACTTCCTTAAAAGACCGGGTAATCTCTCGGCAACCTCTTCTGAGGATACCACTTCTTTAGCTTTTAAAACGGGTATTTTGTCTCCAAGAAGTAGTTTACTTTCGGAGTCTAAAGGTTCAATCTCGTTGAATTTTAAAGAACAGGCAACGGTGTAAGGGGAGTGGGCGTGAAGGACTGCTTTAACTCCGGTTAGGTTTTTATAGATTGCCCTGTGAACTTTTAGCTCAACTGAGGCAAACCTATCAAGGGAGGGGTTTTCATTGATAGTCGTTACTACAAAGTCTTCAGGTTGAAGTCTTCCTAAACTTTTACCTGAACGTTTTATGATTATAAAGTCTCCAGCTCTGCAGCTAAGGTTCCCTCCGTGGCTGTCGGTTAGGCCAAGTTGAAAAGTTAATTTTGCTACCTCAATGAGTTCTAACCTCTCATTTAAGAAAGGGAGCATTCAGACCTCCTTAAATAAAAAAGCCGCCACTAAATGGCGGCTTTAGTTAAGTTCTATAGGGAGTATTTTATCTTTTCTTCCTCAACCTATCCATCGCTATTTGGATAGAGGCCCTTAACCTATCAATTGCTATTGCAAGTTTTGTAATTTCATCCTTCACTTCTTCTTCCTTCATTCCCCTTACGCCAAGGTCAATATCAAGCTTACCAAGGCTTATGTCGTGAGCGGCTTTAGTTAACCTTTCAATTGGAGTAATGATTTCCCTTTTAGCAAAGTACCAGAAGATTAAGAAAGCTAGGATTAGAGCTCCAATATTCCAGAAATCAATAAAGTTAAGGGCAGTTGAAAGGACTCCCGGCGGTAAGATCGTTACGCTTATGATACCTCTTAGGTCACCTTCTTTGTATCCTGTTGCCCTTCTAACTGCTTCTTCTCCGTACTTCGCAACCATAGCTTTGTAGAGGGTCGGGTCAATTTCACTTTGAGTTCCGTGACACTTTAGACAAGCTCTCTTAACCTTGATTGCCTTTGCAAACCTAAACTTATCTCCATCCCAGCTCCAAAATTCATCTTTCCCTGAAGGAAGTTCCTTTTTAATTACCGATATTGCTTTTTTCTCCCAGCTGTCTGGTTTGCTCTCCTTTGCCATGTACCTGTCTGAAACTACCTTAAAGCTCCATCCGTACTCAACGTTGGAGAGCTTTGAGAGTTCCCTCGTGGCTAGGGCTGGGTTGTGTAAGTAAAAGTGTAAATTTGATAGGTTACCTAAGGTTTCCTCACTGTTAAAGGCTTTGACTACTCCACTGTCACTTTCTACTTCCATTAAGTAGCCGGTATCTGGTGAGTACTTGTTCATAGTCCATAGGCCACCAAAACCTGCTGCCCATTTCCTGAAGATCAGTATTTCCTGAGAAATACTTCTACCTTGATTTACCAGAGCGCTGTTGTAAGTTTTTTGGAGAAGGTGGATAAAGGATAGGGTAGCTAGGATGACCACGATTGAAAATACAATTAAGACTTTCTGTCCGATAGTCAAGTTTTTAAGCTTCATCAGAGCCTCCCTCTAAAATCTGTAGGAAATCTTCTTTTAATCTATCTCTACACTTTTCTCCCTCAATTAAGCAAGTGTCGGGAATCTTCTCAAGGATTGTATCAATAAACCTTGGAATTAAGTCAGTAGGTAGTTGACTGATTTCCATGTCTTCAAGTGTTTCTTCAATTAAGAACTCCCCCATGGGACCCATTGCTTCAACGAGAAGTTCTCTAATTTTCTCCAATTTCTCCTCTGGTACAAAGGAAGTTGGAATCTTTCCTTTTTCTTCTACTGTTTTGAGGCTCTTTACCTCATCTGCTTTTTCCTTAATCATTCTGTGTTTAAATAAAACTTGGAGCGTTTTTGTATCTTCGCTAAAAGAAGTACCTTTCATGAGGAGAGCATCCCATATAGGTACTCCTCTGCAGATAGAGACTAAGAGCTTCCACCCTTGGGATGTTATTGTAATGGGAAGTTTTGCTTCCTCAGAAAGTGTAAAGACTTTGTTATTTTTTAGAGCTTCTTTTACTTCTTGATCCAATTCATCTTCTTCTTTGGTAAAGTTCATCATAATGTTAAGTGTATCTACATTTCCTATTCCTTCAAGTGAGATAGGTTTTTCAAGGAACAGGAATCTACCTTTGTCCCAGAGGGCTATGTGGTGAAGAAGGAAGTCTACTGCTTCGTTTAGGGGAATTTCTCCGGATAAGGTTCTTTCCCTCAATACCTTTAAAGCTGGAACGTTTGCGGAAAAGTCTATCGCCTTTCCATCTTTAAAGAAGATTGTTATACTTTGGATATCGGATCTTAGGTTAACCTCCCCCGACTTCTTTCCCATTGTGATAATCTGGATTAGGTCTAGAATTTCTGAGTACGATTTGAAGTCTCCCCTTAGTTCCATGATTGCTCCAATTAAATTTTATATCTTATTTCTGAATCAGGTCTTAATTGTATAATAATCATATCATAAATTATTCTGAGAGGGAAATGGATGTCAAAGTCAATAAACGAGGATATTAAAGCGGGAAAGAGCGTGTACCACATACAGACAGAGTACTATAAGTCTTCTGGAAAGATTGTTACTACCATTTTTAAAGATGGTCGTTCTGTTAAAAGGCTTGAGAAGGAAGTTTCCGATGTTTCAGAGGAGGAACTGAATCAGGAAATTGAAAAGTTCCATAGGTATGTTCTTGATAGATTAAGAGGCCTTAAGAAAAAGGAAGTTCCAGCCCTTAGTTCTTCTGAGAGGAAGTTCTCTGTTCCACAAGAGCTCTATGAACGTTTGCTGATAGAGATTTCTCCCTTCTTTGGCATAGCTTCAGCTTTTGTCCTTGATGAGGCCATTGAGTCAGCCAGCGATGTCTCTTCTTTTATTGAGGCCTTGACTTCTGACCTTTCAGAGGATCAAAAGGAACTCCTAGTTTCAAAGGTTAAGCCCCTTATTGAAGACCAGGTGTCGGTTTCTAAGGAGGAAGTTACTGAGGATGAGGAGAAGTTTAATTTAACTCCAGAGTTAGAGGAAAAAATCCTCTCTATTTTATCTGAGTACTTTGGAATAATGGCGTCTTCCGTTTTTGAGGACTCTGTTAAGGAGTGGGAGCTTACCGGAAGGAGCTATGAAGAGCTTGTAGATGTAATATCTTCCCACGGTGATACAGAAGAGGAGAGGGAAGAGATAAGAAACAGGCTTATGTTTTTACAAACGTAGGGTTAAACTTTAAGCCTACCTTATTGCCGAAAACTTTGAGGGCTTCCAGTTCTTCCTTTCCTAAGTGGAAGTTAAGGGTTTCTAAGTACTTTTTACATAACCCTTTTGGTAAATTAAGTTTTCTAGAGTACTTTTCACATATTTCCTCGTAGGATCTCTCTCCGATGTTCCTTGAATTTAGGAGTTTTTTGTAGAACTCTTTAATCTCCTTCTCCTTTTCTCTATAGCTATCCTTTCTGGCCGCCCAGACTGCGAAGACGAAGGGAAGTTCTGTTAGGTTAAACCACTCCTCTGCTAGGTCGTATATGAAGGGATAGCGTTTAGAGTGGAGGAGCTTTAAAGCATCATCTCCTATTGCAAGTAGGGCTTTGGGGTTTGTTGGTAGTTCGTCCTCTTTCATAGAGTAGTAGTGAAAGTTTGGTTCTACTCCGTACACCTCCCTTAGTAGGTATTTAAGGAGTTCCTTTGAGGTCATGGAGCTCTTTGTGAGCCAGACATCCTTCCTGTGGAGCTGGTGAATTGGAACCGTTGAGAAGAAGAGAACGCTCATGACCTTTTTCTTAGCAGATATTGAAAAGTCAGGGAAAAGCAAGTACTTATCCTGATTCTTTAGGAACTCGTAGGAGGATATTACCGAAATATCAAGGAAACCTTCTCTTAAAAGTCTGTTTAACTCTGAAGGAACGTCATCGGTAAACTTGATTCCATTTAAAGGGACTTCTCCTTTAACGAATCCGTAGTAAACTGGAACTGTATTGAGGTACTCTATCTTTCCTACTTTTAACATTCTTTCAACCTCTGAAGTGTTCTGCATACTGAACAGACGGGAGCCGTTGTCGGCATTCCGCAGACTTGACACTCGTTTAGTTCAACTTTTCCTCTAACTTCCTTTTCAAAGATAGGCTTAGCTTTCCTTAAAAACTCTTTGTAGAACCTGAGCTTTGTACCTGGCATCTGGTGTTCAAGGTACGCTAGGGCCCTTTTAAAGTGACTTGAAGTGGCCTCTTTTGCGTTTGGACATCCGGTTTTCATATATTCAATTTCGTTGAGTATTGCATAGCTTACTGTTTCTTTCTCTGTTAGGAAACAGAAAGGCTTTACTTTCCTTGCAAAACCTCCTTCTTCAGGCAAAACGGGGCTCTGTCTTCCGAGATATCCAACCTCCCACCTGATCGTGTTTGATAGGAGAAGTGCGCTCTCATCGTCAAGGTTATGGCCGGTGGCGACAACTTTAAAACCTTTTTCTTTTGCTATTTTATTCATTAGATACCTTTTGAAGCTACCGCAGACGGAGCAGACATCCTTCCTTTTACTTCCCTTTGCTATTTCTTCAATAGTATAGCCGAACTCTTCTTTTAAGTTAAAGACTATCAGTGGTCTTTCAATTCTATCTGAGAACTTCCTGCAGATCTCAAGGGATTTTTTTGAGTAGTCCCACTTTTCAATTCCAAGGGAGATGTGGAGGCCGTAGGTCTCGTACCTTAACTTGTTCAGGGCAAACCATAAGGATAGGCTGTCCTTTCCTCCCGAAACTGCTACTAAAACCTTCTCCTTCCTTGAGAACATTTTGAACTCTTTTATCGTCTTTTCTGTCTGTCTTTCAAACCACTCAATGAAGTGTTCTCTACAAAGGGCAAGTCTGTGGTGGCGGAGGTAGATTACTGCCTTTTCCCTTTTCCCTTTACTCTTACAGATTTTACAGAGCACTTTTTAAAGCCTCCTTCAGCTCGTTAAGTGTAACAGTTGCAGTTCCTACTTTGCCTACAACTATTCCTGCTGCAAGGTTTGCTACTTCTGCTGCTGTAAAGGGGTCTGCTCCGCTTACAAAGGCTAGGGCAAATGTACTAATTACCGTATCTCCTGCTCCGGTTACGTCATAGACCTGTTTTGCCCTGGTTGGTATGTGTTTTACTCTACTTTTAGTTATCACCGACATTCCTTTTTCACTCCTTGTTATAACGGCGAAGTCAAGTTGGAACTCCTCTATTAGCTTCTTTCCTGCTGTTTCGGCTTCTTCATTTGTTTCCGGTCTAATTCCAACAGCTTGAAAAGTTTCCTTTATGTTTGGAGTCATCGTTGTAACGTTTTTGTAAACCTTAAAGTTTTTCTCCTTTGGGTCAAGGAAAATGGGAGTTTTCTCCTTTACCTTACCTGTAACTTTGAAGAGATTTCTAGTTACTACTCCCTTTCCGTAATCTGAAATTACTATTCCGTCAAACTCTTCGTAGTTGTTTAAAAGGAATGAGAGGATTTTGTTTTCTACTTCCTTTGTGACCTCCTCTCTGCATTCCCAATCTACCCTTAGTAACTGTTGGGATGAGGCTATTATTCGGGTTTTCTTTGTAGTCGGTCTTGAAGGGTCTTCTATTAGAGTCTCTGTCGGAACTCCAACCTTCTTTAACTCCTCCTTTAACTTCCTTCCGTCCTCATCTCCTCCAACTACTCCTAGAGGAACTGCAAAGGCTCCTAAAGAAACGAGGTTAGCAACTACGTTTGCCGCTCCTCCCGGTCTTATATCTATTCCTTTTGCCTCTACTACAGGTACGGGGGCTTCAGGGGAAATCCTCTCAACTTTCCCTTCAATGTACTCGTCAAGCATAAAGTCGCCTATTACGAGGATTTTTTTACCTACGAAGCTCTCTAGGAGCCTTGGATTAAACAAGTCCTTCCCCCTTAAAGCTAAAGAAGTTTTCCTCCGTAACAATTATGTGGTCTAGGAGCTCTATCCCGAGAATTTTGCAGGCCTCCTTTAACTTTTCCGTTATGTGAATATCCTCAGGGCTTGGCTTTAAACTTCCGGATGGATGGTTGTGGAATAGGATTATTCCTTCTGCAAGGTCCTTTACGGCAGGCCTTAAAATTTCCTTTGCCCTTACAGAGACTCTGTTTGAACCGCCCCTTGCAACTTTATGAATTCCAATGACCTCTCCAGCCGAGTTAAGGGTTAAAATACCGAGTTCCTCAACCTTTAACTTATCAACCAGTGGTTTTATTACCTCAAAGGCGTCCTTCGGGGACTTTACCTTTTTAGGGCTGAGGCTGTTTGAGGCTCTCCTGCCAACTTCAAATGCAGCTATTAAGGTTATGGCCTTTGCTTTTCCCAGACCTTTAAATGAGGTAAGTTCCTGAAGGGAGGCTTCAGAGATTTTCTTCAAGTTGCCAAATTCCTTTAGGAGTTCCCTTGCAAGTGTGACGGCGCTCTTTCCGTTAGTTCCCGTTCTAAGGAGGACGGCAAGGAGCTCCGAGTCGGTAAGGCTCTCCGCTCCAAACTTCTCAATCTTTTCTCGGGGCCTATCCTCCTCTGGGAGCTCCTTGATCCTATCCAAATTACTCTCCTTCAAGCTTCTTGAGGACTTCCCTACACCTTGGGCATACGCCGTCAATTAGCTGGGCGTACATCCAACACCTTGGGCACTTCTCTCCTTCTGCCCTTTCAATTACTACCTTAACGCCCTTCAAGGTTTCTGTATCTTCAACTGCGTTTTCTGGGGCCTCTTCAATTGGTAAAACTTCTGCTTGGGAAGTTATAAATACAAAGGGTAGTTCCTCTTCGTACTTCTTTAACAGGTCGTAAAGTTCCCCTTTTGCGTAAACCTTTGCCTTGGCTTCAAGTGGATGGTTTACCAGTTCCTTCTTCCTTGCTTCTTCTAGGGCTTTATTAACAACTCCTTTTACCTTTATTAGTGTATTCCACCTACTGAGTACTTCCTCATCAACTTTTTCACAGAGGGCGGGGAACTCCTCAAGGAAGATTGACTCCTTTTCCCTTCCCGGTAGGTAGGAGTAGGCTTCTTCCGCTGTAAATGAGAGAATTGGAGCTATTAAGGTAAGTAGGCCGTAGAGGATTCTGTAAATTGCAGTTTGTGAACTCCTTCTCCTCTTTGAATTTGGGTGTTCGCAGTACAGGGAGTCTTTACTTATATCAAGGTAAATAGCAGAAAGCTCGTTTGAGCAGTACTCGTAGAGCTTCCTAAATATCCTGTTAAACCTGTAGTTTTCGTAGTCTTCTATTACTTCATTTGTAATCTGGTAGAACCTGTTGAGTGCCCACTTATCAAGTTCGTGGAGTTCATCGTAAGGTAGTGATTCGTTAGGGTTAAAGTCGTAAAGGTTTCCAAGCATGAACCTGATCGTATTCCTTATCTTCCTGTAGGCATCGCTTACGCCCTTTAGGATGTTCTTTGAGATTCTTACGTCTTCTGTGAAGTTTTCACTTGAAACCCAGAGTCTGAGGATATCTGCTCCAAACTCCTTTATAACGTCAAGGGGAGAGATAACGTTTCCAAGGCTCTTACTCATCTTGTAACCTTTCTCATCAAGGGTGAAGCCGTGGGTAAGGACTGAACGGTATGGGGCCTTCCCCCTAGTTCCACAAGACTCTAATAGGCTAGCCTGGAACCATCCCCTGTGCTGGTCTGAACCTTCAAGGTAGAGGTCTGCAGGCCAGGAGAGCTCCACTCTCCTTTCAAGGACGGCTGCATGGGAAGAGCCTGAATCAAACCAGACGTCTAAAATGTCCATCTCCTTCTCAAACTCTTCTCCGCCACACTTTGGACACTTAAAACCAGAAGGCAGGAGCTCCTTAGCATCTTTTACGTACCAGGCGTCAGCACTCTCCTTTTCAAATATGTTAGCTACCCTCTCTGCAATTTCCTTACTGTATATGAGCTCTCCGCACCCTTTACAGTAAAAGGCAACTATCGGAACTCCCCAAATTCTCTGCCTTGAAATGCACCAATCGGGTCTGTTTTCAACCATATTTCTAATTCTCGTTCTTCCCCACTCTGGAATCCAACTTACCCTATCAATTTCACTGAGGGCGGTTTCCCTAAGGGTTGGTTTTCCTTTATCAAGGGCTATAAACCACTGAGGTGTAGCTCTAAAAATTACCTTTCCCTTACACCTCCAGCAGTGGGGATAGGAGTGGGTAATCTCTCCGGCGTAGAGTAAATTTCCCAGCTCTTTTAGCTTTTCAATTATTACTTTGTTTGCTTCCCAGATTTTCATTCCCTTTAACCACTGGGGAGCTTCGTCCGTAAACCTTCCGTAGTCATCAACGGGAACTAAAATAGGTAGGTTGTACTTGAGTCCAACCTGGTAGTCCTCCTCTCCGTGTCCTGGAGCTATATGAACAAGTCCTGTACCTGTATCTGAAGCTACGTAGTCTGCTAGAACTACTTTACCTTCTCTATCGATAAAGGGATGGGTGTAGGTTAACCCTTCAATTTCGCTTCCTTTAAACTCCTTTATAACCTCCCCTTCAAGGCCCGTTTTCTCCTTAAAGTCGTTAAGGAGCTCTTTAGCAACTATTAAGTTCCCCTTTTCCGTCTTCAGGATTACGTATTTAAGTTCAGGGTTTACCGCAATTGCAACGTTTGCGGGTAAAGTCCAGGGAGTTGTTGTCCATATAACTAAGTAGGTCTCTTCTGGAAAATCCTTAACCTTAAATGCAACGTAAATTGAAGGGGATTTCTCCTCCCAGTACTCAATTTCTGCTTCTGCAAGGGCAGTTACGCAGGACGGGCACCAGTAAACGGGTTTTTTAGCCCTGTAGACTAGACCTTTTTCAAAGAACTTGCCAAGTTCCCTTACTATGTCGGCCTGGTATTTTGGATCCATAGTTATATATGGATTTTCCCAATCTCCCAGTACTCCTAGCCTTATAAACTCTTCCTTTTGAGTCTTTACCCACTTTTCAGCGTAGTTCCTACACTTCTTCCTTACTTCTACCGGATCAACTTCGTCCTTCCTCTTCTTAATTTCCTTAAAAACAGCCCTTTCAATAGGTAGACCGTGGCAGTCCCATCCGGGTACGAAGGGAACTTGGTACCCCTGCATTAGCTTGGACTTTATAACTATGTCCTTAAGGATTTTGTTAAGGGCATGGCCTATGTGAATGTGGCCGTTTGCGTAAGGTGGGCCGTCGTGAAGGATGAACTTGTCGTCACACTTGTGCTCTTCTAAAACTTTTTTGTAAAGTCCAATTTCCTGCCACTTCTTAAGTATTTCAGGTTCCTTCTTGGGTAAGTTTCCCCTCATGGGGAACTGGGTCTTGGGAAGATTAAGAGTCTCCTTGTAGTCTTTACCGGCCATTACATTCCTCCTGCCGTTGGTGGCTCTATTTTAGCAGAGGTTGGGGAAGGGGGGATTTTTGAAGGGGGTAGGAAACCCTACCCCTCAGTGTGGGCCCTGTGGCACTCAATGAGGTTGTCAATGTCACCGTCAAGGACGTAAACGTTAACGTATCCCATCGCTTCAAGGAAGCCAGCTACTCTATTTGCCAACTTTCCGGTTTTACATCCTACTAAAATAGGGTGGTTTTTTGGTTTAGGTAGCCTGTCAAGGTTTTCGGGGAGCTCGGGATAAGGGATGTAAACTGCTCCGGGAATCCCTATTTCCTCGGCATTCTCCCTCTCTACATGCTCAGGAGGTCTAACGTCAAGGACGAATGCTCCCAATTCCTTAATTAGCTCCCTTGCTCTGTGGAGGTCTACGTTTCCGTAAAGGGGCTTTTCCTTGTCGGCCTTGATGGCCTCCTTCAGGTTTTCAATTAGGATTTCAATGCTCATCTCTCCCTCCTTTTATTTGGTTTCTAGATTTAATCTAATTCTCTAGAATTCTCCTTCAACGATTACGTCTCCGGTCATTTCTGGGGGGATTTCCTCTCCTAGGATGTAGAGTATAGAGGGAGCTATGTCCCCCAGAATTCCCACTACAGGGATTCCTCCAAACGCTTCCGGAAGGTTTACTTCTTTTTTCTCCCTCCTCCTAACGCCGTAAGCACCACACTGACCCTTTACAACAACAAAGGGAACCGGGTTTGTAGTATGGGCGGTCCATGGACCTCCCGTTTCCGGGTCAACCATCTGCTCAGCGTTTCCGTGGTCTGCCGTAACTACGGCAATTCCTCCTTCCTCTAAGGTTGCCTTTACAACTTTCTTCAAGCACTTATCAACAGCCTCAATTGCCTTAATGGTTGCCTCAAGGTTTCCGGTATGGCCGACCATATCTGGGTTTGCAAAGTTGACAACTACTAGCCTGTACTTTCTGCTCTTTATTCCCTCAACTACTTTCTGGGCGACTTCAAATGCGCTCATTTCAGGTTTAAGGTCGTAAGTTGGAACTTTAGGGGAAGGTACCAGTATCCTCTCTTCCCCTAGGAAGGGCTCCTCCCTTCCACCGTTAAAGAAGTAGGTAACGTGGGCGTACTTCTCAGTTTCTGCTACCCTCAGCTGTTTGTAGCCAAGTTTTGATATTACTTCTCCGAGCACGTTTTTAAGTTCCTGAGGAGGGAAAGCAACTTTAAATGGGAAGGATTCATCGTAGAGGGTCATAGTTGCAACCATCTTTGGCTTTACGACTTGTTTTCTATTAAACCCTTTAAAATCTGGAAGGCCTACTGCTGAGACTATCTGTCTCATCCTGTCGGCCCTAAAGTTGAAGAAGAAGACAACGTCCCCGTCCTCAATTAAGCACTCCGGTGAAATTACGTAGGGTTTAACGAACTCGTCGGTTTCCCCCCTTCTATATGCATCCATTAGGGCTTTAATTGGGTCTTTACAGTGGTAACCTTCTCCGAGGACGAGAGCGTTGTAGGCCATTTCCGTTCTGTCCCAACGTTTGTCCCTGTCCATGTAGTAGTATCGGCCTCCCATCGTGCCGATCTTTCCAACTCCAAGCTCTTTGATTTTCTCAATTAAAGCCCTTAAGTACTTCTCTGCGCTTTTTGGGGGAGTGTCCCTTCCGTCCAGAATTGGATGGATGCATACGTTCTTAACTCCAAACTCCTTTGCAAGCTCTAAAAGGGCAAAGAGGTGTTCTATGTGGCTGTGAACTCCTCCGTCTGATAGGAGGCCTACAAAGTGGAGCTTTCCACCCTCTCTAGCCTTTTCAAAGATTTCCTTTAGAACGGGATTTTCCTTGGCTTTCCCTTCCTTAAAGGCCTTGGTAATCCTTACAATGTCCTGCCAAACGATTCTTCCGGCTCCTATGTTCATATGGCCGACTTCAGAGTTTCCCATCTGTCCTTCAGGTAGTCCTACTGCTTCTCCGGAGGCTTTTAGTAGGCCTTTAGGGTACGTTTCCCACAGGTAATCCCAGAAAGGGGTTTCTGCAAGGGCTATTGCATTCCCCTCCTTCTCAGGACTGTATCCAAATCCGTCAAGGATTATTAAAGTTACAAACTCTGCCATAGTCACCTCTCGTTAAATGAAAATTGTTTTCAATAAGGATAGTCTTCATAGAAGACCTTTTCAAGGTAAAGTCCATCTGCAGGTGCTAGGAAGGGAGCTCTCTCCCTGTTCCTCCCTTCAAGAATCTCTTTTACGTCTTCAGGTTTTAACTTTCCCTCCCCTACTTTTACAAGGGTTGCCACCATTACCCTAACCATGTGCCTTAAGAAGGAGCGACCCCAAACTCTTATCTCTATTGTATTTCCGATTTTCTCAATCTTTATCTCATTTACTTCCCTAATAGGGTTAACCTCTTTGCTCCTGTCCTTTTTGCTGAAGGAGGTAAAGTCATGGACTCCAATCAGAAAACTGGAGGCTTCAGCCATCTTTTCAGTATTTAGGGGAAAGGGAAAGAACCAACTCCTTCTGTACTCAAAGGGACTAGGAATTGAACGGTTAAATATCCTGTAAAGGTACTCCTTTCCCTTTGCGTTCCTCCTTGAGTCAAAGTCTAAAGGGACTTCCTCAATCTTAGTTACTTTAATATCGGGAGGTAGGAGACCGTTTAGTCCTCTTATTAGTCTCTCCTTTGGTATCTCTTTTTCGGTCTTAAAGTTTGCAACTTGACCCCTTGCGTGGACTCCTGCATCTGTCCTGCTTGCTCCTACCAGCTTTACCTCTTCCTTCAAAATTGTTCTTAAAGCCTTTATTATTTCACCTGCTACTGTTGGTTTATCAGGTAAAACCTGCCAGCCGTAGTAGTTAGTTCCTAAGTACTCAACTGTAAGTTTCAAATTCCGCAACTCTTCCTCCCATTTGGTATCTTTCCTCTTAATTTAAAGGAGGTTTAACTTGAAAGTTCAAACTGAGAGTCTAATTGTAAGCGTTTTAATAATACTTGCAGGAATTGGGGCCCTTGAGATTGGCTTTTCCTCTTCAATCTTTGAAATCCTTGCAGGAACTTTTGCTTCAAACTTCTTAAAGTTGGGAGACCTTCCCTGGATAGACTTCCTCTCAAACCTAGGCCTTTTAGGTTTAATGTTCTTTGCAGGGCTAGAAACAGATCCGGAGCTCCTAAGGAAGCACTGTTTAAAGAGCCTATTTATAGGGTTTTCCTCTTACTTCTTCCCCTTAGTGAGCGTTTTCTACTTCTCCCACTATATACTCGGCTACTCCTTTGAGGCTTCTGTACTTATTGGAATCGCCCTCTCTACAACTTCCTTAGCCCTCGTTTATCCCCTGTTGAAGGAGAAGGGACTTTTGAACTACCCTGCCGGTCAAATTCTACTTGCAGGTGCTATGGTTGTTGACATTTCAAGTATGTTAACGATGAGCTTTCTGTTTGAGGGAATAAACGTATATAACTTGATCTTTACAGCTGTTCTCGTCCTTCTTCTGTTCCGTCTTCCAAAGTGGGGTGAGAAGCTTTTTGAAAGGTACAGCGGAAATCAGATTGAGTTTAAGACCAGGTTTATAGTGATAGTCCTTGTCGCCCTTGGTTTTCTCTCTGAGCAAGTTCACATTAACGAAGCGGTCCTTGCCTTTACTACGGGAATATTCTTTGCAGAGCTCTTTAGGAAGGATAAAGTTATAGAGAAGAAGATAAGGGCTTTAATATTCGGTTTCTTGGCTCCCTTCTTTTTCTTTAAGGCCGGCTACTCTGTGAAGCTCTCTGTAGTCTCTTTAAAGGTTATTTTCTTAGCCCTCTTTTTAGGGTCAATAGCCTTTGTAACTAAGTACGTTGGAACAGTATATGCAACTGCTAACCTCTTTAAGAGTGCTGTTTACAAACTTGCCGGACTCTTCTTTAACATGAGGTTGACCTTCGGTATAGTGGCCTCTGTTTTTGGTCTTGAAGCAGGCTTAATTGATGAAGAGACTTACGTTGCTCTTCTTCTAATAATAGTGTCAACGTCCCTTGTTGCCTCAGTTATATCTAACCGCTTTCCCCACGAGACCAGTGATGACCTCCTTGAGGATATATTTAAGATTTGAGGCTTTCTGGTAGAATTGGAAAGAAATATTGTGAGGTTTTTTTGAAGTTTTCTCCCTCTAAGCCTTTGACTGTTGGCTTTGAGCTTGAGGTTCAGATAGTAAATTCTAGCGATTTTTCTCTAAAGAGCTCTTCATCGGAAATTTTTAGATCCATCAGCTCTTCTCTCATCCAGAAGGAATTCCTAGACTCAATGTTGGAGTTTGTTAGTTCTCCCCATGAGACTCCAGAGAGTGCGGTTGAGGAAGTTTTTAATGAAGTTAAGAGAGTTTTAGACTTGGGAAGGAAGAGGGGCTTTCTCCTTTCAGCCTCCGGAACCCACCCTTTTGCCAAACCTGAAAGTGTTAGAGTAACTAAAAATGATAGGTACCTTAGATTACTTGAAGAGTTTCAGGAGATTTTAAGGAACTTTTTAATTTACGGACTTCACATTCATGTAGGTTTTCCAGATGAAGAGAGCATGATAAATGCCTATAACGTTTTTGTTGAGTACTCTCCACTCTTCCTTGCCCTATCTGTCTCCTCTCCTTTCTTTAGGGGGAGGAATACGGGGATTTACTCTTACAGGAGCAAACTCTTTGAGCAACTTCCAAGGGCAGGTGTTCCGCAGCAGTTTTCTTCGTATGAGGAGTTTCTTGATCTCTTTTCTATCTTAAAGGAGACCCAAACAGTTGAGGGTTTAAAGGACGTGTGGTGGGACGTAAGGCCGAGGCCGGATTTTGGGACTGTTGAGCTCAGGATTTGTGATTCTATCCCTTCAAAAGAGAGAATTGCCGGCCTTTTAAACCTTGCAGTTATGTTAGGTTCTCTCTCCTTTAAGGAGAGGCTCTCTCCCTACTACCACCAGGTCCACCTTCAGAATAGGTGGAGTGCAGCCCGTTACGGCATAAACGGTTACTTCATAGATAGGGGTAGAAAGGTAAAAGTGGGAACAAAGCTCCTTGAAATTGTAAGTAGTTTTACCAAGCACTTTGGGGGGCTGAGGGAAGGAGCTAGGACCCTTGAGAAGTTGACTACAGAGCCGACTTTGGCTGAGCTTCAGGTTGAAGCTTTTAAGAGGAGTGGAGATTTAAAACCACTTGTTAAGCTTTCCCTTTTGGAGGTTTAAAGTTGAAAGGAGCTGTAGCTGCAGGAGATAGACTTACAGCAGAGGCGGCCGCTGAAGTTTTAAGGGCTGGAGGAAACGCCTTTGACGCAGCTGTTGCCGCAGCTTTTGCCTCTCCAATGTGTGAACCAGCCTTAACGTCTGCAGGTGGTGGAGGATTCCTCCTAGCAGTTTCTCCCGATCAACCACCGGTTCTTTACGACTTCTTCGTTGACGTTCCTCCAAAGAGGATAGATAACCCTAACTTTTACCCTATAACTGTTGATTTCGGTGACGCAAAGCAGGTTTTCCATATCGGTGCCGGTTCTGTGGCGGTTCCCGGTTTTGTTGCAGGCCTTTTGAGGGTTCACTCTGAAAAGGGAAGGCTCCCTTTAAAGGAGGTTCTCTCTCCTGCACTTTCCTACGCAAGGAGAGGAGTTTACCTCTCTCCTACTCAGGCCTCTTTTGTAAAGCTCTTAGAGCCTATCTTCACTGCAACTTCTTACTCAAGGAAGGTCTTTGCTCCAGGAGGAAAGTTAATAGATGAGAGGACCCTTTTTAAAAATTCAGACTATGCCAATTTCCTTGAGCTCTTAATAGAAGAAGGTCAATGGGCTTTTTACGAGGGAGAGATTGCCGACGCTATAGAGAGGGTTTCGGTTGAAGAGGGTGGACTTATAAGGAAGGAGGACCTTGAGAGGTATAAAGTTGTTGAGAGGAGGCCTCTTTCCTTTCAATTTAAGGGTAGAGAAGTCCTTACAAATCCCCCTCCCTCTTCTGGAGGAATTTTAGTAGCTTTTACTCTCAGCCTCCTTGAAAAGACCGATTTGAGTAGGTGGGGTTTTCTTGAGCACCTTTCTTCCTTAATTGAGGCTATGGCAACGACCGAAGTTTTCAGGGAGAAGTTCGTTAATGGCCACCTCCATGACGAAAACCTTGAGGACCTGTTAAGTAGGGAAGAGGTTACTTCAACCTATGAACGCTTATTTAACATGAGGCTAAACTTGTGGGGTAATACTACCCACGTTAGCGTTCTTGATAGTGAAGGTAACGGGGTTTCAATGACTACAACCAACGGTGAAGGTTCTGGAGTTGTAGTTCCTGGAACGGGGGTAATGCTGAATAACATGCTTGGGGAGGAAGACCTTAACCCTCGAGGCTTCTTTAAGTGGCCTCCTTACGTTCGTCTTCCTTCAATGATGTCTCCAACTGCTGTGGTTGCTACGTCTGGAGTAGAGCTCCTCCTTGGAAGTGCAGGTAGTAACAGAATAAGGAGCGCAATAGTTAACGTTATACTTAACTATATAGTCTTCAAGTTCTCCGTTGAGGAGAGTATAGAGCTTCCAAGGGTCCACTATGAGAAGGGGAGAGTTTTTATTGAACCTGGATACGACGAATCCCTCCTTAACGTTTTAAAGGAACATTACCGTTTAGTACAGTTTAGAGAAAGGAACATGTTCTTTGGGGGAGTTCAGGCGGTAGATTTTAACTATAGGGGTAAAGGAGATCCGAGGAGGGGAGGCGTCTTTTTGAGGGTTTGACTATGAAATTGCCTTTATTATCTCCTCTTCTATCCTCTTTAGCTTTTCCTGATCCTCTATTTTCCTGTAGTTTATATCGGTTATGTAGAAACTGTCTATAACCCTGTTCCCTTCGGTGGCAATTATTGCCCTCCTAAGCCTTGTCTCCTGTTCAATTAGGACTTTTGTTATCATGTAGAGAACTCCAAGTCTATCGTAGGTGGAGACTTCAACAATTGTGAAGTCCTCTGATGTTTTGTTATCTATCTTCACCTTAGTTTCGGGTAAGGGAAGATTTCGCCTAAAGGTCTTTGGCTTTAGTATGCTATCAAACTTATCTACCTGGAGCTCCCCCCGGTAGAGTTCCTTTAAGAGTTTCTCAAACTCACTAATTTTCTCTTCCGGAAGGGGTTCTTCTGCAATCGTTGAGACGTGGATTGTGTAAACCATACAGTCGCAGTCGTCTTCTATGGCCCTGTTTATATTTGCTCCTTTTATGTTTATCCCTAAGTAGGATAGTATTCCGGCAATTTTGTTAAAGAGTCCCCTCCTGTACTTCGTGATTATTACAAGTTTTGAATATCCAATATCGGGAAAGTTTTCCCAATAGGTTGTATATTCTAGTTTTTCCTTTCTAATTTCTTTCATTAAGAGCATATGTTTTGCTATTTCCTTTGAAGAATAGGTTATTAAATAGTTCTCATCGGCGTTTTTGAAGAACCTTTCGACAGATTCTGGCTTTATTCTTCCTTTAAGGAGCTCTTTTACCTTTTCCTTCCTCCTTTTCAGTTTCTCCTTTATAAGTTCTCCGGCACTTTTATTCTCTGTAAAGAGGGAGAGTGTTGATTCGTATAACTTCCACAGTAAACTGCTCTTCCAGTTATCCCAGGCACCTGGCCCAACAGCTTTAATGTCGGCGTAGGTTAAGAGGAAGAGTTTCTTTAACCTCTCCTCAGTTCTACACTCCTCCTTAAACTGCTCAACTAGTTTAGGGTCTGATATGTCCCTCCTAAAGGCGAGGTGGGCCATTAGAAGATGATTCCTTACAAGCCAAGCTACTTCGTTAATCTCCTCTGGACTGAATCCCATTTCTGATAAGTATCTCTTTGTTAATCCTGCCCCTACTAGTTCGTGTTTACCGGGCTTTCCCTTCCCAACGTCGTGGAAGAGAGCAGCTATGAATAGGAGTTCTGGCCTTTCAAGGTCTTGAAGAATCTGGTAGAGCTTTCCTTTTTCCTTTACAGAAGTCCCGCTGGTTCCTTTTTCCGATAACTTTTCTATTTCTCTAACTGTGAGTATGGAGTGAATGTCCGTTGTGAACTTGTGGTAAGTGTCGTACTGAAAGTGTCCCCTTAACCTCTCAAAGTCTGGAATAAGAGCTCCTAGAACTTTTGTGTCGTGCATGAGCTCAAGGGTGTAGGATAGCCTTTCTGGAGAAGTCAGGATTTCCCTAAATTCCCTTAAAACCTCTTTCTTTCTGAACTTACTTTTATAGGTTTCTGCTGAGAGCTTAAAGAGCGAAAAGGTTGAAGGGGAGAGTTCCAGCCCTTTTTCTTGGATTAGTTTAAAGCCTTTTATTACTAGGAGAGGTTCTTTTACTATGGAACTCTCGCTGCTCTCTTTAACGTAGAGTGTGTTGTTTTCAACGTAGAAGTTGTCAATCTCTTCCCGTGGAGTTAAGAGAACTTTTAGTGAGAACTCCCTACTTCCTCTCTTAAGTTCTTCTCTACAGCTCTTTACTATCTCGTCTGTTATGACCGATAGGTCTATGGCAGAACTAAAGAAGTTTTTCATAAACTGTTCTACTCCACTCCTATCCTTCTTAAATCCGAAGAATTCGGCAACTTCTCTCTGCATCTCAAAGGAGAGTATATCGCTCCTTCTACCGTTTACTATGTGAAGTTGGTTCCTAACTCTAAGGAGGAAGTCGTAAGCAGAGATAACGTCTCTAAAGCTCCTCCTGTCAAGTATTTTTCTGTCTAGAAATCCTGAGTAATTCTCTATTCCGTAAGTTATTTTTGCAATCCAGAAGGCTTCGTGTAGATCCCTTAATCCTCCCTTACTCTCTTTAACGTTTGGTTCCTGGTAGTAAACGGTTCCGTAAAACCTTTTATACCTTCCCCTTCTTGCTACAAGAATTTCATTTATTAAACTTTCCTTGTTTTCCTTTATGAATTTTTCAAAACTTTTGGAAAATTTCTTCTCTACTTTTACTTCTCCTTTAACTACTCTCCTTTGGAGTAAATTTGTAAAGACTGAAAGGTCGCTCTTTGAAAGTTCAAGGGCTTCCTCTATACTTCTGGGGGCAAACCCTAAATCCCTTTTAAGTGAGAGGAGGAAATAGTAGAAGCCTTCAACGTCCTCCAGGTGACTTTCCGTTAGTCTCCCGTCATAAATAAGGTTGATGTCTATATCTGAGTGAAAGTTTAGTTCTCCTCTTCCGTAGCCTCCTAAAGCTATAAGGACTACAGGAACGTCCCAGTTTCCAAAGAAGTAGGGGTAAACTTTCCTAAGGAGCTTATCAAGGGCTTTCTGAAGGTGCTGGGCAACTGTAAATCCGGTCTCTTTTTTCCGGTGAAGTTCCTTTGCCCTTTCAATCTCCTGAAAGAAACTTTCCTTTGCAGCTTCTAACGTCAATTTGTAAGACCTGCTAACTTCCAGAGTTTTGAGAAGTTCTTTTCGTACATCTTTATAAGTTTTGAGTCATTTTCTATTATGACAAGGTTTTCGTCGTTCCTTTTCTCTGCGCTTTCGGTCCAGTTGAAACTTCCAGTTGAAATTACTTTTCCGTCGTAAATTGCATACTTGTTGTGCATCAATCCCCCACCGCTTCCTCTCTTGTATCTTACTTCAATTCCTGCCTTTTCAAGGAGAGGGCCAACGCAGAAACGGGACTTTCCGTTTCCCTCATCTATTATTACTCTTACTTTTACCCCTCTCCTGTGGGCGTCAATTAGGGCTTTTGCGATTTTCTTACTGGTAAATGAGTATATAGCAATGTCTATACTTTCCCTTGAGTTCTCTATCAGGTTAACTATTGCGTCTCTACACCCTCCCCTTGGCGAGAAGAAGACTTCAGTCCTTACTTCTCTAGTGCCAACCGGATGTTTAACTTCTACGTTCTGACAACCGGTAAAGAGGGTTAGTGATAAGAGAATAAAAAGGAGAAATCTCACTCCTTCTGCTCCTTTTTATTTACCACCTTTTCAACTACTGAGGAGCTCTTTAAAAACTTCGTTCCGGCAACTGAAAGGAGAAGGGAATTTATGAGGAAGAGAGCTCCAAGGACTGCCGTTGTCTTGGTTAAGACCGCTCCAGTTTCAGCTCCAAAGGCTGACCCTGTGGAGCTCCCTCCCATCATTGCAACTCCGCCTTCGCTCTGCCCAGGTTGGATTATTATTACCAAAATGAGTAAAACTGCCAATATTGCATGAATAATCAGGAGAAAAGTGAACATTTAAGCCTCCCTATCAAACTGTACTATTGCGCTGAAGCTTTCAGCCTTGAGGCTTGCTCCTCCAACGAGTGCTCCGTCAATGTCGGGCATTTCAAGTAAGCCTTTGGCGTTTTCCGGCTTTACGCTTCCACCGTAGAGTACCCTAACTCTACCTGCCTTTTCTTCTCCAAAGAGCTCCTTCAGTATCTCCCTTATAAATGAATGAACTTCCTGAGCCATTTCTGGGGTTGCGGTTTTACCTGTTCCTATAGCCCATACAGGCTCGTAAGCTATTACAAACTCGTCCTTAGAACTTAACCCCTTTAAACCTTCTCTAACTTGTTTCTCAATTACCTCTTCTGTCCTTCCCTCTTCTCTCTCCTCAATTCTTTCGCCGACGCAAAGTATGGGAATTAGTCCGTGTTTAACAGCCGAAATTACTTTCTTGTTAATCAGTTTGTCATCTTCGCCGAATATGTGTCTCCTTTCAGAGTGGCCAAGGATTACAAATGAGCATCCAACGTCTTTGAGCATTAAGGGAGATATCTCACCTGTAAAGGCTCCCTTTTCTTCGTAGAACATGTTTTGACCACCAAGTAGTATTTGGCTGCCCTCTAGTTCCTTACTTACAGGGTAGAGGGCCGTAAAAGGAGGACAGATAAGGACGTCTCTGTCCTCTACACATTTAAGCCTTTCTTTCAGTCCTCTAACGAGTTCAATGGCCTCTGGAACGGTTTTATTCATTTTCCAGTTTCCAGCTATGAGTAACCTCCTCAACCTATCCCCCACTATGAAGCTTTTGTCAATTCATACTTAGGCTTTCCAGTTTTTACTGCTTCGGCGTCAATTATAACTTTTTTAACGTCCTTCCTTGTGGGTACTTCAAACATAACGTCTGTCATCAGTTTCTCCATAATTGCCCTGAGGCCTCTTGCTCCCGTCTTTCTCCTTATTGCCTCTTTTGCGATTTCCCTTAGTGCATCCTCGGTAAACTCAAGCTCAACGCCTTCAAGTTCAAGCATCTTCTTGTACTGCTTAACTAGGGCGTTCTTAGGTTCTGTTAATACTCTAACGAGGTCTTCCTCTTTGAGCTCTTTTAAAGTTGCCACTACAGGCAACCTTCCTATTAGCTCCGGAATTAGTCCAAACTTAACTAGGTCGTCCGGCTCTACGTGTTTTAAGAGTTCATCCCTCTCCATCCTCTTCTTATCAACGTCTGCAGTGAACCCTAAAGAGCCCTTTCCAATTCTCTTAGCTATTATATCCTCAAGTCCTACAAAGGCTCCGCCACATATGAAGAGTATGTTTGAAGTGTCAATCTGGATATACTGTTGGTGGGGGTGCTTCCTGCCTCCTTGGGGGGGGACGTTCGCAACTGTTCCTTCAAGGATTTTTAAGAGTGCCTGCTGGACTCCCTCTCCAGAGACGTCCCTCGTAATTGATGGGTTTTCGCTCTTCCTTGCAATTTTGTCTATTTCATCAATGTAGATTATTCCTTTCTGTGCCCTTTCAATGTCGTAGTCTGCTGCCTGAATTAACCTTAAAAGGATATTCTCAACGTCCTCTCCTACGTACCCTGCCTCTGTAAGTGTTGTTGCGTCGGCTATTGCAAATGGAACGTCAAGGAGTTTTGCAAGTGAGCGGGCAAGGAGAGTCTTTCCTGAACCTGTAGGTCCTATTAAGAGTATGTTGCTCTTTTCTAGCTCTACGTCATCAACAGTCCCACCTGACATTATCCTCTTGTAGTGGTTGTAAACGGCCACTGAGAGGACTTTCTTAGCCTCTTCCTGCCCTATTACGTACTGGTCAAGGAACTCTTTTATTTCCTTTGGTGTTGGAAGCTTATCAACTTTGACAGGAGCTCCTTTCTTTCCCTCCTCCTCGTGGAGCATTTTGTAACACTCATCTATACAGTAGTTGCAAATCGCAACTCCTCCAGGTCCTGTTATCAATGCCTCAACTTCGTTTTGTGAACGGTTACAGAAGGAACACCTTCTTACTGGAGCTTTAGTTTCAAACATTCTGCCCTCTCTCTTTAGTTTTGCTAACTGGGAAATATATACCATCGGTGATAAAATCGGCAGAAAAAGTGGGAGGAGTTGTAGATGGTTAGGGTTAAAGTCTGTGGAATAACTAACCTTGAGGATGCCCTTACCTCCGTTAAGGCCGGAGCAGATGCCGTTGGTTTCATAATTTACTCTGAAAGTAAGAGGTTCGTAAAGGCTAAGGACGTGAGGAAGATTACTTCTAAACTTCCCCCTTTCGTTTCAAAGGTTGGAGTTTTTGTAAATGAAGATCCCCGCGACGTTCTAGAGATTCTAAGCTATGCCCACTTAGACTTTGCTCAACTTCACGGAGAGGAGACCCCTGATGACTGTGACTATATAGGAGCCCACAGGGTTATAAAGGTTTTCCGTCTAAAGGGTGAGGATGAGATTGAGAAGATAGGGCCCTACGTCGGAAAGGTGAGGGCTATCCTTCTTGATACTTACGATACTAAGGTTTACGGCGGAACAGGAAGGCCCTTTGATTGGACTTTGGCCTTAAAGGTTAAGGAGAGGTTCCCGGAGCTCCCCCTTATTCTCTCTGGAGGACTTAACCCAGATAACGTAGTAGAGGCTGTAAGGAGTGTTTCTCCCTTCGCTGTTGACGTTTGTAGTGGCGTTGAGAGGGAGGCTGGGGTTAAGGACCCATCTAAGGTTGAGACTTTTGTTAAGAGGGCTAAGTGCTCCCTTTAAGTTGTAATTAATTTCCTCTGATGATAACTTGGAGAATAATCTCAATTTAGTAAGGAGAATTAGTTATGGGAAAGAAAGCAAGGGAACTGGTGGGGGAGCACGCAGATAGGATTGTAGAGCTCCTAAACAGAGCTCTAGCCGATGAGTGGCTTGCCTACTACCAGTACTGGATCGGTTCTAAAGTTGTGAAGGGACCTATGAAGAGCGCAGTTGAAGCTGAACTTGTCCAGCATGCTGCCGATGAGCTTCGTCACGCCGATATGCTCGTTATGAGGATTTTAGAGCTAGGGGGAACTCCAGTTCTTACGCCGAAGAAGTGGTTTGAGCTTACGAACTGCGGTTATGAAGAACCTGATAACCCTTTTGTAAAGAGAATCCTTGAGCAGAATATTAAAGGGGAACGCTGTGCGATTGACGTTTATAACCAGATTGCTTCCTATACTAGGGATGTAGACCCGGTAACTTACAACATTGCAGTTCAAATTATGACTGACGAGATGGAGCACGAGGAGGACCTTCAGTCACTCCTTGAGGATATTGAGAACATGAAGTTTCTCAAATAGTTAAAGGGGAGGTTATACCTCCTCCCCCTCTTCATCCTTTATCTCAATGTGAAGTTCTTCAAGCTGTTCCTTCCTGACGCTGTCGGGAGCTCCAGTAAGTAAGCACTGTCCCCTTTGGGTTTTAGGGAAGGCAATAACGTCCCTTATTGACTCCTCACCCCTCATTATTGCACATAACCTGTCAAGTCCAAAGGCCATTCCTCCGTGGGGGGGAGCTCCGTACTTTAAGGCTTCAAGTAGGAATCCAAACCTCTCTTTGGCCTCCTCGTCCGAAAGGCCTATTACTTTAAATACCTTTTCCTGAACGTCCTCCCTGTGAATACGGATACTTCCTCCTCCGATCTCAACTCCATTTAAGACCATATCGTAGGCCCTTGCCCTTACTTTACCCGGTTCTTCAAGGATCTTCTCAACGTCCTCTTCCTTCGGGCTTGTAAATGGGTGGTGGAGGGCCTCCCACCTCTCTTCCTCTTCGTTCCACTCAAACATTGGGAAATCTACAATCCAGAGGACGTTTATTTTGTTCTCATCTATTAAGTTTGCCATCTTTCCAAGTTTTAACCTTAAGTTTGCAAGGGCTGGGTTTACAACGTCCGGTTTATCGGCCACGAAGAAGAGGATGTCGCCCGGTTTTGCATTCAACCTTCTCAGGATTTCGTCTATCTCATCCTCAGTGAAGAACTTAACTATTGGAGACTGGAGCTTCCCTTCAGGAAGGACTTTAATCCAGGCAAGTCCCTTTGCTCCGTAAATTCCGACAAACTTTGTAAGTTCATCAATCTCTTTTCTTGACAGTCCGGCTCCGCCTTCAAAGTTTATTGCTTTAACTATTCCACCCTTTTCTGCAACTGTTCTAAAAACTTTAAAGTTACACCTTTTAGCAACGTCTGTAATGTTTTTTAGTTCAAGGCCAAACCTGGTATCAGGTCTGTCCGTTCCAAACCTCTCCATTGCTTCGTCGTAGGACATTACCGGGATTTCTCCGATTTCAACTCCTAAGAGCTCCTTATAGAGGGCTCTTAAGACTTTCTCGGCAACGTCCATTACGTCCCTTTCCCTTACAAAGGACATTTCAAAGTCAATCTGTGTGAACTCAGGCTGTCTGTCTGCCCTCAGGTCTTCGTCCCTAAAACAGCGGGCTATCTGGTAGTACTTGTCAAATCCTGAAACCATGAGTATCTGCTTAAATAGCTGCGGGGACTGGGGAAGGGCGTAGAACTTTCCAGGGTATATTCTGCTTGGAACTAGAAAGTCCCTTGCTCCCTCAGGAGTGCTCTTTGTAAGGTAAGGTGTTTCAATCTCAATGAAGCCCTCTTTGTTAAAGACCTCCCTTACTACTTGGTACATCCTGTGGCGGAAGATTAAGTTTTGAGCCATTTTAGGCCTTCTGAGGTCAAGAAAGCGGTACTTTAAACGGACTTCCTCACTTACCTTTATCTCATTCTCAATTGGGAACGGTAGGGGGAGGGAGCGGTTTAGGATTTGGAGCTCCTTTGCGTATATTTCAAACTCTCCCGTTTTAAGCTTTGGGTTTTCGGTTCCCGGAGGTCTCCTCCTTACTTCTCCCTTTACGGCTATAACGAACTCGTGTCTAAGCTTTTTTGCCTTTTCAACAAGGTCTTCAGAGATTTCGGGGGAAAAGACGATTTGAACTTTTCCGGTTCTGTCCCTGAGGTCTGTAAAGACAACTCCCCCGTGGTCTCTCGTTGTGTCAACCCAACCGGCAACCCTTACTTCTTTTCCTAAATCCTTCTCTGAAATCTCACCACAGTAGTGGGTTCTTTGGAACGAGCCAAGGTGCTCAAGCATCTTTCCTTCTCCTGTTCTTAAGTTTGTTCTGGGAATTTTACAACCTATTTTTTCTTTTCAAATCTCCTGAGCCTCTCATCTATTAATTCGTTTTTATAAAGGAGCTTCCTGGTTGCCGGCATAACGTAGGAAGAGTGTATCTTACACTCCTTATACCTCTGACCTTCAGTTGATATGAACCTGAAAGAGTTCACTTTCCACCCCTTTTCATAAATTTCCTTTCCAGAGATAACCGTCTGATTAAGGATTGCGTAAGTTGCCAAGAGTGCTGAAGGAACCAAGAAAAACCTTACTTTTCCTGAGAGAATTAATAAAAGGGAGGCGACGTAGGTGATTCCAGCTAGAAGCAGAGATATTTCGCTGTGAACTATGGCCCACTTTGTAAGGTGGAAGGAGATTTGAGTTCCCCTGATGAAGAGCTCTCCTAAGAACTCTACAACTTGGTTGATTAAACTTACCTTGTAAAGAGTGACTTCCATTAAGAAGACGCTTATTAGGAAGGGTGTAAAGATAAAACCGGCTAAAACCGTTGTAATCCAAGACATTAAGTTTACCGTTCCAAATACGTGGAGGACGATTGGAAGGGTAAAGAGCATTGGGGCTACAGAGACCTTTAAGCTCTTTTCAAGTTTACTTCCCTTTCCTTCAAGGCTTAGAAGGATTCCTCCAACTGCTGAGAAGGAAAGGGCTGCCGAGAGGTTAAACTTTCCAAAGAGAACCGTTAAGAGGAAAACTACGCCGAGTAGGTAAATTGGTGAGATTTTCCTAAACTCCTCAACTCCCAGTGATACTAGAAAAGTGAAGAGGTAGGCCCTAACTGCTGAAGGGGGTAGTCCCGTTAAAGGCATGAGGGGAAGAACCATTAAGGATGCAGATATTAAAGGTTTCGGAAACCTTATTAGTTTTAGGAAACCTGCCAACGTTCCTATTACGATTCCTACGTGGAGTCCTGATATGGCAAGGAAGTGGTAAAGTCCTGAGAGGACAAAGTATCCCTTTAAAGACTGGGAGAGCTCAAACCTGATTCCTAAGGTAGATGCTCCTGCTACCGAGGATACCGGGTAGTCAACGACTTCTTCAATTTCCCTGTAGAGTTTGTACCTTAACCTCTTTAGGGCTGCTGAACCCCCCTTTCCTTTTACTAAAACCTTTCCATCTTCACTTACTACGTCTCCGACTTCAACATTTTCTCCATCTTTGATCCTTATCCACTTCCAACCTTCAACTACTGCTACTTTATAGTTGTCGCTGTACTCTCTTACCCACATTACTTTCGGTGGAGCTTTTGTGGGTAGGGCCAGTGATTGGAGAGTAAGAACGGCTAAAAGAGGAACAGTTGTTGGAAGGAGCTCCGTCCAGTTGAACTTTAGCAGATAGTATCCTCCCAGTATGGCTGTGGAGGTTAGCAGGAATGGGAAGTAATCACTTCCTGCAAACTTCCACGTTAGGGCTAGAGAGCATAGGAAAAAGATGTGAGCTTTGTGTTTTTCCATCTTTTATTTTGTTTCCCACTTTCCCGTTAAGTTAAATCTTAATAAAATTGTTTTTAGGGGGGCTCAGGTATATACTATCACTTGCTAAATTCAGATTGGGAGGATGGAAAAATGGCAAAAACCCTCGGCGTCCACATCGTTGCCGACCTTTACGGGTGTGACCCGGAACTTCTCAAGTCTGCTGAGAAGATGGCAGAGGTTTTTGAGGGAGCTGTAAAATACGCGAACCTCAATAAGCTCTCAGCCTACTACCACCAGTTTGAGCCCTACGGGGCGACGGGGGTTGTTGTAATTTCTGAATCTCACCTGTCTTTCCATACCTGGCCTGAGCACGGCTACGTTGCAATAGACGTTTACACTTGTGGAGCTCACGAGAATGCCTTTAAGGCTTTTGACTATATCGTTGATAAGTTAAAACCTGAGAGGGTTGAGAAGGACGTTCACTTCAGGGGAGTTGTTAACGAAGAGGAAGAGGTAACCTTCTGTGCCAGCGTAGGCTGAGCCGGTGGTAGGCTGAGAGTAAAGAGGCCCCCTTTAAGGGGGCTTTTGTTTTATTGCTCCTCTCCAAATTTCCTCTCTAACTTCTCTTGCTCAAGCTTACACTTTATGCAGAGCTCTGCAACCGGCCTCAACTTCAACCTTTCATACTTGATGCAGGCTCCACACTTTTCGCATATTCCGTAAGTTCCCTCTTCTATTTTCCTGAGGGCTTTCTCTATCTTTTTAAGGTACTTGGCTTCCCTGTCCCTTATTCTCATTTCAAAGGTTCTTAGTATCTCATCAGTTGACATATCTACTATATCACCAACTTCCCTTTCTGCATGGGCTGTCTCTTCAAGTCCCCTCTTTATGTCTTCAAGAACTTCCCTTCTTCTCTCCTCTAAAATCTTCTTAAGTTCCTGAATCTGTTCGGCCGTGAGGCATTTATTCCCCTTCATTCTAAACCTCCTTCTTTATTGGTGGGAAAGGTATACGTAAGGGTGTAAAATGTCAACGACATATTTTAATGGAGGAAGTTATGGAGCTCTCAAGGCGCGTAAGAAGGATTTCACCTTCACCTACAATGGCAATCACGAGCAAAGCTAAAGAGCTTAAAGCTAAAGGAGTGGACGTTATAGGCTTTGGAGCCGGAGAGCCTGACTTTGACACTCCTGACCATATTAAGGAAGCTGCAAAAGAAGCGATTGATATGGGCTTTACAAAGTACACTCCTCCTGCAGGAATCCCTGAGCTAAGGAGGGCGGTTGCAGACAAGTTAAGGAGCGAAAACGGTATTGACTATGAGCCTGAACAGGTTGTAATAACTGATGGAGCTAAACAGGCCCTTTTCAACTTAATGCTCAGCGTTATAGACGATGGAGATGAAGTTGTCATTCCTTCCCCGTACTGGGTTACCTACCCTGAACAGGTCAAGTTTGCAGGAGGAACTCCAGTTTTCGTTGAAACTAAGGAGATTAAAGGGTTTGCTCTGACCCTTGAGGAGCTCAAGCCTGCAATAACTCCCAGGACAAAAATGGTCATTCTCTGTACTCCTCACAACCCAACCGGTAGTGTGATTCCGAAGGAGGAGCTTGAGAGGATTGGCCACTTCTGTGCAGAAAGGGGAATTTTGATAGCTTCAGATGAGTGCTACGAGTACTTAACCTACGACGGTTTCAAACATACTAGTATTGCCTCTATCTCTCCGGATATTAAAGAGGTTACAGTTACTATAAATGCCCTATCTAAGAGTTTCTCTATGACGGGATGGAGAGTAGGTTTTGCTGCAGGTCCAAAAGAGATAATAGACGCAATGATAAAGATTAACTCCCAGTCTATTTCAAACGTTAATTCAATAGCTCAGAAAGCTGCAGTTGCCGCCCTTACAAAACCTAAGGGCTTCTTAAAGGAGTGGCTAAGTGCCTTTGACGAAAGGCGCCGTTACATGGTTGAAACACTAAATCAGATTCCCGGCGTTTCCTGTATTATGCCTAAGGGAGCTTTCTATGCGTTTCCGAACGTTAAGGAGCTCCTTAAGCTTGGAAACTTTAAGGACGACTGGGAGCTTGCCGAGTTCCTACTTGAGAGGGCAAAGATTGCAGTAGTTCCGGGCTCAGCCTTTGGTTATCCCGGCTACTTGAGGCTATCTTACGCAACTTCAATGGAGAACATTGAAGAGGGGCTTAAGAGGTTTAAAGAGGCAGTTGAGGAGAGGTTAAATGGCTGAGAGAGTTTACAGGACTGATAAACTAACGTTCCTGAGTTACGGACTTTTAACTGTTGCTTATGGGCTCTTCCTTGGTTTGATTTTTAAGAAGGCGGGAGGGTTTACTTCCTCCCTTCTAATCCTTCTTCTCTTTGTCCTTCCCGTATTTGCCTACTTTCTCTTCCTCATGAAAAAGAGCGTAAAGATTGACGATGAGGGAATAGAGGTCTTTGGTTTAACTGGTAGGAAGAGGATAAACTGGGAGGAAGTTAGATCGGTTTCACTGACTCCAGGGAGGAAGTACTTTCTCTTTATAGAAGGAAAGAATGGAAAGCTTGCAGTTATTGACGATTCAACTGAGAACTTCGTTGAAGTTGCTAGGGAGATAAGGAAGAGGGTTCCAGATAGGGTTTCAGAAAACTTTGAATCCCTCCTTTCTTCCTATAAACGCTCCTACACTTCTGTAGGAATACTTCTGCTTGCGGCATTTATACTTATCTTCGTGGCACTTAAGAACCTATTTTTTTGAGGGCTTTACTTTTTCAATTCTTACTGACGGTATCCTTAAAGAGTTTAACCTCTCCTCAACTTTGCTGATTCTCTCCTTTATCTTCCCAATTTCCTCCCTTATTTCTGAATTGTCCCTTTCTAACTCAGAGTAGCTCTCTTTCAGCTGGCTTATCTCTTTCCTAAGGTTTCCTACTTGACTCTTAATCTCTTTCACTTTCTCACTCAGCTCTGTATCTAACTCTTCAATTTTCCTTTCCGTTTGGGTTTTTTGGTTTTTTAACTCTCCTTTCAGGTTTACGGTTTGGGATTTAAGTTCGCCAACTTCTTTATTTAAGTTATCTATTAATACCCTAAGTTTGGCAACCTCTTGTCTTAGCTCTGAGTTCTCGTTTTTCAGTTTGTCAACCTCCTTTTGGAGCTCCCTGTCTTTAATTTCAAGGACCTGAACTTTTCCTTCTAGCTGGTTCAACTGTAGGTTTTCCCCTGTAGTTACGCAGGAAGGGAAAAGTAGCAGCGGAGTTATGAGAAGAGCTCTCCTCACCTTAAGTACTCCCAATCGGAGTTTCTAAATAGGATACCACAAATTCTGTGGTAAATTATGAACTGACACGTCAGTTCAGGAGGGAGTGTGAAGAAGAGAGAGGAGGAGATTTTAGTTAGGGCAAAGAGCCTCTTTTCAAAGAGGGGTTTTCACTCCCTTACAGTCTCAGAGATTGTTGACTCCCTAGGGATAGCAAGGGGGACTTTCTACCTCTACTTTAAGAACAAGGACGACGTCTACAGGAGAGTTCTTGAAAGGACTGTTCAGGAAATAGAGAAGAACCTTAAAGTTTTACCGCTTGAAAGGCCCCTTGAACAGCTACGTAGAAACCTCCTTTCGGTTTTGAAGTTGATAGAGGAGGATAGAGAAACGGCCAGCTTAATTTTCTATCACCCTTACAAACTCAACTTAGAGTTTGACGAAATCCTTGAAGAGTTCTACGGAAAGGTCCTTTCCCTTATAGAGAGAGCCCTCTTAAAGGGAATGGAAATGGGAATTGTTAGGGAGTGTAACGTTAAAGTTATCTCAAGGGCTATTTTCGGGGCTTTTGTTGAAGTTGGAAAGGGCCTTTTAAAGGGGGAGCTCCAAAGTGCCGAAGAGGCTGTTGATGAGCTCCTCTCATTCGGTTTGAGGGGCCTTCTGGAGGGGAGGAATGATTGGAGGAATTGACGTTGGGTCAACTACAGTAAAGGGGGTTCTCTTAAACGAGAAAGGAGAAGTCCTATTTAAGGAGTACAGACGCCACGAGGCCAAACAGGCAGAGAGGGTCTTGGAGCTCTTGGCTAAGTTTGAGGAAGTTGCAGGTAAGGACTTTCAGCTCTTTTTAACCGGTAGTGGAGGAGGGGATATAGCAAAGGCCCTTGGGGTAAAGTTTATTCAGGAAGTTAACGCAGTAAGTAGAGCTGTAGAGACTCTCCACCCTGAGGTTTCCTCAGTCGTTGAACTGGGCGGTCAAGATGCGAAGATGATTTTCTTCTTAGATGTAAACGGATTTAAGAGGAAAGTAACTACAATGAACGATAAGTGTGCAGGGGGAACGGGGGCTACAATAGACAGGATTGTTTCAAAGTTAAAAATCCCTGTTGAAGTAGCATCTTCCCTTGAATTTGACCCTAAAAGAGTTCACCCTGTTGCAGCAAAGTGCGGAGTTTTTGCCGAGACGGACATAAACTCCCTCCAGAAGGCGGGAGTTCCAGAGGAGGAGCTCCTAATTTCCCTCTTTAACGCGATAGTAATTCAGAACCTTTCCGTTTTAACCAGGGGCTATACCTTAAGGCCTGTTGTCCTCCTCCTCGGAGGTCCAAATACTTTCTTCCCTGCTCTAAGGGGGGCTTGGAAGTATCACCTTGAGAAGGTCTGGAAGGAGAAAGGAATTCCTTTTGATAGCTCTTCCATTCTCCTTCCTGAGAATTCCCAGTTCTACGCTGCTATCGGTTCAGCCCTGTTTGGCTTTGAGGAGGAGAGCCCCTACAGGGGAAAGGAAGGCCTTTTAGAGTTTAGAAGGAGCTCCCTTGTCTACTTAAAGAAGAAGACCGGAGAGTTGGGCCTTCTGAAGCCGGGGGAGGATTTAGAGGAGTTTAAGAAGAGGTATCAGGTTAAGCCTTTTAAGCCGAAGAAGTTTAAGGAAGGAGAAAGGGTTAAGGCCTTCCTTGGAATTGATGGAGGTTCAACCTCTACCAAGGCTGTTTTGATAGATGAGAGGGGGGAGCTCCTTGCAACGGCCTATACCCTCTCTAAGGGGAACCCTCTTGAGGATTTAAAGGTAATAGTCAAAGAGCTAAAGGATAAAGTTGAAGGTGATGGGGCTTTACTTGAGATCCTCTCTGTTGGAGCAACCGGTTATGCAAAGGAGATGTTAAAGGAGACTGTTGGAGCAGACGTTTGTATTGTTGAGACCGTTGCCCATACCGTTTCAGCCCTTCACTTCTTTAAGGATATTGACGTTATAGTTGACGTTGGCGGGCAGGATATAAAGGTAATGATTCTGAGGAACGGAGAAGTTAAGGACTTTAAGCTGAACACCCAGTGTTCAGCGGGAAACGGCTACTTCCTCCAGTCAACTGCAGAGAAGTTCGGGTACAGAGTTGAGGAGTTTGCCGACGTTGCATTTAAGGCTAAGTATGCTCCAAAGTTTAACTTTGGCTGTGCTGTCTTCCTTGAGCAGGATATAGTCAACTTCCAGAGGTTAGGTTGGAAGCCCCACGAGATAATGGCAGGCCTTGCAAAAGTCTTACCTAAGAACATATGGCTCTACGTCGTTAAAGAGCCCAACTTGAGGAAGTTGGGAAGGCGTTTCCTCCTTCAGGGAGGTACCCAGAGGAACCTTGCAGCCGTTAAGGCCCAGTATGACTTCATAAAGGAGAGGGTACCAGATGCCGAAATCTTCGTTCACCCTATTACAGGTGAAGCCGGTGCCTTTGGGGCGGCCCTCCTTGCAGCTAAGAACTACTCTGGAAGGAGCTCTTTCGTAGGGATAGAGGCCCTCCTTGACCTCTTCTTTAGTGTAAAGAGCGATGAGACTACTAGGTGCAGTTTCTGTACGAACAGGTGTCAGAGGACCTTTATAGAGGTTTTCCCTAAGGGTAAAGAAAAGAGGCTTTACATTATTGCCCCCTGTGAAAAGGGAATGGTCCTTGAGGCTTCTCAGGTTAAAGAGGTCGTTAAGAGAATGAGGGAGGTGGAGAGGGAAAACCCTAACCTTCAGGAGATCTCTTCAAGGAAAGTTTTTGAGAGCTATCCCGTTAATAGAGTTTACTCAGATAGGATTTTTGGAATTATTCCAAGAAGGGGTGTGATTGAGAGGAGGAAGAAGCTAAAGGCTGGAATACCGAGGGTTCTAAACTTCTACTCACTTGCCCCTTTCTTTAGGGGGTACTTAGAGTCTTTAGGAGTTGAGAACTTTATCTTTTCTGATTATACGAGTGATGAGTTAATCAGGGAGGAGATGAAGGGAGGGGCTGTTGACCCTTGTTTTCCCAGTAAGATTGCCCTTGCCCACGTTAGGAACTTACTTAAGAAAGGGCCGGACTTTATTCTCTTTCCAAAAGTAGCAACTTTAAAGGGAATGTTCCTTGACTCTGAAGGTTCCCACGCCTGCCCAACGGTAACAGCCACTCCGATAACCGTTAAGTCAATTTTGACCAGGGAGGAGGATGTATTTAAAAAGTTCGGCGTAGAGTTTGTTGATCCTCTCCTCCACTTTGACGATGAGGAACTCCTTGAAGTAGAACTCTTTGAAGCTTTTAAGGATATTTTGGATCTGACAAAGGATGAAAACAGGAAAGCTGTTAGAGAGGGTTTTAGAGCCCTTGAAGCTTACCAGAACTACATGAGAGAACTTGGAGAGAAGGTTTTAAGGAAACTGGAGGCTGAAGGGCGGATAGGGATTTTAGTTCTGGGAAGGCCTTACCACAACGACCCAGGAATAAACCACGGTATTACGAAAGAGCTCCAGAAGAGGGGATATCCGATTTTAACTATAGATTCACTCCCGATTAAGGAGGAGTTCCTGAAGAAGGTTTTTAGGGGAAGGAACCCCTTTAAGATAAGGGACGTTTGGAAAAAGGCCTACAGTGAGAACAGCAGCAGGAAAGTTTGGGGAGCTCTCTACGGAGCCGGCCATCCAAACCTTGCTCTCCTTGACCTTTCCTCCTTTAGGTGTGGCCACGATGCGCCTATCTACTCTCTTATTGAGGAGATAGTTGAGAGGGCGGGAGCTCCATACTTTACCTTTCACGAAATAGACGAGAACCGCCCTGCCGGTTCAATAAAGATAAGGGTTGAAACCGTAGACTACTTCCTGAAGGAGAGGATTGAGAGGTTAAAGGATAGGGAAGAGGCAGTTTAGGGGAGTTATAATAGTGCCTACAGGAGGTTAGCCATGGTAGTTTTCCTCTTTTTGTTCTCAATTCTCGTCTTTTTCCTTGCTTATAAGTTCTACGGAGGTTTTTTAAAGGAAAAGGTTTTTGAGCTATCTGAGAGGAATAAAACTCCTGCCCACACTATGAGGGACGGTGTTGACTACGTTCCAGCTCCAGCTCCCGTTCTCCTCGGTCACCACTTCTCATCAATTGCAGGTGCAGGGCCCATAGTTGGTCCAATAACTGCTGCGTCCTCTTGGGGATGGCTTCCTGCTTACCTTTGGGTCTTAATAGGTAACGTCTTCATTGGCGGTGTTCACGACATGAGCGCCCTCGTTGCCTCAATAAGGAATAAGGCCCGTTCAATTGCGGAGATAGGGGGAAAGTACCTTTCAAAGAGGGCTGGGTTCCTCTTTAAACTCTTTATCTGGCTTGCTCTCCTTTACGTAGTTGCAGTTTTTATAAACGTTGCTCAGATAACCTTTAACGCCGTTGTTCCAGTAGTTGAGAACGGTCAGGTAATTAAACTCCCAATAGGCGGTGGAGTAGCTACCAGCGCAATTATCTACATAGTTCTTGCCCTAATCTTTGGAATTCTCGTCTACAACTTTAGACTGCCCCTTAAGTGGGTAACTGCTGTCTTTGTTGTTTTAGTTTACGGAGCCGTCTATATAGGGCAGCTCTTTCCAATTAACCTCTCTCCTTCAACTTGGAACGTTATCCTCCTTGTGTACGTTGCGGTGGCCTCAGTTACCCCTGTTTGGCTTTTACTCCAGCCGAGGGACTACCTCTCAAGCTTTCTCCTTTACGGAGCTCTCCTTGGAGCAGGCCTTGGAATCCTCCTATCCTTTGGAAAGGTAAGTTCTAACCTCCCTCCTTACTTTGGCTTTAACAGCGATATAGGTCCCCTTGTTCCCCTCCTCTTTGTTGTTATTGCCTGTGGTTCCATTTCAGGCTTTCACTCCCTGGTTGGCTCTGGAACAACCTCAAAACAGCTTGACAAGGAGCCTGATGCCCTTACCGTAGGCTATGGAGCGATGCTCCTTGAGGGAGTAGTTGCTGTTATGTCTATTATCTTCGTTATGACTTTAACTACGAGTGAGTTTGAAGTCCTGAAGAAGAACGTTGCGGCAATTTACGGAGCAGGTATAGGGAACTTTATGTCTTTCATTGGAGTTCCCCATCATATAGGAGTAGCCTTTGGTATGCTTGCCCTATCTTCATTTGTCTTAACCAGTACAGATACGGGAACTCGCCTTGCCCGTTACGTTTTCACAGAGCTTACGGGAGTTAAGAACAGGTTTCTAGCTACTGGCGTTTCTCTGATAATTCCTGCGGTTTTGGTTTTTCTCAAGTATAAAGACCCTTCAACTGGAAAGTTACTTCCCGTTTGGAAGGCTCTCTGGCCGGTCTTTGGAGCGACAAACCAGCTAATTGCATCACTTGCCCTCTTTGTGGTTATGATCTGGCTTGTTAAGACCGGTAAGGGAAAGTACTGGTTCGTTCCGGGAATACCTGCTCTCTTTATGGGAATTATTACTCTTTGGGCCCTTGTCATGCTCTTTCTGAAGTGGAAGTTTACTGTTATTGGAGTTGCAGCTCTTATTCAGGTATTCCTTGCCCTTTGGATATTCTACGAAGGTTACTTAGCTTTAAAGAAGTTGAGAGAGGAATGATATGGCAGAAGCTAAAGGTTTAGGAGAGAAGATTTTCTTTATAGCTACAGGTGTTAGGCTCCATGCTAAGGAGTACTTTCTGAGGTTTACCGGTTTATTTAAAAGGTACAGGTACTGTATCTCCTTTCCATCAATTCCTGAAGGTTTAAAGGCAGAGAAGGAGCTTAAAGGGGTTGGCGGTGTCTCAATTCCCATTCCAGATGAGATTTTTGAGGGATGTGGAGTAGGGATTTTGGTTAAGGACGAGGAAGAGCTTAAAAGGGTTTTGGACCACTTGAAGAATAAAGGTATTTTGGTTTCAGGGGTTTTTAAGAGGGAAGGTAACAGGTTCCTAGAAGTCGGAGGGGAAGGTTGAAGCTTGCCGTTCTTGGTTCTGGGAGTTGGGGATCTGCCCTCTCTGTTCACTTTGGAAGGTTGGGCTTTGAGGTCTTTCAGTGGTGTAGAGAAGGAGAAGTAATAGAGGAGATTAACAAAAGGAGGGAAAACACGCTTTTCCTTCCCGGCGTTATCTACCCTGAGACGGTTAGGGCTACAAGTAGAGTTTCTGAGGCAGTTGAGGGAGCAGATTACGTCCTCTCCGTTATTCCTACACAGCATACCTCTAGTTTCTGGAAGGATAACAGAGCTCTCCTTGAGGATAAACCTCTAATCTGTGCAAGCAAAGGGATAGAGGTTGAGAGTTTAAGGACGCTCTCTCAAATTTACAGGGAAGTTTTCGGTTCGTCTGATAACTACTTCGTTCTATCGGGGCCGACCTTTGCCCTTGAAGTTGCAAAGGGCTTACCGGCAGCTGCAGTTATTTCTAACCTATCGTCCAGTAGGGCCTTTAAGGTTGTTGAGGAGCTCAATTCAAAGAGCTTTAGGTTTTATGCGAGTGACGACGTTTTAGGCGTTGAGCTTGGAGGGGCTCTTAAAAACGTAATAGCCATAGCTACGGGAATTTCAGACGGAATGGGGCTCGGGAACAATGCCCGTGCGGCTTTAATTACGAGGGGCCTTCACGAGATAAAGAGGCTGGGGAAAGCGATTGGGGCAAGAGAGGAAACTTTTTACGGCCTTTCGGGCCTTGGAGACTTGGTTTTAACCTGTACTGGAGACCTTTCAAGGAACAGGCAGTTTGGCCTCTCTATTGGTAGGGGAGAGGGAGGTGTTAACGGTAAGTTTGTAGTAGAGGGAGTTTATACTGTAAAGGCGGCCGTTAAACTCTCTAAAAAGTTCTCAATAGAGATGCCGATAACTGAGGCAGTCTATAGAATAGTTTATGAAGGGAGTTCTCCAAAGGAGGTTATGGAGGAGCTCCTTTCAAGGCCTGTTAAAGAGGAGAGTCTATGAGCTGTTTGAACTTTGGTAAAGAGGATGAGGAATTTCCCTTTGAAGAGGAGGCTTTAAGGTTCTTTAAGGGAAAGTTGCCCAGTTGGGATACTTTAGACTTTAGGGTTCCGATCTGGAGGGAGAGGTTTAGGGATAGACTTTTATCCTTTAAGAACGCCCTTTTGGGAAGTGAAGAGGAGACCTTAATAGACTACCTGATGGGCCTTTTGGAGAGGGAGGAAGTAAGCAGTAACAGGCTGAGAGTTTGGGTTTACCTGTTTGAGAATCACCTTTTCCCCCTCCTTGAAAGGCTGGTCTTCTACAGGGCTAATGAGCCTTTAGGTTTAGACGAGCTTTCATTTAAACTTAAAGAGATTGGGGAACTCCCCGGCTACGGGAGGGTTGAGACGGTTTCCGATGCTATAAATAGAATAATAGCCCTTTTAAACTGTGGAGGAGAGGATGATTGAGCGTTACCTTGAAGACTTGGACTTACTTAAGAAGAGCTTCATAGAGATGGCAGATATGGCTAGGAAGATAATAAACGATGCCATGGAAGCTTTAATGGAGAGGGATAAGGAAAAGGCGAAGGCAACCTATGAGTACGATAGGCTTATAGACCTTAAGGAGATAGAGATTGAGGAGAGATGTATAAGGATTTTAGCGCTCTACTCCCCTGAGGCTACAGACTTAAGGTTTGTTGTCTCGGTTTTAAAGAGTATCGTTGACCTTGAGAGGGTTGGGGACCTTGCCCGTGATATCTGTGAAACTGCCATTTACCTTTCGGAGCTCCCACCTTTAAAACCTTACGTTGACCTTCCCAGAATGTTAAAGGTTGTCTCTGACATGTTGAAAGACTCTATAATGGCCCTTTTAAGGGGGGACGTAGAGCTTGCAAAGGAGGTAATAGACAAAGACGACATCGTTGACAGCTTCTATGAGAGGCTCTTTAACGAACTGATAGAGATGTCAAGGCAAAACCCTGAGGCTGCAGATGTTGCAGTAAGGTTAATCTTGGTAGTTAAGTCCCTTGAGAGGGTTGGAGACCACGCTACAAACGTTGCAGAGTATGCCATCTACTACAAAACTGGCGATGTTGTTAAGCATAAAAAGGCCCAGGAGTACCTAAAGAGACTCCAAAGTAAGGAAGGGTAGATGTTTCACAACCCCTTCCTCTACCTTTCTTACGGCTTTGGAGTTAAAGCCCTAATCTCTGCCGTTTTAACCGGATTAACCTGTTCAGCTGTTGGTTCCTACGTTATTTTGAGGAAAATGAGCTTTGCAGGGGCAGGACTTGCCCATATTGCCCTTGCAGGCGTTGCATTTGGAATATTCCTAGGGGTTAATCCGACTCTTACTGCCTTAGTTTTTTCTCTGCTCTCATCTATTATTATCTGGTTCTTTCAGCTTAAGAGGGGGCTTCACTTTGATGCAACGATGGGAGCTCTCTTTGCAACGAGCGTTGCCCTTGCAGTAATCTTTTTAAGCCTTTCGGGGGCTTACGGCTCCTCAGCCCTTTCTTACCTTTTCGGCAGTCCTTTGAGCGTTACAGATGTAGACCTCCTTCTCCTCACTGTTACTACACTTATAGTTTTCTCCTTCTTCTTTATCTTCTGGAGGGAGATTTACTTAATTTCCTTTAGTCAAGAAATTGCAAAGGCTTCAGGTTACAAGGTTGAGTTGATCACTTTCCTTATGAGCCTTTTGATTGCTCTGGTTGTTACGTTTTCTCTTAAAGCTGTAGGTGCCCTTTTGGTCTTTTCTCTCCTCGTTATGCCTGCTGCATCTGCCTTTAGGCTTGCAGGAAGTTACTCCAAATTCTTTACCTTAACAGTCCTTTTTGGTTTCCTTTCAAGCCTTCTTGGAATTCTCGTCTCCTTCTCCCTTGATGCTCCATCTGGAGCAACTATTACACTCGTTTCTTTCTTAATCTTTCTCCTTTCATCTTTTCTTGACTGATACCCTTGAGCAGGTCAAGAGAGAAGTTTTAAGAGCTCCACTGCATCTTCAAAGGCCTTTCCCATAGTATTGTTAAAGAAGATTAATTTGTTTTTTGAAGGGCTCTTTTTTATCCAGTCTGCTATTTTTGGGAGCTCCTCTTTGTAGCTTCCCCTGTAGAGTTCCTCTTTGCCGTGGAGCCTCAGGTAAGTAATCTCTTCCGTTTTTACGCACTTCTTCAGCCAACTTAGTTTTTCGGGAAAGCTGATGCAGGCTACGGGAATTTTCCTCTCCTTTAGCTCTTTCAGTCCTCTTTCCCACTCCGGGTTTCTCAATTCAACAGTTACTGCTATTCCCTTTTCTTTAAAAACCTCAATCAGTTTAAATAGGAATTCAGCCTCCTTCGGTTTGAAAGAGGGGGGGAAATTGAGCGAGTAAAGTAATTAGTTTTCCTTCCAATACTTCCTTTGCCCTAAAGAAGGGAGTTAGGAGCTCTTCTCTTAAACTCCTTTTGTGGGTTATCTCCCTGCAGAGCTTTAGGCTGTAATAAAGAGGGTATTTTAAAAGCTTTTTTACTGAATTTTCGCTTGGAGGTCTGTAAAAGGTTGAGTTAACCTCAAGTCCGTTTAGGTGTTGGCTATAGAACTCAAGCCAGCGGGAGGTAGGAAGGCCTTCAGGGTAGAACCTTCCTACCCACTCGCGGTAGTAGTATCCACTGGTTCCAACTATTACCACTACTTCCTCAGCATAGTTAAAACTTCTCTAACTCTTTTTCCTACGCTCCTTGCAGTTTTCAAGCCCCACTCGTCAATTTCAAAGGAGTCCTCAACCTGCTTTGCCGTAGCCGCTCCTCCAAAGTGGGCGGTTGGGTCTGAGTCTGCAACTAAAATCATTCCGTGTATTAAAGCCCAAGCGTGTATCGCCTGAAGTGTGTGTTCCTGTCCTCCGTGTTTGGTTGCTCCTACAGCAATTGCGGCACATACTTTATCTTTCAACTCCCAGTTAACCCTTAAGGTCCTTGAACGGTCAAAGAGAGTTTTAAGCATTCCGGTTATTGAGCCAAAGTAGACTGGAGAACCTACTATTATTGCGTCTGCCTCTTTCATCTTTTCTTCTATTTCCTGGTAACCGTCCTTTACGATACAGACCCCTCCGTTTCTCTTACAGGCGTTACAGACTTTACAGTACTCAAGCGTATAGTCGCAGAGGGAAATAATTTCTGTATCAAAGCCTTCAAGCTCTTTAAAGGCTTCTTCAAGTAGGATTAGCGTTGAGCCTTTCCTGTGGGAGCCATTTATCCCAAGTACTTTCACTTTTCCCTCCTAACTCCTTTTCTTAAAGACAATTCTAATGGGAATCTTGTTAAATCCAAAGGCCTCCCTCAGTCTATTTTCTAAGAACCTCCTAAAGGACTTTGGGATCCCCTCAGGGTAGTTGGAGAAGAGGAGGAAGGTAGGAGGTTTTGTTTTAACCTGAGTTCCGTAGTAGATCTTAACTACCTTATTCTTGTAGACTGGAGGTTGGTGAATTTCCATAAGTTCTCTTAGTACTCTGTTGAACTTTCCTGTTGTTACCTTCTTTGTGTATTGGGAGTAGAGGTCTTTTATCTGTTTAATGAGCTCATCAAGGCCCTTTCTCTCCTTAGCCGAGATGAAAACTCTCGGAGCAAAGGGGATAAAGTCAAAGGTTAAGTCAAGTTCCCTATGAATTCTCTCCCAGTCTTTCTGATCCTTTAGCTTGTCTATCTTATTCACGGCAATTACTATAGGTTTGAACTTCTCAAGGGCAATTCCGGCAATCTTTGCGTCCCTATCGGTTGGCCCCTCTTCTGCATCAATCAGGAGAATAACTACATCGGCCCTATCTATTGCGTCAAGGGCCCTTAAGTATGAGTAGTACTCTATGTCTTTAATTTTCCCCCTTCTCCTTATTCCAGCAGTATCTATGAAGATAAACTCGTCATCTCCGATTTTTACGTATGTGTCTATTGCATCCCTTGTAGTTCCAGGAACGTCGCTAACTATCGCCCTCTCTTGGCCTACTAAAGCGTTAAGGAGCGTAGACTTACCCATGTTAGGCCTACCGACTATTGCTACTTTTATCGGCTCTTTCTCCTCTTCTTCTATTTCGTACTCCTCTCCCCTCTCTAGAGTCTCCTGGAGGGAGGTAAGTTCCTCTTCTTCCTCTCCCGAAATTAACCTCTCGGCCTTTTCTCTCTTCTCTACTTTTTCCTGTTCCCTCTTTGCGTTTTCTCTAAGCTCTGGAGGGAGCTTTTCAAGGATTTTCTCCTTCAGAGTTTGAATCCCTATCTTGTGAATCGTTGATATTGGAATTACTTCGTCAAATCCAAGCTGGTAGAACTCGTATACTCTGTCCTCCATAAAGGGTTCATCAATCTTATTGACGGCTAAGATTACTGGCTTTTTCCACTTCCTCAAGATTTTTGCAACCTCTAGGTCAAGGGGGTTCACCCCTTCTTTTCCGTCAACTACAAAAACTATTACATCGGCCTCTTCCATTGCCCTCTTTGCCTGCTCTGTTGTCTCCTTTGCGAACTGGTGGGCGTCTTTCTCAACTACTCCTCCAGTATCAACCAGAATTACTCTGTGGCCGTCTATTTCGGCTTCTTGGACTATCCTATCCCTCGTTACTCCCGGGGTGTCGTCAATTATTGCTACTTTCTTTCCAAGGAGCCTATTAAAGAGGGAGGACTTACCGACGTTTGGCCTTCCTACTATTGCTACTACAGGTAGTCTTCTCATACTTCCTCCGCCATTACCATCTCGTAGAGCTTCTTAAATACGCAGGTGAACTCAATGTTCTCGTCGTAGGCAAAGGGAAGGGTTTCTATCTCCCAAATTTCCTCACCTTCGTAGAGAATCCTCACTCCGACGAATGCTACGTCTGGAAGCTCCCTGTAGTAGTACTCTTTGTCCCCGTTTTTTAGGGCTTTCTCGTAAAACTCCCTCAGCTCATCTATACTGTCAAAGTTTGTTGTGGTCGGAATTACAAACTTTAAAGCTGCGTAGGTGTTCCCGCACTTCTCACACTCTCCGCTCCTCTGAATTACCTCTATAGCAGTTCTAAATTTCCTCTCCCTAACAAGTTCCTCAATCATCTCTATTAGGTCTGTAAAGGGTTCGTCGTCCTCCCCAAAGTAGAGTTCGTTTTGTGTCTCTTCTACTCTATCTGGGTAGATAACTGCTAATGGAGCTCCGCAGTATGGGCATTCAACTTTAACCCCATCCTCTCCAACAGGTTCAACTAGACCCACCAACCTTTCAAAGAACTCAGCCATGTCGTAGTCGTCTGCTACAAGCTCTATAGGTTCGTTGCACATAGAGAAGTCGTACTTGTAGTTCCTGCTGATGAAGTCCTCCATCTCTCTCCTCCGTTTTTAAGCTTTCTTGAGATTTAATTTATAGCGAAAAAGCAACTCTTCCATCAGAAATTATAGGATGTAGCTTTAAGGATAAAAAAAAGGGCCCTAATATAGGGCCCTTAAAGGTAGAAAGGAGTCTCTATTTTTCTTCTTTTTTCTCTCCTTCAGTTTTCTCTATCTCTCTAACTGCTTTTTCGAGGGCTTTTGATAAGTAATAGCCGGATAGGAGCTCCAGTCCCCATACCAAAACTGTAGGAATAGAGGCACCGAGTGTTAGGGCTTCTACAACCGGTCCGATAACGAGAGATGAAATTATGTTGAGCTCAAACATGAGGGCAAAGAGGAAAAAGAGGAAGAAACCTAAGTAGTAAGCATACTTAAAGGGTTCAAGGGAGCTCCTCCAAATTGCAAGTAGAGCCGCTACGCTCAATTCCTCAAGTCCTCTGAGCTTAGCCTCTTGGGGGCTCTGGGCAACCTTTTTAGCTACTTCTTCCTTCTCAACCTCCTCTCCCTCAACGAAGGAGCTTGCTAAGTTTGCAATCTGGCCGAATCCAAAAATCAGCCTATTTGCAAAGAGCCAAAAACCTAAAAGGCCAAGGACGAAGGCTGCAGCCTCAGGATTTGAAGCTACTGTAACTGCTAGTACAAATAGCCCCAGAGCTATTGAAAGGATAAATAGCGTTAGGGCTATCCACCAAACTACTCTCTCCATTACTTACCTCCCTCCTTCCCGTTCTTGACCTCCTTTTTGTTCTCACCCTTTACACCCATAGTAAAGGGGTGGATTACGCTGTATAGGTCCTTTGAGAGTGGATGGACGTAGGTAAACGTGGCAAGTACCGCATCTCCAACGTGAAGTTTTTCAGTTCCCGCCTTAAGCTTTAGCTCAACCGTTGTTACTACCCCTGGAGGTAAGACTACGTGGACTGGAATGTGGGAAACGACGTAACCTTTTTCCTTACTCTCACTTCCCGGAGTAAAGACAAAAGACTCTTCAACGACCGTAAGGGGCGTTCCTCCAGGGTTCAGAATAGAGTAAAAGATTGAGTGCTTTTCCTTATCGTACTTAGCGTTTAAAACGATAGGTGAGGCTGGAATTGTTGCTATTGCTTTAGCAACTGTTCTCTCCGTAAAGAAAGTTCCTACTGCCCACCCTAAAAGAAGCATTACAAATCCAACGAGCGTTAGTATCGCTGCAGGTTTTCTCATTTCTCCCTCCTGGTTTTAAAGTTTAAGGGGGAGGTTTACTCCTCCCCCTCTTCTTCTCTCTCTAGTAGTTTTAAGGCTTCTTCTTTACTCACTTCAACCATTAGGTTGCCGAATCTGTAGTAGATTTTCCGCCCTTCAGGTAGGTTTTTGAGGAACTCTGCCACTTCCTCCTTACTTTTCCTCTCCTTCATTCTTCTCCTCCCCTCCGGCCTCCGCGTGGCCGTGTTCCCTTATTTTCTGGCTGAGCTCCTCAACCCTTGCGTAGAGCTCAACCATGGCCTTTTCAAGGGCTTCCCTTAGGGCAAGGACTGCAACAATTTCCTTCTCTATCTGCTGGATTGCTTCGTCAAAGGGGAGTTCCACACTGATTCCGCTTCCAATGTTGATTACAATCTTGTCAACCTCTTCAAGCTTTGCTCCGACCTGTGCTATCCTTCCAACAGGGAGGAGAACTTCCTTACCTGCCCCAAGGTCCTTTAAGTTCTTAAGGGTTGTGATTGTTGACCTGTACTCGGAGATGAGTACGTCAAGCTGGGCAATTTCAACCCTTAGGGCCTCAATTTGGGCAATGATGCTCCTGAGTTGCCTCGTTAAGTTTGCCATCTTCTTCTCATCCCTCTTTACTGCCATGGTACACCTCCTTTATACGGTTTTATAGTTTTGCTTCACACCAGCCCGTTGTACACCTCTCCCTTGGAAGGTAGATTACTTTCGTAGGTCTTATATCTACCTTCAGCTCCTCCATTAGAGCGTTCCTTACTTCCTTAATCCTCCAGAAGAAGAGGAGATGCCCCTTGAACTTAACTTCGGTCCACATACCTATTCTCAGGGGAATCTCCCACTTTTTCATGTCGTTAAGTAGAGGTTTGTAGAAGGTTTCAACTAAAGGGTGGTCTTTGAGCATTCCCATCTCCATTCTTACTAGAGCTTCGCAGAAGGAGTGGCCTGCCGCCTTTAACTTCTCAAGGTATGGTGAGGAGATGGGAAGTTCTACAACTCCCTTAAAGACTTCAACTTTAAAGCTTTCTTCATCTTCCCACTTCTTTAAGTTAAAAACCTCTGCTCTAGTTTCGTAAACTTCTCCATTTGAAAGGTCAAGCCTTTCTGGGATTTCAAGGCCGTTTAAGACCGGGTACTTATCAAGGATTATCTCCTTTATCCTATCAATTACCTCACTTGGTTTTAATCCCTTCTTAAGGAGGTAGGCCTTTACCCTATTTTCAATATCCTTATCCTTCTTTATGTAGTAGTAGATTACAGCACTGGTTATCGCTTCCCTTATAGAGTTTCCGGGGAGGAAGGGTCTGCCCGCCTCGTCCCGGGGAAAACCTTTTCTGCTGAAAATTACCGGAGTCCAGGTTAAGAGCTCCATCTCTCTCCTCCTACTTAAAGGCTGCCAATATCTTGTCTGCTTTTTCTGCTATGTCTATTTCAAAGAGGGCGATGGTAGGTAGCAACCAGGAAACTCTGAACCTAGCGTCTCCGTCCTTGTTTTCCCCGAAGTAGGCAAGGGCTACCCTTCCAAAGCCTGCATCTTTTTCAACTTTCTTTGCTTCTCTCAAAAAGCGCCTTGCAACGTTGGGGAGTTTCTCAAAGGGATAGGGTTTACCTTCCTGTCCCCTCTGTTTTACGAGTTCTGTTGCAGTTCCAACGTTCCTTAAGGCCTCAATTAAGTGGTGGAGTCTGTGCTTCTTAAAGTAGGCAAGGAGTAAAGAAGCAGCTGGAAGCCTTAAAATCTCTATGTTGTTCTCACCTTCTCTCAGCTCTCCCACAAGGTAAGCCCTTCCGTTTTCCATCTCAATATGGGCAAAGAGCTTTTTATTCTTTGGGAGTTCCTCAAGTATTTCGCTTACTTCGTACTGAACTCCCTCCTCCTCGTATACGTCTCCCTTCTTCCTCTTTCCGTACTCTGCTACGAAAAACGTTTCCTCACCGCCTTTTTTACCAAGAATCAGGTCAAGCCCCCACCTCTTGAGGGACTTGAACTTAAACTCCCTCTCCTTTTCAGGCTGTCCTAGGGTCTCAAACACCAGTGTATTTAAAGCCTGTATTTCTCTCAGCTCCATTAAGTTCATCATTTCCTCCTTTTAAATTTCTTGCTTCTAATACTAAATATAGGTTATCTAAAACTAATTGTCAATTAATCTAAAATAATTCTTTATGTTTTTGCAAGAACAAAGTGAAGTTCTGCTTTGGTTGTACGCTTTGATCAGAGAGGGTGTAAAATTTCAATTGTTTAAGTTTTTCTTGGAGGGTTTATGTCTACCTGTTTTAACTACCACGTAAAAACCGCCCATACTCTTGAGAGTTTGAGGAAACCCCACTTCCTTGACTGGAGCAACTACCCGAGTCCCTTTAAGGTTTACCCTGAAGTTAGGAAGTTTAAGCTCTTACCTTTTAAAGGGTTTACAGGGGAGACCGTAGATACGCTCTACAGGCTTTGCAATGAGGCTGCAGCTGAAGAAATTGACTTTCAGGAGCTTTCCAATCTTTGCTTTTCAATGAACGGAATTACGAAGGTTGAAAACTTTCACGGAGAGCCTTTCGGCTTTAGGGCTACTCCTTCTGCCGGAGCTCTATACCCCTTTGAGCTCTACCTGTTTGTTGAGAGGCTTTCTGAAGTTCCAGACGGGATTTACCACTATCAGCCTTTAGACCACTCTTTGGAGCTCCTTTTAGAGGGGAACTACAGGGAGGCCTTTGAGAATGCCCTCTGTTGTCAAATACCCGGAAACTTCGTCGCTTTAGTATCAACCATTTATGGAAGGAGCGTCTGGAAGTACAGGGCAAGGGCTTACCGCTACTGCCTCCTTGATTCTGGCCATATGGTCTCTAACGGTGTTGCCTACCTTCGCTCTATAGGTGTTGAAGGAACCGCACTCTCCCTCTTCAGGGACGACTCTGTTAACTCCCTTTTAGGCCTTGACGGAGAGAACGAGTTTGTCCTCTGTGCCCTTTTACCCGGTAAACCACCCCTGTACTTGGGAGATGAAGTCATTCTAACTTCTTCCTTTCCTAAGTCAATTCCAGTTTTAAGAAAGCCTGTCTATGAACCTGAAATAGTTAACGCCCACCTTGACGGAAAGATCGATTCCTGCGAGTTCTTTAGACCTTTCCCTGAACCGGTTCAAGGCATTCCGGAAGCCCACTCCTTACCTCTTTCTCAGACGATTTTAAAGAGGCGTTCAAGGAGGGATTTTACCGGTAGTGAAATGCCCTTTGAGGACTTTAAGCTGATTTTAGAGTCGTCCCTCCTGTGTTTCCCTTCCGACTGGGGATTCCCAAGGTTAAACTTCTTCGTCCAGGTTAAGAACGTTGAGGGTCTAGAGGACGGCATCTACACGGTAGTGGATGGGGAACTTGCCCTTTACAGGAGGGGAGATTTCTCAAGGGAAATTTCAGCCCTCTGTCTCTCTCAGCGCTTTATTTCACTTGCAAACTTTAACGTTATCTTTACTCTTGATTTTGAAGGAGCTTTAAACTGCCGGCAGTATAGGGGAGCTCTCCTTGAAGCAGGAGCTCTCGGAGAGAACCTTTACCTCTCTTCAGAGAGCCTAAATCACGGTGCCTGCGGCATAGGTGCCTTTTACGACTTTGACCTTCAAAAGTTCTTGAGTCTTAAGAGAAGCGAACTTCCCGTTTACGTCGTATCTGTAGGCGTTTTGACTTGAAAAAAACTTGCGTTTAGCGTTTTTGCAAATATATTTCTAACTAAGTTATTAACACTACTTATATTGTTCGCCACCGCCTAACTTAGGCAAGTTCAAACCTTAATTAAAGGAGTGCTCCAGTGCAGATTCCCGGATTTAGCTCAATAGAAGAGGTGGAGAAGGCTTTTAACTTTAAAATTCCCAAGGATGAGAAGAAAAGGCTTGAAAAAGTTGTTGAAAGACACCCCATGTTTATTCCAGATTATTACGCAGGCCTTATAGACTGGAGTGACCCAAACGATCCAATAAAGAACATAATATTCCCCAGCGTTGATGAGCTTGACGTTTCCGGTTCCTACGATACCAGTGGAGAGAAGGAGAATACAGTTTTAACCGGCCTCCAGCACAAGTACAGGGAGACGGCCCTCCTCCTCGTAACAAACAGGTGTGCCGGTTACTGTCGCCACTGCTTTAGGAAGAGGCTGGTAGGAATTCCGACGAACGAGACCCTAAAGCTCTTTGATAGGGCCGTTGAGTACATTAAAGAGCACCCTGAGATAACGAACGTCCTTATCTCAGGAGGAGACCCCCTCGTCCTTCCAACCGACGTTATTGAGTACTTCCTATCAGAACTTTCAAAAATTCCTCACTTAAAGTTTATTAGGTTTGGTAGCAGGGTTCCGGTTTTCTACCCTATGAGGATTTATGAAGATAGTAAGCTCCTTGAGGTACTCTCTAAGTACTCAACTCCCGAGAGGAGAGTTTACCTAGTAACCCACTTTAACCATCCCAATGAGGTAACAAAGGAGGCAAGGAAGGCCGTTGATTCTTTAATTAGGAGCGGTGTTCCCGTAAGTAACCAGACGGTCCTTCTAAAGGGAGTTAACGACGACCCTGATGTCCTTTCAACTTTGATGAAGGAGATAACTTCAGCTGGGGTTATACCCTACTACGTTTTCCAGTGTAGGCCCGTTAAGAGGGTTAAGACCCACTTTCAAGTTCCCCTTAAGAAGGGTTATGAGATCGTTGAGAAGGCAAAGCAGAAGCTTGACGGTCATGCGAAGCGCTTTAGGTACATAATGTCCCACAAAACTGGAAAGATTGAGATTGTTGGAATTATTGGAAATGAGATTTACTTAAAGTACCACCAGTGTAAAGATCCTAAGAAGGTTGGAAAGCTCTTTAAGAGACTCTTAACTCCCCATGCAGGCTGGCTTGATGATTTAAAACCTGTTAAAGAGGAGGTTCTCGTTTAGTTAATTCTTTATAAATTCTCCTAAAAAACTCCCTCTCCCTTAGGCCTGGGTGGGGGAGTTTTAGTTTTTCTGTATCCACTGTTAAATTTCCCCACGTAGCTATATCTACATCTATAACTCTCGGTCCCCACCTGTAGGTAGGATATCTACCAGCCCTTTTCTCTATCCACTTTAAAAGATTTAGGAGCTCAAAGGGCGGATGATAAGTTTCAACCAAGACTCCCTTATTTAAAAAGGGGGGTTGCTCTTTAATGCCAAAAGGGGGAGTTTGAATGAGGGAGCTCTCCTTTAAGACGTTTCCTACAAACTTCTTTATTAAGTCAATTGCCCTTTCTATGTTCTCTTTCCTGTTTCCTAAGTTACTTCCCAGTATTAAAACCGCCTTCAAAGGTTCCCCCTTAGAGCTCCTCCTTCAACATTTTCGTTAGAAGTTGAATTGCCTTTTTGGCTGCCTTTCTCCTTATTGCGTTCCTCCTCTTTACCGGGTCTGGGTGCTTATCCTCAAAGATAAACTTGAATACCTCTACCCTGTCCTTAACCGAAACTCCTATGAAGGTTAGACCTACCGGCTTCTCAGGGCTCCCTCCAGAGGGACCGGCAATACCTGTGGTTGAAACTGCACAATCGGTTCCGGTGAGCTCCTTTACTCCTAAAACCATCTCCCTTGCAGTTTCCTGACTTACAGCTCCGAACTTTAACAGGGTTTCTGCTCTAACCCCGAGAACCTTCATCTTTACTCTGTTGTCGTAGGCTACTACTCCTCCCATGAAGTAGCTGGAGCTACCGGGAACATTTACAATCCTTGCAGCGACGAGTCCTCCTGTGCAGCTTTCTGCAGTTGATACAGTTAGTCCTAGTTTTTCCATTAGCTCTTTTAGTTCAAACTCTACTTTCATATTCCCTCCAGAACCCTATTATTATAAGTCTACAATAGTTTTTGTAAGATATTCACTACTCAAAAATTGGAGGTTCCGATGTTCTCCCTTCCAGACCACATAAAGAAGGTTAAGGTTTACGAGCCGGGAAAGCCTGAAGAGGAGTTAAAGAGGGAGTTAGGGCTTAAGGAGATAGTTAAGCTTGCCTCTAACGAAAACCCGTTAGGGCCTTGTCCTTCAGCCGTAAGGGCAATAATTGAAGACCTTAAGAACCTGAACCGCTATCCGGACGGTAACTCCTACTATCTCAAGAAGAAACTATCTGAGAAGCTGAACGTTAAGCCGGAGAATATATTTTTAGGGCTCGGTTCAAACGAAGCCCTTGATATAGTTTCAAGGGCCTATTTAAGGCCCGGTCTTAACGCAGTTTACAGTGAAAAGTCCTTTGCAGTTTACCCTATTGTTGTTCAGCTTTCAGGAGCCGACCATAAGGTTGTGAAGGCAAAGGATAACTACTACATGGACCTTAAAGCCCACCTTGATGCAATAGACGAAAATACCGCCGTTGTGTTCTTGGCAAATCCTAATAACCCCACCGGAACGGCCTTTAGCAGGAAGGAGTTTGAGGAGTTCTTGAAGGAGTTTCCAGACGACGTTCTCCTAGTCCTTGATGAGGCCTACTACGAGTACGCTGTAGGCTCCGGTTTTGACGTTCCCAACGGAGTGGACTACATCTACGAGAAGAACGTTCTCGTGACGAGGACATTTTCAAAGATTTACGGTCTTGCAGGTTTAAGGCTCGGCTATGCAGTGGGAAGGAAGGAGATAATTGCCGATATGAACCGTATCCGCCAACCCTTCAACGTTACCCGTCCGGCCCAGATCGGCGGAGCAGCTGCTCTTGATGATAACATGTTCATCAAACACTCTCAGGTTGTAAACGAGGAGGGAAAGAAGTACCTGTATAAAGAGTTTGAAAGGTTGGGTTTAAAGTACGTTCCAACCTGTGCCAACTTTATTTTGGTTGACGTAGGCTTTCCAAGTAGGGAAGTATTCAACAGGCTTTTAAAGAAAGGCGTAATTGTAAGGGCTATGGATGGTTACGGTTTCCCTACCCATATAAGGGTGACTATCGGTACTATGAGGGAGAATATCTTCTTTATAAATAAACTGATAGAGGTTCTTGAAGAACTGAAGGATGAGGCGCTATGAAGAAGTTGATTCTGTTGACCCTCTTTCCCCTGATTTTCTCAGGGTGTTCTTGTAAGCTGCAGACCAAAGTGGAAAAGCAGATGTTAAAGGTTACCGGAGGGAAGTTTACAGTTAAGGTTTACAGCTGCGGTAAGCTGGTTGGAGAGTACAGGGGGAAGGGTTACGTCTGGTTTGAGGAAAGTTAAAGATAAGAAACATACGGGAGTTGTTACTTTTAAGGATGAGAGGGGCCATATAATAAGGGTAGGTGCCTTTGGAGGAGTTGTAATAGTAGATTACGAGTAGGGAAGGAAGATGAAGATAGCCCACGTTTCAGACACCCACTTAGGGTATGTTCAGTACCACTTAAGGGAAAGGAAGGAGGACTTTTTTAGGGCCTTTAAACTGGTCGTAGATAGGGTTATTGAGGAAGGAGTTGACGTCCTCGTCCACTCTGGAGACCTCTTTGAGAGCTACCACCCAGACGTTGAGAGCTTATCCTTTGCCATTGACCAGTTTAAGAGGTTGAAAGAGGTCGGAATTGAGGTAGTTGCCATAACTGGCAACCACGATAGGGCTTTGAGGAAAGGAACGGCTCCCCCCCATAAGATTCTGTCTCAGCTTGGTCTTTTAAAACTCCTTGATCCTTTTGGTGAACTTGAAGTTAAGGGAATTTACTTTGCAGGCTTCCGCTACTTACCAAAGAGGTTCCTTGAAGCCTTTAGGGAGGAAAACTTCCATAAGTTTGAAGAGAGGGCAAAGGAAAGAGGGACTTCAGTTTTAGTTCTTCATCAGGCAGTTGACCCTTTTATATCCTATTCAGGACACCATCCTGATGCTTATGAGGTTTTAGCCGCTAAACTTCCGAAAGGGTTCAGTTACTACGCAGCCGGCCACATTCACCTCTTTAGGAAAGAGAGACTCCATCAGGGCATCTTCTCCTACGCCGGTTCTACTGAGTTTAGAAACTCTTCAGAAGCAGAGAGGGGAAGTAGGGGTTTCAACATATTTAACGTTGACTCTAAAGCTCTAGAGAGAATTGAAATTGAGGGTTTGAGGCCTTTTCTAGTCCTTAATACCGACTCTGAGAGGGCACATCAGGAAGTTTCGGAACTCCTTGAAAGGGTTAAATCTGAATCTATTCCTCCCGTTGTCTCAGTAACTTTCAGAGAGACCGGAGAGCCTGCTGAGAAGTTTTCTGAACTTTTCAGAAGGATTGAAGAGAAAGCACTTTACCTTAGAGTTATTAAGAGAACGGTCGCTGAGGAGAGTGGAGATAGTGATTCAAGGGAAGAGCTAAGCTACTCTAAGGCTATTGAGGAGTTCTGTAAGCAGAATAACTTCCCTGAAAAGGTTCGCACTTTAGCCGTTGAGCTTTTAAACCATTCAAGTGAGGACGTTGAAGAGATTATAAGAAGGTACGTAAAGGAAGAGTTGGGAGAACTCTCCCCTCTAATAGAGAAGTACGGAGTTTAAGTTTAATGGGGAAACTTTACGGAGCTCTCCTTGACCTCCTCTTTCCTTCCTTCTGTTCAGTCTGTGGTTCTTTCCTCTTCCTTAACCACAGGGCCGTTGCCTGTAAAGAGTGTTGGGAGAGGGGATTTAAAAAGTATAGTGGTAGAAAATGCAAAAACTGTGGTCACCCTTTAGAACTTCTTCCGGGAAACGGGGAGCTCTGTTTAAGGTGTTTAAAGGAAAACAGAAGTTTCTCCTTTGAAGGCCTCTTCTACTATACCCTTTATGAAGGCCTTCCTGAGGTTGCTATAAGAGAATTGAAGTTTAACAGTTTTAGACCGGTTGCCTATGAGATTGGAAGGGAGGTTTCCGAACACCTTAAAAGGGTAATTAAAGAGATAGGCGCCAATCTAGTTGTTCCTGTTCCGGTTCACAAGTCTACCCTTAAGGAAAGGGGATTTAACCAGACTGAGGAGATTTTAAAGGGAGCGGGCGTTGAATATAGACCTCTCCTTGAAAAGCCCTTTGAGGGAGAGAAGCAATCGGGCTTGGACTTTAAGAGTAGGAGGGAAAATGTTAAGGGACTCTTTGGGGTTAAAAACCTATCTGAACTCTTTGGAAAGAGAGTTCTCCTTTTTGACGACGTCTTTACAACGGGAGCAACTGCAGATGAAATCTCAGAGCTCCTAAAGAAGGGCGGTGCAGAAAAGGTCTTTGTCTATACGGTTGCTTATACGCCTTTAAGAGTAAAGAACGCAGGCAACTCTATGGCTCTCAGAGAGTTCTAAAAGCTTCACGTTAAACTTAAGGCATTCCTTTTTTCTGTATGGACACCTTGGGTAAAAAGGGCATCCCGTTTCTACTTCACTTTCCTCACCGGTCTCTTTGAACTTTACCCTACTTCCAGGTAAGGATGAAATCAGGAGTTTAGTGTAGGGGTGAGCACTTTGGGTAAAAACATCCCTTGAACTTCCCTCTTCAACTATAAATCCTTTGTACATGACAATAACTCTATCACTAACTGCCTCTACAACCGGTAGGGAGTGGGATATGAAGAAGTAGGAGAGGTTTAAATTTTCCTGGAGCTCTAGGAAAAGGTTTACAATCTGTGATTGAACCGAGACATCAAGGGCGCTTGTAGGTTCATCAGCAACTATTAGTTCAGGTTTAAGGGCTACTGCCCTTGCAATTGCGACTCTCTGTTTCTGTCCTCCAGAGAGCTGATGTGGGTACTTAAAGAGGGAGCTCTCAGATAGGTTAACCATTTTAATTAGCTCCCTTGCCCTTTCAAGGAGCTCCTCTTTCTCCAAATCGTCGTTAATCTTTAAGCCTTCCGTAACAATTTCCCAGATTCTCATTCTAGGGTTTAGAGAGTTTGAGGGGTTTTGAAAAACTGCCTGAATGTTTCTCCTGTAAACCCTGTACTCTTCTCCTTTCAGTTTCCCTATCTCCTTTCCCTTAAATAGGACCTTTCCCGAAGTTAGCCTTTCAAGGTCTAGGATAATTTTTCCAAGGGTAGACTTTCCGCAGCCGCTCTCCCCTATTACACCTAGAGTTTCTCCCGGGTAGACTTTTAATGAAACCCCTCCCAATGCCCTTAAGAACTTCTCTACCCTACCGAAGAAGTTCCTCTTTATCGGGTATAGCTTTACTACTTCTTTAACTTCAACTATCGGTTCCATTAGTAGCTGTGCTCCGGACCGGGGAATTTGCCACTTTTAACTTCCTCAATGAACTCTTTAACTGCCCTCTCAGCCTTTTCTCCGAGCTCTGCGTACCTCTTAACGAACTTGGGTTTAAACTCCTTAAAGAGTCCTACCATATCGTGAAAGACCAGGACTTGACCGTCACAGTAAGGGCCGGCTCCGATTCCTATCGTCGGTATTTTTAAAGTTTCTGTTATCTCCTTTGCAAGGTCCGAAGGAACCTTTTCAAGGACTACAGCGAAAGCTCCTGCCTCTTCAACTGCTTTTGCATCCTCTAAAATCCTCCTTCTCTCCTCCTCCTCTTTACCCCTTAATCTGTATCCTCCGTAGAGGTTTACGCTTTGGGGCTGGAGTCCTACGTGGCCCATTACCGGAATCCCTGCTTCAACTATTGCCCTGATGGTTTCAGCCTGTTCAACCCCTCCTTCCACTTTAACAGCGTTAGCTCCTGCTTCCTTTAGTGCCCTACCTGCGTTTAAAACTGCATCCCTCTTTCCCGTTTGGTAGGAGAGGAAGGGCATGTCAAAGATAACTAGAGCGTTTTGAGTTCCCCTAACTACTGCTTTTGTGTGGTGAATCATCTCATCCATTGTTACCTGAAGAGTTGAAGGGTATCCCAGAACTACCATTGCCAGGGAGTCACCGACGAGGATTCCGTCAACTCCGGCCGAGTCAACTATCTTTGCTGTAAGGTAATCGTAGGCGGTGAGGATTACTATTTTCTCACCCTTTTCCTTTTTCCTTAAAAAGTCCGTAACTGTTACCATTATTCCTCCTTACAGGCTGGGACTTCCGCCAGCCAAGGGACGAACTCTTTAATCATCTTTAGGTAGCTTTTGTACCTTACGCAGGGTATCTCTCCTCTTATTACCGCTTCTCTAACCTGACATCCCTCCTCTTCAAGGTGGAGGCAGTCTGTGAACTTACAGCTGTACTTTAAGAACTCTGGAAAGTGTAGTCTTACTTCCTCTTTATCCATAAAGTTGAGGGCTTCAACCCTTGAAAAGCCCGGAGCGTCTCCGATAAAGCCCCTTTCAAAGGGGATAAGCCTGACCTCTCTTGTTGTGTGCTTTCCCCTTTCGCTTTTTTTGCTAATTTCTCCGGTCTTTAAATCAACCCCTGTTATCTCAGAGATTAGGGAGCTCTTTCCAACTCCGCTGGATCCTGCAAATATTGTAGTTCCCTCTGTTAGAGTTTCCTTTAGCTCTCTTATCCCTTCCTTAGTTTGGGTGCTTGTTTCTATTACCCTGTATCCTGCATTACTGTAGATATCCTTCCACCTTTTAAGCTCTTCCTTTTCTTCACCCTCAAGGAGGTCAACTTTATTAAAGACGATTACCTGTTCAAGGCCAATGTGGTCGTAAACTACAAGCAGGTTATCCAGGAGGAAGTTATTGAAAGGTGGGTTCTTTAAGGTTGAGACTATAACGACCCTATCAACGTTTGCTATCGGTGGGCGAATAAGGAGGTTCTTCCTCTCTAAAACCCTTTCAATTGCAAAGGTTGAATTGTCAACAACTCTGCCTTCAACCCTATCTCCAGCAAAGATTTTCTCCTTCTTCCTCACTTTCCCTAGAGGTATTCCCCTGTAGGTTTTACCTTCTTCTGGAACTAGAACGGTTAGTTTTTGTCCCGCTCTTTCTACTACAATTCCTTCAGCCATACTCTCTCCAGTTTCCTTAGTTTTACCTAAATATTATAGTTTTAGGAGGTAAGTGTGGTTGAGAGAACAGGAGTTTCGGATAAAGGAGAAGTTTTTAAGAGGTTACAGGAGGAAGGTTATACAAACCTTTACGTTTGGAGTGATTTTCCGGGAACTTACTACGATTGGCATACCCATCCCTTTAATGAAGTAAGGTGGGTTCTTGAGGGGGAGATTACCATTGGAACAGAAAGGGAAGTAGTAACTTTAAGGGCCGGTGATAGGCTTGACGTTCCTGCGGGAACCCGCCACTGGGCAAAAGTTGGGAAGGACGGAGTTATTTACGTTTGCGGTAGTAAAGTTTGAGGAGAGGGTTCCTCCCTCTCCCCTTTAGAAGTTCCTCTTCTTGTAAACCTCAACTGGAGTTATGCTCTTTTCAACTATCTCTTTTGTTCCGAAGACTCCAAGCTGTTCAAAGAGGAAACGGAACTTCTCGTATAGGGCTTTCATCATCGGTTCTTTTACCTCTTTAGGTAAGTCCCAGAACTTCTTCTTGAACTTTCCAAAGGCTTTCTTCCTGGTTTTGTAGATAAACTGCTGTTCTGTCCAGCCTTCCTTCCACTCATTTTTCAGTTCTGTCTTGAGCCAACTGTAGATTTCCTCTTTAAAGTCCTCTGGTAGGTGGTCGTAAATTATGTTCTGGAACCCTGTTGCAAGGTGGATTTCTGCAGTTTTAACTTCTGGAAATTTGTGAAAGAGTTCATCCGGAAGTGTTGAAGCTCCGTGCTGAACGGCTCCCGCCATCTGATACTTCTTCCTTGCAACTTCTCCAATCTTCTCAAGGACCGAGAAGTCAAGTTTTACTTCTGCAATTCTTCCGTCGGGAAGGGGGATTCCTCCGTGTTCCGTTCCCGTTTGAACTGATATCTTACTTATATGTGGAATGTTTTCACCGTACTTCCTAAGCTCTTCTAAATACCCTTCCATGAAGGCTTCAAATTCCTCAGGAGTTGAGTTCTTTCCTCCTATGTGGCCGATCTCTCCACCAACGGATACGGTAATCCCTTCAGGCTCAATCTCTCTAATGAATGCAGTCATTTTTGCAGTATTAAGGTAGTTATGGTACTGCTGCTCTTTGAGGGTCGGCTTTGAGTAGTCAACCAACGTTGATGGGTCAATGTCTATGTTGTAAAAGTCTGCTTCTATTGCCTCTTTTGTAAGGGCTCTTATGCTTTCAAGTTCTTTTTCTGGGTCTTTGGCGTAATTTTTTGCGTTAAACTGGAAGTGGTCTCCCTGAATGAAGACGGGACCTCTGAACCCTTCCTTAATTGCCGCTGCCAGCGCACATGCTGTGTACTCTGCAGGCCTTTGGTCGGTGTAGCCTATTTCAGACTTTGCAATTTCAAGGATGAAAGCTCCTACCTCTTCTTCCTTTGCCAGTTTAAAGACTTGTCTCATAACGTCGTAAGTTATTCCTCTTATGTTCATGGCGGGAACTGTGAACCACTTTGGGAGCTCCTCTCTAGCCATCGGTCCCGTATAGAGGTCGTGGATTGAGGAGGGAACTATCCTAAGGTCAAGAGCTGCTGCCCTTATTACCCACCTTGAGACATCTTTGGCTTCCTCGTCTCCGAATACTGCTGTGTAGATAAGGTCATCTATCAGTTCCTCTTTAAGTTTCCTTTCGTCTAGCACCTTTACTCTATCCTCTTCGAGCTCTAATACGCCGTCAAGTTCTCTGAGGATTTCCTCCTTTGTTAGGACTCTCATTCTTCCCTCCGTCGGTTTTTATCAACTGAATTTTATTAAAATTCCTAATCTATGAAGAGGTTAATTGGAGCTCTTTTACTGATTCTCCTCTGTGCTGGTTGTGGAGCTCAGAAGAGGGTAATTTTTATTCCGAAGAGTTCCCGTAAGCCCGTCTCTTCGGCGTGTAAGTATACCTACACTGTTAGCGGTAAAAAGTACTGTGTTAGGAGGAGTTATAGGGGGTTTGTTCAGGTCGGGATTGCCTCCTGGTACGGCCCTGGTTTCCATGGAAGTAGGACTGCAAGCGGTGAAATCTACGACATGTATAAGCTCACTGCTGCCCATAAAACCCTTCCCCTTGGAACTTACGTTAAGGTAATAAACCTTGAAAATGGGAAGAGCGTTATCGTAAAAGTTAACGATAGAGGTCCTTTCGTTAAGGGAAGGATAATTGACCTCTCTTACGCTGCTGCAAAGAAAATTGGAATGCTCAGGAAAGGAACGGCTAAGGTAAAGATAATTGCCCTCGGTAAGAGGGTTGATCACAGGTATAAGCCGGTTCCTTACAGTAAGGGAAGGTTCTTTGTTCAAGTAGGGGCATTTAGGAATAAGCTGAACGCCTATAAGTTTAAGTGGCTCGTTTCTAAGAAGGGCTACAGGGCTAAAGTTGTTAAGCTTAGAGGATATTACAGGGTTTTTGTCGGTCCTGTTTCAACTTATTCTAAAGCAGAGAGGCTTAAAAGGGAACTGCTAAAAAGGGGATTTGACGGTTCCTTTATAGTTTCCCTTTAGGAGGTAATCTTTGAAGAGTTTAACCGACTTTGACGTTCTTGATTTACCGAGTAAAACTTACGACGTTGTGGTAGCTGGTAGTGGAGCAGCAGGCCTCTTCTGTGCAATAGTATTGAGGGAGCTCGGTTTAAATCCCTGTGTTTTGACTAAGACTACTGCTAGTGAGAGTTCAACGAATCTTGCGCAGGGCGGTATAGCTGTAGCCCTTCCGCAGGAAGATTCTCCCGATTTGCACTTCAACGATACTCTAAGGGCAGGGGCGGGGCTTGTCGTTCCGAAGATGGCCAGGATATTGACTGAGGAGGGAGTTAAGAGGGTTGTTGACCTTTTAAGGTGGGGAGCTAGGTTTGAGAAAGAGCCAAACGGCGTTTTAAAGTTTACGAAGGAGGCGGCTCACTCGGTTCCAAGAATTGTTTATTACGAGGATAGGACAGGGGAAGAAGTTCAGAGGACCCTTCTTAATAGGTACTCTGGTGAGCTTGTTGAAGGGGCTAAGTTAAGGGAGCTCCTTGTTAAGGATAACAGGTGCTACGGAGTTTTAGCAGAAGTTGACGGTCATTTAACCGCCTTCTACGCTCCAGTTACGGTGATAGCGACTGGAGGGGCTGCAGGGATTTACTTGAAGAACACAAACCCACCAACTTCAACTGGAGATGGAATTTCGGCTGCTTTAAGGTGGGGAGCTCTCCTTCAAGACCTTGAGTTTGTCCAGTTCCACCCTACCGCCTTCTGTGACGGTGAAGAGTGTTTCCTGATCTCAGAGGCTGTTAGGGGAGAGGGTGCTATTTTGGTGGACAGGCACGGAAGGCGCTTTATGGGAGACTACCACCACTTGTGGGAGCTTGCACCGAGGGACGTTGTAACTAGGGCTATAGAGAGTCAAAAAGAGCTAACTAACGGAGAAGTCTACCTTGACTTTAGACCTATTGAAAGGAGAGGGATAGATATTTACAAGCGCTTCCCTACTATTACCAAAAAGCTTCTAGAGAGAGGAATAGACCCTAAGAAGGACTTGGTTCCGATAACTCCAGTTGCCCACTACTATATAGGTGGGATTAAAGTTGATACTTTTGGAAGGTCCTCTATAGAGGGGCTCTTTGCAGTTGGGGAGGCTTCCTGCACCGGAGTTCACGGAGCAAATAGACTTGCAAGTAACTCCCTTTTAGAGTGTTTTGTTTTTGGAAACAGGGCATCTTACGGTGTCTATAGGGACTTTATCTACTTAAGTAGGGATTTTGCCGAAGTCAGAGTTAGGGCTAGCTCTTACCCTAAAAGGGGTCACTCAAGTTATACCCTTAAAAGGGTAAAGGAGATTATGTGGGAAAAGGTTGGAATCATTAGAAGTGCTGAGAGACTGACTTCTGCAATAGATGAGCTTTCAAAGATAGCCCTTTCAGATTCTCCCTGGGAGGTTAGGAGTTCTGCGATCCTTGGCCTTGCAATAGCCGTTAGCGCCATGAGGAGGGAGGAAAGTAGGGGAGGTCACTTTAGGAAAGATTTTCCCTATGAGAGGGAGGAGTTCAGAAAGCACTCTCAGTTTAGCCTTAGCGATCTGGAGAACTTACTTTAGGGGGAGTTAAGCAGGAAACCTTTTAGCATTCTGTAGTTCTCTTTAACCTTACTGAGCTCTACCCACTCGTTCTTCTGGTGGGCTTGGTGGGGTTGGCCGGGTCCAAAGTTTACTGCGTCAATTCCGTGGCTTGACAGTTGAGCAACGTCGGTCCAGGCCTGTTTTGGCTCAACTTTTATTTTGTACTCTTTTAGGAAATTTTCCAAAATTGGGTTGTCAAGGCATGCCCTTGCTGACGGAGAGACGTCTGTGAAGATTACCTGGTCTGCTTCAGTTTTCCTTCCAAACTCTTTAAGTTCCTCTATGGCCTCTTCTTGAGTTTTCGTTGGAGAAAAGCGATAGTTTAGGTTAACTTTAAACTCCTCTGGAATTATGTTCCTTCCGCCTTTATACTCAACCATAGTTGCGTTTAAAACTTCGTAGTAAGTGAGGTTTCCTACGGTATAAGGTTTAGGTTTAAGTCCTCTTAAGAAGTTTAGGAGTTTATCCGCCTTATGAATTGCATTTTCTCCTTCCCAAGGTCTTGCTGAGTGGGCTCTTTTTCCTTTAAAGACAAACCATGCATGGATTACGCCTAAGCACCCTACTTGAACGGTGTTATCGGTAGGTTCAAGAACGAAGGCAAAGTCAATTTTCTTTAAGAGCTCTTCGTGTTTTCTAAATAGGGTTCTTAACCCGTTATCTTCGTAAGGTCCTTCCTCTTTTTCGTATAGGATAAAAAATAGGTTGTACTTGCTCTCAGAACCCTTCAGGTCTTCCGCTATTTTAAGTAGGACTGCATCTCCGGCCTTCATATCACTGGCACCAAGGCCGTAAAGTCTGCCCTCTTTAATCTGGCCGCTGAACTCATTTTCTCCAGGAACCGTATCAAGGTGACCTACGAGTGCAACTGTTTTTTTACTTTCTTCAATTTCTGTGTGGGCGATAATTGAGTTTTTCTCCCTTAAAAGGGAGAGCTTCGGGTTTTTTTTGAGGAATCCTTGGCAGAAGTCTGCTATCTCTTTTTCATTTCCGTATACAGATGGGATTGAGATTAGTTTTTTGAGGAGCTCTACAGGCAAGGAATCCCCCGGAGAGATTTGGAAAGATTTGTTAAAGTGGTGGGCCCGGGAGGACTCGAACCTCCGACCGTCCGGTTATGAGCCGGATGCTCTAACCAACTGAGCTACAGGCCCACTGTTTTATTGGTGGAGCCGGCGGGATTCGAACCCGCGACCTTCAGACTGCCAGCCTGACGCTCTCCCAGCTGAGCTACGGCCCCAGTTAAATATTAGATGGCGTCCCCGGCGGGATTCGAACCCGCGTCGCCGGCGTGAAAGGCCGGTGTCCTAGGCCGGGCTAGACGACGGGGACGCTTTAAGTGGTGAGCCGCCCAGGACTCGAACCTGGGACCTACGGATTAAAAGTCCGTTGCTCTACCAACTGAGCTAGCGGCCCACCTTTGCTGGAGGGTAATATAGGCCTCTTTCTTAACCTGTCAATACTTTGGTGTGTAATATTCATAAGTTAAGGATTGATATTTGGTAATAACTTTGTTAAAAATCTTCATACAAACTATGGGAGGTATGCTTATGGGGAGGATTTTCCTTGTGCTTGCTACTCTCCTTCTAACTTCTCAAGCGGTGGCTGAAGACGTTATTGTTGAAGCTACTTCTTCTCTGGAGCCAGTTTCCTCTGCAACTTTGGTTGAGAGGAAAGGTGTAAAGGAAATTTTGGACTCTTTTTCTGGTGTAAACCTTATTTCCCTTTCCTCTGCTCCTACGCCTAGAGATGTTGTTTTCCTAAGGGGCTTTACTCCTGAAAGGTTTTACGTTTACTATGGAGAGGTTCCCCTAAATGGTTCAGGGATAAGGGGGAATTTCTACTTTGACCTGTCATCCCTTCCCCATTTTATCAGGAAGGTTAGGGTTATATATGGTCCATCGGTAGTTTACGGTTCAAATCCGGGAGGGAACGTAATTCTTGAGCCTGAAGGTTTTCCAATCAATAAGGAGTTTTCCTTTTCTGCTTCTGCCGGTTCTTACAATACCTATAAGAGCTCCCTTAAGCTCTCTCTCCCTGCAGGCTTGACCGGCGTTAGGCTATCATTTCAGGGTCTTTCCTCAAAGGGCTACCTTAGAAATGACTCTTCAAAGACGGAGAGCCTTGAGCTAGGGCTTTTTAGGTTTATTGGGGATAGTTCTGTTTTAAAGTTTACTACTTTCCTTTCCAGGGTTAGGGACGGTTTCCCCGTCCTTAACACTCCAAAAGTGGAAGCTTCAAATTACGATGATAACTATCCAAAAGTAGAAGTAACTTACTTTAGTCTTGCCTGTGCTCCCTACTGTAAGATGAAGTTGATCGATAGGGATGGCGATAACTACTTAATTAGACAGGTTGAAAGGTATTCACTAGACCTTTTAACTCAGACGGATAAAGGTGAACTTGACTTTACCCTTTACTTTAACAGGGCAAAGAAGTGGGAGGACTACTACGGCTTTTTTAAGACTCCTAAAGGGGTAAAACTTATCTCTATGAAACTTGAAGGTACCGATGACTTTACTTACGGTTTTAGGACCCTTTACTCTCAAAAGCCTTTTAAGTTAGGTGCAGAGTTTAACAGTTCTGGTTACGGGAGCATTGAAAAAAACGGTAAGGAGCTGACTAATTCAAACCTTCACGCCCTCAGGAGAGGTGCCCTCTTCGCTGAAGTGGAAAGGGAGCTCCTTGGTTTAAAGCTAAGGGGAGGCTTCCGGGTTGAGAGGTGGCTTGGCAGGGGGACTTCTGGAGATACTGAGCTCCTGCCGGCCATTTCTCTCTTTAAGGAAGTCGGAGAGAATACCTTTTACTTTGGAGTTGGAAGGGTTTATAGACCTCCTAAGGCTGAAGAACTAAAGTGGTATTCAGCGGGGAGGACCCTTCTTAAGAGGTTTGGGTATAACTATAAACTAAAGGATGAAGAAGGTTGGGATTTAGAGGCTGGGGTCAGGAATAAGAACCTCTCCGTTAGGTTCTTTGACTACCGCATTAAAAACTACATAGTCAGTAACTTTTTAGCAGCTCAGAAAGTCCTTCACCGTTCGTTTCCGTATAGGGTTATTGAAAACCTCAGCTGGGTTAAGAATAGAGGAGTAGAAGTTTCCTATCAAAAGAGTTTAGGTTCTTACTCTTACTTAGTTTCTTACACTTACCAAAACTTTTCTCACTCTTCATCTAGCTTTACACCTTCAGAAACTCCATCGCCTAAGGTTCTCGTTCCAAAGAGTAAACTTGTCCTTTCATTAAGGAGAGGGAACTTCCTTTTGAACAAGGACTGGGCAGAAGTTGAGATGAAGGCTTACTCTAAAAGGAGTGGTGTAAGTGAAAAAGTTCCAGGATTTACAGTTTTCTCCTTTTCTTACGGATTGAAACCCTTTAAAAGACTTGACCTTTCAATTAAAATAGACAACGTCTTTGATAGGAAGTACTACTTTGTTGAAGGTTATAGAATGCCCGGAAGGAACTTTTCAGTTAATCTAACTTATGCTTTTGGGGAAAGATGAGAGGAGAAACCCTCCTCTCATACATTTTCTCCCTCCTTATTCACTTTTTCATCATCTCTCTTTTAATCTCTTGGACCTCCAGCCTTTGTCTAAAAAAGGAGAAGAGGGAGTTCTCAATTCCTGTGGAGCTCAGCTGGGAAGTTCCCTCCCAACCGAAGTTAGAGAAATTGAATCAGAAAGGGAGCTCCCTAAAGGAGAGAAAGGTTCAACCTAAGAGAAAAAAAGAAGTACAAAGAACGCAAAACTTTAAAGTGAAACCTAAAAGGAAGTTAAAGAAGGTAAGTAAAGTGAAGAGGAAATTAACTAGAAAGTTAACTAAAAGGGAAGTTAATAAGTTAAGCTCTAAAAAGAGTGCTTTCTCAAAGATTAAGGAGAAAAATCCTATAAAAAGAAAAGTAGAGAGTTTTAGGGGGAAAGCACCTGAACCTAAGAGAGACCTCCTTTGCTCTAGACCAGCTAATGAGCCTGAAGGAAATGCTTTGGGTAGTTCTAAAAAAAAGAAAGAAGTTCAAAACCTTGAGGCTAAAAGTTTCTCAAAGGAGGGGAATTTAGGTAAAAGAAGTTCTTTTAACCCTCAGGACTATAGAAAGCTTGTAATCTCCACTCTAAATAAGAACAAGTTTTACCCTCCCCTTGCAAGGAGACTGGGGATTGAAGGCAGGGTTGAGCTCAGGATTACCTTTAACAGGAAGGGAGAGCCTGTAAAGGTTGAAGTTCTCAACTCTCCCCACTTTGTTTTGAAAAAGGCAGCAGTTAAGCTGGTTAAGAAGAGCTCCTTCCCTCCCCTTCCAGAGGATTACCCAGAGGATACCTTAACCCTTAAGGTGGGTATAGTTTATAAACTTGTTGATTAGAGAATCTTTACTTCAAGGTTAAGCTCTATTCCAAAGAGCTCTCTTACTCTTTCTTTCCCGATCTCTACTATTTCCTGAAAGTCCTTTAAGGTTCCTTTACCTTCGTTAATTAGGAAGTTTGCGTGTTTTTCAGAGAACTTTAAATCTCCAAGGGAAAAACCTCTTAGACCGCACTTATCAAGGAGTCTTCCGGCACTCTCCTCAGGTGGGTTTTTAAAGGTTGAGCCGGCCGTTCTCAAGAAGAAGGGAGGCTGCTTTGAAAGCCTCCTTAAAACGAATTCCCTAATTTTCTCTTTAACTTTTTCCTTTTCCTCTTTCTCTATTTTGAACTTGGCTTCAACTACAACTCCACTCTTAGGAAAGGGAGATTCCCTGTAGGAAAAACCTTTAAACTCCGTTAACTTCTTGACTTCTCCACTGTAAGTTACAAAAGTTACTTCTTTTAAGAGTTCTTTTACTTCCCTGTTGAACGCTCCTGCGTTTTGAGCTATTAGTCCTCCAACTGTTGCTCTTGGTATCCCGGCTAGAAACTCAAATAGTAAAAAACCCCTTTTCATCTGAAGTTTAAGGACTTTCCTTAAAGGAACTCCTGCACCTAAGGTTATTTCCTTTTCCTTTAGTTCTACTCTTTGGAATCCTTTAAGGGAAATGAGGGAAGTTTCTCCGCTTACTACACTGTTTGAGCCGCCGCCTATCGGCTTAAAGCCCTCCCTCACTAAGAGGGAGAGCTCCGATAAATTTTCAGGAAAGTAAACTCTTGTAGGCCTTCCTATTCCAAGTGTTGTAAGCTCTTTTGCTGTTAGTACTTTAACCTTCAAACCTATCTCTCAGTTCCTTTGCCGCTTTTACAAAGTTTACAAAGAGTGGGTGAGGTTTCCTGGGCCTTGATTTAAACTCAGGGTGGTACTGAACCGCAACGAACCAGGGGTGGTTTTTAATCTCTACAACTTCTACAAGTTTACCGTCTGGAGAAGTTCCAGCTATAACGAGTCCTGCTTTCTCTAGAGTTTCCCTGAAGGCATTGTTAAACTCGTAACGGTGTCTGTGCCTTTCGGAAATTTCCTTTACGCCGTAAGCTTTATAGCTGAAGGTGTCTTCCTTAAGAACGCAGGGGTAAGCCCCCAACCTCATAGTTCCCCCTTTCTCTTTAACTCCCTTTTGTTCTTCCATCAGGTCAATTACAGGGTAGGGGGTTGTTTTGCTGAACTCTGAGCTGTGGGCTCCTTCAAGACCTGCCACGTTCCTTGCAAACTCTATAACGGCACACTGCATTCCGAGACATATTCCGAAGAATGGAATTCTGTTTTCCCTAGCAAACTTTACTGCCCTAATTTTCCCCTCAACTCCCCTCTCTCCAAAACCTCCTGGAACTAAAATTCCATAAACGTCAGAAAGGAACTCTTCAGGTTCTACCTGGTCAAGCTCTTCAGCGTTAACCCACTTTATATCCACTTTTACGTTGTTTGCTGCCCCTGCGTGGACGAAGGACTCAACTATACTCTTGTAAGCGTCCGGGAGTTCAACGTACTTTCCTACAATAGCTATCTTTACACTTCCTTCCTGAGGTTTCTTTATCTTATCAACTACCTTTTTCCACTCCGAAAGGTCGGCCTCCTGACTTACGGGAAGCTGAAGCTTCTCTATTATGAGCTGGTCAATTTTCTCCTTTTGGAGGACTAGGGGAACTTCGTAAATAGTTGAAAGGTCCTTTGCGGTAACCACTTCATGCTCTTTAAGGTTTGCAAAGAGAGCTATTTTCCTCTTAACCTGCTGAGGGATGCTCCTTTCAGAGCGGCAGACGATAATATCCGGTTGAATACCGATTGCTCTAAGCTCTTTTACCGAGTGCTGTGTAGGTTTTGTCTTAAGCTCTCCTGCACTCTTAACGTAAGGGACGTAAGTAACGTGTATGTAGATTGCGTTGCTCTTTCCTACTTCTGCTCCAAGTTGCCTTATAGCTTCAAGGAACGGAAGCCCTTCAATGTCTCCAACGGTTCCACCTACTTCAACTATTACAACGTCAACGTCAGTTGACATGAGCTGTTTTATCTTTTCTTTAATTAAGTTTGTAACGTGGGGAATTACTTGAACGGTTCCTCCGAGGAACTCTCCTTTCCTCTCTTTTTGAATTATCTCCTGATAAATCTGGCCACTGGTTACGTTGTTAATCCTTTTCATAACTGCGCTTGTAAAGCGCTCGTAGTGACCAAGGTCAAGGTCGGTTTCGGCTCCATCTTCGGTAACGTAAACTTCACCGTGTTGGTAGGGGTTCATCGTTCCAGCGTCAACGTTAAGGTAAGGGTCTAGCTTCTGAATAGTTACTTTTAATCCCCTACTCTCCAAAAGGGTTCCGATTGAGGATGCCGTTATTCCCTTTCCTATTGAGGATAGAACTCCACCGGTAACGAAGATAAGTTTTGAGGCCATTATTTAACCTCTCTTTAAGATTTTTTCTGCCCTTTCAAGGTCCTCTGGCGTATCTATTCCTAAAGGTTCCCTTTCAACAACTGAGACCCGAATTTTATAACCATTTTCAAGGATCCTTAACTGCTCAAGCTTCTCAAGACTCTCAAGTCTTCCAACTGGCCAATTAACGAACATTTCAAGGGCTTCTTTCCTAAAGCCGTAAATTCCGATGTGTTTTAAGTAGTGTTCGGGCTTACTATCCCCTTCCCTGATGAAGGGAATCGGGCTCCTTGAGAAGTAGATGGCGTTAAACTCCTTATCTAGAACCACTTTTACCCTGTTAGGGTTCTCCACCTCTTTTAAATCCCTAAAGGGAGTTGCAACTGTTGAAAATAGACAGCCCTCTTTTAAGGCCCTGTAGAGGGGAAGGACGTGTCCTTCCTCTACGAAAGGTTCGTCCCCTTGAACGTTTACTATGAATGGGTAAGGGAGGCCTTTAACAGCTTCATATACCCTGTCAGTTCCGCTTGGGAGGTCTGAAGGGGTTATTACTGCCTCAACTCCCTCCCTATTAACTAGTTCCTTAACCTTGTGGCTGTCTGTTGCTACTATGACGTTAGAGGCAAAGGCCTTTACTGCCCTAACAGTCCTTACTATTAGCGGAACGCCTGCAACCGGGATTAAGGGTTTGTTGGGAAGCCTCGTAGAGCCCAGCCTTGCAGGTATAACAACTACTGCGTCTTCCATCTTACGCTTTTAAAACTCCTTCAACTATTGATTGGAACATCCTTAGGCCGTCTGTTGAACCCAGGATTGCCTCTGAGGCCCTTTCCGGGTGGGGCATGAGTCCAAAGACGTTGCCCCTTTTGTTACATATTCCTGCTATGTTATTTAGAGAGCCGTTGGGGTTAAATTCAGGACTTACAACTCCCTCAGGGGAGGAGTACCTTACCACTACCTGACCGTTTTCCTCTATTTCCTTTAGGGTTTCAGGTGGGCAAGTGTAGTTTCCTTCAGCGTGGGCTATGGGAATCCTTACAACTTCTCCCTTTTTGTAAAGGTTAGTAAATGGGGTATCAACGTTCTCAACCTTGAGGTGTACGAACTTACATATAAATGATAAGGTTTTGTTCGGTAGCATTGCTCCAGGTAGGAGGCCAGACTCAAGGAGAATTTGGAACCCGTTGCAGATTCCCATTACAAGCCCTCCCCTCTCTGCAAACTCACATATCTCTTCAGTGATTGGGGAGAGCTTTGCCATTGCTCCGGCCCTAAGGTAGTCTCCGTAGGAAAAACCTCCGGGAACTATTACGCAGTCAATCCCTTTTAGGTCTCTATCCTTATGCCAAAGGTAAACTACTTCATGGCCGAGAACTTTCTCTATTACCCAGCCTACGTCCCTATCACAGTTACTACCTGGATAAACAGGTATTCCAAACTTCATTACTCCTCCAGCTCTTCAATTTCGTACGTGTACTCTTCAATTACAGGGTTGACTAGGAACTTCTTAGCCATTTCCTTTATTTCCCTTTCAACCTCTTCCCTACTTTCAGCTTCAATTTCCATGGTTACGTACTTTCCCACCCTTACGTTTTTAACGCTTGTAAAGCCTAGCTGGTGAGCGGCTTTCTCAACGGCGACCCCTTGAGGGTCAAGGATCCCTTTCCTATAAGTGATGAGTACCTTCACTAAAAAGCTGGCCATTTTCCTCTCCTAAGGCTAGTTTTTTCCAGTAGCAAAATTATACATCTGGAGAAGGACTTGGCCTTTAAAAAGTGTAGTAATTGTTCTTTTGTTAAGAGTTACTTTCTCGTTATTCTAGTTGCGGCTTTTACTTTAAGGTTCCTTCCTCAGTACTCCATATTCGTTAACACACTCCTTCTCATTGGAATTCCGGTCCTCATTTACAGGAAGGATGCTTACGAGTTGGGGTTTAGGAACTTCCTTTCTGGGTTAAAGTGGGGACTTTTAGTTTCAGTTATTGTTCTTGGAGTCTACTTTATCCTATGTTCAAGCTTTAGTAAAGTTAACTTCGGATTTTCAGTAAACGCTCTTTTGTTCTACCTTTCTGTGGCTATCGGGGAAGAGGTCTTCTTTAGGGGGTTCTTCTACTCCTTGTTTGATAATGAAGAGATACTTAAGGGATTTTTAACTAAGAATAACTTAGTTTCAAGTACTCTTTTTGGGGTCGCTCACTCTCTGATTTACTACGATCCTTCAATGTTTAAGGTCTTCTTTCCATCCCTAGTTATGGGCTGGCTCTACGAAAGGAGCGGTTCTATAGTTGCTCCGGTAATCTTTCACTGGCTTTCAGACTTAATTTACCAGTTTGTGAGGTGCGTGTGAGGAAAACGTTTTTAATAACTGCTTTAATCTCATTTTTGATTGATAGGTTGACTAAAGTTTGGGCTGTAAAGGAGCTCTCCCTCTCCTCTAAGCCGATTATTCCAGGTTTCTTTCAGCTCAGGTACGCAGAGAACAAGGGAGCCGCATTTAGTATTTTCTCATCTTCCCCAGAGCCACTTAGGATGTTCTTCCTCTTGGTACTGCCAACCTTAATTGCCCTCTTTGTCCTCTACTACGGGCTGTTTAAGGTGAAGGATAGGCTAACTTCTGTAGCCCTTGGCCTTATTTTGGGGGGAGCTCTTGGGAACATCTACGATAGGCTCTTTTACGGTAAAGTCGTTGATTTCCTGGATTTCTTCTTTAGAAACTATCACTATCCTACTTTTAACTTTGCCGATGTTTTCGTCTTCTTTGGAGTTTCTTTACTGCTTCTTAAGGGTTTTAGGGAAAGTTGACTTTGTTTTTGTGGCGGATAATTTTAAGATGGTCATTTATAATGGAAAAGAGGTGATATAATTGGGGAGCTCCAGGGTCTCCCACTCCTTCGTTGAAGAGTTACTCTCTCAGGTTGATATAGTAGATGTTATCTCCCACTACGTCCCTTTAAAGCAGGTTGGGAGGAACTTTACGACCCTGTGTCCTTTCCACCACGAAAGAACTCCCTCATTTGTTGTCAGTCCTGAAAAGCAGATTTTCAAGTGCTTTGGCTGTGGAGTTGGGGGAAATGCAATAACTTTTGTGGAGAAGTACGAAGGAGTTTCTTTCTACGAGGCTGTAAAGAGAGTTGCTGAAATCTGTGGAGTAGAGCTCTCCCAAGAAGACTTTAAGGATAGGGAAGAAGGTTTAGAAGTTGAGGAGTTCGGGTATAGGGTTGCAAAGCTTTTTAACTCTTACTTAGAAAAAGTTTCAGACTATTTGGAGAGTAGAGGTATTGATAGGGAAACAGCCGATAGGTTCCTTTTAGGCTACGCACCGAGGGGCTACTTAAGGGAACTTAGGGATATACCGAAAGAGGTTCTGGGAGCTCTCGGCCTTGTTAGTCAAAGTGGTAAAGAGTTTTTTTTCGATAGACTTATAATTCCAATCTTCAATCACTCTGGGAAAGTTGTAGCCTTTGCCGGCAGGACTTTAAGGGAGAGCGGTTCTCCTAAGTACATAAACAGTCCTGAGAGTAATCTCTTTAAAAAGGGTTCTCTCCTTTACGGTTTCTACCAGTCAAGGGAAGAGGTCCTGAAGAGCCGCCAAGTTATAGTTGTTGAAGGTTATTTTGACGTTATCTCCCTCCATAAGGTAGGGGTTAAGAGGGCCGTTGCTCCTATGGGAACTTCCCTCACAGAGAACCACGTTAAGTTTATTAAGCGCTACTGCAACAGGCCTCTCCTTCTTTTTGACGGAGACGGTGCCGGGAGGAAAGCAACGGTTCGCTCAGCTGGGCTCTTTCTGAAGTTCGGCTGTGAACCTTTAGTTGTTCAGCTTCCTGAAGGGGAGGATCCCGATAGCCTCTCAAGGAGAGATCCTCAGCTTTTGGAGAAGCTCATCGCAGCTCCTCAACCCTTTATAGGGTGGGCTATTAAGAGCGCAAAGGTGGTTTCGGCTGAAGAGAGGGGGGATTTCCTGAGGTTAATTGCCCAGAGTATAGCTCCTCTTCAGTCGGTTAACCCTATCCTGTTTAAGGAGTACTTATCCCTTCTCTCTGCAGAGTTTGGAATTGACGAAAGGTGGGTAAAACTGTACTCCCCTAGGTTCTTTAAGGAGAAGAATCAATCTGAAGAAGAGCCAATACCCTTCCACGAGAAAGTTTTCCTTAAAGCCCTCCTTGAGGGAAGCTTGAAACTTCCTGTGGAGCTCTCCCCAACAGTCTTTGTTTCTTCAAAGGTAGCTAAGCTCTATACGGTCTTGATAAAGACGGAAGTGAGGGAACCTACCATTTTGCAGAGTCAGTACCCTGAGGAAGCCGGTTTGATATCGGAGCTCCTTCTAATGGAAGTATCTGAAGATGACGTTCTCAAGTCTATGTGCAGGCTCTTGACAAAGGAGCTTGAGAGGAGATTGAAAAAGACAAAGGAACTTAAGGAGAAGATGAGGATAAAGAGGATAATCTTTAGCTTAAAGAAGGGAGATTTAGGAGTTGTCAGTCAAGTAAAAACCAATTAAGGAGGTGGTCTTGGAACGGGTAAACTTTGACGAGATTATAGCCTTAGGTAGGGACAAGGGCTACATTACCTTTGATGAGCTGATGGAGCACCTGGACGAGGAGGTGCTCACACCAGAGCTCATAGAAGAGCTTATAACCCAACTGGACGAGTACGATATTCACATTATACCAAAAGAGGGGGAGGAGCAGGTTGACTTATCTAAACTTCAGATAACGATTGCTCCTGATACTCTTCCCCGTTCAGATGACCCAATTCGCCTCTACTTAAGGGAGATGAGCGGGATCTCTCTCTTAAAGAGGCACGAAGAGATCTCCCTTGCTAAGAGGGTTGAGCTTGGGAGGAAGGCGTTAGTAAGGTATCTCCTGAAGACAAACGCAGTTCTTAACTACGTTCTTGAGGTAGAGGAAAAGATAAAGGAAGGAGAGATTAAAGTAAGGGATATAATGCGTTCTCCCGATGAATTTGCAGAGGGAGGAGAGAGCCAGAGGAAGAAAAAGTTCTTTGCCATTACTGAAGAAATAAAGAACCTCCTTCCTCAGTTTCAAAAGCTTCAGAAGCAGTACAGGAGAAATAAGAAAAACCCAGAGGTTAAGAGAGAGTTCCTTAAAGTTTGGGCGAGAATCAACAACCTTTTAAGGCAACTTCCACTTTCCTACTCAATTTATGAAAGAATGGCCGACGATATATACAAAAAATATAAGCTCCTTAAGAAGAGTGAAAGGAGTATTCAGAAGTTAAGCGGGAAACTTTCATTTATAGGGATTCCTATAGAGGAGATATGTTACAAGCTTGATGATGATGAGGTGAGGGAGAAGATAGACGCTTCTCCTTACACGACGAGAGAAATTAAGAAAATGGTTAAGAAGTACCTTGATACGAAGGAGACCTATAAACAGATCATAGATTCCCTTGATATGCCGAGGAACGCCTTCTATAAACTTGCAGAGAAGATCTACTTCTATAAGAAGGATTCCCAGGAGGCCAAGCAGATCTTGGTTCGCTCAAACTTGAGGTTAGTTGTGAGTATTGCTAAGAAATACATAAACAGGGGGCTTCACTTCCTTGACCTGATTCAAGAAGGGAATATAGGCCTTATGAAAGCCGTTGATAAGTTTGAGTACAGGCGGGGTTATAAATTTTCAACCTACGCTACTTGGTGGATTAGACAGGCCATAACCAGGGCAATTGCCGATCAGGCTAGGACCATAAGGATTCCGGTTCATATGATAGAAACTATTAATAAGGTGATAAAGATTTCCCGCCAAATGTTCCTTGAGATGGGAAGGGAGCCAAGGCCTGAAGAGATTGCAGAAAGGTTAAGGATGCCTGCAAGCAAAGTTCGTTCAATTCTTCAGCTTGCTCAGGAACCAGTTTCCCTTGAAACTCCGATTGGTGACGATGAGGATAGTACCCTCGGGAACTTTATTGAGGATACGAAGAGCCCTATCCCTGAGCATGAGGTTATAAAGAAGGACTTACAGGAAAAGGTAAATCAGCTCCTTTCACAGCTGAGTGAAAGGGAAGCTTTAGTTCTAAAGCTCAGGTTCGGACTTGACGGTTATCCGGAACACACTTTAGAGCAGGTTGGTAAAGAGCTTAAAGTTACGAGGGAGAGGATAAGGCAGATAGAGTCTAAGGCTTTGAGGAAGTTGAGGAACGCAGGTCTTAATATAGATCTCTCTATTTTCCTTGAGAGGTAGGGGTTATTCCCCTTTCCTCTCCCTTAACCAATTTAGGAATTCCTTAAAGTCCTCTGGGACTTCAGACTTAACTTCTATTTTCTTCTCGGTTTCAGGGTGTTTAAATGAAATTTTCCTGCTGTGGAGGAGAATCCTCGGTGCAAACAGGAGCTCCTCCTTCCAACTTCCCCTGTAGTACTTAAACTCACCTACAACAGGGTGGCCGATTTGAGCTAGGTGTCTTCTTATCTGGTGTTTCCTTCCGGTTTCTATCCTTACTTTTAGTAAGGTTGTCCCTTTAAAGATTTCAACAGGTTCCACTTCAGTCACTGCTGGCTTTCCCTCAATAGGAGTCTTTATTACCCTTTTCCTTCTTAATTCTCCTTTAACTAAAGCAAAGTACTCTTTCTCTAACTCTCTCCTCCTAAAGAGCTCTTTAAACCTATCAAATATATCTTTCCCCTCTACTGCAATTATTACTCCTGATGTTTGCTTGTCCAGCCTGTGGACTACCCTTAAATCCGGATTGAATTCCTTCCTAATGATGTCTTCCAAACTTCCCTTTCCTTCGTTTGTTGTTATGAAAGGAGGTTTGTTAAAGATCCAAATCTCCCCTTCCCTTTTAAGGAGTTTAACTTCAGGCTTCTTAAATAAGTCTTCTGGATAGGGAAAGATTATTCTTTCTCCTCCCTTTAAGGTCTTTCTTCCTATTAGCTCTTTCCTGTAGTTAACGGATACCAAACCCTCATCTATTAACTTTTTTGCCCTCTTCTTTGAGCCTACTGCCTTACCGACCTCTTCCACCAGTTTTTTCCTTTTTTCTCCTAGAAATTTAAACTTTTCCATCTCTTCTCCTATAGAAAAAATCAATGCTAAAGATAGTTGTATTAAGGAGTTGTCTTTTTAATTTTAAAAATGAAAGTAAATTGAAAACAAATTTCAGGAGGGAAAAAATGGCATTAGTAGGTCAAAAAGCACCTGAGTTTAAAGTTCAGGCCTATGATCCGGTAAACAAGAAGTACGTAGAAGTATCCCTGAGCGATTACGTTCCAAATAACGAAGGGAAGTTCTTAATCCTCTGCTTCTACCCAGCAGACTTTACCTTTGTCTGACCAACAGAGTTGGCTGCGGTCGCAGCTAAGTACGACGAGATTAAGTCACGTGGAGCAGAGGTTCTAGCGATCTCAACCGATACAGTTTTCAGCCACCAGATTTTCTGTGAGGTAGAACCCCTAATGAAGGACGTTAAGTACCTCCTTGGTTCAGATCCAACGGGAGAAGTTTCAAGGACTTACGGCGTATACATTGAGGAGGCTGGAATAGCAAGGAGGGGAAGGTTTATTATCAATCCAGACGGAGTTATAGTGGCTGAAGAAGTGCTTAATCCTCCGGTTGGAAGGAACGTAAATGAGCTATTAAGGCAGCTTGATGCCTGGAAGTACGTTTACGAGCATCCAGAGGAGGCTTGTCCTGCAAACTGGAGACCCGGTAAGAAGACCCTCAAGCCCGGTCCAGACATTGCCGGTAAGGTTGGAAGTGTTATCACTATTGACGAAATCCTATCTTAAAGGGACTTCACTTAAGGACCTAAGGGGGCTTTTGCTCCCTTTTTCTTTTGCTATTTCTATAGAAATTAGCTATAGCAGTTATAGTTATTTATAGTTGACTAACTGCCATTCCTTCCTAATTTTAATGTAGAAACAAATGAAAAAAATTTTCAGGAGGAAGGAGATGGCATTAGTAGGCCAGAAAGCACCAGACTTTACCCTCAACGCTTACGACCCGGTTAAGAAGGAGTACACTACAGTAAAGCTCTCAGACTATCAAGGAAAGTTTTTAGTCCTCTGCTTCTATCCGGCAGACTTCACTTTCGTCTGTCCAACGGAGATTGCAGCAGTTAACGCAAAACTGGAAGAGATTAGGAATTTAGGAGCAGACGTCCTTGCAGTTTCAACTGATACTCAATTTAGCCATCAGCTCTTCTGTGAAGTAGAACCTCTACTGAAGGACTTAAAGTTTCCACTTGCTGCAGACCCAACAGGAAAGACTGCAAGGGATTACGGCGTATACATTGAAGAGGCTGGAATAGCGAGGAGGGGAAGGTTTATTATCAATCCAGACGGAGTTATAGTGGCTGAAGAAGTACTTAATCCTCCGGTTGGAAGGAACGTAAATGAGCTATTAAGACAGCTTGATGCCTGGAAGTACGTTTACGAGCATCCAGAGGAGGCTTGCCCTGCAAACTGGAGACCCGGTAAGAAGACCCTCAAGCCCGGCCCAGACATTGCCGGTAAGGTTGGAACAGTTATTACTATTGATGAAATCCTATCCTAACTTTTAAGGGGCTTTTGCCCCTTTTCCAATGATTAAGTAGAAAAACTCTGCTCTCTTTCCCATTTCCCTATTTATACACCTTATTCCTGCTCTACTTCTTAACTTCTTTAACTTCAACTTGAAAGGGCTCCTTATCCAACTTTTTTCCCTGATTCCCCTTACCCAGCCATTTCCTGTTAAGTAAATCCAACAGGATTTATACTCTTCAGGTTTTTCAACCTTAAATGCTATTTCCACTAAATCGGTTTTGATTAGACCGATGTCTGGTTTGTGTTCCTCAACTACTAAAGGTTCTATTTGCAAATTCCTTACGAAGTTTTTGAATCCTGATTGATTTCCAACTACTGCAAACCTTGGAACTAGGATACCTTTCCCGCTGTAACTTCCCCTGTCTTGAGTTAGGAGGAGTTTGTATCCTCTCTCTTTAAAGAAACTTACTGAAATTTTGTCGTACTCCCCGTATGGGAAAGCTAAAAATTTCGGTTTTCTACCGAAGATTTCCTTAAATCTCTTTTCAGAGAGTTCAGCTTCCCTTTTTAAAACTTTCAAGTAACTCTCTCTTGGAAGTTCTGCCCTCAGTTTTGCAAGGCTTGGATGGCTGTAAAGGTGGTTTTCAAAGTCTACAAGCCCGCTCTCTTCCATTTCCCTGATTTGTTTTAGAGTCAGAAAGTCAGGGTATCTATCTATGGTTTCCATATAGAGGAAAACTGTGAATGGAAATTTGAACTCTTTTAAGATTTTAAAAGCCTTATAAGTTGTTCTATACCCGTCATCAATTGTTATCACTACGCTCTTTTTTGGGATCTCCTTACCCGAAGAGATAGTTTTGTACAACTGCTCAAGGCTTATAACCTGGTACCCATTCTCTTTCAGGTAGGAGAGCTCTCTCCTAAAGTCATCAAGTGAAACTGACGTTGAGGGGTAGCGTTTGTCTCCAAACCTGTGGAAAACAAAGATGGTTGCGTAGTTATCTAATGCTGAGGCTGTTTGAAGCAAACAGAGGCTGGTCAGTAGAGTCAAAACCGTTCTTCTTAACCACCTTTTTAAGGAGCTCTGTGTACTCATCTTTCCTCTCAGAGTAACTGTGTAAACTATCTATAAGGGTGTAGATATCAGCTCCCTTACTTCTTAGCTCTCTAAACCTTTCGTAAGCCCAACCTACGTTTAGGTTGTAGATGTAGTCTTTTACAGATTCGTACAGGGAGTTGTAAACTTTCAGGCATGCAGAAGACCCTTTTGCTTTTAAACACTTACCTCCTCTGAATGCGTAGATTCCAAAGGCGTTGTTTGCCTCTGTGAAGAACCTTGAAGTCCCCCAACCACTCTCTACTGCTGCCTGGGCAAGGACAAGACCTTCAGGCACTGTATTTACCCTTTTAAGGAGTTCTCCTATATCCTGTGTTCTGTATTTCTCCATAAGTTTTTTAAGTCTTTTCTCTTCCTCAAAAGTTAACTCCTCTTTATCCTTAACTTTAAGCAAAAACTCTCTCTCCCTTAAAACTTCCTCGTTTGCCCTTCTAATTAGCGGTAACATTACCCTTACAAACTCTCTTTTCCTCTCCTCTATAGGAAGTTCCTTTAAAGAAATGTGGGACGGTAAGGGCCTCTTTACTTCTACCTCTTCCTTAACTTCTACTTTTGGCTCAATAGGAGGCACTAATTGGGCTTCTGTCTGACTACCTTCCTTCTTATCACTACTGTTAATTCCTACAAAAACTCCGGTTAAAACAACCACAGGTGCTAAAAGCGCTGCAGACTTAAACCTCAAGCCTAAACCTCTTATTTGGTTTTTCAGCGGTAAATTTATTTCCTTTTGTTATACTTGAGCGAAAAAGGAAAGGAGGTTTTGCATGTCTGCAATAAGGATTAAAGCTCCTATTACTGACGATTCTGTAGTTGAAAATTTAAAGGCGGGCGATTTAGTTTTAATCTCTGGAGTTATCTATACTGCAAGGGACGCAGCCCATAAGAGGATTGTAGAGGCACTTGATAGAGGGGAGAAGCCTCCAATAGAGTTGAAGGGGCAGATTATCTACTACGCCGGTCCTGCTCCTGCTAAGCCTGGAAGGCCTATAGGTTCAGTAGGACCGACTACTAGTTACAGGATGGATCCTTATGCTCCAAGACTCCTTTCTGAAGGTTTAAAGGGGATGATAGGCAAGGGAACGAGGAGTCAGGAAGTTATTGAAGCTATTAAGAAGTACAAAGGCGTTTACTTTGGGGCCGTTGGTGGAGCCGCAGCCTACCTTGCCCGCTGTGTGAAGAGTGCGGAGGTTGTTGCTTACGAGGACTTAGGACCTGAAGCAATTAGAAGGCTTGTTGTTGAGGACTTTCCAGCCTTTGTCGTTAACGATATCTACGGTAACGACCTTTACAGGATGGGAAGGTGTCAGTTTGAGGAGATTGAGGATTTGGAGCTCTCCAAGTGCAGGTAAGTTGTTAAAAATTTGTTAAAATTTGTATCGCTTTTCTTTTATATTAAAAGATCGTGGAGATGGTAAAGTGGAGAGTTACTTAATCCTCTTCGCCTTTTTCCTTATAGCTCTTACGGTAGCCATTGTCGTTCCAAACGTTAACTTTATTACTAACAGGTTTTTAAAGATAAACAGGGAAGAAAGGGACAAGTACGAACCTTACGAGTGTGGGATACCGAAAGTCTTTCCCTTTGACAGGCATTACTTTGCCTTCTTTTACGTAATTGCTCTTGTCTTCCTCCTTTTTGACCTTGAGACTGTTTTTCTCTTTCCCTGGGCAGTAGCTTTCAGGGAGCTAGGGGTATTTGGGGTTATTGAAGCGTTTCTCTTTGTTGGGATTCTTTTAGTCGGATTTCTCTACGCTTTAGTAAAGGGAGCTCTAAAGTGGGAATAGGAGAGGGAATTTTCTTAACTAAGCTTGAAGAACTTATCAACTGGGGAAGGAAAGGTTCTCTATGGCCCCTTGCCTTCGCGACTGCCTGTTGCGGAATTGAGATGATGGCAGCTGCTGCTTCCCGTTACGACTTTGACCGTTTCGGCGTTATCTTCAGGAACACACCGAGGCAGTGTGACCTCCTAATAATGTGTGGAACGATAAGCAGGAAGATGGCTCCGATCATAAAGAGGCTCTGGGATCAGATGCCGGACCCTAAGTGGGCTATTGCGGTAGGTAGTTGTGCTATAAGCGGTAACATCTTCCAGACCTACTCTACACTAAGGGGGCTTGACTGTATAGTTCCGGTAGACGTCTACGTTCCAGGGTGTGCTCCAAAACCTGAAGCTTTCTACGAGGCTTTAATTCTCTTAAAGAAGAAGATTAAGAGGGATAAGCCAATAATAGTTGGCGGTGGAGAAGGATGCTCTACTTAAGTGATAGTCTGGTTGAAGTTCTAAAGGAAGAATTTAAAGGAAAGGTAAGGGAACTTCCGAACTTAAGGGGTGAGACCTCCCTTGAGGTTGAAAAGGAAGTTCTCTTAACCTTTATGGGCTTTTTAAAGCACGATGACAGGTTTAAGATGGATATGCTTGTTGACCTGACTGTAGTTGATTACCCCGATAGAAATCCCCGTTTTGAGGTTGTTTACCACCTCCGTTCCCTTTCCCTTAGGCACAACTTAAGGGTTAAGTGCTGGGCAGAGGGTGAAGAAGTTCCTTCCGTTGTAGAGCTCTGGAAGGCTGCTGATTGGCTTGAGAGGGAAGCTTACGAGATGTTTGGAGTAAAGTTTACAGGAAGGGAGCTGAGAAAACTCCTCTTACCTCAAAAGTACCCTTACTTTCCCCTTCGTAAAGACTTTCCACTTGAGGGCAAGGAAGCCCCCTGTGACGTTTGGGATTGGGAGTAGATAATGGAGAGAGAGAAGGCCGATTTAATACTAAATATGGGGCCTCAACACCCTTCAACCCACGGAGTTTTGAGGCTCATTCTTGAACTAAAAGGAGAGAAGATAGTTAACGCCGACACGGTAATCGGTTACGTCCACAGGGGTGTTGAGAAGTTAGCAGAACACAGGAAGTACATGCAGATCCTTCCCGTCTTTGATAGGGTTGACTACGTCTCTGCCAATTCCAACGAACTCGGTTTCGTTCTAGCCGTTGAGAAGTTGCTGGGGATAGAGGACAAAATTCCTCGTAGGGCCCAGTTTTTAAGGGTAATAATGGCTGAACTTACCCGTATCTCCTCCCACCTAATATGGCTTGGGACCCATGCCCTTGAGCTTGGAGCTATGAGCGTTTTCCTCTACGCCTTCAGGGAGAGGGAGAAGATACTTGACCTCTTTGAGGAGATTGCCGGTGGAAGGCTCCATACGGGCTATATGAGGATTGGCGGAGTTGCTGCAGATACGACGGATAGGTTTTTAGATGAGCTCAACCATTTCCTTGAGTTTTTCCCTGAGAAGTTAGACGAGTATGAAACTCTCTTAACTGAAAACAGGATTTGGCTGTCAAGGACTAAGGGAGTAGGGATAATTGATAAGGAGACTGCCATAAACTGGGGGATAACTGGGCCAACTTTAAGGGCTGCAGGTTGCGATTACGACGTTAGGAAGTACTACCCCTACTGCGTTTACGATGAGCTTGACTTTAAGGTTCCTGTCTATACCGGCGGTGACGTTTACGACCGTTACAGGGTTAGGATGGACGAGATGAGAGAATCTCTAAAGATTATAAAGCAGTGCCTTGAGAGGATGCCGGAAGGTCCGGTTCAGATAGAGGATACGACTGTCATCCTTCCTCCTAAAGAGGAAGTTTATAACACTATGGTTGGCCTAATACAGCAGTTTGAACTTGTAATTCACGGTATAACTCCACCTCCAGGTGAGGTCTATGCAGCTGTTGAAGGACCGAGGGGAGAGCTGGGCTACTACATAGTGAGTGATGGTTCAAATAAACCTTACAGGCTGAGGATTAGACCTCCTTCCTTAATAAACATCTCAATACTACCACAGCTCTTAAAGGGTCACTACCTTGCAGACGTTATTTCAATAATTGGAAGTCTTGATCCACTGATGGGAGAGGTTGATAGATGACCTATGAAGAGTTTAGGGAGGAGATTAAGAAGTTAAAGGCTTCAAATAAATACCCGAGCCTAAAATCTTACACTCTACCTTCGCTCTGGATTGCTGAGAAGAACTTTTCAAGGATTGATCCGGAGATCATCAGGATAATCGCTCAGGAACTTGAACTTCCTTTAGTTGAGGTTGAAGAAGCTGCCCGCTTCTATGCAATGTTTCATACTAAGGAGAAGGGAAAGTACGTTATAAGAGTCTGTACGAACCTCTCCTGTATGCTAAACGGTGCTGAGGACATCGTGAGCGAGCTTAAAAGGTTGCTTGGGATAGAGGTTGGCCAAACTACTCCTGACGGTCTCTTTACCCTTGAGGAGTACGAGTGTATGGGCCTCTGTGACGGAGCTCCAGCCTTAACGATTAACGAGGAGAGGTTTTTAAGGGTTAAGAAAGAGGAGCTTCCGCAGATTTTGAAGAAGTTTGGCTGGAAAGGGGAGTAGTTGATGGAAAAGCTTTTGCTCAGGAACGTTGATAAGGAAAACTCCCATACCATAGATGTCTACCTATCGGGCGGCGGGTATCGGGCCTTTAAGAAGGCCCTTAAAGAGATGACCCCAGATGACGTGGTAGAGGAAGTTAAGATAAGCGGACTAAGGGGTCGTGGAGGAGCAGGTTTTCCCACAGGTATGAAGTGGGAGTTTGCGGCTGCAGACGTTAAGGAGCCCAAGTTCTTTGTCTGTAACGCCGATGAAGGGGAACCCTGTACCTTTAAGGATAGGGTAATAATTGAAAAGGATCCCCACGCCCTGATTGAGGGAATGTTAATCGGTGCCTATGCAACAGGGTGCCGCTACGGGTACATCTACATAAGGGGTGAATACCCTATAGGGAGGAAGATTTTAGAGAGGGCAATAGCTGAGGCTTACGAAAGGGGTTTTTTAGGAGAGAACATATTAGGAACTGACTTCTCCTTTGACCTTTACGTTCACAGCGGTGCAGGAGCCTACATCTGCGGTGAAGAAACTGCACTTATTGAGTCGTTGGAGGGGAAGAGGGGAGAGCCAAGGATAAAGCCTCCCTTTCCCGTTAATGCAGGTTACCTGTGGAAACCTACAGTAGTTAACAACGTGGAGACCCTTGCCAACGTTCCTCTAATAATTGAAAGAGGAGGAAAGTGGTACTCCCAGATAGGTTCTCCAGACTGCCCTGGTCCGAAGCTCTTTCCGGTTAGCGGGAAAGTTAAGAGGCCTGGGGTTTATGAGCTTCCTATGGGAACTCCTTTAGAGGAGATAATTTTTGAACATGCCGGAGGGATAGTTAAAGATAGGAAGCTAAAGGCGGTTTTCCCGGGAGGAGCCTCAAGCTCCGTTTTAACCAGTGAGGAGATAAACGTCCCTATGGACTTTCCTTCCCTTGCTAAGGCAGGAACAATGCTCGGTTCAGGGGCAATTATGGTTCTTGATGAGACGGACTGTATAGTTAAGGCTACCCTCAGGCTAACTGAGTTCTTCAGACACGAATCCTGCGGTAAGTGTACTCCCTGCCGTGAGGGAACAGACTGGCTGGTTAGGATTTTAAGGAGGATAGAAGAAGGTAAGGGAAGTGAGGATGACCTTGATGTTATCCTCTCTATCTCTGAGACTATGGAAAACTCTTTCTGCGGTCTTGGAATGGCAGCTCACAACCCAGCTGCCTCAACGGTCCGGAAGTTTAAAGATGAGTACCTTCTGCACGTTAAACTTGGAAGATGCCCCTTTAGGAGTGTCTAATGGAGAGCTTTAAGATAGTTATTGACGGTAAGGAGTGTGAAGCTTTTCCCGGAGAAACCGTTTTAGAGGTTGCTCAGAGGAACGGAATAATAATTCCCGTATTCTGTCACCACAAGGAGCTCCGTCCAGAGGGGGCCTGCAGGGTCTGTCTGGTTGAAGTTGAAGGAGCTCCCCGCCTAGTTACCGCCTGCACTTTAAAGGCTATGCCGAACATGGTCGTTAGGACCAATACTGAGAGGGTCCGCCTTGCAAGGGCTAGAGTTATTGAGATGATTCTGAATAACCATCCCCTTGAGTGTCCCATCTGTGATAAGTCTGGTGAGTGTGAACTTCAGATGACGGGCTTTAGGAACGGTCCTAAGAAGAGTCGCTATAGAGAGCCCCGCCGTGAGAAGGATATAGTGATTCAAGGGCCTTTAATTGAGATAGACAACGATAGGTGCATCCTCTGCCGCCGCTGTATAAGGATGTGTGGCGAGAATATGGGTAACAGGGTCTTGGGAATTTTAAATAGGGGATACAGGGCATACATATCTCCCTTTAATGGAGATTTCCTTGAGAGTGGCTGTGAACACTGTGGAAGTTGTGTAGACGTCTGCCCTGTAGGTTCTCTCCTAGATAGGGCTTTTAAGTACAAGGATAGGCCCTGGAGAATGACTAAGACCTGGACTACCTGTTCCCTCTGCGGTAGCGGGTGTAGGGTTGAAATAGACACTTATCACAAGAAAGTTAAAAGGGCTGTTGGAAGAATAGGAATCAACGAAGGCCACAACAAAGGTTATCTGTGCGTTAGAGGGAAGTGGGGTTGGGATATTATCTACTCTGATAAAAGGTTGAAGGAGCCCCTTTTAAAGGAAGGTGGAGAGCTTAAGAAGATTTCCTTTGACCAAGCTCTAGAGGTTCTAAAGGAAAGAGTTATCGGAAAGAGAGTGAACCTCTTCTTAGAGAGTTCCTTAACTAACGAGGAGCTAGATAGGCTTAAAGCTGTTTTTGGAAATCAGGCTGTTAGTGACTCTTTAGGTTACTTTAACCTCCTAAGGGGAATTGCATCTGTAACGGGAGTTCTTAAAACAGATTCCCTATCTTCAATCTATGACTCAGACGTAATCTTCCTAGTTGGAGATTTTGTGGAGGAAATAACCCCTGTTGTCTCAACCCTTTTAAGGCTTGCCGTTATTCAGAAGGGGAAAAGGTTAATCCGCCTTGGTTCTTTCCCTTCAAAGCTTGATTCGGTCTCTTTCTCCACCCTATCTGTTCCTCAAACGGAGATAGTGGATACTTTGAAACACTTAATATTGGGAACTTTTGATACTTCCTACACGAGCGGTAGTAAGGATATAGACTCCGTTGCCAAAGTTTTAAGGGGTAAAAGGGTAGCTTTCATCCTTGCCGGTTTAACACCTTACTCTGTTGAAGCTGAAGAGATAGGTAAAACTGTTGCTTACCTTGCAGATAGGGCCGGTAACTGTAGTTTAGTTGCCGTTCCGCCAAAAGCCAACTCCTTAGGAGTTATTAATAGCTTTAACCTAAAAAGGCCTAAAGAGCTTGAAGGTGAGGTGAACGTTATAGTTAATGCTGAGTTTGATAGGGACTTCTTCGGCCTTGAACTTCCGGAGGCTGGGTTTACAGTTCTCTTTACTCCTTTCTATACCCACGAAGTTCCTCTTGCAGACCTCGTTATTCCTATTGAACTGGGACTTGAGAAGGGGGGAACTTTTACAGGAATTGAAGGAGAACTTTCCCTTAACACCGACTTGGAAGTTGAAAGTTCCCTAATAGACTTCCTCTCTCAACTTCCCGTTTGTGAGATTGAGAGTGAAGAGAAGGTTGAGATTAAAGTCACTAAAGAGCCGGGAGTAAGGAAGTTGGACAGGAAAGAAGGAGATTTCCTCCTCACAGTCCTACCAAACAGAACCGGTTGGAATTCTGTAAGCTATTACTCTAAAAACGTTGCAAAGGTAGCCGGTGAGAGGACTTTATACCTTAACCCGGATGACTTTAAGGGAGAGTTGGTAGTTTTAAAAACAGAAGGCGGTGAAATTACCGTTAAGTCGGTTAAGGATGAGAGAGTTCCTAAAGGTCATGCTCTCCTTAGGGTAGAGAGGTTTACTAGGGACGTTTCAAACCTCTTAGGGGGGGCTTTCCCATTCTTAACGGGAGTTAAATGTGAAATTTCGGAGGAATAGATGGTTAAAGTAGAGCTTGCGAAGGAGTTCCCACTTTTTGAGAATTTTACGGAGAAGGAACTTCAGGAGATAGCCAACTACCTTGATTATAAGGTCTACCCAAAGGATGAGGTTCTATTTGAGGAAGGAGACCCTGGGGATAAGATATTCTTCATAGTTAAAGGAAGGGTGGGCCTTTACAGGCCTGATCCCTTTGGAAATATGGTGAGGGTTGCCGTTAGTGAGGAGGGGACTCCTCTTGGGGAGCTCTCATTTTTCAGCAACAAACTCCACTCTTCAAAGGGAGTTGCCCTTAAAGAGACTCATGCCCTCATTCTAACTAGAGAAGGGTATGAAAAGTTGAAGGAGGAGGATCCCCAACTTGCCATTAAACTCCTTGAGGAGATAGCAAGGATAATTGCCGAAAGGCTTAAAGAGATGAATAAGAAGTTCGTTGATACTACCTGTTTTATCTGGGGAGGTCCCAAGAAGTGATTGATAACTTCTTAAGCCTTCTTTTCATCGTTCTCTTAATGTTGGTTGCCGTTCCTCCTATAACTTACCTTGAGAGGAAAGTATTAGGTCATATGCAGCAAAGACCCGGCCCTATGGTTGTAGGCCCCCACGGAATACTTCAGCCGATTGCCGATGCAATAAAGCTGATTTTCAAGGAGGACGTTATCCCGAAGGGCTCTGATAAGTTCCTCTTTATAGTTGCTCCCTCCTTTAGCGTTTTTTCAGCTCTCCTTGCTGCAAGCGTTGTTCCTATAGGGTTTATAAATGCCGTTCCGATGAAGTCAGGTTTGCTCTTTGTTATGGCGATGAGTGCGATATCAATCTACGCCCTTTTCCTTGCAGGTTACTCCTCAAACGACAAGTACTCCTTTTTAGCTGGGATGAGAGCTGCTGCTCAGGTTCTAGGGTATGAACTTCCTATGGGATTTGCCCTTATGGCAGCTGTAATCCTATTTGGCTCTTTTGACTTTAACGAGATCGTAAAGTGGCAGCAGTCCCACGGTTGGGGAATTCTCTATCAGCCTATAGCCTTTTTAATCTTTTTAGTTATGATGATTGCCGAGATAGGTAGACCTCCCTTTGACCTTCCTGAAGGTGAAAGTGAGCTGGTTGGTGGTTTCCACACAGAGTACTCTGGAATGAGGTTTGCTGCTTTCTTCTTCGGCGAGTACATAAACATTATCGTTCTATCCTTAGTTGTTTCCCTGCTTTTCTTTGGAGGCTGGAGCGGTCCTTTTGCGAAGGAGTATCCAATTCTAGGGGTTCTCTACCACTTACTTAAGGCTAGTTTCTTCGTATTCTTATCCTTTTGGTTGAGGGCAACTTTTCCTCGTTACAGGTTTGACCAGATGTTAGGCATTATGTGGAAAGTTTTCCTTCCCCTTTCTATACTGAACATCTTTATTGCTGCTGCAGAGGCCTTACTCGTTGGTTAGAAGAGGAGAGAAAATGGGAGTTTTGAAGAAAGTTACCTTTTCAGACCTGTTAAAGGGGATGAAGGTTACGCTTAAGACGATGTTTAAGCCTACTGTGACTGTTCACTACCCTTACGAGAAAGTCCCTCCGAGGGATAGGTTTAGGGGGATACACGCTCTAAAGCTTAACCCTGATGGCTCTTATAGGTGTGAAGCCTGTTTCTTGTGTGCCGAAATGTGTCCGAGCAACGTTATAGACATGGAAATGACCGAGGGGAAGGACGGTAAAAAAGAGCTTGTTGACTTTACTGTAGACTTAACCAGGTGTCTCTTCTGTGGCCTTTGCGTTGAGGCCTGCCCGAGGGACGCTATAGTTATGACCGATATCTACGAATTTTCCCAGTATAGGTTAGAGAAGCTCATTCTTCATAAAGAGGACCTTTTAGAGCTGGGGAAGTACTATCAGGAGTGGGAGAGGAAGAGGAAATGAATGACGTTTTCTTCTACTTATTTGGTTTCCTTTCTGTGGTCTTGGCCCTGTTGGCAGTTACCCAGAGGAACGTTATAAGAGGAGGAGTTTTCCTGCTTGGCTCTTTCGTTTCCCTTGGAGCGGTTTACTTTGCCTCAGGAGCCGAGTTTATAGGAATTGTTCAAGTAATTGTTTACGGTGGGGCTATTATAGTTCTCTACCTCTTTGCCCTTATGACTATGGATTTGAAGAAGATTAGGGAGCAACCTTTAAGTTTAGGATTTGTTTCTCTGGGAGGTTTCCTCTCAGGTATCCTCTTCCTCCTGATTGTTTATGGTCTAGCTAACTTAGGTAGAGTTCCGAAGGTAGAGATTTCAGGGGCAAGGGAGCTTGCATCTCCACTCTTTTACAAGTTCCTACTGCCCTTTGAGGTTATCTCTGTTCTCCTTCTCGTAGCTACCATTGGTGCCGTTGCCGTTGGAAGGAGGGAGAAATGATCGGTTATGTAATACTCAGCGCTCTTTTCTTCTGTATAGGCCTTTTTGGGATTGTTGTAAGGAGGAACGTAATCTCCCTCTTTTTCTCTCTGGAGCTCCTTTTAAACAGTGCAAACGTTCTCTTTGTAGGTTTTTCAAAGGTTCATGGGAATCTTTACGGGGAAATCTTTGTCTTTTTCGTCCTTGCTGTTGCTGCAGCTGAAGCAGCCGTTGGCCTTGCTATAGTAGTTGCCCTCTACAGGTTGAGAGGGAGTGTTAATACTGAAGATTACAGCTCTCTGAGGTGGTAGGGATGGGAATAACGTTCTGGATAGCGGCTTTACCCCTTATCTCTTTCCTAATATCTGGCCTTGGGGTCTTCTTTAAAGTTGGTTCCTTAAAGAGAAAGGGCCACTACTTTGGCCTTGTTACAGTTGGTATCTCCCTCCTTCTATCCACTTACCTCCTCTTTGAAGTTATGGGGGGAAGAGTTATAAGTGAGAACTGGTTTACCTGGCTGGTTTCCGGAGGTCTTTCTGCCTCATTTGGAGGGTACGTTGATTCCTTAACTGCTGTTATGCTTTTTGTCGTTAACTTCGTCTCCTTCTTTGTTCACCTCTACTCTATAGGTTATATGGAAGAAGACCCTGGGTACGATAGGTTTTTTGCCTACTTAGGCCTCTTTACATTTTCAATGCTCGTTTTGGTTCTATCACCGAATTTCCTTCAGCTCTTCTTCGGTTGGGAGGCAGTCGGCCTTTCCTCTTACCTGCTTATCGGTTTCTGGTTTAAAAGGAAGAGGGCCGCCGATGCTGCAATTAAAGCCTTCCTGATGAACAGGGTTGGTGACTTCCTGTTTATTCTTGGATTGGTTTCTATTTTCTGGGTTTTCGGTTCTCTAGAGTTTGATCAGGTCTTCTCTCAGGTTTCAAAGGTTTCTGCAGGGGTTCTCAGTTTGATAGCCCTTCTCCTCCTTGGAGGAGCAGTTGGTAAGTCTGCCCAGTTCCCTCTCCACACCTGGCTTCCTGACGCAATGGAGGGACCTACTCCGATTTCGGCCCTCATCCACGCAGCAACCATGGTCGCTGCTGGAGTCTTTATGGTGGCTAGGTGTTGGCCTATTTACGATGGCAGTAGCGTTCTTGGTGTTGTTGGGATAATTGGGGTAATTACAGCCTTTGGAGCGGCCACCGTAGGTTTGACCCAGTTTGATATAAAGAGGGTTCTTGCGTACTCAACCCTTTCTCAGCTTGGGTACATGTTTGCAGCCTTAGGTGTAGGGGCTTACGTTTTTGCCATGTTTCACCTCTTTACCCATGCCTTCTTTAAAGCCCTTCTCTTCCTTGGTTCTGGAAGCGTAATTCACGCTATGGACGGTGAGCAGGACATAAGGAAGATGGGAGGGCTCTTCAAGTACATGAAAGTTACCGGAACCACTTTCATAATTGGAAGTTTGGCTCTGGTTGGAATTCCTCCCTTTGCCGGCTTTTTCAGTAAGGACAAGATAATCCTTTCAACTTACGCAAACGGTTACCTGTTGTGGTGGCTCTTTTTGACCCTCGGAGCTCTCCTGACTGCCCTCTACATGGGTAGGTTAATCTTCCTCGTCTTCTTCGGGGAAGAGAGGTTCGGCCAAAGGGAGAGAAAGCACCTCCATGAATCTCCCGCTGTTATGACGGTTCCGTTAATTGTCCTCTCCGTCCCTTCCATTTTTGCCGGTTTCCTTGAGGGATGGTTTACTGAGTTTTTGGGAAGGAGCGTTCCCAACCACTTGAGGGAGGTTTCCCACTCTACTGAACTTTCCTTAGTATTCATAACGGTATCCCTTGCCCTTTTGGGCCTCATAGTTGCCGCCCTCTTCTACTACTGGAGGAAGCTATCTCCAGAAGTTATTACGGAAAATCCCCTCGTAAAACCCCTCTACACTGTCGTTTACAACAAGTACTACTTTGATGAAATATACTACTACCTGTTTGTTAGAGGGGTTGGCTTTAGAGTTGGTAGGATTTCTGCCTTCGTTGATAAGTACGTTATAGACGGAATTGTGAACTGCGTTGCCCTCTTCAGCAAGTATTTTGGAGAGGTTTTAAGGCTGAGCCAAACGGGGGTTGTTAACGCCTACGCCCTTTACTTTGCTCTCGGTTTAGTCCTTGTTATAACAATTATCTGGCTGGTTTAGGGGTGGATTGATGGTTAGCTTAATGTTGATTTTGCCTCTTTTTGGAGCTCTCTTAGTTGCCCTCTGTAGGAGTGAGGAGAGGGCTAAGTGGATAGCTTTGGTTACCACAGGTCTCGTCTTAGTCCTTGCCGTTTTACTACTCTTCCAGTTTGACCCTTCTAAGTCCTCCTCCTTCCAGTTTATTGACTACGGCCACTGGTTGCCGAGCCTCTCAATTAAGTACAAGGTTGGAGTTGACGGTCTTAGTTTGGTGATGGTCCTCATGACCGCCCTCTTAACTTTCATAGCCGTTCCCTCTGCCTGGAACTACATTGGTAAGAGGAAGAAGCTCTTCTACGCCCTCCTTCTCCTCTTAGAGACTGCCATGTTAGGGGTTTTCGTTTCCCTTGATCTCCTACTCTTTTACATCTTTTGGGAAGCGATGTTAGTTCCGATGTCCTTGATAATTGGAATTTGGGGAGGGGAGAGGAGAATTTACTCTGCCTTAAAGTTCTTCATATACACCTTTGCAGGAAGTATCTTCCTCCTCGTCGGAATGGTTGTTTTGGTCGTCTTTTACACCTCTTTAACTGGAAACTTCACCTTTGACCTTCAGCACCTCCTAAGCGTAAAACTCCCTCTGGAGCTCCAGAAGTGGCTCTTCTGGGCCTTCTTTATAGCCTTTGCAGTTAAGGTTCCCGTTTTCCCTTTTCATACTTGGCTTCCAGATGCCCACGTTGAGGCTCCAACTCCCGGTAGTGTAATACTTGCCGGAGTTTTACTGAAGATGGGAACCTACGGATTTTTGAGGTTTTCCCTTCCCCTCTTTCCAGAGGCTTACAGGATGTACGCTCCCATAATTTTCGTTTTGGGGGTTATTGCTGTTATCTACACTGCACTTGTAGCCCTTGTTCAGAAGGACCTTAAGAAGGTTATTGCCTACAGTTCTGTTTCCCATATGGGGTTCGTTATGATAGGTCTTTTCTCTCTGACTGTTCAAGGGATAGAGGGAGCCATCTTTCAGATGTTAAGTCACGGTCTAGTTAGTGGGGCCCTCTTCTTCTTGGTAGGAGTTATCTACGAAAGGCTCCATACCAGGGAGATATCAAAGATGGGAGGGTTAGCTGCCCTTGCTCCAAAACTTGCTACCCTTGGTATGCTCTTTACTATGGCAAACGTTGGCCTTCCTGGAACGAGCTCCTTTGTAGGGGAGTTCCTTACAATACTTGGAGGTTATAAGGCTTCGCACCTTACTGCTTACCTTATGGCCCTTGGCGTTATATTTGGAGCTGCTTACATGCTCTATACCTACAGGAACGTCTTCTTCCTTGAGCTGAAGGTTCTCTCCTTTAAAGACCTTGATAGGAGGGAGCTCCTTTCGTTAGGCCTTTTAGCGATTTTAGTGGTTTGGTGGGGCTTTAACCCCGAATTTATAATGAAGTTTCTTCACGTATACACCCATGAGCTTTTAGGGGGCGTTTAAGATGAACTTAAACATTTCTCTCTTTGTTCCTGAGCTTTTTCTAGTTAGCTCTGCTATTCTCTTAATTCTTCTAGACCTATTCTTACCTTCAAGGGGGAAAAACGGCCTCTTTTCCACTATAACTTTTGCCGTTACCTGTGTTGCTGTTGTTCTCGTTGCCCTTTACTCTCCCTTCTCCCCTCAAGAGGCCTTTAACGGCTTTATAAAGAAGGACCTCCTCTCTGCTCTAGCGCAGCTTTTAATACTCTTTACTCTCCTTTTAACCGTTCTGGTCTCTTACGACTACATTGAGAAGTTTCCAACGGGCTACGTCGGGGAGTTTTACTATACGCTTATATTTGCTGCCCTTGGTGGGATGTTGATGGTGGAGGCCAACGAACTTGCCACCCTCTTCGTCTCCCTAGAGGTAATGTCAATTTCAATCTACATCCTTATGGCCTTGTTTAGGGGAGACTACAGGGGTAAGGAGGCGGCTTTAAAGTACTTTATTCTAGGTTCAATCGGAGCAGCGGTTATAGCTTACGGTTTTGCCGTCCTGTACGGAATTACAGGTAGCACTCTCTATCCAGAGGTCTCTTCTAGCTTAAACTCCAACTTCTCTGTGGCTGCCTTAATTGGAATAGCTCTCGTTCTATCTGGTTTCCTCTTTAAAGTCGGTGCTGTTCCCTTTCACGGATGGATGCCGGATGCCTATCACGGAGCTCCAACTCCGGTTACCCTCTTTATGGGAGCTTCAGTTAAAGTTGCCGTCTTTGTTGCCCTTTTAAAGCTCTTTTTCCCGGTATTCCTTCCGGCCTTTGAAAGGTGGGATGAGGCCGTTCTTATCTTCGGTCTAGTTTCAGCCCTGTTTGGGGCCTTTGCAGCTTTGGAACAGGAGAACTTTAAGAGGATGCTTGCCTACTCCTCAATATCCCACGCTGGAGTTATCCTTACTGCCGTTGCAACCCTTCCAGCCCTTGCGGTTTATTCTGTTTTCTTCTACCTTTTTGCCTACACATTTATGACGATTGCAGCCTTTGGAATTATTTCACTTTTAACCGTGAAAGGCTTTAAAGGAGAGAACCTCACAGAGTGGAGGGGTCTCTACGGGAGGAGTCCCTTCTTGGCCCTCCTGTCCGTAGTCATCTTTATGGCACTTGCCGGAATTCCGCCTCTTCTTGGTTTCTGGGCTAAGTTCTACGTTCTTGTTGCCCTAATAAAGGCTGGAAAGGTCCTTCCTGCTGTTATCGTTATGTTGGCAAGCTTAATCTCCCTCGGTTTTTACTTAAAGCCGATAGTCTTTGCCTTTATGAAGGAGGGGAGAGAGGAAGGAGTTCCGGTTGGCTTTTCCTCCTACGTAGCAGTTTTTATATCCTCATTTATACTAATAATTCTGGGGCTTTTCCCCGAAGTTGTTTCTCAAGCCTCTTTGGTTAGTTTAGCCTCTTTTATAAAGGGGACAATGTAGATGGAGGAGCTCTACAGGCAAATTCCGAAAGTTGATAAGTTTTTAAAGGATAAGGACTTAATTGAAATCCTTGACGGTCAACCTGCTTTTTTCCTGAAGAAAGCGGTAAATCAAGTTCTTGGGGAGCTCCGCTCCCAAATAGGCAAAGGAGAGGTTAAAGAGGTTAACTATGAAGAATTAAAGTTGCGGGTAAAAAGGGTACTTAAGGAGCTCCTAAGGCCGAGACTTCACAGGGTAATTAATGCAACGGGAGTAGTCCTTCATACCAACCTTGGAAGGGCTCCCATCGGGAATAAGGTTGCCGAAAACCTAGTTTCTGTAATAACTGGTTACTCTAACTTAGAGTACGACCTTGAAGAAGGAAGGAGGGGGTTAAGGTACAGGAACCTTGAGTGGATTTTGAAGGAACTAACGGGTGCTGAGGACGTTTGTGTAGTTAACAACAACGCCGGAGCAGTTCTTCTAGTTCTCTCTGCCCTTTCAAAGGGTAAGGAAGTCATAGTTTCAAGGGGAGAACTGATAGAGATCGGAGGTTCCTTCAGGATACCCGACGTAATGGCGCAGAGCGGGGCCATTTTAAGGGAGGTTGGAACTACGAACAAGACTCACACTTGGGATTACGAATCTGCTATAAACGAGAATACCGGTCTCCTCTTAAAGGTCCACACCAGTAACTACAAAGTCCTCGGGTTTACCCACTCTGTCTCAACTAAGGAGCTAGTTGAGCTTGGAAGGAAATACGGAATTCCTGTTTATGAAGACCTTGGAAGCGGTAGCTTTATAGATGTTAGGAAACTGGGGCTCTCCTACGAGCCTACAGTTCAGGAAGTTTTAAAGGCTGGAGTGGACGTTGTCTCTTTTAGTGGTGATAAGCTCCTCGGGGGAGCTCAAGCCGGGATAATTCTCGGAAAGAGGGAGTTTATTGAAAAAATAAAGAAGCATCCTCTAAACAGGGCTTTAAGGGTTGATAAGATGACCCTATCCGTCCTTGAAGCTGCTTTAAGGTATTACCTTGATGAGAAGCTTGCCCTAAAGGAAATTCCCGTTTGGAGGTTTCTCTCCCAGAGTAAGGAAGACATCTTTAACAAGGCAAGGGAGCTCGTTAGAGAGCTTAAGCTTAAAGGCTTTAGGGGAAAGGTGAGGATAGTTGAGGATGAGGCTGAAGTTGGAGGGGGAGCTCTTCCTCTTCAAACTCTTTCAACTTACTGTGTTGCAGTTGAGGTTGACGGTTTGTCCCCTCAAGAAATTGATAGGAGGATGAGGAGATGTCAGGTTCCGGTAGTTGGTAGAATAAAAGATAATATCTATCTGGTTGATATGTTGACAGTTTTTGAAAAGGAAATTCCTGAGATAGCTGCAAACTTCCTTAAGATTTTGGAGGAAGAATGAAGAGAATTCTCCCTTTAGTTATTTTGTCTATCCTCCCCGTTGAAGCTTCTCTTTCTCAGGAGAACTTTTCCTACTACATTCTCAATCAGGAGCTTAAGGTCCTCTCTGCTACCGGTGAGGAAACCTCACTTTCAGAGGTTCCAAGGCATACCATCGTTATAACTAGGGAAGAGATAGACCGTTTAGGGGCAAAGAACCTTTTTGAGCTCCTTGATAAACTTCCGGAGTTTTACGTTCGCAGGTCTTTCTTCGGCTTAAGGGCTGTTGGGGCCCTTGGGATTCGCCAGAGTTATTTCTCAGAGAAAGTTCAGGTTCTAATTGATGGAGTATCTACACTTGACCCTTCGAACGGTTCATCTTTCAGCACTAACAATAACTACTCCCTTGATAACGTTAAGCAGGTTGAGATAATCTACGGTCCTATGACCTCCCTTTACGGGTTTAACGCCTCCTTGGCAGTTATAAACCTTGTGACCTACGACTCAGATGATGTTAACTCCGACTTCCGTGTAAGTGGAAGTACAGGTGGCGATGATGACTTTAACTTTATAAAGTCCTTTTCAAAGGGAGGTTTTAAGGGAATCCTATCGGTTAACTACAATCAGTGGAAGACTCCTCACGGCAGTTATAGAGATTCTCTTGGAGTTTCGGGAGTTTACTCTCCTTTCAGCAAACACTCTTCCTTTTACCTTAAGTTGAATCACGAATCGGGGTTCTTCCTTAAGAGTTATGTTGTTGATAGGGACGACCACTTCCCGGTTTCTATGTCTCACCTCTTTTCAGGAGGGGATAGTACCTATGCAGATAGGAGGGCTTTTATTAACCAGCTGGGATTTAGGAGTGAGCTGGGGGGGTGGGGGTTAGAGTTAAAGGGGAACTTAAACTTCTTTTTCCTTGAGAGGGGATATAACCTCTGTCCGAAGAACCATCAGATATGTAGTCTTGTTCCTTACGGTGTCTTAGCAGTTGAAAAAAGGCACGTTAGGGAACCTGGGGTTGGTTTGAAGCTTGATAGAAAGGGCAGTCTTGGGGATTTCTTAACTGGCGTTGACTATTACGAGGTAGATTTATATAAGAGTACAATTTCTGCAACCTTTTTCCCTTCCTCCTTGAGGGAGGTTGCTCCTCAAATTGCAGCAATGGTGGCTGGCTTTCCGGTGGATATGAATTCTATTGTTTCAAAGCTTGATAATTTCCCTAAGAGGGAGCTCCCAAGTAGTGAAAGCCTCTTAATGGAGAAGTCCCGCTACGTATTCTCCCCCTACGTTCAGTACTTCTACTCAAACGGAAACAACTTTTACCTCTTTAACTTAAGGTGGCATAGGACGAATGACGTAGGAAGGGACTTAAGTGCTTCTTTCTCCTACAGGAGGAATTTAACGAGGAACTTAAACTTTAAGCTCAACTTGGGAAGGGCGGTTAGGATACCCTCCTTTGAGGAGATGTACATAAAGAATAACTCGTTCCTCCTAGGAAATCCTAAGCTTGATAGCGAAAAGGAAGACTCTATAATGCCTTCTTTAGAGTATAATGGAGATACCTTCTTCATTTCCGGTTTCCTGTACTATTCACGGTTTCACGACTTTATCTACAAGAGGAGGCTTTCTCCTGTCACCTGGAAGTGGGATAACAGTAACACTACGGTAAAAGTGAGAGGTCTCTCTCTGTCTTTGAAAAAGATTTTAAGTGACTCTTGGGAGTTAAACCTTTCCTTTAATAGGGTTTTTTCCTTAAGTGGAGTGCCTGGAAAAGGAACTTCTTTCCCCCGTAGTAAATTTACAGGAGGGATTACTTACAGTAGAGATCCTCTTAGTTTAAATCTCTCCACAGTTGCCTATTCGCGGGTTTCTTCTACTCCTGGTTTCTACAGAACTGATTTAAATTTACGTTACTCTCTTACAGAAAGGCTATCTTTAATGTTTCAAGTTATTAACCTAACCAATCAGAACTATACTTATCCAGACAACGTTCCAGGAGAAGAAAGAGCCTTATGGTTAGGGTTACATTACTCCTATTAATTTTAATACCTTGTATAGCTTATGCTGGCAAGGAAGAAGTGTGTATTTACAACAGTTATAACGTTCCTCCTGCTTTAAAGCTTAAAAAGAAATTGGAGGAGATTTTAGAAGAGAAAGGATACGATGTTAGTTATATGGCTGACAACTGTGATGTTAAGTTGGTAATAGGAACTCCAGCTCTTATTAGAGTTTTGAAGAAAGAGGATTTTAAGAAACTGATTTATACTTTTGTTCTCTTTCCTGAGGAACTCCATATAATAAGGGAAAATGTTTATGGAATAAGGATTTTTCCTCTTCCTGAAAGGAGCGTAAGAGTTTTTATGAAGGAAAAGGGATTAAATAACATTGAGGTTGCTGTTCCGATTAGCCGTAAAATGCTACCTATAGCTAAGAAATATTTACCTAAAAAGTATTTTAAAATTTTTGTTTTTAAAAAGTCCCCATCTGAAGTTTTTGGTAAGCTTATAAAGTATAAGTACGTTTATATTTTTCCGGATCCTAAAATTTTAAAGGTTGTAAATTTGGTTAATTTAATCTCCTTTGGGAAAGAAAATGGGATACTTTTTTTGACAGGTCTAAAGGATTTAAAGAATTATGATGTTGATTTCGTTCATGGGGTTTCTTATGAAAAGCTTGCCAATGAAATGGTTGAACTTATAGATAAAGAACCTAAGGAAAAGATTCTTCCTTGTCCGGTTGAGGAGTAATGGTATCTTTTAGAAGATATGTATTACAAAGAGTTTTTGTTGTAGGATTTATTCTTTTTACGATAACCGTTTTATTTAGTTACTTTTCGGCTAAAGCTGTGAGGGAAGTTTATTACAAAAACTTAATTTACCTTTCAAATCTTATTGAAACTAACTTTCAAATTTTATTTGATCTTTATAGTAATGAAAGGTTTATTAAATATCAGTTATCGGAAACTGTTTTGAAAATTCCCGAGTTAGAAGGAATTTACATTGAGCATGATGGAAGGAAATTCGTTTTTCCAGATAGACTTCATACTGTTGTAAGGGAGATTAAAAAGGATAATGCTTGTAGTAAATTGTCTTTTTGTAAAGATTTTATTGTTGTCTGTTTGCCTTTTGAAGAAAAGTATGCTTCTGTTTTTGTTGAATCCAAGAAAGAAGGTAGATTTGTTACTATCTTTAATAGAAGTCAAGAAAGAAAATTTGTTTATGATTGGATGGCGAATGTTCTTATTTTAACTTTTGTCTTTACGGGTTTTGGATTTCTCCTTATTTCTTCCATTTGGGGAGAGGTAGGAGAGAACCTTTTTAAATTACATAGGTTAATATCTGTGATTGAAAAGAGCTTATCGGAGGGAAGATTTTTAGTAAATGAAAGAAAGATAGGGAATTTATTAAATAGGTTTTCAATAAAAGAGTTTGAAACTGTTGCTTCTCTTATTTTATATCTTGTAAACCGGGTAAATTCCCTAAATGAGGAAATTGAAAAGTTAGCTATAATGGATCCTCTTACTTCTTTATATAATAGAAATTATTTGAGACTATTTGTTGAGGAAAAATTTCTTCCCCTTTGGAAAAGGAAAAAATTTCCCATTTCAGTTGCAATGCTTGACTTGGATAACTTTAAGAAGATAAATGATACCTATGGTCACCAGAAAGGAGATGAAGTTCTGAGGAAGTGGGCTCAAATAATTAAAAGTGAGTTAAGAAAGGCAGATATTCCTGTTAGGTTTGGTGGTGAAGAAATTTTAATTATCTTTCCCTATTCTAGGAAAGAGGAAGCTTTTAAAGCCCTTGAAAGAATAAGGAAGAAGTTACTCGAAGTGGATTTTGGAATAGGAAGAAGGGTCTCCTTTAGTGGAGGAGTTGTAGGTTATCCAGATGATTTGGACAATATAGATTCCCTTGACGATTTAATTAAAATTGCTGATGAGAGATTATACAAGGCTAAAAGGCTAGGAAAAAATAGAATTGTTTTAAATTAGGGGGGAATTCCCCCTAAATCATTTAATTATTTCATCCTTTATGTCTTCGTATTTCTTATAATCTTCTTCTTTCAAGATAGAGTCAATGAACTTATCTATGTCCTCTTTTTCAAGGAATGTTCCAGTTAGGAGTCTCCCTGTATACTCGTCGTTCTTTATCTCCCAGAACATATAAAAATCAGGGTAAATTTTCTTTATTTCTCTATAAGCAGTCCCATACTTACTGGGCTTTGTAGGATTCTGCTCAAGGAAAAAGTGGTTCGGAGCTACTACAATTCTCCAGAGCTCCACTCCAGTCTTTGTTACTACTTTCTGAAGTCTCAGTTCACGGCTCTCCTTCACTCTCATTTCTTACACCCCTTACACAGGAAGTAGTCGGTTGCACTTTGGGGAACTTCTTCAGCCTTAACAGGGCCAACTTTCTTTGGTTTAACTCTTGGAGGTGGTGGAGTCCTGAGGGCCTCTCTCCTTGCCTCAATTATATCCTTGCAGGTAATATCCCTCGGTATCTTAAGTTTCTGTTTGGGGAAGATAAGGTGAGGGTTCCTAATCTTATCCCTGTTTGCCTTATAGATAAGGGGCCACTGCCAAGGGTCTCCGTAGATGTAGTCCTTAGAAGCAATACCCCATAGGGTATCTCCTTTCTTAACTTTGTAAGTCTTTGGAAGGCTCTGCCACCTTCTGAGCATCTCCTCACAACTTGAGAGCTTACTTTGAGCTTCTCTCTGCAGCTCTGCTAATCTCTGCTGGAGAGCCTCTATCTCAGCGATCTGCTGTCTTAACTTTTGAACCTCAGAGGATAGATCTCCGTACCTCTGTCTTAGTTCCTTCTCCTTAGCCCTTAGGAGTACAAGTTCCTCTTGACACTTCTGGAGTTTTAACTTGAGCTCCTCATTCTCCTTTAAGGCTTCCTTGTAAGCCTTAATTAAACTCTCCGGGTAGAAAGCAAAATCTGGTGGGTAGAGAACGAACTTATCCGTTGGGCTGGGACATCCAGCCTGTGCTACTCCTATTCCAGAAAGGAGGGCTATTGAAAAAGCAGCTATTAGTTTCCTCATCTTACCTACCTCCCCAGCCTGCTTTCAAGTTCTTCTATTTGTGATTCAAGCTCTTCTTTTGAAGGTAGAGAAGCCAGTTTTGCCTGGAGTTTCATCTTCTCTTCTTCTAAGAAGCTAATTTGGCTCTTTAAGTTTTCAATTTCTGCCTTTACTTCTTCTTTCTCACTTTTACAATTTTGAAGCTTTTCCTGAAGTTCTCTATTTTCTTCTTTAAGCTTCTTGTACTTTACAGGAAGGGTCATCTTTTTACTTTCGGCTTCAGGCTTTACGCTGCAGATATCCCCCGCGAAAGATCCTATAGGAAGGGCAAATACCCCTAGGAGAATTGTTGTAATCAGTTTTCTTTTCATAGCTCCTCCCGAGTTGATAGTTCCTCTTTATTGTATCACTTTAGCTCTTTTGCCAGTTTCTCTTCTCTACCATGTAATATATAACCGGGATTACAACGAGGGTTAACATGGTAGATGCAAAAACTCCAAAGAGGAGTGAAATTGCAAGTCCTTGGAATATCGGGTCAAGGAGGATGACCGCTGCTCCTACCATTGCAGCTGCTGCAGTTAGGACAATAGGCCTGAACCTAACGGCTCCAGCTTCAATTATGGACTCTTTTAGGGGAGCTCCCTCCCTCTTCCTCATGAGGATAAAGTCAACAAGGATTATTGAGTTCCTTACGACGATTCCTGCAAGTGCTATGAATCCAATCATTGAGGTTGCCGTAAAATAGGTAATTTTCCCAAGGAGTTTAGTCATAAGCCAGTGGCCGGGAATTATTCCGATCATAGTAAGGGGAATAGGTACCATTATGATTATAGGGATAATGAATGACTGGAACTGACCTACGATTAGAAGGTAGATAAGGATTAGTGCAACGATAAAGGCTGCTCCCATGTCCCTAAAGGTTTCGTAGGTAATCTGCCACTCACCGTCCCACTTCATCGTTGGTCTAAAGTCGTTATCGGGGATAGAAGGTGGAATAAAGGTATACTCAAGTTTGTATCCCTCTGGAAGAGGGTGTTCAGATAGGTACTTGTTGATTGCCAATATTGGGTAGATTGGAGCTTCGTACTTCCCTGAAACGTCTCCAATTACGTAGGATACGGGATGAAGGTTCTTATGGTAGATTGTCTTATCTGCAGGGACTTTCTTGATTTCAACTAGTTCCCTCAGAGGTATCAGTTTACCTTTATCGTTCATTATGTTTAGGTCAAGGACTTTATTTATATCGTCCCTCTGTTCCCTTGGAAGTCTAACCCAGATTGGGACAGGATCAGAGTCCCAGTCGGTATGGGCAACTGAAACCTGAGCTCCGTGGAGGGCCATTGCAACTGTATTTGCAATTTGCTTTTCAGTAACTCCAGACTCCCTAGCCTTTCTCCTCTTAACTTTTATCTCGTATTTGTAGTAATCGTCGTCAACTAGAGTATCAACGTCCACAACTCCCGGAGTTTTCTTGAAGATCTCTTCAATCTCTTTTGCAATCCTTCTCCTTACCTCATCGTCCTTACCGTAAACTTCAGCAACTAAAGTTGAAAGAACAGGTGGCCCCGGAGGGACTTCAACTATCTTAACGTTTGCCCTTGGATCTACCTTCCTTGCAACTTCCTGAATTTTTGGCCTTTCTTCCTTTGCTATATCGTGGGACTGCCTTTCCCTCTCATGTTTGTCTATGAGGTTGATTCTTATGTCTGCAACGTTTCCACCCTTCCTGAGGAAGTAGTGTCTTACTAAACCGTTAAAGTCAAAGGGAGATGCAGTTCCGATGTAAGATTCATAGTCTGTCACTTCAGGTATTGTTTGAAGATAGTTTGCTATAGCCTTTGTTACCCTTGCCGTATCCTCTAGAGAGGTCCCTTCCGGCATGTCTATTACTACCTGGAACTCGCTCTTGTTGTCAAATGGAAGTAGCTTAACTACAACTGCTTTTGTAAAGAAGAGGCTCACTGAGCCTGCCATCATTAGTAAAACTATAAATAGGAAGGCCCACCTCTTTACTGCTGAGTCAAGGAGGGGTCTGACTATCCTGTTGTAGATTCTGTAAGTTAAAGTTTTCTCAAGGACTATCTTTTCCTCTTCCTTTTCTGCTTCCTTCTTAAGGAGGTGGTATGCAGCCCAGGGAGAAATTACAAAGGCTACGATTAGTGAGAAGAACATTGCGATTGATGAGTTAACAGGTATAGGTTTCATGTAAGGGCCCATGAGGCCCCTAACGAAAGCCATAGGTAAGAGGGCTGCTATAACCGTAAAGGTTGCAAGTATTGTTGGGTTACCTACTTCAGCAACGGCGTAAATTGCAGCCTGAAGAGGAGGCATTTCCTTTAACTTCAGGTGTCTGTGGATGTTTTCAACGACGACTATTGCGTCGTCAACTAAAAGTCCGAGTGTGAAGATTAGAGCAAAGAGGGTAACCCTGTTTAAAGTGTAGCCTGTTAGTAAGTCAATAAAGAGCGTTAGAGCAAGGGTTGTCGGTATCGCAATAGATACGACTAAAGCCTCCTTTATTCCGAGTGTTACTCCGATGAACACAACTACTGCTGTAATGGCAACGCCGAGGTGGAACATTAACTCTTCAAACTTATCCTCTGCAGTCTTTCCGTAGTTCCTCGTTACCGTTACGTGAACGTCGGCTGGAAGTATGCGGGGTTTTATCTCCTCAAGCTTCTTTAGTATCTCGTTTGCTACGTTAACAGCGTTTGTTCCCTTCTTCTTTGCAACTGCAATTGTTACTGCGGGGAACTGGTTTCCGTGCTCTTTGAGGAATTCCTTGCTTACTCCTTTCTTTTCAGAGTGGGGGCCAAAGCCGATAAAGACGTAGTTTTCCGGGTCAATTGGGGCATCTGTAACCTTAGCTATGTCCTTTAAGTAAACAGGTTTCCCGTTGTAGACCGCTACTACTATATTTTCAAGGTCTTTAACTGTCTTTATGAACTCTCCGGCTTCTACGGGAAATTCTGTATTCTTCTCGTCTACCTTCCCTGCCGGTAGTTTAACGTTTGCAGACCTTATGGCATTCGCAATTTGAAGTAGTGAGAGGTGGTAGTTCTTTAGTTTATCTTTATCTACCAGTACTTTAAACCTTCTTACATCTCCTCCAATTATCCAGGACTTTGATACGTTCTCTACCTGTTTAAGCTGGAGGCAGATTTCCTTTGCAAACTTCCTCAGCTCGTAAGGACTCCTGTCGGGGCTCCAGAGGGTTAAAGTTACTATGGGAACGTCGTTTATATCCTTTGGTTTAACTAGCGGTTGGAGGGCTCCCTGAGGGAGCTTATCTAAATTTGACATTAGCTTGTTGTAAAGCTTTACTAAAGAATCTTCCATATCCTCATTTACTTTAAACCTTGCAATGATTAAACTCATTCCTGGTTTAGATATGGAGTAGACGTAGTCCATTCCCTTTATTTCCCAGAGCAGTTTCTCAAACCTAGTTGAGACTTTCCTCTCTACCTCCTTTGCAGAAGCTCCGGGGTAGGGAATGAAGACGTCAACCATAGGAACTACGATTTGGGGTTCCTCTTCCTTAGGGGTTAGTACGACAGCTGCAATACCTATTAAGAGTGAGGCTACAAGGAAAAGGGGAGTTATCTTTGACGTTATGAAGGCTTTGGCTATCCTTCCTGCTATTCCTAAGTCTATGTTTTTCATCCTCTTTTACCCCTCTACTCTTGCTCCGTCAACTAGCTTGTTAACGTTGCTTACGGCAATCTTTTCTCCCTTATGGAGACCTGAGAGGATTATGACCATGTCTCCAAAGGTTTCACCCGTTTTAACTGGTCTTAGGTGGGCCACTCCACTTTCAACTACGAAGACGAACTCAAGAGCTCCAACCCTGTAAATAGCGCTCTTTGGAACGGCCAATGACTCAACTTTTACTGAAGGGAACTCAACTACGGCGTACGTCCCTGGAATTGCTTTTATAGGTTCTTCAGTTTCAACCTTTACTCCAAACTTGTGGGAGATAGGGTCTGCACTTTTGTCTATTTCAACTACCTTACCTGAGTACTTTTTACCCTTTATCCTTACAATAACTTTACTTCCAATACCAATCTTATCTGAGTAAACGTTATCTATGAAAGCTCTAACCCTAAACGGGAAAGATCCGATTTTATAGACTGGGGTCTGGGGTGAGACAAGATTTCCCTTGTCAACGAGCTTCTGAAGGACAATCCCATCAACCGGGGATTTTAGGTAGGTGTAGGAGAGGAAGGCTTTAGCTTTCTTTAAGGATGCCAAAATTTGTTCTTCCTTTGCTTTTAGCTCCTTCTTTCTTTCAAGGATCTGTTTCTCCTTTGCCTTTACAGCTTCAAGCTGTGCCTTTGCAGCCTCATACTGGGTCTTTACCTGGTCAAACTTCTGCTTTGATATCGCTTCTCCCTCTAGGAGGGCTTTAAACCTTTCGTAAGTCCTCTTAGCGAAGGAGTAATTAGCTTCTGCTGCCCTTTTGTTGGCTCTTACTTCCTCTAGAGCTTTGTTGAGCTCTCTTTGAGCAGCATCTATTTCCCTTAAGGCTGCTTTAGCCTTATCTATGTCAGGTTTGATATCAGAACTGTCTATAACTGCCAGTACCTCTCCCTTCTTTACTCTCTGCCCGGTTTTAGCCTTCTCCTCAATTAGGTATCCGACGACTTTTGGTGAAGTGAAAATCTCCTCTTTCGGAATTACCGTTGCAGAGAAGGTTGCCTTTCTTACAAATTCAACTACCTCTACCGGTTTTGTTTGAACGCCTGATACCTTTTTAACTTTTACAGGTTCTGCCTTTTCCTCTTTTGCCCCGCAGGAAGAGAGGGCTACAAGTAAAGCTACGGCTATAGCAGTCCTTTTACCCATTTTTAGACCTCTATCATCCTAAGTTTGTCGGCTTCATTATCTTATTAGAATTTAGTATGATGTCAAGGTTCTTTTTATAGTTTCAGGAAGTATTCTGTAAACACGTCTGCGTAGAGTTTAAGCTTTTTCCAGTCAGACTCCTTTCCCTTTATTTCCTCAGCAGATATGCCCTCCTGTTGAAGTTCGTTTTTGTATCCTTCAATCCACCTCTCAATTCCCTCAGGGTTCACTTCCAGGTGAAACTGAAGACCGATGACTCTGTTTCCAACTCTAAATGCCTGATTTGGGTACATTGCAGATGAGGCCAGCTTTACGGCTCCCTCTGGAATCTCAAAGGTATCTCCGTGCCAGTGGAACACTTTTATTTCATCCCGGTATATTATTTCAAGGTCACTCTGAGGGAATATCGGTTTCCAGCCAATCTCTTTCCCCCACTGGCCCTTTTCAACTTTCGCACCGAATACTTTTGCTATTAGCTGAGCTCCAAGGCAGATACCCAGGACTTTCTTCCCTTCCTCAAAGAACTCTTTTATCAGCCTCTCTTCCTCCCTTAAAAAGGGGTACTCCTCTTCCTGGTAGACTCCCATAGGACCGCCTAATACTACCAGCACGTCATAATCCTGAGGGGATGGAAACTCACCTTCGTACCCCTTAAACTCCTCAGTCTTAACTCCTCTCCTTTCAAAGGTCTCTTTGAAAGTTCCCAAGTCCTCAAACTCTACGTTCTTTATTGCTGCTAACCTCAACGGGTACCCCCTACGGTAATTTGTGGAATCCTAATTGTTGGAAGGCCGTCTGAAACGGGAACTCCTTGACCGTCCTTCCCGCAAGTTCCTATTGAAAACCCGAGATCATTTCCTACAGCGTCAATTTCCTCAAGGACTTTTGGACCGTTTCCTATCAGAGATGCTCCCCTTATGGGCTCTGTAACTCTTCCGTTTTCAATCATGTAGGCTTCAGAGACTTCAAAGACGAAATCTCCGTTAACCGTGTTTACCTGACCTCCTCCCATTTTGACGACTAAAATTCCTTCCTTCGTATCCTCAATTATCTCCTTTGGGTCTGTCTCTCCGGGAGCTACGTAGGTGTTTGTCATCCTTGGAATGGGAATGTGCATGTACGACTGTCTCCTGCCGTTTCCCGTTGGAAGGATTTCCTCGCACTTCATAGCTTCAAGGATGTCTGACATGTACCCCTTTAGAACACCATTCTCTATTAGAACGTTTTTCCCCGTTGGAGTTCCCTCGTCGTCGTACCCACTTGAGCCGTACATTCCCTTCATCTGACCGTCATCTATTACAGTTATGAGTTCCGATGCAACTTTTTGTCCTACTTTCCCTGAATAGACGGATAGCCCTTGGTTTGCAAGGTCGGCTTCAAGGCCGTGTCCTACAGCCTCGTGAATCATAGTTCCACCTGCCTGGGAGGAGATAACTACCGTGAACCTTCCTGCTGGTGCCGGTTTTGCCTTTAACATCTTTAAAGCCCTTTCTGCAGCTTTTCTAGCTACATCTTCAGGAGGGTTCTTCTCAAGGAGCGAGTAATCTCCGAGGTGACCAATAGGTTCGTAGCCTGTCTGAAGTTCAACTCCATCTGAGGCTACAACTAAGGTGTAGAAAACGATCCTCGGCCTAACGTCTTCAACTATGTTCCCTTCAGTGTTTACTATAAGTACTTCCTGTATTTGGTCCCTTAAAACTACTGTAACTTGCTTAATCCTATCGCTTATACTCCTTGCTGCGTCGTTTGCCCTTTTAAGGTATTCAACCTTTTTCTCAACCGGGATTTCAAAGGAGAGTCCCTCTACAAGCTCGTTGTATCGGGGCCTTTTCTCGTTAAAGTCTACTATTACCTCCTTTTCCTCCCTTGCAGCTGCCGATATCCTGTCAATTAGTTCCTCAATACTCTTCCTGTTAAGCCTGTTTGTAAAACCGTAGTAAGTTTTAAAGTTCTTTATAAACCTTATTCCCACTCCGACTTCAATTCCGCAGGAAAGGTCCTCTACTCTGTTGTCCTCACACTTTCCGGAGAAGGTATACCTCCTTTCAAAGAAGAGGTCTCCGTAATCTGCTCCTTTTCTCTTTAAAAGGAGAGCTCCAAAAGTTCCAAGTTCTTTAAAGTCCACCATCTAAAGCCCCCAATCTCTAAAGTAGAGGAAGTCTTTATCAACAGTTCTCCGGGCAATTTTACAGATTATAGGTAGTTTCCTCTTGTACTGGCTCCTCTTAACCATGCTTAAAACTCTATCAACAACTTGAGGTTCAAATCCTGCCCCTATTAGGTCCTCTCTTCTTAGCCTTAAGTCAACGTAGCCTACTAAAATCTTGTCAAGGGTTTTGTATGTTATTCCGATTTCCCCTTCATCGGTCTGGCCGGGCCAAAGGTCCGCAGAAGGTTTCTTCTTAACTATCCTATCTGGAACTCCAATGAAGGAGGCCATATCCCATACCTGGGTCTTATAAAGGTCCCCTAGAGGGTTAATGTCGTGAGCGCCGTCTCCCCACCTAGTTGAGTAGCCTATTAGGAGCTCACTCTTATTGCTGGTTCCAAGGACTAGTCCTTTCTTCTGGTGGGCAAAGTCGTAGAGGATGGCCATCCTCTCCCTGGCCATCTTGTTTCCCCTTCTAACAAAGTCTGCATCGGGGAATAGCGAAAAGTAGGCGTCTACCTGTGGGGTTATATCTATCTCGTGGAACTCAATTTCAAGGACTTCTGCAACTAACCTTGCATCCTCCCTTGATGATTTGGAAGATGTTTTGTAGGGCATTGAAACTCCGATAACGTTTTCCTTCCCTAAGGCCTCAACTGCCAAGAAGGCCGCTAGGGAAGAGTCAACCCCTCCAGAGAGGCCAACAACTGCCCTCTTAAAACCTGCCTTTAGGAACTCTTCCCTTATGAAGTTTACAAGGACGTCCTTTACAAATTCCTTATCCTCTATTCTGAGCTCCTCTGCCAACCTATCTTTCATCAACGATTCTCCTAAGGTTCTTTAGGGTGGTGAGGGGTCTTTCATCCCTTAAAAGGGGTAGGTTTATCCTTGCAGAGCGAATTAGTGTAGGTTCTACCTCAACTATGAGAAGCTCCTCATTAAAAGAACCTGCTTGGGCAACTACTTTCCCGTAAGGGTCACACACGAACGATTTTCCAGAGAAAACAAATCCGTCCTCTACCCCAACTCTGTTTGAGTAGATGAAGTAGCTTCCCGTTAACCTTGAGTAAAATTCTCCCATGTTCAACCATACTTCGGCATTTCCGAACATTCCCCTTTCTCTGTATCCCCTTCCGGGGCTTGACGAGAGGGCTATTAGATATTCAGTTCCCTGAATGAAAGAGAGGTAGACTGTTGAGAAGTGCCACAGGTCCTCACATATAAGGATAGAGGTCTTTCCGAGCTTTGAGTTGAAAGCCCTTACCTCTTCTCCGTGTCCCGTGAACCTTCCTTCGTCAAACATTCCGTAGGTGGGAAGGTATAGCTTCCTGTGTACGTGCTTTACCTTTCCTCCTTCAATGTAGAAAGCGGAGTTGTAGAAGATGTGCCCCGGACTTTCCTCTATCAGACCTACCACTATTGATATTTCCCTACTAAGCTCAAGCAGGGGGATTAACTCTTTACTTTCAGGAGTTAAAGCCACTTCAAAGGTTGAATCCTGTAAGTTATAACCGGTAAGTGAAAGTTCAGGGAAGACAATGAGCTCTGCTCCCTTTTCCTTTGCCTTTTCTGAAAAGTGAATGCACTTTTCTACGTTATCCTTTATTTCTCCCAGCTTTGTCTTTATCTGGGCAACGGCTATTTTCATTTCCTACCACCTGAACGAGAGTTTGAAGTAACTCTGAGTATCTGCCTTACTTCCAAGACCTCTAAAAAGTTTGAACTTAATGATACCATCAGCCAGCCTTGCCCAGAACGCTGTTACCTCAACTCCTGCAGAAATCAGTATGTCGTCTGGGGTGTTCTCAAAGGAGTCTCCTACCCAGAAGGAGGGTTTAACGAAAATGCTCTTATCAACTACTGGGAACCTGTAAGAAAAGTTCCCTGCAACGTACCTTTTGTTTTCCATCTCTTCAGATTTATAACCTGGGATTGGGGAAGAAACGTTGTACCCGTTCCCGCTGTAACCGACTTTCGTTCCAAGGAATACCTTGTACAGGAAGGTTTTAAGGTCTCCCCTTTTTATTGATTTTAAGTAGGAAAGGTCCAGTTTCCCGGTAAAGACTGAGGAGATTTCCGGCGCAGCTAAACTCCCACCTATTGAGAAACTTTTTCCTAAGGTGTAATAAACCATATCTGTTGAGTAGTCCTTTGTGTAGCGTAAGTTGAGGTAGTACAGGTGTTTATCGCTTGTTAACGTATCTGGGAAGGAGAGGTATGGGGTCAGCCCGAAAGTTATCTGGTTTATCTTTTCCCTATCAAGATAAAGCCTAACGGATACCGGAAAAGTGTAGCTCTTTTCCTTGTAGTCTCCTAACTTCTTTCCCTTCTTAATCAGGCTTTTGTAATCTTCTTGGTAGAAGGCTCCGAAGGATAGGTCTGCAGTGTTGTAGATTATCCTGTAGAGGCTAAGGTTAACAAATACTTTCTTTGACGGTTTGTCTGTGTTGTACCACTTAACATAGCCGGTGTAGAGTTTATGCCCCATTCCGAAGAGGTTGTAGTGCCTAACTTCCATACCGGCCTTATAGGAACCGTCATCTTTAAACCTAACTCTTGGGAGCGGAACTATTGGGAACTTCTCCTTTAACCTGAGCTTTACTGTTACTCCCTCCTTATCTTCCTTTACGGAAGTCTCTACCCTGTAGAAAAGGTGGGTGTTTAGAAGGTTCCTTACCGATAGAGAGAGGTCTTTGGGGTCGAACTTTTTTCCCTCTTTAATGAGGAGCTCTCTCCTAACAAACCTTTCCTTTGTCCACTTCAGTCCTTCTATCTCAATCCTTTTTACTACAGCTGCGTAGGAGTTTAGACTGGAAAAACTTAAAAGCAGTAAAATTAAAAGGCTAAACTTTCTCATTGTTTCCTCATTGCAATAAATAAAATGAAGGATACCAGAGTTAGGATTAAGCTTATCAAAATGCTCGTTCCGAGGGGAAAGTAAAAGACGATGTTGTCCCTTTTTATTACGATGTCTCCTGGGAGTTTTCCAACTGGAATGTTCCCGAGTTTGCTTAGAATGAGGATGAGAGCTCCTAAGACTACGAGGAAGAGCCCAGTAAGTATTAGTAGTTTCCCTAAATCTTCTACCATGTCAACCTCTTAACTATTTCCGGCAAAAGGAACTTTACATCAAGGGCTAGGGCAAAGAGCCCGATTGACAGAACCGCTGCAGCAGAGGCGTCCTTTGCCAGCTTAGCGCTTTCCCGATACTCTCTAGTTGCCGTATCTACGGCCCTTTCAACTGCAGTGTTAATAAGTTCAGCTACAAAGACCAGGTAGTTTGAAAGGGCTACTATTAATGATAGTTCTCCTTTAAGGAAGGCTATTGATAGCCCCGTTCCAAGCATACTTAGGAAGAAGTTTATCCTATAGTGTCTATCCTCCTTGAAGGCACCTTTGTAGCCGTCAAGTGCGTAGCTAAGTCCCTTTACTATTCCTAGTACTGTCTCTTTCATCTTCCGGGTACTCAATCCTGTTATGGTAGATTCCGGAGAGGACCTTTTTAAAGACCTTCTCTATAATGGAGATGTCCTTTAAGGAGAGTCCACTCTGGTTAAGCTGCCCATCTTCAATGATGTCCATTATTAACTGGTGAATAACCTTGTCAAGGTCAAACTCTTTACCACTATTCTTCATTGAACGGACTGCTGCCTCAACTGTATCTGCAAGCATTACGATTCCAGACTCCTTAAACTGGGGTTTTGGACCCGGGTAGCGGAACAGCCTTTCATCAACCTTATCTTCACCGTACATCTCCTTTGCTTTATGGTAAAAGTACTTCATTAACTTCGTTCCGTGGTGCTGCTTTATTATATCTATGACCTTTTTGGGTAGTTTGTACTTCCTTCCAAGCTCCTCTCCGTATTCTACGTGGGAGCGCAAGATTGCAGCGCTCTTTTCTGGGGGTAGTTTGTCGTGGATGTTGACTCCTCCTATCTGGTTCTCTATAAAGGCTTGCGGGTTTTTGAGCTTCCCTATATCGTGGAAGAGAGCTCCTGCCTTTGCAAGCAGGGCGTTTGCTCCAATCGCTTCGGCTGCTGCTTCAGAGAGGGTTGCCACCATTACAGAGTGGCTGTAAGTTCCCGGGGCTTTTAGGATTAACTTCCTCAGGAGGGGATGGTTAAGGTTGATTAGCTCCATATAAACTATATCTGTAGTAAAGTTGAAGAGGTTTATTATTATTGGACTTAACCCGTTTACTACTACTGCGGTTATTAGAGCTCCTACGAACATTAAAATAGGCTCAAACCAGAGCTCTCCCTTTACCCTGTTTCCAAACAGGTAAATGTAAAGTAGGAGGTTAACGAAGATAGTTACTGTAAATCCCTTAAAGGCTGCTTTGTATATTACCTCCCTGCTTTTGAACTTCCTTGAGTCAAAGGCACTGAAGAAGGAGCCTACTGAAACCGGAATTATGAGGAGGAATGGTTTTGAGAGCGTAAAACCTGAGATAAAGGTTACAGGCACAGAGTGAATTACCGCTACTTTCTTGTTTATAAACATTGAAGCAAAGATGACCGACGTAACTACGGGAACGTAGATTAAACTCTCTTCAACCGGTAGGTTAAGGCTCTGTATTGTTAACTTTGCAAGGAAGGTGAAGAACTTAATAAGGAAGATATCAAGGGTTATCACTGAAAAGGAAAAGAGAACGTTTTTAACGTTAAAGGCAGAAGGGCTTATGATTTTGTAGAGCCTGATTACAGAGTAGTAGAGGATCAGAGATAGTAAGAAGATGGATATATACTTATTTAAGCTCCTCCCTCTGCTCTTTGCTTCCCTCAGGGCCTCAAGTTTTAGTTCGGCTTCCGGGGTTACCCTTTCTCCCTTCCTTAGGATTATCTCTCCCTTTTTAAGTTCAACTACTACAGGCTTAACGCTCTCTCTGGCCTTTTCCCAGAGTAGGGAGCTCCTTTCTCTGTTAAAGACGTAGTTAGGTTTGATTTTTAATCTATTTACAGTTTCCTCTACAGTTTTTTTGTCCTTTATAAACTTTGAGAGGTCTTCCTTTAGGAGCCTTTTAACGTCTTTCTCCCTTAAGAATACATCAACTTTCTCCTTTTTCTTCTTTCCCGGACCGTATGATACTGTGACTTCACTGTAGCCTTCAGGTAGTTCTGAGAGGATTCCCCTTTTGTAGTATGAGGAGACTATTTCCTTTAAGACTTCTTTTTCTTTCTTTGAGAGGAAGGGAAGTTCCTCTATCTCTCTAAAAGTCTCCCTCTCGTTTTTGGGTTGGTATTCAACTATTGGAAGGACTTTCTTTACTGCCTCTTCCCTCAGTTTCTCAGTTGCCCTCTTGTTTTCAACCTTTAAGTTGACAGGTGAGCGGACATCAACAGAGCTCACTTGGCCAACCTTCAGGTTTGGCAAGTTTATAAAGTTAAAGGGAAGCATAAAGAGGGTTGCAAAGATACTTGCAACTAAGAGAGCCCCGTATATCGTGAGTTTAGTCTTCTTCTCTTCCTTCATGCTCTTCATAAGCCTTAATAATCTCCTGAACCAGTCTATGCCTTACTACGTCTTCCCTTGAGAACTCTACTATCTCTATTCCCTTGATTCCCCTTAAGATTTTAACTGCTTCAACGAGTCCTGAACGTTTCTTTGACGGTAGGTCAATTTGTGTAACGTCTCCCGTTATGACAACCTTTGAGCCGAACCCAAGTCTCGTTAAGAACATCTTCATCTGCTCTCTCGTTGTATTCTGAGCTTCGTCAAGGATTATGAAGGCTTCGTTTAAGGTTCTTCCCCTCATGTAGGCAAGGGGAGCTATCTCAAATATGTTCCTCTCAAGGTAAGAGTTAACTTTTTCAGGTTCAATCATTTCAAATAGTGCGTCGTAGAGGGGCTTAAGGTAAGGGTCTATCTTTTCCTGAAGGGTCCCCGGTAGGAATCCTAACTTCTCACCGGCCTCTACTGCGGGCCTTGTAAGGATTATCCTGTTAACCTTTCCCTTCTTGAAGTAAGAGACTGCCATTGCTACTGCTAAGTAAGTCTTTCCGGTTCCTGCAGGGCCGATTCCGAAAACTACATCGTTGTTCCTTATAGCTTCGGCGTACCTCTTCTGGGTAGGTGTCTTTGCAACGATTTTCTTTCCCCTGTAAGTTGTAACTATTACATCCTGGGAGAGCTCCTTCGCTTTTGACTCCCTTCTAGCTGAGAGCTGAGTAAGGTACATATCAACGTCTGCCTTTGTTAATTTATGGCCTGATTTAACTAGTCCTTCTAAGTCCTTCAAAAACTCCTTGGCTCTTTCCTCACTTTCGGCACTTCCGTTTATGAGGATTTCATTTCCCCTTGAGCCCAGTTTCACGTTAAGTATCTGCGCTAGCTTCTTTAGGTTTTCCTCATGGTGACCTACTATGGTGTAGAAGTCTTCAGGCTCAAGTTCAAGAATTACCTTTATCAATTTTTTCCTCCTGATGGTTTTTCTATCTCTAATTTAAGCTTATTCCTGAACCAAATATCGTTCTGAGGGAACGGAATTTCTATTCCCTCCTCCTTTAGTTTGTACCAGACTTTGTAGTAGAAGTCGCTGACAACTCTCTTTACCCATACGTTTTTCCTAACATCTATCCAGAACATGGCTTTAAATATGAGAGCGCTATCTCCAAGTTCTTCAAACTGAACGTTCTTAGGGAGGAACCTTACAACGTAGGGAAGTTCATCAATAACCCTTTCCAGGATTTCCTTTACTTTGAGGGGGTCTGAGGAGTAGGCTACTCCGATTGGAACTTTCAGCCTAACGAAGGGGTCTTTGAGTGAAAAGTTTACTATCGGAGAGTTTATGAAGTTAGAGTTTGGGATTGAAATCTCAACTCCGTCGTTTGTCCTGACAATCGTTGAGAGTATTCCAATGTCTTCAACCTTACCAAATACGCTCGTTTGGACTTCTCCTAGAGTTGAGATGGATATGGAGGGGAGTTCCACTATATCTCCAACTTTCAACTTTTTGCTGAATAGAAGTATAAATCCACTAACGTAGTTGTTCATAATGGTTTGGAGTCCAAATCCCAGTCCAACTCCCAACGTTCCTGCAATTGGTAAGATTACTTTCCACGTTATTCCTAAAGTTGAGAGGAGAATGATTGAGTTAAAGAGAACTCCCAAGTTGAAAATCAGCGCCTCTGCAGAACCTCCCTCAACCTCCCTCCTCTCCTTTGGGAAGAAGAGCTTTACTAGTTTCTTTCCAATTCCTAAAAGGCTGAAAAGGATTAAAGCAGTTACTGTAAAGTCTACAATGTTTCCTATAGAAATCTTTACTAGGTCTGTCTTTATTAAGTAAACTCCGTATATCTTGGAGAAGAAATCTGAGAAGTTTGAGGATAACTCAAGTATTTTAATGGCGAGAATGGCGTAGATTACTGTAACCAACCTTTTTGAGTTTGCAGTTACTACATCTATATCTTTATCTGTAAATTCTTCTAACAGCTCTTCTGCCGCTTTTGGAATTAGTTTTGAGTAGATTATTGTGTATACTGCAGTTAGTAAAATAATTAAAGCTATTCCAATTAGCGAATGGAAGTTGAATTTAAGGTACTCAAAGAGCCATAGGAAGAAAATTGCAGTTAAGATAGAGAAACTCGTATATCTGAATACTCTAGATATCGTCTCGTTCTTAAACGTGTAACTTAACTGCCACGTTACTGATAAGATTCCAAGGTAAATGAAGAACTTCTTTCCGTAAATCAGTAACTTTAAAACCTTTTCATTCTGTACTGGAAGGTAGATGAAAAGGAGGGAGAGGATAAGTGCAGAAGTGAAGGATAGGTAAGCTAGGATTTTTCCTATTTTCCCTTGTTGAGTTATTAGGTTAGTAGCCCTTGTTAAGTAAAGTGCAGAGACAAAGAGGGTTAAATTCCTTAAGGTTTCCTTTAGGTTCCACTCCTTGTATAGGTTAGAGAGTTCCCAGCCGATCCAGAAGAGAATGAGGGAGAAAAGGACAAAGACAACTGCGTCCGCTAAGAGTTTCTCCCTTATTTTCCTGAAGGCGAATTTCCTCAGCAGGTTTTCAATGAGGAGAGAGAGAATAACCGATAAGGTAAAGAAGATTATGGGCTGAAGGTTAATCAATCTCAACTTCTGAAAATCCCCCTACTTTCCTAAGTTTTATTACCCTGTCTGCCACTACTTCAAGCTCTTGGTCGTGAGTAACTATCACCATTTGAGGTATCGTTCCCTTTAATTTCATGAGGAGCTCTGTGAGGGCAATTCTCCTTTCCCTATCAAGGTGAATCGTTGGCTCGTCAAGAATTAGGGTTTTCAGGCTCATCTTTGAAAACTGTTTAGCCATTGCAAACCTTAGTGCTAGGGCAAAGGCTATCTGTTGGCCTCCTGAAAGTTCTTCAAGGGACATCTCTCCCATTGAGGGAACCACTACTTTAATTGAGAGGTCTTCATCAACCTTAATCCTGCTGAACTCAAAGCCAAACAGTTCAAATAGTTCTTTAGCATGTTTCTCAATTTGGGGGAGAAGTCTCTTCCTCACGAGTGTGAGAAAGCCCTTTTCAGGGTGAACGGTTTGAGAGAGTTTCTCAAGGATTAACAGCGAATCTCTCAGCTTCAAAAGGCCTCTCTTCTCCCTTTCAACCTCTTCCATTTCCCCCTTTAGCTCTTCAACCTGTTTCTCTATCTGTTTTATCTCTCCTGAAATCCTTGAAATCTCCGAAATTAAGTCTTCCTTCTCCTCTTCCTTTTGCTTTACGTTCTCCTCAAGGAGTTTATAGTAGTCCTCGTTAAAGTCTATCCCACCGATCTTTTTACCAATTTGTTCCAGTTCTTCTTCCTTTTCCTTTCTCTCTCGGGATAGCTTCTTGAGCCTGTCCTTTAGGAAGGTTTCGTTTTTGAGCTCTCCCTCAAGTTTGTTCTTTTCCCTCTCTTTCCTTAGTAGTTCTTCATACTTCTTTTCAACCTTATGTAGATCGTGGTTTAACCTATCTCCCCACTCCTCCTCTAGAGTTTTTAACTCTTCCTTTAAATTTGAAATATCTTTCTCTAAATCCTTTGAGCTCCTATTTTTCAAATTCCTTTCAATCTGCTCCTCTTCCCTCTTGAGAGCTCTAACTTCCCCCTGAACTTCATTAAGTTCTTTCCTTACTCTCTCCCACTCTTTCTCTAGACTTTCAACTTCCTCCTTTAGCTTTTCTAGTGGTTCTGAAGGAAGTTCCCCCTTTAACTTCTCCAGTTTACTTTCAACTTCACCCTTCCTCTCTTTAAATCCCTTTAGCCTCTCCGACTTTAGGCTCTCCTCCCTTAAAGCTTTCCTTAGGATTTCAATTTCTCTCTTTAGTTGACTTTCTCTCTCCTTCAGTCCTTTAAATCTCTCCCTTAGACTTTTAAACTCTTCCCTCATTCTGTTTAAAATTCCTTCCCTTTCTTCCTCTGAAAGGGGTCTTCTACATACTGGACATTCGGCTTCAGAGCTCTCCTTCAGGAGCTCCCCTCTCTCCTTTAACTCCTTCAATTTCTCCCCAACTTCGGCCTTAAGGTTTCTAGTCTCTTCTAATTCCTTCTCTACCTCCTTTAGCTTCCTCTCAATCTCTTCTAACTTTACTTCTCCAAATGCCTCTATCCTTTCATTAACCTTTTTAAGCTCTTTTGAGAGTTCATTTAGGTACTTAAGAACCTGTTCTGCCCTTGTTAACTCCTCTTTTTTTTCCCTTAGCCTGTTGTTTAACGCACACTCCTCTTCCTTTAGTACTCCTTCCCTCTCTCTGAGTTTTGGTAGGAGCTCTTTTAACTCTCCTAACCTTCTTTCCTTCTCCTTAATGTCCTTAAGCTCTCCCTCTCTGATCTCTATCTCCCTCCTTAAGTTCCTAACCTTCCTCAGAATCTCAAGGAGGTTCTTGACCTTCTCTATCGGTTCAGTTTCCCTTTCCAAGATGGCAATCCTCTCCCTTACACCCTCTAGCTCTTTTAACTTCTTCTTTACGCTAACCTCTTCCTCTGAAAGCTTTTCTATTTCCCTCTCTAACCTTTCCTTAGTTTCACTTAACCTTAAGTAAAGGTTCCTCTCTTCCTCTAACTTTGAGAGCTTTTCCTTTAGTTCTTTTAGCCTTTCTTCAACCTTTCTCTTTTCTTCCGATAGCTTCTTTCTCTCCTCTTCCTTTTCCCTTAGGAGTTCAATGAGTTTGCTTTCCTTCTCCTTCAGTCTCTCTCCCTCTAAAACTTTTTCCTCAAGGAACCCTTTAATATTTCTGAGCTCTTTAAGCTTTAGGTTAAGGGCCTCATACTTCTTTCCAAACTCCTCAAGGCCTAAGAGCCTGTTGAGTATCTGTCTCCTTTCCTTTGGAGTTCCCTTAAAAAGTTCTGTAATCTCCCCCTGAGGAACGAAGATTGTATTTTTAAGGGTGTTTGGCTCGAGTCCTAGGTTTTCAGATAGGAACCTGGATACCTCTTTTGTCCTTTCGGCAACTAGAGTATCACCTTTAAAGAGCCTTGCCTCGTTTTTCCTTACGGATATTACCCTTTCAACTCTGTATCGGTTTCCTTTACTTATGAAAGTTAGAGAGAGCCTTGCGGAGTTTGAAGTTCTGTTTATCAGGTTCTCCCTCTTTACTTTCCTTCCTTCAAGGTCCTCTCCAAAGAGGGCAAAGAAGATTCCCCTTAAGATCGAGGTTTTTCCAGATGCGTTGTGGCCGATTATTACGAAGGTTTCATCTGTGAAGGGAATTGTAGTTTCCCTGTGAGAGAGGAAGTTCTTGAGTTTTAATTCCCTTAGACTAATCAAGTTATCTCCTCCCTTTCAAACTCGTTCTCCACTTCCTTCCTTTTATTGACCTTTCTCTTTCCTTCCCTCAGGATAACTGTAAAGCAGAAGACTACAAAGGAGAAGACAACTATCCAGGCAAAGTTCATAAATAGGAGGGAACTTCCTTTCATTCTTCTAACCTCCTTCTCTTTCTATCTGCAAGGTAGACCATGAAGAGCTGAAGTGCCAGTATGAGAACCATTACAAACCTTGCAAACCATACTTGAGGATCGCTCTGGAGGAGCTTTGAGGGAAGAGATGAGATCGTCCACGCAGAGAGGATGATGAGTAGAGAAACTGGTGTAACGTACTTTAGGATGTAGTAGTAAACCCTGGGAACTTTAAAGAGAGCTCCCCTGTTAATCTCCTCCCAGGCCCTCTTTCCTCCGAAGAACCAGAAGAAGACTATAACTTCAAGGAAGGCAAAGAGGACTACGAAGAAAGTTCCGGCCCAGAAGTCCATCTCGTCAAGGGCCTTAGGCATAAATATCGGAATCTGGGCTACCAGAAATGTAAATATTACTGTAACCGTTACTGCCGTTTTCCTTGAAAGGCCGAATTCGTCCTCAAGGAAGGCTATTATTGGCATACTTATTGCCACAGAAGAAGTTGCTCCTGCAAAGAAGAGGAGGAAGAACCAGATAAACCCCAGGAAGTTTCCTCCCGTTAAGTTTGAGAAGATTGCGGGAAGGCTAACGAAGGCAAGGTTAAAAGCTCCGCTGTGAGCAACGGCAGTTGCGTTCATAACTCCGAAGAAGGCCACTGCAGCCGGTATTGCAATTGAACCTCCGAGTATTACCTCTGCAAGCTCGTTGAGTGAAGCTGAAGCAAGCCCTGAGGCCACTATGTCATCGTCCTTCTTTATGTATGAAGCGTAAGTTATTATTGCTCCAAAGCCTAGTGAGAGGGTGAAGAAGACCTGGCCTGCAGCTGCAAGCCATACCTTTGGGTTTGAGAGCTGACTGAAATCGGGATGCCATAGGAAATCTAGACCTTGAACGGCCGTCCCGTTAGGCGTTTCAATGAGGATTACCCTAACCATTAGTGCAAAGGCAAGTATGAAAAGAGTCGGCATCGCAACTTTTGCGAACTTCTCAATTCCTCCCTTGATTCCCCTGTAGAGGATGTAGGCGTTAAAAGCTACCGTTAAAAGGAAGAATACGTAAGCAGTTACAGAAGGCCTTGTATAGTTCTCTAAGAATTCCTGAAATGGCTTTAGGAACTGGCCCTGGGACAGGTTAGGGTCGGGATGGGGAAGGAGCCCCAGGAGAGAGAATACGGAGTAGCCTAGTGTCCACGATTCAATGTATATGTAGTAGCACAGAACTATGAATGGGACGAAGAGGCCTAGAGCTCCGATGTACTTTGAAATTGGATTTTTCCATAGGAGCTGAAATATTGCAGGTGTCGTTCCATGGCCCTTAGCCCCTCCGTACCTTCCTATGGCCCACTCAGTCCACATTAGAGGTATTGCAATTATTAACATTGCGATCATGTAGGGTATCATAAAGGCACCGCCGCCGTTGTCTGCTGCCTGAGTTGGAAACCTTAGGAAATTTCCAAGGCCAACTGCGTTTCCCGCCATCGCAAGAATCAGTCCCAGCCTGCTTCCCCAGTGTTCTCTAACTTGAGCCATACTTCCCCTCCGCTGAAAGAGTGCTGGATTATTATAGCTTTAAAGGATATGTTTATAATTTTTGAAATTTTTATTCTGGAGAACAGAGATGAAGTACATCTTCGGCCCCGTATTTTCTAGAAGGCTGGGACTTTCGCTGGGAGTTGACCTAGTTCCCCACAAAGTCTGCAGTATGGACTGCCTCTACTGTGAAGTTGGTCCAACTACCGAGAAGACTCTGGAAAGGGCTGAGTACGTTCCCCTATCGGGAGTTATTTCCGAACTCAAGGAGTACCTTTCCTATAAGCCGGAAATTGATTACGTGACCTTTTCAGGATACGGAGAGCCTACCCTCTTTTCCCGTTTAGGAGAGCTTGTTGACTTCTTAAAGGACAATTACCCTTACAGGCTGGCCCTTTTGACGAACTCCTCTCTCCTTAAAAGGGACGATGTTTTAAAAGATGTTAAAAGGATTGACCTGGTTCTCCCCTCCCTTGATGCAGGTTCTGAGGAAGTCTTTAGGAAAGTAAACAGGCCCGTTCCCGGCCTATCACTTAAGGACGTTGTTGAGGGAATTGGTAGGTTAATTAGTGAAACTTCCTGTCAGGTCTGGATTGAAACCCTATTTGTTAAGGGTATAAATGACTCTCCTGAAGAGGTAGAGAGGATAGGTAACCTTATCCACACCCTTAAGCCCCATAAGTGGCAGTTAAATACCGTTTCAAGGCCACCTGCTTACGGAGTTAAAGGGCTTTCTTACGAAGAGCTTGAGGAGATTTCAAGGAGGGTTGGGTACCCTTCTACAGAGATTATCTCTAAGGGAGTAGCCAGTAGGAAGAAAGTTCCAATCTCTCAGGTAAAGGAAGAGGTTTACGATATCGTTGTAAGGAGGCCTTGTCCGATTGACGAGCTCTGCGATGCCCTTGGAGTTTTGAGGGAGGAAGTTGAGGAGGCAGTTAAGGAGCTTATAAAGGAGGGCAAGGTTAAAGAGCTTTACTTTGGAGGGGAGCCATACGTAAAGGGTATTTCTGGTTAGTTCTCCTATTGCTTTTCCCTTTAAAGCTCTACTCGGCCACTTTGGAGCTCTCCCCTTCAGTTAAGGGCTGTATTGATGAATCATTAATTAAGCAAATTGAGGAGCAGAGTAAGAAGGTCTGTTCCTTTTCAGACTGCAAGGAAAATCTGAAAATCCTTTTAAATCACCTTGGCTACAGCGTAGAGGTTCAGGGTAATAGGCTATTAATTAACGACTACAGACTAATTAAGAAAGTTAGGTTTATCGGTTTGCCTAAGGAGCTGCTTCCCGTTAAGAAGACGGTTACTCTGATGGCAGAGGGTAAGCTCATTGACTCGGTGAACTTAGAGAATATTAAACAGATTTTAAGGTTAAAGCTCCACTCTTTCGGTTACTCTGAGCCGAACCTCTCCCTAACTCTTAAAAGAGAGCACTGCGGTTACGTTCTTTTAGTTAAAGTTGAGAGTGGCTACAGGCTCGTTGTAAAGGAAATTTCTGTTGTAGCTCCCAATCCCTTTAAGGAGTTAGCCCTTTCCCTCTTTTCCCCTTTAAAGGGTAGAGCCGTTAACTACGTAACTTTGAGGGAAATTGAGGAAAAACTTGAAGAGGAACTGTCAAAAAGGGGGTACTACAACGGTAGAGTTTCAATATCTGTTATACCTGAGAAAGTAAGTTCTTTCAGCCTTGAGAAAGTTAAACCCGTCTCACTATTTATTAAAGTTGAACCTGGTAAGCTGTATAAAGTTAGATTCAAGGGGAATAAGCACTTTGATTCAGGAAAACTTGAGAGTTTAACCACTTTTAAAAGGGCCCGCTCTGTTGATGAGTTTGAGCTTGAAAATAGCAAAAGGAAAATAGAGGAGTTCTACCGTAACAACGGGTTTCCTTTTGTAAAAGTTAGTTATTCTGTCATTGAGAAGGGAAGTACTGCCATAATTACGTTTACGGTTGAAGAGGGTGTTAAGGTAGTCGTTAGGAGGGTAGAGTGTAAAGGTTTTAATTTAGAGGAGAAGAGATTAAAAGCTCTTCTGGGTAAGCCTTTTAACTACGAAAAAGTTAAGGAAATTTTAAGTGAGATAAAGGCTCTTCTAAAAGAAAAAGGTTACCTTTCTCCCTCTGTCTCTTACGAAGTTGATAGGGGCGGAGATTTAAGGATTTTAGTTAGAAAAGGACCCATTTACAGGGTCGTTTCTGTAAGCATTTTCGGAGATAGGCTCTCCTGTTTTAAAGTTCCACACCTTCCTCTACCTCTTACGTATAAGCTTAAAAAGAGGATAACAGACTCAATATACCGCTGTTATTCAAAGAAGGGATATCCCGACGTTAAAGTAGACTTGGAAGAGGAGCTTATTTCCTCTTCACCATCTTATAGGGACTATAAGCTTATCTTAAAAGTCTCTCCCGGTCAGTTTTACAGGTTCTGTTACGTTTTAGTTAGGGGGTTAAAGAGGACTAAGCTCTACACGGTTAAAAATTTGATTATCATTGAGCCTGGAGAGGTCTATTCAAGGGAGAAAATTACAAAACAGTACTCAAAACTCCTTGACAGTAGACTCTTTTCCTCAATAAGGATAAGTGAAGTAAAGGGAGAGGGCTGTTTTAGTCAAGTAATAGACCTTAAAGAAGGAGCTCTCTTTAGGGCAAAGGGATTTGTAGGATACGGTACGGACAGCGGTTACGTTTTAAACGGCCTTGTCTCTTCAACTTCTCCCTTTGGTATGGGAGTGAAATACTTCCTTTTTGGTAACTACAGGCAGAAGGAGGGTTACGACGCTGTTTTTAAGCTCCTAAAGCCAGCCTTTCCGTTTAAGGACTACGACGTTTCCTACTCAATAGTGAAGAAGGAGCAGATTTACGAGAGTTTTAAGTTTGATCGGGTTTACTACGATTTCTCCATTCACAGGAAAGCTTCACGCTCTTTTTCACAGGAGTTTTCATTCAAAATATCCCGTTCTAAGCTTAAAGATACGTCTATTAGGGACAAGAAACTTACACTTGAGAGGAAGTTTTCCTACACTCAGCTTTACGATAAGAGGGATAACGTTTCCAATCCTAAGAGGGGTTTCCTTTCCAAAACTGTAATTTCCCTTTCAGGCCTCTTACTCGGAGGTAATACTTCCTACTACTTAATTGAAGAGAGGTTTAACTACCTTTACAGTTTCGGCAGGAGTGTTCTCTCCTTCAGGTTTGGGGCTGGAGCTATTACCTCCCTTGAAGGTAAAAAGGTTCCCGTTGAAGATAGGTTTTTCCTCGGAGGTGCGGAGAGCGTTAGAGGTTATAAGTACGGAACTATCTCTCCAGTTGATGAGAAGGGGAACTTTGTCGGTGGTAGGGCATACGGACTCTTTAGCTTGGAGCTGAGACATCCTCTGAAGGGGAACCTTGAAGGGGCTCTCTTTTACGACTCTGGAGAGGTCTTTCCTTCACCTCAAGACTTTAGACTCTCAGGCTGGTACTCCTCCGTTGGAGTAGGCCTTCGTTACATAACCCCGGTAGGTCCTCTAAGGGTTGATTACGGCTACAAACTCAAGAAAGTTTCTAGTCAAGGAAGGGGAAGGTTCCACATCTCTTTCGGCTTTCCCTTTTAAAGAATGCTCTTATAGTAACTTTCCTCAAGGGCTAACTCAATCTCTTTAAAGAGCTTTGACTTTATCTCTTTAAGGTCTCCCTCAGTTTCGTACCCTGCAGCCATCCTGTGGCCTCCTCCCCCTAACTTCTTAGCTATCTTTGCTACGTTGACCTTTCCCTTTGAACGTAGGGAAACCTTCCACTTTCCTTTGCCTTCAACTTCTTTGAAGAAGACTGCTACTTCAACTCCGTTTATGGATCGGGGATAACTTATAAAGCCTTCCGATTCCTCCGGGTAGGCTCCTGTCTCCTCAAGGAACTTCCTGTAGAGTGTTATGTGGGCAACTTTCCCGTTAAGTGCAAAGTCTAGAGTTTTGAGTACGAGCTCAAGGAGTTTAAACTTGTTAATTCTGTTCCTCTCAAAGAGTGAACTATAAACTCTGTAAGGTTCAACTCCCCTTTCCAATAACTCTGAAGCTATTTTAAGCGTCCTTGGGCTCGTGTTTGAGTAGTTGAAACTCCCCGTATCTGTAACTATTCCTGTGTATAGCGAAGTAGCAATAGGAGTATCTATAAGTTCTGGTTCAGCTATTTTCATTATTCCGTAGGAAAGCTCGCAGGTACTTGATATGTCCGGCTCAACTATGTAGTAGTCTGTAAACGGCTCAGCAGTTATGTGGTGGTCTATTACAAGGCTCTTTTTAGCCGGAATGTTTTCAAACCCGGTTCTTTTAGGGTCTGAGACGTCCGTTATTATTACCCAGTCAAACTCCCCCTTTATCTCTGGTCCACTTTCAACTTCATTAACTCCAGGTAGGAAGTCAAAGAAGTAGGGGATTCTATCCCTGTAAAAGATTTTTACTTCCTTTCCAAGCTTCTTAAGGAAATGGTACCAGCCTAGAGAGCTCCCGATAGCGTCTCCGTCTGGGTTTTTATGGGTTGTTATAAGGATCTTTCCCGTCATTCCCTTTATAAGTTCAGCTACTTCACTTCTGGTTAGTCCTTTACTCATAGCATTACCTCTGGAGCTACTATGAACTCTGGTTTTGGAACCGTCCTTACCTTTATCCTCTTTCCAAGTAAGTGTCTTATGTATCTGCTTGCCCTGTTTAGGACTTCAACTGCCCTTATTGCGTCTTCCTTTTTTAGTCCTGATATAAAAACGGTTGCTTTACTGCCATCTTTTGAGAGCTCTACCCTCTGAACGGTTATGAACACGTCCTCAGGGAGGTCTATTTCCCTCCTTATAATCTCAGAGATTTCCCTAAGGAGCGTTGACTTTAGCCTCTCTCTTCTAATGCCTTTCATCTACTCTCCACTTACAGTAAGTTCTTTTACTAAGACCGAGGGACTGCAGACGTTTCCCAGCCACTTCTGATCTGATCCTACTTCGGTTATTCCGTTAAGGAGCTCCTTAACGTTCCCTGCGACTGTCATGCCGCTTACGGGAGTAACTTTCTCCCCATCGTGATAGTATATTCCACTGATTCCTATTGAAAACTCTCCTGAGATAGGGTTTATTGTGTGGATACCCATTGCATCAGTTATGAGTAGAACCTCTTTTGGAGTCTTTATCAGTTCCTCAAGGCCGAGAGCTCCCCTTTCAACAACTAGGTTTGTAACTCCGCAAGTAGGAGGGTTACTAATACTTGGCCTTATTCCGTTTCCCGTTGGGTTGAGCCCGAGCTTTTTGGCAGTGTAGAGGTCAACGAGGAAGTTCTTCAGCGTTCCCCTTTCAATTATTGCCTTTTTCTTCGTTGCCGTTCCTTCATCGTCGTAAGGGGCGCTTCCCGTACCGTCTTTGTGGAGTGGATCGTCGTACAGGTTGAGGACATGGCTTGCAACCTCGTGGCTTAGTTTATCTGCAAATAGGGATTTCCTCCTTAAGACGTTGTGGCCTAAGAATGCAGACGAAAGGGCCTCTATGAGCTCTGCGAAGACTCTATTTTTGAAGATGACTGGGATTCTGCAGGTTTTCATTGGTTTTGCTCCAAGGAGTTCCACTGCACTGGAAGCTGCTCCTACTGCCACTTCAACGGGATTGAGTTCAGAGAAGAAACGTTTACTCTGGTAATCCCAACCTATTTGGGAACTATCCCCTTCCCTTGCTGCAAGGAGGATGCTCAACCAGTAGTTAGTTGTTGAGTATGAAAAAGAGTTGCCATTTGAATTGTAGTAGTAAACGGTCGTAAAGCTGTCTCCGTAGGAAGCTTTCCTTACCCTTTCAACTCTTCTATCCTGGGTTCTTGCCCTCTCCTCAAGCTCCAGCGCAATTTCAATTTTCCTCTCAGTCGGTATCTTTTCAAACTCCTCATCTGCGAGGGGGAATCCTACGTCGTTTTCTGAAGGCGTTGAGAAGACGTAATCATCAGGCTCGCAGCTTTGGGCGTTGTCCCTTGCACACTCTATTGCAATCCTTACTCCATCTTCTGAAGTGTCGTTTGTATAAGCAAAGCCTAGTTTTCCATCAATTACAACTCTTATTGCTACGCCCTTCCTTTGGGAGCTCTTTAACTTCTCAACAGCTCCGTCTTTCACCTCGACGGTTGTTCCTTCCCCTAAGAGGGCGTAGATATCGTACTTCTCAACCCCTAGCTTCTTAAGGATACTTGATGCTTTTTCTATTAGTTCAACCATTGTTTCACCTCTTTTTAGTTATTTTAGATTAGCAAAGAACTTCCTTACCTGCTCAGGTTTTCCGCAGCTCTTTTTTCCCTCTGTACAGTAACCTAGGTAGTAGCAGTTAGGACCTACGTTATTAAACAAGTTTGGGAAATTATTCCTTAGAATCCTGAGAATTTCTATTGCCATTTCCCTTATCTCCCACTGGGCCCTTGAGCAGGTTCTGAGCCTTAAGAAGTGAACGAGTTCTTCTCCGTTCATCGTGAAGACAATTCTTGTTGTACAGGCGTTTGGGAGTACAAATCTGGCATCCTCTTTCGGTACTCCTTTTTCTACCAGTTTTTCGTAGAACTTCCCTATGAGCTCCATTAGATCTTTAAAGGAGACTTCCTCATTATTAACTTCTACCTTAACTCCTTTAACGCTTTCAGGCTCTACGTATGGGAATTTCCTCATTGCAACGTACCTTTGGGACTGCTGGCTGTAGGAAGCCGGTCTGTGGCGAACGAGCTGGTGGGAACATGCCCTTGAGATTCCATCAACGAGAAAAGTAAACCAGGAGTGGCGAAGGGCTTCCTCCCTTCTTTCAAGCTTAGAAACACTTGAAGATAGAAGGAGAACTTCCAAGAGGAGAACCTCCGAATTTTTACTTGCAGACGGAAATTATAATTTATTTTTCTTCTTGAAACTGAATTAGTGGAAGATTTGCCTCTTTCGCTATTTCCTTTGCAAGCCAATCGGGATAGCCTTCTTTGTAGATTACCTTTTCAACTCCCGCATTTATCAACATCTTTACGCACAGCGAACAGGGACAGTGAGTACAGTAGAGAACGCTATCCTTCGTTGATACTCCGTGTAGGGCAGCCTGGATTATCGCGTTCTGTTCAGCATGGAGGCCTCTACAGAGCTCGTGCCTCTGGCCGCTCGGAACTCCCAACTTCTCCCTTAAGCAGCCAACCTCTTCAGGGTGTTTAAGGCCTGATGGAGGACCGTTGTATCCGGTAGCTATTATCCTTTTATCCTTAACCAGTACAGCTCCTACTTTCCTCCTTAAGCAAGTAGAACGGGTAGAGACCATCTGGGCGATAGACATGAAGTACTCGTCCCAGGATGGCCTTGGCAACTAGTGTCCTCCGAGGATGTGGTGATAAGCCGTGCTAATGAGGGTAATGAACATAATTATGTAGAGGATAATTTCAACGGAGGCTATCCACTTTCTAAATCCGAAAATCGTTTTAAGGGCTTTGCTTGCCATCTTCCCTCCCTACAGCCACATAAAGAAGGATTCTGAGTACCAGTGAACAAACTTAACGAACCAAACTCCCAGAATCGGAAGGAGGAGTATTGCTAAGGTTGCTGCAAGTACTATCCATGCTTCCTTTTCTATGTCCCTTGAACTAACTTCCCTTGCCATTTCTTAAACCTCCTATTTGTAAGAGGGCTTTTCACTGTGGACCTTTTCCGTGTGGAAGAGTTTGTACCTATATAGGGCATCAAGGCCGTGACAGTCTACACAGATACTTCCCTTTAGGTCTCTATTTCTCAAGAAGCTGTTGAGTGCGTTGCCCTCAACCGGTTTCCTTGGAGCCTTCTCCTGCCACTTGCTCCAGATGTGCGGTTCGTGGCAGGTTTCACAAGCGATCTCTCCACCGATACTTACTCTTTTACCATTTTGTGTAAATATAGGCCAGTCTCCTGCCCTTCCAGGCCTATCAAGGTTTTTAACTATCACGTCCTTCTTCGGGTGGTAGTACTCAGTTACTACTTTCTCTTTAGCTGTACCTTCTTTTGAATGGCAGGTTAGACAGTAGTTTGACATCCTGTTATCCGTTATTTCCTTAACCTTAAAGGCCCAGAGTAAGTCATCTTCAGCCCTGTGGGGAACGTGGCACGCAGAACATACGCCGTCCTTTAGAACCTCTTTACCTAACGAGTTCTTAAAGTTTTTCTTAACGACTCTCATGTCGTGGTCGGTTCCAATTACCTTAGACTGTTGGGTGTGGCATGAAGTACACAGAGGGCTGTCTCCCTCAACAACGTATCTGATTAACCTTTTCCTGTCTGCTCCGTTGTGGGGTTCGTGGCAAGTTCCACAGTCAAAGACTCCAATTTCTCCCTTCTTAGCCGGATGGCCTGTCATCTGGTTTATTATGGGGAGTTTGGAGTTTTCAATCATTTTAATGTTCTTCTCGGTAACTTCTTTTCCTATTGGGTGAGAGTGCTCTCCTATTAGAGCCTTCTCTGCCATCTTCCCTTTTGCGTGGCAGGAGAAGCAGAGTTTCTCTCCTATAGTTTTACCTCTAGACGGTTTTCTGGCCCATAGGACTTTAAACTCTGGGTTGTGAGGCGTATGGCAAGCGGAGCACTTACCGTTCTTAGTAAGTTTCTCCTTTTCCTCCTTACTTAAATTAACGTTCGGATTGTTGAGTACATCGTGAGGAGTTCCATCAAGGCTCTGGTCTGTGTGGCAGGTTAAACAGAGCTTAGAATCATTCCTAACAGGAATTCTTAGTAGTTCTTCTTTGTGGGTATGGGGATCGTGGCATGTAGCACAGGAGATCTTCTTTCCAGGTAGTTTGTTAGTTGGGTTATCTACTCCAACTGGGTGCTCGTTGAACACAGATTGTTTGACCTTGTGTTTTGCCATTCCTTCAGGATCGTGACATGCTAAACAGAAACCGTCAACCGGAGGTTCCATAGGAGAAATCTCACCATAAACGACCCTTGATAGGTAACCTCCTTTTGCCTTGTGGACGTTATGGCAAGCGCCACAGTCTCCCTTTTTCCACTTCTTCTTGTCTATTTCTCCGTGGGGACCTTCCTTAACTTCTGCTTCTTCCTTATGACACGTGTAACAAAGTTCTAGCTTTTCTTTCCTTAAAAACTTGCCTTTAGGTTTTTTGTCAAATGAGTGGTGAGGGTCGTGACATGTAGTACAGGAGAGTTTCCCATCAGGTAGGGGAAGGTGAACTTTCTCTTTTACCCCCTTTCCTGTTGAGTGAGTTAGTGTTCCAACGTCCGGAACCTCTTTTCCGTTTACCGTACTCTGCGGGTAGTGACAGGATAGGCAGAGGATATCGTCTCTTCCCCCTGCCTCAATTATTGAAGCGTAGTCGTAGGCTTCTTCCGGTATTGTTCTGCTCCACAGGTTTTTACCTTTGGCCTTGTGGGGAGTGTGACAGCTCTTACAAGAATTGCCGGCTATGTTGTGTTTCGTTTTGTTTACCCACTTCTGGTCGGTGTGGCATAGGATACAGAGCTCTTTCTCAGGAATGACTACTAGGTGTTTATTCTCCTCTCTATGGACCTTGTGGCAAGTCATACACTCAACGCTCTTTGTAATAGCCTTCTTCTCTTTAAATAGGGCAACGTCTGCACCTTTCGGAAACTTCTTATGTATAGGGTGGTTCCTGAAGTTTGGATGTTCCTTTGAGTTAACGTTCTCCATGTGGCAGACTGAACAAAGGTTTGAGTTATCTATCCTTTCAATTAGGGCCTTCTCTGCCTTACCCTTGTGGGCTGAGTGGCAGGATTCACAGGTAACTTCATTCTCTTTTGTTAACTTTCCACCTAAGTTTTTAACTTTCTCTGCAACTTCCAGTTTGATTTTGTTATTCGTATCCTCAAGGATTGGATGGTTAATACCGTGTTCGGAGTTTTCCTTGTGGCAAGCTATACAGAGAGCTGAGTTTACGTTTGGTTTCCTCATGAAGGTATAGTCAAGTTTTTTCTCACTTCCGGTCTCTGTGTGAGGGGTGTGGCACGTTCCACAGTAAAGTTTTCCCTTTTTAAGTGGAAAACCTTTAGGTATTTTAAAGTCTTCAGGTACTTCTTTATCTACAGGGTGTGAAAAGTGGTTAAATCCTAAGAAGGTGAGCCTATCATCAGCCATTGAGCCGTCGTGACAGGATAGGCACATGAGTTTATCTGTTGCCGTTAAGGATTGCCTGGTAAGGAGTTTTGGAGACTTTAATTTAGCTTCAAGAAGCCAGTTTTCGTGGCAGATAAGACACTCCTTTTTCATACTCTTTTTGAGCTTTGCTTCTGCCGTGTTTGTAACAGCCAGTATAGTTAGGAGGACTACGAGTGATTTCCTCATTACTTGTCTCCTTGGACTCTAAATATGGATATCCTGTTTTTCAGGGGTTCTAGAACAAACACTTCACCATCATAACAGGCTAGAGCTGTTGGATAGTAGAGTCCCTTTGCAATGACTTTCTCAAAGCCTCCGTAGACGTCAAAGAGCTGAACTGCTCCGGTTATTCCGTCGGAGACAGCAACCTTTCCATTTCCGCAGTAGGCCACTCCCTTTGGCCTGAAGAGGTCTCCTTCCTCTATTCCAAAAACCCCGAAACTTCTAATGAACTTTCCATCCTTATCAAATTCCTGGATTCTGGCATTTACGCTGTCAACTACAAAGAGGGTGTTCTTTGCTGAGTCAGTAAGGAATACTCCAACGAAGTTGCCAGGGGCACTTCCCTTTCCTCCGAATCTACCTAAGAGCTTTCCGTCTGTTGAGTAAACGTCAACGCTTTCAAATTCACCGTTTGTTATGAAAAGCTTTCCGTATAGCTTCTCTACATCTATCGGCCTTCCCTCTACTTTAAAACTCTTCTCTAGGTTTCCAAACTCATCAAGGATGTATACCCTTCCCTTCTGGCTTACAACGTAGAGGAGTCCATCTGAAGCGTCAATTCCGTAAGGGCTATCAACCTTTATGTTGGTAAGGAAATTTCCGTACAAGTCGTAAACTTCTATTCTGTTGTTGAGGCCGTCTACTACGTAGAGCTTACCGTTAGAAACGGCAATGTCTGAAGGGAACTTCCAGTTTCCCTTTATCTCCTGACCTAACGCCGGTACTGAAAATAGTAAGAGGAAAATCGCTATGAGGAAACCTCTCATTCCCATCACTCCTACCAGATAAATTTAGGAAAGTGTAAAGTTTCGTACTCTTTTAGACCTTTAACAATTTCGTTCTCTTCAAGGTCTTTTACCCTTTCAGGGCTGAATCCAAGTTCTCTGAAGTCAAGCTTTCCGTTTTCCTTGTGGCAGTCTTCACACTTTAGGGCTTCCTTTGTTAGTGAGTTGTGCATCTTTGCAACTGCTCTTTCATCCTTTAGAAGATCTTCGTTTCCCTTTAGGGGGAGCTCTACAGGTGTGCCTTCATAAATCGGAACTATTTTTGCCTGGCTGTTCTGTCCCGATAGCATAACTCTATCACCGACCTTTACGTACTTAAGGCCGTAAAAATCTCCACTGTCAAGGACGACAACTTTCCCATTTTTGATTTCAGCCCACTTGTAGGTTAAACCTTCCTTCACAAAGTGGCACACGTTGCAGCTCATGAAAGTTCCGTGAGCGTTATAAAAAGGAGCGTACTTACTGTCCTTTTTGTGAGCTGCAAAGGTATGGCATGCACTACAAACGTCGTTCATCTCGTATTTGTAAGAGTTAGGAGAGTGGAAAGGTTTGGGATACTCCTTCAGGTTTGGTAGTTCAGGCCTTTCCATCTCCTTTATTTTCTCTCCCCACTTTGCAGAGTCTGTTGCTGGAGCCTCAAGGAGAGGATTACCTCCAGCAACGGCCGTGACGGGTATTATTAGGGCTATTAGAAGTTTCCTCATTACGCTTTCCCTCCTTCAACTTCCTTCTCAAGAAGGTGGTGAGCATATTCGTGCATCCTCTTTATCATCTCCTCTTCAGGAAGTTTCTCCACCTCCAAGACGAACTGATACCTCTCCTTTAGGAATGGGTATTTCTCAAGTAGGTGAGGCTCATTCTCTGCAACTGCTTTGATAATTCTCCTGTAGCTCCTCGGCCTTTCCTCAATCCACTCAACTTCTGAGGCTGTTCCCGTAAGCCAGATCCAGTCCATAGGGAACTTGTTCGGTCCGTAGTGGACTATGTACATGTGTACAAGGGCAATCCAACCAAGGGCTAACACCGCTTCGTCCGAGTGCATAAGGTAAGCAATTTGAATCGTTTCAGGTGGTAGACCTAGGTAACCTGTAAATACCTCCGGAAGCCACAGCATCCATCCTGTAATACCGATTGCCAGCATACCCCAGCCAACTGCCCAGAAGTCAAACTTGTCAACCCAGATGTACTCGTCCCAGTCAGGGGGTACTTTCCTAAAACCGAGGAGGTATTTTATGTAGTGAACAAAGGTAATGTCTGACGGGCCGGGAACTATTTTGAAGTATCCGAAGAAGTCCTTCTTTGCTAAGTCCCAGTTAGCTAATAAGATGAGAATCATGTATACAACAGTTAGAAGGAAGTCTGAAAACATTATGAAACCGGAAATCCTGTGAATTGTCATCTCACCACTTATTCCGCCGAGGAGTTCTATGAGGGGCTTTGCCCACTCAAGCTCGTAGAACTTTATTGGATATCCGGTAATAATCTGCCAGATAAAGGTTGAGAAGATTCCTACGTGGAGCAGCCTTTGGAAGAGAGTAAACTTCTGTATCATTATCTTCTCACCGTCAACGATGAGAAGCTTATCCTGTTCTGCCCTTATCCTGAATCTTCTTTTGAAAGCCTCCCAGAGTCCCATTAGTGTTTCCTCCTCAGGTTTTTAAGAAGGTCAAGACCTACGATTGTAACTGCAAAGAGAAGAGTTCCAGTGGTTAACCAGAACATGAATTCTTCAACAATCTTTACAATCTTCTGTCCTAGTGAATCTGGAATTGGGTGCATGTGAACCCACTTAGTCGTTGCCATGTTCTTCATATCTTTTGCTGGAACGAGTGGATGACACTCGGTTGAGCGACCGCAAGTTAACTCAATGTTCTTCTCGTTAATTGAGGAGCGAGGGTCTTCCTTGTGGAATATATCGTGGAAGTTTCCGTCCTTATTCGTATGACAGTCTAAACAGTCTGCTGCTCTTGTGTCGTTCCTATCCAGGTAAAGCATCTTTGAGTGCATTGTGACTTTGTATGACTCAACAGCCGTTAAGACGTGTTCCTTGGCAAACTCATCGTGGATACCTTCTATTTCAAGTGCTTTTTCCATCTTCTTCTCATCTTCGTGACAGGAGGCACAGAGTTCAACTATCTCCCAGCCGTCCCTCCTTGTTTTAATGAACTTGTGGGTAAAGCCGTTTTTAATTACCGGAATAGGTTCCCTGCTTGCAACGTGGGAGAGCCTATCCTTGGTCCAATCTTTATTTTCGTGACATATAGAACACCTGTTGAGGCTCATCTTCATTGATTCAAGCTTTGTTACGTCAATTAACAGGTCGTTTGTATGGCAGTAACTACAGTAGGGGTAGATATCCGGGGCCTTTTGGTAGTTCTTACCGTGAACGCTCTCTTTCCACGTTTCAAAGACACTTTTGTGTGAAAAGGGTTTTTTCGTTGAAGGATCAACTACGTGACACTTATTTGCACAGTTTACGGCAGCGTTTTCGGGCTTGTGAGGGTACTGTTCAATTTTGTCGTGACACTCGGTACACCCAACGTTCCTGTGAATTGAATGGGCATAGAGGGCATCTGAAATGCTACAGTCCTTTACTTTGTTTTCCTCGGTTACGACCGATAGACCTTTAAGTCTGTGGCATACGAGACATCCATCGTCGGGAATTCCGGCTCCTACGGCCGCTCCAGTTATAGCTATAGCCCCGCTCAATCCTAAAATCAAGGCTTTCACTCTCTACCCCCTACTTTAGCGAGTTAATTGAGTGGCAAACTTGACAGAGTTTTCCACCTTTAAGCTGGTAGCTCATTAACTTTACGCCTTCTGTGTTTATTTTGAACCTGTTTAGTTCAAGTTCTAGTTTCCTTAGTTTATACTTAAGCTCCTCTTCCCCTACCTCTGTCCACTCCTTTGGTAACCCTTGGGCGGGAACTGCAATTTGAGGGTGGGGATTGTGGCAAGTTATACACTCAATTCTCCCTTTAACTAGGATGATTTTAGGCTTCCTGCTCTTAAGCTCTTTTTCATCTATCTTTGGTTTAAGCTGTTCCATTTCCTCAATTTCAACTAACTGGGCCTTTCCCTTTACCAGCTCTTTAACCTTTTCTGGTTTTGCAAGTAGGTGTTCAGGAGCTCCAACGTGAGGCGTCTTTGTGTGGCAACCTACGCATGCCTTATAAGCTTCAAGTTTAGCCCCAACTCCATGGCAGTAGATACAGGCCTTTCTCTTTTCCTGCCACTTAGCGTTTGACCCTATCGTTTTGTGAGGGTTAAACTTCCTGTAGCACTCCTCGTTGTGGCACTGGAAGCAAAAGTCAAACCTCTCCCTCAAAGGCCTATTGGCTCTGAGGAATTTTTCACTTTTCCCATTCATATCGTGGCAGGTTGTGCAGGTTAATTTCCCTCCATTCAGCGGAAAGCTTGGAGGAACTTTTATACACTCCGTTTCCCTTACTTTACACTCTGTTGGATGAACTATTGGGCACCCTTGTGTGTGGCATTTAGTGCAGAATTTTGGGTCTGTTCCAGAGTAGCCAACTCCTCCACACTCCTTGGAGTGGGCATTTCCTACCAGTCCTGTTAGTAAAAGTAGAGCAATCAATCCCTTTCTCATTTTGTCCAGTTCCCCTTTGTATGGCATTCCATACAAAATGTTGGCCTGTGGCATCTACTACACTTTGCAGGGTCTGCAGCTGCCTCTATGCTGTGGGTGTACTCGTAGTTCCTCGGGTGGACCATATGTTGAACAGTGTCCCTTCTTGCATGGCAGTCTATACAGAACTTCTGCCTGTGACATTCGTCACACTTTTCAGCTTTTGCTTCATAGGCGAATTTGTGGGTTTTGAGCCAATCTCCGGTTTTGTGATCTGCCGGCTCAATTTCTTTCATGTTAAAGTGGCACAGGTAACATTTTGTTGGTGCATTTGGAGCGGGAGATTTTCCGGGATTGTTGTGGCAGTAATGACACGTAACCTTTGAGGGCATTATCACTTTTTTTGAGCCTTTTTCGGCCGCTTCTATATCTGCCCAGCTCATTTCAACGTTCATTTTGTGGCAAGGGATACAGCCGTTCTTATCTATAAAGGACTTGTGGTCCTTATGGTGGAACCTAGCTGTAGCTCCGAGCTCCTTCTTGTAGTCAACTTTTCCCTCGTTTACGCAGGAGGAAACCGTTAAAGCTATTGCAATAAGGAGTAGTTCCTTCCTCATTTCTTATCCTCTACCCTTTTTTCCTCTCCGCCCCAGAAGAGGAGGTTGTACCTTAAAATTAGCCTTAAGTCCCTGTCAAAGTCCTCGTTTTTCCTGTAGTCAATACCGAATTCAAAGTTTGAGAATTCCGTTGCTTGATAGGTTCCCTTTAGGTAGTAGGAGTTTGCCCACTGCTTCCCGTAGGTGACTTTGTCGTAGCGGGCTATGTCAACCCTTCCTGAAAGGGAGAGCTTCTCGCAGAGGTACTTTGTAAACCCAAGCTCAACTCCCCTTAAGATTCCTATCCAGCTGTTTTGATAGAGGAAAGCTCCGTAGGTCCTGAGGCCTTCAGAGAACCATGTATCCCTTATAGCTCCAACTTTAATAAGGTGGCCGTTGTCCTTGCCGTTTTTCTGAATGTCGGTTCCTGTGTATGAACCAAACAGTGACCAGACTTTGTTAAGTTCGTAGTAGGTGCTCTGGGTAAAGCGGAGCTCCCTACCTTGAGAGGAGAAGTTTGAGAATATCGGGTCTTCAATCCTTCCGGCGTAGTAGTAGGAACCGTCGTAGTACTCAACCTCTGTTGTTAACCTTAACTTCCTGTTTGGAAAGTAGTTAAAACCTAGGTTTCCATTCAGGAACTCCCCGTGGGCTAAGTCAAACTCAAGCCTGCTGAACTGTACCAGCTTCTTTGTTAGGTAGGAGTAGTTTCCAATTGAAATGGCGGTCTTTTTAACTTTCCCGTCGTCCCTTAAGTGTTCAAACCCAAAGAAGTAGTTTTTATATTCAAACTTAATACCGGTTAGGAAGTCGTCTCCGCTCTTAACTCCCGGCTCAAACCACCTCGGTTTGCCGATGTAGAAGACGTATTTAAAGTCTTTGTTCAACCTGTAGGAGTACTTAATTGAATCTGCTATGTAGGTTTCAAAACCTTCGGATATGAACTGACGACCTATTGAAAGGAGAGAGTTCCTGTCCTTCTTCAGGGGAACGTCAACGTACACCTGGTAAAGGTCTACGTCCCAGTCATTTCCGTACCCTAAGTCTTTCCATAGCTTTCCGTAGAAGTGAAGTTCACTGTTGCCCTTTAAGTCCCTTATGTCAAGCTTTAGGTAGTTATCAAAGGGGATAGAATCCTTATCGTAAACGTCCTGGCGAAACTCTATCTGAGTTTTTACCTCTCCCTCGTATCCAGGTAGTTTAAGTGCGGCCAGCGAACCGCTGGTTGAGAGGAGTCCTATTCCCAGTCCCAGAGCTAAGGTTCTCTTTCCTATCCCCACGTTTAACCCTCTCTGTTAGAGCTGTACCTTCGGATATTACAAAAAAACTTAATTCCATGTCAAGCTTTTAAAAAAATAAAAATCGCTTTATCAAAGAGATTTATCCTATATTGAATATCTATTTCCTTAGAAAGGGTTGTTGAAGAGGAGGACTTCAACTGTTTCACCTTTTTCAACGTTTCCCCTCTCTCTGCCGATTACTGCAAGTCCCTGGCATTTTACCACTGTTAGAAAGTTGCTGGTTTGTTGGTTACTCTCGGGGTAAACTTTTAGGACTCCTTCCTCAGATGAGAGTTTAACTCTTATGAAATCAACCCTTCCCTTCCTTGATTTTAACTTATCTCCGGCTACTGCCGTAACGTACTTGTTCTGAAATTCCTTAATTCCCATAGCTTTCTTAACTGCCGGTACTAAAAACTCAAGGGCGTTGACTAAACAGGCAGCCGGGTAACCTGGAAGGCCGAAGAAGAGTTTATCCTCCCTCACTCCAAAAGTTAGGGGTCTTCCCGGCCTGATGTCCGTCTGTGTAAAGAGGATTTCTACTCCAAGTTCTCTTATAACTTCCCTTACGAGGTCATACTTTCCCTTAGAGATTCCCCCTGTAGTAACGGTAAAGTCGCAGGTTGAGAGGGACTGGGCTATGAGCTCTTTTAGCTCTTCAACGTTATCCTTTCCCTTTCCAACGTATACGACTTCTGCTCCTAAAGACTCAAGGAGGCCTTTCAAGGTGTAAAAGTTGGTATTCCTTACGGCTCCTTTTCTAAAAGGTTCTTCAGGTTCAAGTACTTCTGTTCCTGTCGTTACTATTCCTACTTTTACTCTCTGAAATACTTTTATTCTGTAAACTCCAAGGTGGGCAAGGAGGCCTACTTTCCGGTAGTCTAAGAGCTCTCCTCTCTTAATTACCCTTTCTCCCTTCCTTATTTCGCTTCCTCTAAAGTTTACGAGGTTACCCTCTTCAACCGGAAAGTCGATTACTAATTCATCTCCCTCAACCTTGACGTCCTCAATTCTGACGGCAGCGTTACTCCCTTCGGGGATGACTCCCCCGGTCATAACGAATGCAGCTTCTCCACGTTTAAGGGAAAACTTCTTTTGGCTTCCTGCCGGAATTTCACCTACTACCTTTAACCTTGCAGGGAGTTCTGTTAGTAAAGCTGTATTAAAGGCAAAACCATCTATTGCAGACTTATCCTGGTCGGGGATATCAACCGGAGATACTACGTCCTGGGCTATTACTCTACCGTAGGCTTCGTCAAGGACTTTAGTTTCAGTTCCAGTAACTTTTACCCTTCCGTTTATTATCCCTTTTGCTTCCTCTCTCTTTACCTTCACTTTCTCCTCCAACTATGGCCTTCCAAATGGACATATTGGGAAAACGCAGACTGGACAGCTGTGACAGAGCCCTCCGTGTCCCTTAGAAGCGACTTCTTCCTTCGTTATGACGTCTCCTACCAGGAGCCTTGGGAGCCAGATGTCAAAGGATGTTGCTTTGAAGAAGAGGGCTGCTGCCGGGACTGCAACTATAGGTTTTCCTTTTATCCACCCCAATGTAAGCATATTTCCAGGCTGGATAGGATTACCCCTTATGAAGTTCTCCGCTCCTGCTTTCTTTATGGCCCTGTAGGTAACGTCATCGGGGTCAACCGACGTTCCGCCTGTAAGGACCACAATGTCGTACTTCTTGCTGAATTCCTCTATCTTTTCCCTTATTTTCTCCTCATCGTCTGGAAGAATTACTTTCTCTGCGACTTCACACTTGAAGAACTCCAGTTTAGGTCTAAGTTTTTCGTAAAACTTATCCTTGATTCTTCCATAGTAAACTTCATTTCCGGTTATTATCATTCCTGCTCTTTTTTGTGTAAAAGGAATAACCCTAATTATCCCGTCCTTTGCAATTTCTACTGCCTTCTCTATCTGTTCCTTTGGAGCTGTGAGCGAGATAATCCTTACTGCAGCGACTTTCTGACCGGGTTTGACCCACATGTTTGTGTGGATAGTTGGACACGAAGGCTCACCTACCATGTTGAACTTTAGTAGTTTTTCAGTATCTACCTTTACGACTCCAAAGACCTTTGAGTAAATGACTATCTTCCCTTCCTTAGGCTCTTCATCCCGATAGAGGTTCTCTCCCATAAGTGCATCGGCAAGGACTTTTGCAGCTTCGTCTTCGTGTACTTCATCTTCCCCAAGCTCTAAGACGTAAACGTACTCCTTTCCGAGGTTCTTAAGCTTCTCAACGTCTTCTTCCCTTATTATGTGTCCCTTCTTAAAGGCCCTTCCTTTAATCCCTTTTTCTGGGTTAACTTCTGTGATGTCGTGGACTAAAACCATTCCAATGGCGTCTTCAACCTTAACTTTCCTCTTCATTCTTCCTCCCTATTACTGGTAAGTGATGGGCTGAAAGGTAGAAAGTACTTTCCCTTCCTTCCTGAAGTAGGAAATTTGGAGATAGGGAAGATGGGATGTGGAGCTCTACCTCTTTTCCCTCAAAGGTGGCGTAAACCCTGCTGATTTCCCTTCCCTTTTCAACCTTCTTAACGACCATTTCAACTCTGTTCGTTTCATCGGCAAGGGAGAGGGCGAGTGAGTTGGGAAGTATTGAGACGGACACTTTCTCCCCAACTTTAAAGTTCCCCTTTCTACACTTTAGAACTCTTCCTGAGGGGAGCTCTACAGCTGTAAACTTCCCAACTTCCTTTACTGTACCTTCAACGAAGCTCCTGTGGCCGAGTAGTTTTGCAGTTTCCACAGATTCTGGATTGAAGAAAACTTCGTTCGGTTCTCCTTCCTGAATGACCTTTCCGTTGTTCATAACAACTATCCACTCTGCTAGCTCAAAGAGCTCTTCAGGGTCGTGGGTTACCAAGATGGTAGGTATTCTGTAAATCTCTAATATCCCCTTTAGTTCCTTCCAGAGCTCCTCCTTTAAGTTCCTATCAAGGGCTGAGAAGGGTTCATCAAGGAGCAGGATTTCAGGTTGGCTTGCAAGGGCCCTTGCAAGGGCTACCCTCTGCTTCTGTCCACCGGAAATCTGTTTAGGGTACTTGTCCTTTAGGTTTTCTATCTTGAGGGTTTTTAGGAGTTCCTCAACCCTTCTTCTATCCTTTGCTCCGTAAGTGACGTTTTGGTGTACAGTCATGTGTGGGAAAAGAGCGTACTCTTGAAATAGGTAGCCAACCTTTCTTTCCTGGGGAGGGAGGTTGACTTCCCTTTCTGAGTCAAAGAGGAGCTTCCCGTTAACTTCAATCCTTCCACTGTCAGGCTCTATTAAGCCTGCAACTGCTTGGAGGGTAAGGCTCTTTCCTGAGCCGGAAGGAGCGAAGAGGGCAGTTACCTGAGACTCAGATTTAAAGTTCACATCTAAGGAAAAGTTCTTAAATTCCTTCCTTACGGATACTTTCAGCATGGCTCTATCTGTACCTTTATGTCTGCAGGTTTTCCAAAGTAAGCACAGGTTAAGACTATTATGTCAACCCCTGTAGAGGCGTAGGTTTTAATGTTACTCTCATTTATCCCTCCGGCGGCTGCTACTTTTGCAGAAGGGAAATTCCTTTCCTTAAACTCAACGACCTTTTTAACCTCTTCCGGTGAGAATTTATCAATCTGAACTACATCGGCGCCGGCCTTCAGCGCTAAAAAGGCTTCTTCAACTGAGTTAACTTCTACTGTGACCTTTTTCTCAGGAACTCTCTTCTTTAAAGAGGGTAATTTCTTTAAGAGCTCCTCCAATCCTCCCAGGAACTTTGAGTGTTGTTCAAAGATTAGGACAGTCTCAGATAGACCTAAACGGTGGGGGAGAGCTCCACCGGCCAGGATACCCTTTATACAGATTTTCTTTGAAAGGGGAAGAGTTTTCCTCGTTGTAACGATTTCTACGTCTGGATTTACGCTTTTAGCAAGGTTAACTAGGTTCCTTGTTCTCGTTGCTATTCCGGAGCCGTACTCAAGAAGGTTCTGAGTTACCTTCCATACTTTATGTATTGCTTCAGCTTTGCCTTTTGCTTTAAGGAACACTTCCTTGGGAGGCACTTGAGTTCCGCTGGAAGTGAATTTAAGGACCTTTAAGTTGAACCTGTCAAAAATCCTTTTACACTCCTCCGTTGCACAGACTACTATTTCGTGTCTTGCTGAAAAGCTTATAGTTCCCTCTTTATTTCCAATATCCAGTAAATAGGTTGTTAGGTCAAAGTAGGGAACGTCCTCTTCAATGAGTTTATCAATTTCACTTTCTGTAAAGGTTACCATCTCTTTCCCTCTTGGGAGAGCCTGTTAATTAGATAGATGATCACAATTGAGATCCCTGCTGAAACGGCAGTTAGGATATTTGCCCTCTCAAAGTCTCCTCCTGAAACAGCGCTGTATATTTCCAGGGGAATCGTGTTTGTTTTAAATGGGATATTACCTGCAAGCATCAAAGTTGCTCCAAACTCCCCTAAAGCCCTTGCAAAGGAAAGGACAAGCCCAGCGATTATGCCACTTTTTGCTAAAGGTAAAACAACTTTAAAGAATGTGTAGAGTTCACTTTTACCCAGTGTATAGGAAACCTTTATTAAGTTTTCGTCAACAGATTCAATTGCGGCTTTGGAGCTCTTTACAAAGAGGGGGAAGCCGGCAACAAATGAGGCAACGACGGCTCCGTACCACGTGAAGACTATTCCCGTATTAAAGAGCTTATATAGAACGGAACCTACGGGGCCGTTTCTCCCAAGAATTAGAAGGAGAAGGTATCCTGTTACTACCGGAGGGAATACTAGTGGAAGGGTTATAAGTGTGTCAACTAGGTTTTTTAAAGGAAAGTCCTTCTTTGCAAGGGCGTAGGAAAGTGGAAGTCCGAGTATAAAAATCATCATAACTGATACGGTAGCAACCTTAAGTGAGAGTTTAATTGAAAAGAGAGCTTGCGGGTCTAGCATCTATTTGCTCCCGTTAACTTTTAAGAAACCAAACTTTCTAAGCTCTCTTTCGTCTTGAGATAGGAGAAACTGAACGAATTCTTTGGCGAGTTCATCCTTTTTTGAGGAGCTTACTACTCCTGCGTAGAACTTTATTGAACTGTGTAGGTTATCGGGAAAGGTTTTTAAAAGCCTCAGTTTGTTTTTAAACTTTAAGTAGTCTGAGTAGAAAATGATTCCTGCATCTACGTTTCCTGTTACTGTCCAGATAGTAATTTGCCTTACAGTTGGAGCGAAGATGAGTTTTCCCTTTAACTTTTCGTAAAGGGCGAGTTTTTTTAGGGTCTCTAAAGTGTACTTTCCTACGGGAGCGAGTCTATCCCCGACTGCTATTCTCCCTGCTTCCTCTAGTGATGACAGTTTAGAGTTCTTTGGTGTTACAAGAACTAACGATGTTTTGGCAAAGGGTTGGGAATTTCCCTTCTCTATGAGTCCCTTTTCAATTAAGTACTCCATCCACTCTTTAGAGGCCGATATGTAAACGTCGGCCGGGGCTCCAGCCTCAATTTGACTTGCAAGTTTGCCTGAGGATGAAAAGTTGAAGATTAGCCTGTGGCCCGTCTTTTTCTCAAACTCTTTTCCAACTTCAGAAATTAGCTCTTTAGCTCCCATTGCAGAAGAGATAAAGAGTTCCTCTCCAAAAGCAGGTAAGTTAAGGAGAAGAGTTATAATTAGAAGGAAAATCAGCCTCATCTCTCACCTCCTGATAGGGAGGGCCCGACGGGCGTTTGGGGAGGTGCGTGGTCGGGCCCGCTCAAAAAGTGCTCCAATAAATCAAAAGGGGCCAGCCCCGAGCTTGGGACTGACCCCTTTCAAAGAGAGGTTCCTTTCCAAGCTCGGGAGGCACGTCCGTTTCCAGACGCACCCTGTCGGCCTGGCCCCATAGGACTTTAGTCCCTTAGGAAGCCAGGCTCGGAACCTCCGCCTCCATTATACACTAGATTTTCAATTACTAAAAGGCCGTCTCCCACTCCGATTAGGTAGCTTCTGAAGTTTGGATACTCTTTGACTTGATTTAGGAAGAGCCTAAGGAGGGCTACTGACCTTTCGTACCTTCTTTCATATTTCCTTCCTGCAACGTATCCCCTGAAGAGGACGTTATCAAATACTACCATCCCTCCAGGCTCTATCAGGGCCTGGACTTTGTAGTTGAAGAAGGGGTACTCTCCCTTTGTGCTATCAATGAAGATAAAGTCGTACTTTCTGCCTTCCGATAGTTCTTCCCTTATGAAGTCAAAGCCGTCCGACTCAACAACTTTTATGGATGCTTCGGCTCTTTTAAAGAAACTTCTTGCTACTTCAAGCCTTTTCCTGTTGGAGTCAACGGTTGTTACCTGAGAGGACCTATTTGCGAAGTAGATGTTTAACGTGCTGTATCCTATTCCCGTTCCTATCTCAAGAACTTTTTTAGGCTTTAGCGTTGAAACTAACAGCCTTAGAAGTTGAGCGCTTGAAGGAAGGAGAATTGGAACCTTCTCCCTTTTTGCGTACTCTTCAATCTCTATTAGTATCTCTTCCTTCTTTCCAAAGGAGCCTATGAACTCTTCAACTTCCTGGGGTAGAATTTCCCCTAAGTTTTTCCACCTTTTAAATTCCATAAGTTAAATTATAGGAGGTTTTGATGAAGTTTGCCCTTCCAGTTAAAAGTGCTGAAGGACCAGATGTTGAGGTCTTAAGCACTTTTGAAGGAGCTCCCTACTTGGCAATCTTAACCTTAAGTGAAGAGGGAGTAAAAGTAGATTTCTTTGAAAACCCTGCTTCTTCCCGCTCAGAGATCGCTCAGTTCCTTCTCTCCCTTGGTGTAAAGAAGGTAGTATTCCCTTCTGCAAAGCCGCTGGTAAAGTCGGCCCTGAATCAGCTGGGAATAGAGGTAGTTGATAGGAGTTTCAGAACTCTAAAAGAGGCAGTTTACGCTCTTTTTTAACTACTCCCACCTGTTCCCTGATACAACGCTTACACTTAGGGGAACAGAGAGCTTCACTACCCCTTCCATTACCTCCCTTACTAGCCTTTTAGTTTCCTCTTCCTTTTCCTGGGGGGTTTCAACAACTATTTCATCGTGAACCTGGAGGACCATAAAGGAGTCTGTGCTTTGAAGTTCCCTATCAAGTTTAATCATTGCTAGTTTCATTACGTCTGCTGCAGTTCCCTGTATTACTGCGTTAACTGCAGCCCTTTTCCCGAAACTCCTTACGTGGTAGTTCCTATCTTTCAGTTCTGGAAGAGGTCTTTTTCTTCCAAAGAGCGTTGTTACAAAGCCTTTCCTGTAAGCTTCATCAAGGGTAGAGTCTATAAACTCCTTAACCTTTGGAAAGTTTTTAAAGTACTTCTCTATAAACTCTTCAGCCTCTTTAAGTGGAATTCCAAGCCTCTCTGAAAGTCCGTGAGGGCTCATTCCGTATATGATTCCGAAGTTAACCGTTTTTGCAACTCTCCTCATCCTTTCGTCAACCTCTTTAACCTCAAAGAGGTGTTTTGCAGTTTCAGAGTGTATGTCTTCTCCCTTTCTGAAAGCTTCTATTAACCTTTCATCCCCTGAAAGGTGGGCCAGTATCCTTAGTTCAACCTGGGAGTAGTCTGCCCAGACCAGCTTATAACCTTCTGGGGAAATTACTGCATGCCTTACCTTCTTTGATATCTCGTCTGAAACTGGAAGGTTTTGTAGGTTAGGTTCTGCTGAGGAGAGCCTTCCAGTTGCAGTTGCCGTTTGAAGGAACTTTGTATGAACTCTCCCTTGACTGTCAACGTACTTTAGTATTCCCTTTACAAAAGTTCCTTCAATTTTAGTTAACTTTCTGTAGATAAGGAGGAGCTGGGCTATTCTGTGACCTTCTAAAGCTAAAGTTGTTAATGTTTCAACGTCCGTTGAGTAGCCTGATTTTGTCCTCTTTAGAGGTTTGAGCCCCAACTTTTCAAACAGGATTTTAGCAAGCTGCTTTGGTGAGTTAAGGTTAAAGGCTTCTCTGGCTATTTGGTATATCTTCTCCTCTATTCTTTCTGCTTCCTCCCTAAGTTCCTTTCCAAAAGTTTCAAGGTACTCCCTATCAAAGAGGACACCCCTCTTCTCCATTCTGTATAGGACGTAGGACAGGGGTTCTTCAATCTCCCTGTAGAGTTTGTAGAGTCCCTCTTTCTTAAGCTTTTCCTCTGTAATCTGGCCAAGGGAGATTACGTGGTGGGAAATCTCCTTTAAAGGTGGAAGTTCGGCACTTTTTAGGTGTTCCTTCAGTAAGTTCTCCGGAGAGTAGTCCTTTAAAAGAGGGTTCAGTAAATAGTATCCCAGTGATATGTCAAAGAGGGGGAGCTCCCTCATCTCCTGACCGCAATTGTGGTAGATATCCTTTAAGTTGAAGGTGTAGAGTTTTACTCTTCCTCGTTCTTTTAGTTTGGGTAGGACTTCTTTCAGCGGAATTACCGTAAAGTATTTCCCGGCAGAGAGTATAGCCTCATCTCCTCTTACTATTAGTCCTCCGGCCGGCTGAGAGAAGAGGTCTTTAGGTGCGAGTAACTTTAAGATCTCAGTTAGGTCTTTCTCTTTCCCCTTCTCAATTTCGCTTCCCTTTAGTTCTAAATTTGGGAAAATTTTCTTTAGCTCCTTTGCAGTACTTCTCATTTCAAGTTCAGTTAAGAGTTCCGATAGGCACTTACCGTCTGGTGGTTTAACCTTTAACTCCTCTGGAGAAATCTCTACTGGAACGTCTTTCTTAACTTTTGCAAGCTCTCTGCTGAGGAATGCCTGTTCTTTGAACTTTTTTAAAGTTTCCCTTCTCTTTGGAGTGAGCTTTTCAAGGTTTTTGTAGAGTTCTTCAAGGTTTCCAAATTCCCGAATTAGTTTTACGGCAGTTTTTTCCCCAATTCCTGGAACTCCCGGTATGTTGTCAATCTGATCTCCTGATAGGCCGAAGACCTCAGGAATTTGCCAAGGTTCAATTCCATACTCCTTTTTGAACTTTTCAAGGTCGTAGAGTTTCTGACTTCCCCTGTGTGAGATTGAGATGACCTTTACGTTCTCTCCAATTAGCTGTCTCATATCCTTGTCGGACGTGACTATGAAGACCTCAAAGCCTTCCTTTGAGAGCTTATCAGCTAGAGTAGCAATTACGTCGTCTGCTTCGTAACCTTCAACCTCCAAAACCTTTATCCCTAGACACTTCAGGAACTTCTTTATGTAGGGAAGTTGCACTTTAAATGCATCGGGAGTCGGTTTCCTGTTTGCCTTGTAACTCTTTAAGATTTCATTTCTAAAGGTCTTCTTGCCAACGTCAAAGGCGACGGCTGCGTACTCAGGTTTAAAGTCCTTAAGTAGCTTTAGGAAAATCCTTATAAATCCAAAGATTGCGTTCGTTGGGAAACCTTTACTGGTTGAAAGGTTCCTTATTGCGTAAAAGGCCCTATAGGCCATTCCTGTTCCGTCAAAGAGGAATACCCTTTTATTCAATTCCTTCTCCCGTATAGAGTTTAAAGAAGTTTGTTACGTCTCCTGCTCCCAAAGTAAGGAGAACGTCTCCTGGTAAGAGCTCCCTCCTTAATACCTCTACCGCTTCTTTTAAGCTTCCGCAGTAGAGAGCTCCAACCTCCTTGGCCAGTGTCTCTGCCGTTATTCCCTCAATTGGCCTCTCTCCTGCAGGGTATATATCGCAAATATAGAGGTTATCTATTCCTTTGAGAACCCTTACGAACTCCTTCCACAGAGCGGCAGTTCTTGTGTATCTGTGGGGCTGAAAGAGGATAACTATTCTCCTATCTGGAAAGGCTTCTTTAATTGCCCTGTAGGATGCCTCAATCTCGGTAGGATGGTGTCCGTAGTCGTCAAAGAAGGTAATTCCGTTGTAACTTCCTTTAAGTTCCATTCTCCTCCTTGCGTTCCTAAACTCTTCAAGACCCTGGGCTATCTCGTTAAAAGGAATTCCTACTTCAAGGGAAACGGCTACTGCTCCAAGGGCGTTGACGACGTTGTGCCTGCCCGGAACGTTTAACTTTACCCTGCCTAGTTTCTTCTCCCTGTAAAGGACTTCAAATACAGTTCCAAGACCTAAAGGAGTGATATCCTTAGCCTGAAAGTCTGCATCTTTTGAAAGGCCGAAGCTGTTTTTCCTCTTGTAGACTTTCTGGTAAATGTCCCGTGTATTTTCGCAGTCTATACATGCAAAGAGTTTTCCGTAGAAAGAGGTCCTGTTTGCAAACTCTAAAAAGGCTTCCTTTATGTTTTCTAGACTTCCGTAGTAGTCTAGGTGGTCGGCATCAATGTTCGTTATTACCGATAGTGTTGGGTTGAGCTTTAAAAATGTTCCGTCGCTCTCGTCAGCCTCTGCAACCAGCCACTTCCCCTCTCCCTGAACGGCGTTGTATCCGCCTAAGAAAGAAAGGCTTCCTCCAACTAAGATTGTCGGCTTTAAACCTGCTCCGTAAAGTATCCTTGAGATCATAGAGCTTGTCGTCGTTTTCCCGTGAGTTCCTGCAACTGCTATGCTTTCCGTTAACTTCATTATGTCAGCAAGGACGTCTGAGCGTGGGATTACCGGTATACCTCTTCTTTTAGCCTCTTTTATCTCAGGGTTATTCTCCCTAACTGCCGATGAGTGGATTAAGACGTCTGCTCCTTCAACATTTTCGGCTCTGTGGCCTATAAAAACTCTTATTCCTTTATCCCTAAGTTTTTTTACCATTATTCTTTCTTTTATATCAGAACCTTGAACATCAAATCCTCTATCCTTTAGGATTAGGGCAATTCCTGACATTCCAATTCCGCCAATACCAACTATGTGTACTTTCAACGTCTCCTCCAAGTAAAATTTCCTATTAAGTTTCAGGGGGTGGTATGGATTTTACATTAGTTACAGGAGGAGCAGGCTTTATAGGTTCCCACCTAGTCGAAGAGCTCCTATCTCAGGGAAGAATAGTAGTGGTTCTTGACGATTTATCAACGGGAAAAAGGAAAAACTTGCCAGAGAGTCCAAATCTCATCTTTGTTGAAGGCTCTATAGCTGATAAGGAAATCCTAAAAAGACTTTTCTCCGAGTACAGGTTCTCAACTGTCTTCCACCTTGCCGCAGTTGCTTCCGTTTACCACTCTATTGAGGAGCCCCTTTACTGCCATCAGGTCAACTTTGATGGAACACTCTACCTCCTTGAAGAGTCAAAAAGGGTAGGCGTTGAGAAGTTCATCTTTGCCTCATCTGCTGCTGTTTACGGCGATTTACCGGAGCTCCCAAAGAGGGAAAATATGGCCGTTAAGCCTCAAACTCCTTATGCCGTTGATAAATACGCCTCCGAAAGGTATACGGTAAACTCTTTTAACCTTTACGGCCTTGATGCTACAGCTTTAAGGTTCTTTAACGTTTACGGTGAAAGGCAGGATCCAACTTCTCCTTACTCTGGAGTTATTTCAATCTTTATTGAGAGAATTAGGAGGTTTCAAAGAGGAGAAAGTGTGATTATTGACATCTACGGTGATGGAAAGCAGACGAGGGATTTCGTTTACGTTAAGGATGTCGTTAGAGCTCTCTTATTGGCAGAGGAGAAGCAAACTGCCGGCGAAGTTTATAACGTTGGGACAGGTGTGGAAACTTCTCTTCTTCACCTCCTAGAAGTTTTAAGAGAAATTGCTGGTGAGATTCCCCCTGTTCGTTTTCTGCCTTCCCGTCCTGGAGATATAAAACGTTCAGTTGCTGATATTTCTAAGATTTCACAGATAGGGTATAGTCCTTCCTATTCCCTTAAAGAAGGATTGGAAAGGCTTTGGAAATGGGTAACTAGAACTTAGTCTTCCTTGCTATCCATGGAGGAACGTATCCGGTTCTTCTGTGGGCGTCAAAGAAAGCTTCATCAATGTAGGCATACAGTGCGTTAAGCCTTAGTACTAGTGCGTATATTGGGAATAAAAAAGTGTAAGGTATAAGCTTAACGTCCCAGTTTTTCCTTTCCGATATTAGGACAACAAAGAAGAGTATTAAAAAGAACGTGTGGAGTGCGTAGATAAGGTAGATAAAGGTTATTATGGCCAGAACTTCAAGGAGTGAAAACTGAAGGAACAACTTGATGTAGTAAAGGAGTATAAAAACTGGGAGGGCAAAATTTTGAATTAAGACTAAGTAGTAAGTGTATAAGGCCTCTCTCCAGCCGACGATTTTTGGATTAAGTGCCCACGTGTGTTTTTTAAAGTACAGGTAAACGAGGTCACCGTCCCACCTTTTCCTCTGTTTTAAAATTCCTGTCCAGGTTTCAGGGCCGTCTGTTAAGCCTATTGCATCGTAGGCAAACCCCAACTTTATGTCCGGATAAAGGTTTCTGTACTTTTTAAACCTAAGCGTTAGGTCTAGGTCTTCTGCCGTACCAGCATCCCAACCTCCAAGACCGTTTAAGAAGTCAGTTTTGAATATCCCGAAAGCTCCTGATATGTTGTTTATGAGACCCAAGGCGTCTAAAAACTGTTTTGCCATGTAGATTGATATCGCGTACTCTATTGCCTGAAATTTCGTTACTATGGTTTTATTCCAGTTCCTTATTCTTAAGTTTCCCGAAAGTGCAACTAGCCTTTCATTGCTAAAGTGGGACACAGCGTTTTTTATCATGTCCCTATCGTAAGAGGTATCTCCATCAAGGGCCAGTGTGATTTCACCTTTTGCGAAGTTTAATCCAAGGTTAAGGGATGAAGCTCTTCCTCCCCTTTCCCACTTTGGAATTACCAAAATTTCCTTATTTCCATGGATTCCTTCATATTTCCTCGCTACCTCGTAAGTTTCCCTGTTCTGTTTTGCACCGTCAACGATAACTATTACCTGAATATAACCTCGGTAGTTCTGTTCAAGCATTGATTCAATAGAGTTCTTTACAGATTTTCCTTCGTTGTAAGCTGTAATAAGAACGCTTACAGGAGGTGTCCAATCTCTTCTTTTCCTTTCAAAGAGGCCAAAGGTGACTTTTAGGGTTAGTACTATTACCATTCCTGCTGCTAAAGGGAAATCAAAGAGTAAGTAAGGGAGGATTAAAATTATCTTTTCATATAAGTTTGTGTTAAGGATGATGTTTGATAGATATGTGAATACTGCGTAGATGTAGTTTCCTAGGAATTCTATCATTTTTCCATCTCTTTAAAGAGTTCTTTAACTACCTCTTCTGCTGATAGATCAGTTATTCCCTTATCTGTACATATATAACTCTCTTTAAACTCAATTTGATCAGTTAGATTGTTCACTTTAAGTAATCTCTCTACCTGTTCTGCAATTCTCTTCACTACTACTTTAGCTCCTTCTGGTGGAGTTTCAGGAAGGAGTATCAGAATGTACCTCCTCTCTGAAGAGCTTATTATGTCGGAGCTCCTTAAGTTTTCTTTTATAATAGATACGAGGTCTTTAAGAAAGAGTTTAACTTTTGTTGGTGCTTCAGTTATGGCTTCCTCCTTTACTGTAAGCTTTAACCCTAAAACACAAAAGGTCCTTTCGGGATATCTCTTGGCCAGTTTAAGGAACTTATCAAGTATGTATATGAAGAGGTTAAAGCCTATTACGCCTAGCTGAACGGAGAGCTCTTCAAATATATTAAGCGGGAACTTTCCTTCTGCTGCAACTAACTTTCCAAAAGGAGTTAAAATGTAGGTATTAACAGTTTCCTCCTTTATGTTTTCTGGTGGAAAGGTTTTTGAACAGTTAGCGCATAGTACACTTATGTCAGGTTCAATGAATACGCTTTTACACTCGTCACAGATATACTTTTCAAGAGGTTTATCGTAATCTACTCCTATGTGTTTAAGCTCTTCGTGGCACTTTGGACAGATTAATTTGTCTCCGACCTGAAACTCACTTGCTGGACCTATGTATCCACAGGAGTAGTGGTGTATGAACTCTTCAAGTCTAATTTTTACTGAGCCGCAGTTAGGGCAAATCTCCCTTAGAATTAGGTTATAGTAACCGCAAAAAGGGCATAGGGATGTTTTATTTTCTATTTCTGTTGAGAAGATTTTTTGCCTCTTCATCAGCTCTAAATCTTCAAGTTCCCTACCTTTTTCCTCCTTTCTTAAGATTGTTTTTGCTTCAGGCCAGAAAAAGCCGATAACAGAATTTCTGTTTAGTACTGGTGAAATTTCCTCTATCTTCCTTGTAACTAAGAACCTTAGTAAGTTCATTCTCCAGTTTTCAGGTAGAGTCGTTGCATAAGGATTAGGTACGAGTTTCTCTATTGTTTCCCATATCTCTCTAGCTTTTTCAATAGATTCGTTTGATAGGGAAGCTTCAACTCCATCAACGAGTTTTTTAAATTCTGGAGATGGTTCAAGGTTCGAAAAGAGGGGAGATAAGGAACTTTCAGGTTCTCTACGCAGGACCTCTATGGCTCTATCAACGAACTTCCTGTTCTTGGCTTCAACGAAGAAGAGGTGAGGTGATCTGAAAAGTCCCATTTTATTAACTTCTATTAAAGCTTCTTCAGGTTTAGGGAAGATTAATCCTTCACTTTTCTTTGCTCCTTGAAGTATTATTATCTTCGTTATTTCCATTTTCTACTCCTAAGTAATTTAGTACTGATAGAGCTCTTTCTTTGGCAAGGATAATATTAGACTTTACCTTTGCTTTTACAATTTTTGTTGAATCAGCATATCCGATTACTTTTAGGTTACAGACTTTTATTAGTGGTTTAATTTCATCTAAGATGAGTTTAGCCTTGCTATCTAGTTGGTAAGAACCTTTTTGGAAAAAAATAGGAATTTTAAAAGAAATTGTGTTTTTTTCATCTATTTTAGGTGCTAAAAGAGAATCTTTATTTTCCTTTAATTTTACTGAATACTTCAAAAGATATTCCTTTTGAGGATTTAAGTTTTTTATTTGGAGTTCTCCGTTCCTAAAAGGTAATTGAGCAATCTGTTTGATAGTATTATTTTCTTTAATCTCAAATAGCTCAGCTGTACTTGATAGCTCTTCTCCTTTACGGGTAGGTTGTTTTAAGACAAATTCTTTCCCTGGGAAAGTTATCTCAACGTTAATTTTTAGACCTAACCTTTCAACGGTTAAAGAGTACTTTCCTGAATCTTTAAAGGAGCACTTAAAGATAACCTCAGCCCTTCTTCCTAAATCTCCCTTTACTTTAAGAACTTTGTACTCAACTTGAGCTCCTAAAGAGCTTGAGTTTAAGCTTAGGAATATAAACAGTAACGGGAAGATTCTCATAGAGCTCATTTCCTTCCTCTTTTAACCTGATTTCTATTTCTCCGTGAAGATCTCTCTTTTCTAGAGGTCCTACTAAAAACGGAGGCTTTAATTTTAGATTTGGTTTGATTTTGACTATATTTCCTTTCAAAATCTTTCCTGAAGGTAGTTTTACCAGAGCTTCATCTCCTAGCTTAATCTCTGTTAGAACTTTAGATGGAATGTAAACTATAACTTTATAACTGTTTTCTTTAATTAATTCAACAACTTTCTCGCCGGTATTTATCGTTGAGCAGGAAGGGAATACAAAGGACACTTTTGCAGGAAAGGGAGCTTTTATTAGCTGAACGCTTTCCGACTTTAACCTTTCTAATTGTGCTTTTGTCTGTTCAATTTGGGTGTCAATTGAAGTGATTAATGGTAGAAATGGGTTAGGTGGTGTCCCAGTCTTTGATAAGTATATAGCTTTTTTTAATTCTTCTTCTTTAGTTGTTAGTTCTATCTGAATTCTTTCTTTTTCTCTGATTAAATTTTTTAAATTATTCCTGAGTAAGTTTATGTCGTAAAGTGTTGCGTAGCCTTTGCTCAGAAGTTTTTTGACTTTATTAAGTCTACTTTCTAGTTCTCTTTCTTCCTTTTCAATTTGAATCAACCTTTTTTTAAGTATTGATATTTCTTTTTTTACACTTTGAGGAGAATTAACTCTTAAAGTTGTAAGAATTTTGTCTTGCTTTGCCTTCCTAGCCCCTTCTTTAATAATTTCCTGTTTTATTTTTTTAAGCTTTTTTATCTTCTGAATTAAAGCTTCTATTTCCTTTTCCCTTGAAGAATTTTTTATTATTCCAATTACCTTTCCTTTCTCTACTTTATTTCCCACTTTAACGTAAGACTCAAATTTACCAGAGATGGTAGAGTAAATTACCGATTTATCGGATTCTATTATTCCTGTAAATCTGTACGTGAAAAACTCTTTAAAAAGAACTATTAGGATCCCTATAAATATGAAAAAACTGGCAACTCTTAAAAACCACTTCTTGGCCCTTGAAGGAGGTAAGGGAGGTGGATGTTCAACTTCAAGAGGAGTAGGGGCTCTAAAACGTTCTCTTAAGCTTTTAGAAATTGAGAACCTTTTCATCTGACTACAATTTCCTCTGGAAGGGTTTTAGCGTCTAAGAAGACCAACTTAAACTTCCTTCTACTTTCCTTCTCTTCTTCCAAGTAAATTCTAAAGTCCGTTAGGTTTTGAACAGCCACACTTTTTATTCCTTCCATTTTTATCATATTAACAGCTTTTATAAATTCTACCCTTGGCCTTTTAAAGAAGGACTGACTGGGGGGAAGTTCTTTTTCAACTGATAGGGATATTAAAACAGGTTTAAGCTCTTTTAATGAAAGCTGCGCGTACTCGGAAGCTTTTCTCTTTAAGTAATTGATGTTGGTTGAGTAACACATTACGTTTATACCGTCTGCAATTTCTAGAACGGTTTCCGTAAGGCTTGTTTCATCGTACTTGATTCTATCGTACTGAGGTGATACGTCAACAAATACTGGTTTTTCGCTTAAGTCTTTTACTTGGTTAAGGGTTTCCAAGTAGAGGTTTACTAGCTTTTCTTTTGAGGTTTTCCACTGAGGAAGGGCATGAGGTTCAATATCAAGGTGAAGAGCGGAAAAACCGTTAATTCCTGCGTAATCGTTGAACCTGTTAAATAGATTAACAATTTTTAAGAGCTTTTGTCTATTTTGGGTAAATATCCAGCTGTTTTCTCCTAAGAGTAGCTGAAGTTCTATACCTTCATTGTGGGCACTCTCTATAAACATCTTAAGTTCTCTCCAACCCTCTAAGTTTCCTAGGAATTTATTTAACTGCTTTTCATTTAAAGACATGTATATCGTTCCAATGTTTAGTTTTTTTACTTCTTTTATGAATTCAATTTCTCTTTTAAAGTTCCCAAGTACGTTATCTGTTTTCCACCAGTAAGCGTGAAGTTTTCTAGAGACAGAGACGTGCTCCTTTCCTCTTAGAAACTCTTTCTCAGTTAACCCTTTTAGTGCAAAAAGAGCTTGAACAACTTTTCTTTCACTATCAAGGAGGGAAACTTTAATTGAAAAGAGTTCAGAGGTTAGTAGGGCTTCTTTAAGATAGCTGTCAGTCCCCCCGGTAAGTCCTGCCTCTCTTCTCAGCTGAAGGGTTTTAAGTGCTTCTTCTTTTTCCTTTAGGGACGCCTTTAAGCTTTTAACTCTTTCCTGATAGATAAGGGCGTTTCTGTAAGGAATTTGAGATGCTGTGATTAGGGCGTAATTTGCTATTTTCGCTCTAAGGAGTTCTCTCTGAGCCCTGAGGATTTTCTCTCTGTGGAGTTTCTCCGTTAGGTTTTTACTGTTAAGAGGCATTGAGAGGGTAAAGGAGACGCCGATTCCTTTTTGAAAATCTCCAATTTCTTTATCGGTTATCCCTCCGGTGAACGTAAACCAGCCGGTAAGGAGGCTTTCTCCTTTTTGGGAACTCTCCCTTAGAACTTTAAAGGCTTCCTGTAAAAGTTTTATTTCCTTAAGTTGAAGGGCATCCCTATAAATTTCTGTAGGGTCGGGGATGTAAGCTTCTTCAGGGTTTCTTATTTCAAGAAAAGGTTTAAAGTGAGGAAAGTTTGGCTTTCCTATTAGTTCTCTTATTGTTGCGAAGGCTTTCTCCTTTTTCTCTTTAAATATTCTTTTTGTAGTTTCTATTCCTATTAGGTTTGATTCAACTGATAGGAGCTCTGACCAGAGGGCGAGTTTTTCTTCAAATCTTTTCCTCAGTACGTCTTTAATAATGAGTAACTGATTAATACTTTCCTCTGCCAAGTTTTCCATTTTGCCGTAGTAATAGTAATCTGTATAAGCTTTCCTTAGTTTAGTTAGCAGTTTCCTCTTTAGGAAAAAAAACTCAGCCTCTTTTTCAAGGATTAGGGCTTTAAGAGCAGCTTTTTTGATAAAGGTTTTCTTTATTACGGGAACTTTTATAGATGTTGACAAACCATACCTGTATCCTGAAACTTCTTTTGCATATTCTTCCGATGGGAAATAGGTGGCTGTTACTGACAGTTGGGAACTCTTCCTTTCCTCTCTTATATACTCAAGGCTTCCTTTCAATATCTCAATCTCTTTCTCCTTCTCAAGGAGTACAGGATTAGACCTAATTAGAAGTTCCTCAAGATAACTTAAGCTTATTGTTTTCCCGCTTGCTGTTAGCGTTAGGATTGCCGTTATGAGAAACAGGTTTAAAATTATGCTCTTCATTTCTAAATTCTCAATACTTAATTATGAGGAATTATATTAATTTAATTTGAGAGGTTGATATGCCGATTCTCCTTGATGGTATTTACGATGGAAAGAAGCTTTATAGGGAGCTCCGTCACCTTGGTCTTAGGAAGCACGACGTTAAGGAGGTCTTTGTTGCCAACGGTAAGACTTTGATTTACCTAAAGGACGACTCCTTGAGCGGAGTTTACCCTGAGCTCCAGCCCTCTCCTGAAGAGGAAAGGGAGATTAAAACTGTTCACAACTACGTTGAGAAGTTTAAGTACCTGATTGACCTTGAAAGGCTCTCTGAGATTGGGTTTCAGGAAGAGGAGATAAGGAGGTTATCGGGTAGGGAAAGGGAACTCCTTGGAAGGGCAATCCTTGACCTTAAGGGAAGTAGAGCTGGAACTAAGTTCCACCTCCACCTTGTAAGGTTCTGGAGGGAAAAGCCTATAGAGACTGAGATATCAACTGGGGACGTTGTCCTTGTAAGTAAGGGAAATCCTCTAAAGAGCGACCTCCTTGGAACTGTTGTGAGGATAACGGAAAAGACGATTACCGTCGCCTTTGACAACCGTCCACCAAACTGGGTTTATAAGAAGGGCGTTCGTGTTGACCTCTACGTTAACGATGTAACCTTTAAGAGGATGGAGGAAAACCTAGAGGAGCTCCGCCATGCCGTTGGAAGGCAAAGGGAGATTAGGAACGTAATAGTTGGTTTAGAGGAACCAAAAGCTGTTACTGAAGCTGTTGAATTTGAGCCCTTTGACTCAAGGCTGAACGAAACCCAGAAAAGGGCCGTTTCACTAGCCCTTGGAGCTCCAGACTTCTTCTTAGTTCACGGTCCTCCCGGAACTGGGAAGACGAGTACTGTAACTGAGTTAATCGTTCAACTTGTAAAGGAGGGAAAGAAGGTTCTTGCGACTGCAGATTCAAACATTGCCGCAGATAATATCCTCCTTAACCTATCAAAGTACCCTGAACTTAAACTGGTTAGAATAGGTCACCCTGCAAGGGTTCTTGAGGAGCTTGAGAAGTTTTCAATTTACGCTCTCTTTGAGGAGCACGAAAAGAGTTCAAAAGTGAAAGAGGGTTGGGAGAGAGTTAAGGAACTTATAGATAAGAGAGATCAGTTTACGAAACCTACTCCTTCCCTCAGGAGAGGAATGAGCGACGAGGAGATAGTTTACTTCGGAAGAAAGGGAAAGAGCTTTAGGGGTGTTCCTAAGAAAGTTATGCACTCCATGGCAAACTGGATTTTAACCAACTACGAAATTGATGTAAGGATAAAGGCCCTTAAGGAGATGGAATCTATTATCTACAGGGAGATTATTGCTGACGCTGACGTTGTTGTATCAACGAACTCAATGGTTAAGTCGGAGCTCCTTGAAGGCTTCCACTTTGACGTTGCAGTTATAGACGAGGGAAGCCAGCAGGTTGAACCTTCAACCCTTATTCCGATCATGAGGGCCGATAAGTTCTACATTGCAGGTGATCACAAGCAACTTCCCCCCACTGTTATGAGCGAGGAGGCAAAGGAGCTTGAGAGGACCCTTTTTGAGAGGTTGATAGAGAAACATAGGGCGCTCTCAACGATGCTCACTGTTCAGTACAGGATGAATGAGAAAATTATGGAGTTTCCAAGTAAGGAGTTCTACGAAGGTAAGTTGATTGCCGCCCCTGAAGTTAAGAACCATACCTTGAAAGATTTATGCGTAAGTGAGCCTGAAAAGTTTAAAGAGGTCCTTGATCCTGAGCTACCACTTGCCTTTGTTGATACTTCAAACATAAACGCTTACGAGTTCCAGCCTAAAGGTTCAACTTCCTACGAAAACTATGAAGAGGCAAAGCTTTCGGTTGAGATTGCACACCTCCTTTACAGGATGGGGCTTGATAGGAGGGATATAGGAATCATTACTCCCTACGCTGCCCAGGTTAAGCTCATAAAACAGCTCCTCATAGAGAAGGAATTAAAAGTTGAAGTAAACTCAGTTGATGGCTTCCAGGGTAGGGAAAAGGAGGCAATCATTATTAGTTTCGTTCGTTCAAACGATGAAGGAGAGATAGGCTTCCTTAGGGATTTAAGGAGGTTGAACGTAGCAATAACCAGGCCAAGGAGAAAACTGATAGCCATAGGAAACTCAAAGACCCTCAGCAACCACGAAACCTATAAAAAGTTTATAGATTACGTTAAGGAGAAGGGAAAGTTTTACTCCCTTAAAGGCTAACTCTCCTTGACCGTATAGTTAATAAGCGTTCCAATACCCTCTATATCTACCTCTACTCTATCTCCTTCGTTTAGGGGGCCTACTCCAGGAGGGGTCCCCGTTGCTATTACGTCTCCTGGAAGGAGGGTCATTACTTGGGATATGAAGGAAACTAGCTCAAAGGGTGAGAAGATCATATCCTCGGTGTTCCCTTCCTGTCTTACCTCTCCATTTACCTTAGTTGTAATCTTTAATCCTATCGGGTCAATATCTGTAGCAATCCACGGACCGTAAGGGGCGAACGTATCAAAGGATTTTGCCCTTGTGTACTGAACGTCTTTCTGCTGAAGGTCCCTTGCCGTAACGTCGTTAAAACAGGAGTAACCGAGGATGTACTCCTTTGCTTCCTCAGGGGTAACCTTCCTGCACTTTTTCCCTATTACTACTGCAAGTTCACCTTCGTAGTCAACCCTGTTTGACATGCTTGGTAGGACTATTCTCATCTTGTTTGCTATAACTGCCGTTGAGGGTTTGAGGAATAGGAGAGGTTCTTCAGGTAGAGGTTTACCCATCTCTTCGGCGTGGGCCTTATAGTTAAGACCGACCGCAACGATCTTTGAAGGCCTTGTAGGTGATAAGAACTTTGTTTCCCTTATTGGAATTACCTCGTCTGTCGGGGTTATACTCTCCATCAGATCTGAAACCCTTGTTTCCTTAACTGGGACTATTTCCCTTCCTTTAATGATCCCAAAGATAGTCCTTTCTCCATACTTAAACCTTCCTATTTTCACGGTTCCCTCCTAAACTACGGCAACTGCAAACATTTTACCATTGACTGAAACCCTATCTCCTTCAGTAACGTCTACTACTTGGTTCGTTAGAACCGTAAACTCAAGCTCCTCTGAAAAGAGGTCAATCGCTAGGAGCTCTCTACCTCTAAACTGAACTTTTTTAACCGAAGTTACTATACCAACTATAAAGTATTGATTTAGAGAAGGAAGTACGCAGGTATCAAGCAGTTCTTCTGGGTGGCCTTTAAGCTCGGATAACAGCCTACGGGTTTCTTCCTCTCCAACTTCCCTTTCTAGCTTCTCAATGGCCTTTTCGTTCCCCTTTACTGCCAGTTTGAGGAGCTCCCTGTTTTCGTCTGCTATCTGGTCCAGCTTGGTTAAAGGTGCAAGTTTCTTTATCTCTTTTCCGTAAAGAGTAAGGATTACCTCAAGTTCCCCCTTTAGATCCTCCGGTAGCTGGCAGAGGTTGCACAGTTCAAAGTAGAAGCTGATTCCGGATGTAACCTCAACTGCTTCGGTTAGGAGGGTGAACTCTTCAAGGGAGTTTATCTTGAAGTTAAAGTCCTCAAAGGTGTAAAGTGAACCTTCCCTGTATCCCAAGTAACAGCCGAGTTCTCTCTCTTCCTGGCGGGAAAATAGGGAAAACTTCTCTTTCCTGAGGATGTAAGAGTAGACTGAGAAGTCTGTTAAGTCTTTACTGTAGCAGATTAATTTTTCGTGGGTGTCAAGGAGGTCTTCAAAGACGAAGTGCTTAATTTCCTGTTCCTTTCCTTCACTTACGGCTTCTTCGCAGATATCCCTATCAAGGCCTAGGATACTAAAACTGTCCTCCATAAAGTCTCCCCTTTTGGTTTAGAGGAAGGGGGAGAGTTTCCCCCTTTACTGCTGGTGAATTTCAAGCTGATTGAAGAAGAACGGAATCTCGTAAGCTGCAGACTCAGGAGAGTCTGAAGCGTGAACGGCGTTCCTTCCAACGTCGGTTCCGTACTTCCTCCTAATTGTCCCTTCGGCGGCCTTTGCAGGGTCTGTTGCGCCGATGATTTCCCTTACCCTTGAGATAGCGTTTTCTCCTTCAAATACCATAGGAACACAAGGACCTGATGACATAAAGTCTGTAAGCTCGTCGTAGAAGGGTCTGTCCTTGTGAACTATGTAGAACCTCTTTGCCTGCTCCTTTGAAAGGTGGACCATTTTGATTGCAAGGAGTTTGAGGTCATTTTCCTGTAGAATCCTAATGATATCTCCCACTGCATTTTTCTTAACGGCGTCTGGTTTGATGATAACGAGAGTTCTCTCAACTGCCATCCTTTTCCCTCCGGTCTGTAAAGTTTTCAGAGATTATACCTTTTCTTACTTCCTGGAGGTAGTTGTGGGCGAGCCTTGTCGGTTCTGGAAGTCTGTACTTCGTTGAGAGCTTTAGAACCCAGTCTCGGGCTTCCTCGTTAGTTATGAGGTTTCCGGCTGAGACGTAAACAGGTTTTACGTTACTTCTAGTTCTTAACGAGTAGCCTATAACTTTTCCATCCTTTGGGTCCAGTATAGGCGTGTAGCACCCTTTCTCCCTGCAAGGCTCCTCTGTCTTTCCGTAGAGGATCTTCTTTGCACACCCTACTGTAGGGACCTTCTCTACTACTCCAAAGTGGGCTGCAATTCCAAGTCCCCTCGGATGGGCTATTCCGTGGCCGTCAACGACTACAAGCTGTGGTCTGTTCTTAAGTTTTCTGAATGTCTTTATTAAAAGTGGGAGTTCCCTAAAGGCTAAAAAACCCGGGTAGTAGGGAATTTCCACTTTCATAACTTCGTACCTTTTCTCTACTACTTCCATCTCAGGATATCTAAGGACTACGAAGGCACCAATACCGATGGTTGGGTTTTTATAGGGGTCAACGAAGGTTAAATCGCATCCTCCTACTAACTTCGGTTCCTTTTTAAGAGGCTCAAGTTTTACCTTTTCCCTCAGTATCTCCTGAACTTTCCTTGCTCTGTTAAAGAAGAACTTCACTTTCCCCCCTTAAGTATCGACTCTTCCTAGGAGTGTTAGCCCTACTGCTCCAAAAATGAAAAGGGGAGCGAATGCAGCGTATGAAGGTGGAAGAACTCCGCTCTTTCCAAGGCTTAGAAATAGAGAAATTACGATCCACATTGATACGATTAAGAGAGCTGCAAACAGGAGAGTGTATCCTCTTTTGTTCCTTGGGTTGTAAACCCCAAAGGGAATCCCGATAATGACTGCAACGATAGGTAGAAGGGAGAGGGAAAGTCTTGAGTAGAGTTCAAGGCTGAGGTAATCTGTTTCATAACCTATCCTTGATAGTCTTTTAATGGTTAAGAATAGTTGGGTTAGTCCCATACTTTCAGGTAAGGTTGAGGAGAGTAGGAGTTCCTTCGGGGTAATTTGCAAATTTAAGTCTTTCTCCTTGAACTTTTGGCTTTTAAGCTCTTCAAAGTCCCTCTCAAAACCTTCTTTTAACCTCCAGATACCATTTCTCCTATACTTTGCTTTTAAAGCATCAATTCTCTTTACAGGCTTTGTTCCGTTAACGCTCAAAACTGTTATCCTTTCTCCTTCCTTTTCAGCTGGTTTAAAGCTCCAAAAGAAGATGTACTGGTTCTTTTCGTTCTTTACCCAAATCCCGTTTATAGGAACTTTCTCTCCCTTTCTTTTCTCCATGAGTGCTTCGACTTCCTTTACCTTACTCAGCCCGGCTGGAACTACTTTTTCCTGAAGGAGTAGAGAGGAAAGAGAGGCAAGGGATGCTAAAAGTACTAGGGGAAGTGTGAACCTGTAAATACTTATCCCTAGTGCTTTTACAACTGTAAGTTCACTAGTTGAGGAAAACTTTGAGAGGGTAATCATTGCAGATAGTAAAACTGCTATCGGTATTACTCTGACTAAGTAAAGGGGAAACCTGCCGGTAACGTAAGTAACTTCCGTTTTTAAGCCGTACTTAATGAGAATTTCTAAGTTGCTAACCATGTCAATTACTGCAAATAGAGTGAGAAAGGTTAGGATACTCAAGGTAAAGTACTTTAGACTTTCGGTAAAAACGTACTTATCAAGGATTTTTACCATCTTCCACCGATCTCTATTTGGAGCTTTTCCTTTATAGTTCGTAGATAAAGTGGGACTGTAATTAGTCCAAATACTAAATCTGGAGTAAAGGCTAAGATAGGTACTCCCGTTTTAACTGCCAATTTTTTACTAACTGTGTAAATTACGTAGTAAATAACTACGATTAGAAGTCCGAGAGTTACTCCGGTTCCCACTGCTCCCCTTGGAAGGGAAACGGCTACTGAGAAGGCAAGGAGCCCTACTATTAGGGGGGCGAGTGATAGGGAGAGTCTCTTTATAATCTCGGCTCTGCTTTCTATACTTCCGTCTTCAATCAGCTGAAAGAGTGTTTTATATTTCTTTGCTTTAAACTGCTCCTTTTTTGAGAACTTGTAGAGCTCCACTGTGTAACTCTTAAATGAAAGGAACTTTAGTCCTTCCGGCTTTTTCCAGTCTATAACTTGGGCATTCCCGTTAAATATATCTAAGAAAACGCTGTCCCCTTTGGTTCTTAGAACGCCTTTCTCTCCAAATATAGTTATCAGTTGAAGTTTTTTCTGGATTGATACCATGAAGTTAAGGATGTACCCCTTTTCGGGGTAGATCTTCTCAACGTAAAAGGTAACTCCCGGGAAGTTGGAAGAGAATTTCTTGGGGGTTATGTTCATCGTTATCTTCTTCTTCAGGAGTTGAGTAATTTCCTTTTTCACCTCAACGTTGCTCTTTGGCGCAATGAACATGAGAGATAGGAACGATAGTAGTGAGAAGAGGAGACCGAGAACTATTACCGGCTTGGAAATGTCTTTAATGCTGATTCCGCACGACTTTAAGGCCACAAGTTCGTTAGAACTTCCCATCTGTATAAAAGTTATGAGGACGGAGATTACGAAAGATATGGGAATTACTATTCCTAAGAAGGAAGGAACTGTCTTAATTAGGACGCTGAGAAAGTCAAGGAAGCCTACCCCCTGACCTAAAACCGTTTCAGCTATGAATGATGCCCTATCCATCAGAATGATGAAGATGAAGAGGGATGTAGTTAGAGTTACTGCCTTTAATACCTCAATTCCAATGTACCTGTAGAGTATTTTCATTTTTCCTTTTTAACGTACCTGTACCAGTCAACTACTATAGCACTTGCAATAAAGATTGATGAGTAGGTTCCGACGATTATTCCTACAAGGAGTACAAACGCAAAGTCGTTTATTACTCCGCCTCCAAACAGGTAAAGGCATAGGACAACGAACAGCGTTGTTAACGATGTTATGACTGTCCTTGAGAGGGTTTGGCTTATACTATCGTTAACTATCTCCTCAAAGGGTCTACTCCTAAGTAAGACCTTCATGTTCTCCCTTATCCTGTCGTAAACAACGATCGTGTCGTTAATGGAGTATCCGATAACTGTAAGCAAAGCTGCAATGACGGGAAGGCTAAACTCCCTTCCAACGCTCATGAAGATTCCGACGGTAGCTAGTGAGTCGTGAACGAGGGCCAAAATTGCTCCACATGCGAAGATGGGCTCAAACCTCCATGCTACGTAGATTAGGATTCCTATTAGGGCGTAAATTATCGCCATTATTCCCTTTTCTTTGAGTTCCTTTCCGATTGTTGGACCTATCATTTCAACTTTTAGGACTGTTAGCTTTCCGTCAAACTCTTCCTTTAAAGTTTTCCTTATCTTTGAAACTGTTTCATTCGGATCTCCCTGAACAGGAGCTTTTATAAGAAAAGCTCTTTCACCTTCAACGTTCTGGACTGAGACCCCCTCCACTTTCCCTTTAAGTAGGTTTCTGATCGTTTCTGTATTAACGTTTTCCTGGTTAATCCTTACCTCAACCAGAGTTCCTCCGGTAAAGTCAATTCCAAACTTAGGTCCCTTAACGAAAGCTCCGTAAAACCAGCTTCCAGCTATCAGAAGGAGTGAAAGGAGGTAGGCTAGGTGCCTCTTTCCGATAAAGTCAAACTTCCTTTTCATCAGAGCTCCCTATATCCTAAGTAGTGATGGTTTGTACCTTACCAGTAAGTCAAGGAGGACTTTCGTCACAAAGACGGCTGTGAACATACTGGTTAGAATACCCAAGGAGAGGGTAACTGCAAATCCTTTAATCGGCCCGGTTCCAAACTGGAATAGAACTGCTGCAGCAATTAAGGTTGTAATGTTTGCGTCAAGAATTGTTCCCCAAGCCCTTGAAAATCCTGCTTCAACTGAAGGGAAAAGGTTTCTTCCCTTCCTTAATTCTTCTTTAATTCTTTCAAAAATTATTACATTTGCGTCAACTGCCATACCAATTGTCAAAATGAATCCTGCAATTCCAGGGAGCGTAAGGGTTGCACCAATTAAGGCCATAAGTGCCCAAAGCAGAATAACGTTCATTAGTAGGGCAACGTCTGCAATTACTCCTGCAGTTTTGTAGTAGACCATCATGAATAGCATTACGATTACTAAACCTGCCACTCCCGCCTTTATTCCCTTTTCGACCGATTCTTTACCTAGTGACGGTCCAACCGTCGTTTCTTCAACAATCTTTACAGGTGCAGGGAGGGCTCCCGCCCTTAAGACTATTGATAGGTCCCTTGCTTCCTGGTAGGAGAACTGGCCGGAAATCTGGCCCCTTGCTCCGATTTGGCTCCTTATCACAGGAGCTGACTGGACTTTATTGTCAAGGACTATTGCAAGGCGTGTTCCTATGTGTTTTGCAGTGTACTCCTCAAAGATCCTTGCTCCTTCGGAGTTAAGGATAAAGCTAACTGCCGGCATGCCAAGTTCATCCCTGCTGGGGTAGGCATCTTTAAGGTAAGCGCCCGTTAGTATAGGCTCTCTCTTTACTATGAAAAAGTTGTAGCCGACAACTTTCCCGTTTTTATCCTTTATCTCCTGGATTAAAACTTGTTTATCTTCTGGAACTCTCCCACCGAACTTCTTAACGAGTTCCTCAAGGGAGGAAACCTTAACTTCTTCCCTCTTTCCGTCCTTTATCAGGTAGAACTTTGGCCCTGTTGGAGATGGCTCAACTAAGAGACTGCTCCCTTGAGGGATAGTTCCCCCTAGCTTTCCTACGAGTTCTTCGGGGCTCCTTGCTACGTCAACGACTTCTTTAAACTCTAAGTTTGCTACTTTTCCAATTACCTTTTTGGCCCTTTCCGGGTCTTTAACGCCGGGGAGCTCTACTATAATCCTATCCTTTCCGTTCCTAACTATTACAGGTTCTGCAACTCCCAGCTGGTCAATCCTGTTCCTTATGGTCTCAAGGGCCTGTTCTGCAAGCCTATCTACCTCCTTTGATACGTAGGAGGGTTTAAGGAAGAGCTCTATCTTCTTACCCGAAACTTTTATGTTGAACATGCTACCGTAATCTTCTTTTATGATTTCAACTGCCTTTTTGACTGAATCCTCTGTTAAGAGTTCTATCTCAACCTTTTTCCCTTCCCTCTTTAGGTTTAAAACTGGAATATCTTCAGATTCAAGCCTCTTCTTAATGTCCCTTGCTGCATTTAAAGCTTCCGTTTCAAGGGCCTTTTCCGTATCAATCTGGAGGACTAAGTGAGTTCCACCCTTTAGGTCAAGTCCGAGGTTAATTGGCTTTGTTAGTGCAACGTAGATGGCGCCTAAGAGTACTGCTAAAACGAAAACTACTTTCCACTTAAGGTTCTTCATTTCCCAGACTCCCCGCTTTTGTCGGCCAAAGTTTACTACATGTAGACTTTAACGCTGGCCTCCTTCTTTAGCCTATCTGTGTAGTCCTTAAGGGCTTTTTGAAACTTCCTCATGTAGATTTCTTGCTTTATCTTCTCCCTGTCGCACTTGCCCGTTTCTTCACTCTTAACGAAGACTATGAAGTAGCCCTTATCAGTTCTAACCAGCTTGTACTGACCTGGCTTGAGGCTCCAAATGGCTTCGTCAAGGGGTTTTACCAGCATTCCCCTTGTTACTCTACCTATGTAACCTCCCCTCTCGGCAGTAGCCCTGTCCTGGCTCAGTTCTCTTGCGACTTTCTCAAAGGAGACTCCTTCTTTTAGAAGTGAAAGGGCCTTCTCTGCAGTTTCCTGGGAAGTTGTGTAGATGTAGTAAACCTCCCTTACAGGTTTACTCTCCACTTTCCTGCAGTACTTCTCAACTTCAACGGGGGACACTTCAACCTTTGACTTAACCTCTTTTGCTATTAACTTTGTAATGAGGAGCTGTTCCCTCAGCTTTTCCTTAACGTCTTTAATGGTGAGACCCTCCCTTTTGAGGGCCTCTTCAAACTCCTTTTCACTCTTGAAACCGCTTCTCTCTATAAGGTCTTTAAGGGCCCTTTGAAGCTCCCTGTCTGAGACCTTTAAACCCTTTTTCTTGGCCTCTGTTAAAAGGATCTTCTTCTCAATAAGTCTATCCCTTGCAACTCTCAGGTCGTTTATTCCCTTTTCCTTTGCAAACTTAACGACTTCGCTGTAGAGAACTGGCTCCCCATTTACAACCGCAGCTATGAAGTCAACTACCTTTGAGTAACTAACGGTTGGGAGGATAACTATCAAAAGGAGGTAAAGGAGAAGCCTTTTCATTTTCCCTCCTTACTTGCCGTTTATCTGGACTTTTCCCTTCTTTTGGAGTTCCATAACGTACTTTTTAATTGCCTTTCTGAAGGCCTCCTGCTCTTTCTGCTGTTTGAGAGACTGAACTATGAAAGGTTTGAGTGACTGGAAGGGAATTTGTTTTCCGTTTGGATCTATAAACTGCTTTTTATTCTTCTCATAAAAAGCCCTTGCCTCCTCGTCCGTTACGTTAACTTTAGGGACTTTAACGTGTTTCCTTATGAGTTCCTGAACTAGTATCCTCCTTTTGGCCAGTTCCAACTCTTTTTGAACTTTCGGGTCCTTCTCTATTCCCTCCTTTTGGGCTTCCTGGTAGAGGATCTCTTCCTTAACCATGTTCTCAAGGACCATTTTCCTGAACTGAGGGTTATTCTTAAGTCCTTGATATTTAGCGGGCAGACTGTCAATTGCACTGTTGAGCTGGCTTTCCGTAATTTTCTTGCCGTTAACTGTTGCTAAGACCTTATCTGCCGCCATTGATGAAGTTGAGGCTGAAGCTACGATTAGAGCCGTTAGAAGTGCCTTTTTCATTTTTCCTCCAAAAGCAATTATTTGGTGAATAAACTTACTACTAAATTGAAGTAATTGCAAAGATTGGCTGATAGCATATTTTATCCACCGTCCTAAACCTTTTTCTGGGTGAGAAATGAAGAGGAAAGTCAATTTAAGTGAAGTTACAGTAAAGGAGCCTATTAAGGTTGATACTGAAATACAGCCTTCACTGGTGGAGCTCCCCCCTGAGGAAGTTAGCAAGTCTTCCCCCTTTAAACTCCACCTTGAGGTAAAGAAAAAGCCCGTAGGTTATCAGGTTAAAGGTAGGGTTACGGGAGAGGTTGAGCTTACCTGTAGTAGGTGTTTAAAGAAGTTTAGCCATAAGGTTGATAGGGAGTTTAATTACGATCTGATGCCGACTTCCCAAATAAGCGGAGGGCAGATAAAGTCTGGGGAACTTGATATAAAATTCTCCGATGAAAGTATCCTTGACCTTGCCGAAGTTGTTCAGGAGCAGGTTATGTTGGAGCTCCCCGTTAAGCCCCTTTGCAGCCCTGAGTGTAAGGAGGTTAAGTACACAGAAGGGGAGTTTGAGGAGGAAGAGGAGAAGAGAGAAGTTGATAAGAGATGGGAGAAGTTAAAGGAACTTCAAAATAAACTAAGGGAAAAGGAGAAGTAAGATGGCAGTTCCAAAGAGAAAAGTCTCAAGAACTAGAAGGGACAAGAGGAGAACTCACTGGAAGGCCAAGAACCCTGCTATCTCCGTCTGCCCCAACTGTCTTCAGCCAAAGCTTCCTCACAGGGTTTGCAGGCACTGTGGTTACTACAAAGGGGAGACAGTTGTAGAGGTAGAGGAGTAAATGAGGATTGTCCTTGATGCCATGGGGGGTGACTTTGCCCCCCAGGTTCCCGTAATGGGAGCTGTTCAGGCCGTAAAGGAGCTGGGCGTAAAAGTTTTCCTAACGGGGAAGAAGGAACTTGTAGAGAGCGAACTTAAAAAGTACTCCTATCCTGAAGACTTAATTGAAGTAGTTGATGCTTCCCAGTCTGTTAGTATGGATGAACAACCTTCAAAGGCCCTCAGGAAGAGGGACTCCTCAATCCACGTAGGCCTTAACCTCGTTAAAGAGGGGAGGGCCGATGCCTTCGTTAGTGCAGGTAACACCGGTGCGGTTATGGCCATATCCCTCTTCACAGTTGGAAGGATAAGGGGGGTTGAAAGACCTGCCATTACGGCCGTTCTTCCAAACCTTACCGGCTATACTTTCCTACTTGACGTTGGAGCGAACGTTGACTGTAAGCCCTTTCACCTTCTCCAGTTTGCGGTTATGGGTAGCGCTTACGCCCGTTACGTCCTCGATGAGGAGAGGCCAAGGGTTGGTCTTTTAAACGTTGGAGAGGAGGAAGGAAAGGGAAACGAACTGGCTAAGGAAGCCTATAGGCTCCTTAAGGATGCTAAGGATAAGGGCCTTAACTTTATTGGGAATGCTGAAGGAAGGGATATTTATTCTGGGAAATTTGACGTTATAGTTTGTGACGGTTTTGTAGGTAACGTTTGTTTAAAGTTGAGTGAAAGTATAGCTAAAACTCTTGCAAAGATCCTGAAGGAAGAGATAGATAAGCACTTCATCTCAAAAATTGGTGCAATAACTCTAAAGCCGGCGATAAAGGGCTTTAAAAGGAGAATTGATTACGCAGAGATTGGTGGAGCTCCCCTTCTTGGTCTAAACGCTCCTGTTATAATCTCCCATGGGAGCTCAAACGCAAAAGCGATAAAGAACGCTATTAAAACAGCTACCCGTTTTGTAAAGAGCGAACTTAACAGACACATAGAGGAAGAGATAGAGAGGTTCGGGAAGTCAAATGGGAGTTAGAATCGTTTCAACAGGCTCTTACCTGCCAGATAGAGTCCTTACTAACTTTGACCTTGAGAGTATGGTTGAGACCTCCGACCAGTGGATAACTACAAGGACTGGGATAAAGGAGAGGAGGATCAGCAAGGGAGAAACAACCTCAGATATGGCTACTGAGGCGGCGGTAAGGGCTTTAGGGGATGTTTCACCTGAAAACCTTGAGCTCATAGTTGTTGCAACGGCAACTCCCGATTCCTTCTTCCCTTCAACTGCCTGTAAAGTTCAATCAAAGATAGGGAACAGAGGAGCAGTTGCCTTTGACGTTTCTGCTGCCTGCACAGGTTTTATTTATGCCCTTTACGTTGCTGATTCAATTATGAGGAGTAAGGGAGTAAGTAGGGCTCTCGTAATAGGTGCTGAAAGGTTGTCAAAGATAGTTGACTGGAGTGACAGAACCACCTGCATTCTCTTTGGAGATGGTGCAGGAGCAGTTTACCTTGAAACTTCAGAGGATGAAGGGATCCTCGGCTTTGACCTTGGAGCTGACGGTTCTTACGGGGAGCTCCTTGCAGTTCCTTCTGTAGGTTCAAACGAAGAATTTCCTTACTACATTAGGATGAAGGGAAATGAGGTCTTTAAGGTTGCCGTTAGGACTATGGTTGAATCGGCTTTAAGAGTTCTAGAGAAGGTTGGAATGAAGCCTGAAGATGTATCTCTCCTAATTCCTCATCAGGCAAACTTGCGTATAATAAAGGCGGTTTCTGAGAGGTTGGGCATAAATCAGGAGAAAGTCTTTGTTAACCTTGATAGATACGGAAATACCAGTGCAGCTTCAATACCCGTTGCCTTAGATGAAGCCTTAAGGAGCGGAAAGTTAAAGAGGGGAGATGTTGCCCTGTTGGTCGCTTTTGGGGGAGGTTTTACCTGGGGTTCCTGTGTTATAAAAGTTTAAACTAACTGGAGGGAGAATGTTAAAGACGAGGCTCTGTGAGATACTCGGAATTGAGTATCCGATTTTACAAGGGGGAATGGCCTGGATTGCAGATGCCGAGCTTGCCGCTGCAGTTTCAAATGCTGGAGGTCTTGGGATTATTGCAGGCGGTAGCAGGAGCGCTGAAGAGCTCCGCCAGGAGATTAGAAAGTGTAAAGAGCTTACGGATAAGCCCTTTGGCGTAAATGTAATGCTAATGATGCCTAACGCTGAGGATATTATAAGAGTTTGTATTGAAGAGGAAGTTCCGGTAGTAACAACCGGAGCGGGAAACCCGGGAAAGTACATCCCCGCCTTTAAGGAAAAGGGAATAAAGGTAATTCCTGTTGTTGCAAGTGATGCCCTTGCAAAGAGAATGGAGAGGATAGGCGTTGATGCTGTGGTTGCCGAAGGAATGGAAGCCGGAGGCCATATAGGGAAGTTGACTACAATGGTTCTCATTCCTTCCATAGTAAGGGCTGTAAGTATTCCTGTAATTGCTGCCGGTGGAATAGCCCTTGGAGAACAAGCAGCTGCAGCCTTTGCCCTCGGAGCTGAAGGAGTCCAAGTAGGTACTCGCTTCTTGGCAGCTAAGGAGTGTAACGTTCACCCCAAGTATAAGGAGAAGATATTAAAGGCGCGTTTCAATCAGGTTACTGTTACCGGAATTACGACAGGCCATCCTGTAAGGCTCATTGAGAATAAGTTGACTAAGAAGTTTGAGGAACTTGAGTTTTCAGGAGCTCCAAAGGAGGAGCTTGAGGAACTTGGAAGGGGAAGGCTCCGTCTTGCTGCTGAGAGCGGTGATGTTGATTGGGGCTCTGTGATGGCCGGTCAGGTTGTCGGATACGTTAATAAAGAGGAGACGGCTGAGGAAATTATTAAGGACATAATGGGAGGAGCTGAGAGGACCTTGAAGAATTTGTGCAACAAGTTCTTTAATTGTGAGGTTTAACCTATGAAGGTAAACGAAGGGAATTTAAACGCTGAAGGTTTGAAGTTTGCAATAGTTGTTAGCAGGTTCAACTCTTTTATAACTGAAAGGTTACTTGAAGGAGCTCTTGACTGTCTCGTTAGACACGGATGTAGTAAAGACAATATAGAGATCTTTAAGATTCCCGGAGCTTTTGAGATACCTCTTGTTGCAAAGAAGCTTGCAGAGAGAGATTACGACGCAGTTATAGCCCTCGGTGCAGTGATAAGGGGAGAGACTCCCCACTTTGATTACGTAGCTGCCGAGGTAAGTAAGGGAGTTGCCTCTGTTTCCCTTGAAACCGGAAAGCCGGTTATTTTTGGAGTTTTAACTACAGATACGGTTGAGCAAGCAATAGATAGGGCTGGAGCTAAGGCTGGAAATAAGGGTTGGGAAGCAGCTTTAGCGGCTATAGAAATGGTTAACCTCCTAAAGGGTATGGAGAGGTAATGACTAACAGGGATAAGAGAAGGGCAAGACACCACGCTTACCTTATGCTTTACCAGTGGGATATTTCGTCCCTTTCTCCCGAAGAGATATCCTCCCTCTACTGGGAAGAGGTGGAAGAAACTTCACCACAAGTAAAGGAGCTTGCCAAGAGGCTCTTTAGATCAACAGTTGAAAGCCTTGAAAATGTTGATACTGAAATAGAGAAACACTTAAAGGAAGGCTGGAAAGTCTTAAGGCTCCTTCCCGTTGACCGTTCAATCTTGAGGGGGGCTACCTACGAGATCCTAAACTGGAATCTATCTCCTGCCGAGGCCGTAATAAACGATGCCGTTGAATTTGCAAAGCTTTACGGTGAAGACCCAAAGTCTCCAGCATTCATTAACGCCGTCCTTGATAAAGTAAAAAGAGATGTCGGGAAGTAGGCTGGCCCTCTTTGCAGGTTCGGGAGATCTTCCCTTAGAGTTTTTGAAGTCGGCCTCAAGGAGAGGTGAAAAGGTTATTACCTTTGCCCTCTCCGGTATAACCCAGCCTGCCGTTGAGGAGATTTCCTACAGGACTTTCTGGATAAAGCCCTTTAAGTTAGGGGACTTTCTAAAGAAGTTGGCCTCTTCTCAAGTTAGGGAGATAGTTTTCCTTGGAAAAGTTGAACACAGAGTTGCCCTTTCCCTCAGCGGCCTTGACTTAAAGGCCTTAAAGTTCCTCTTCTCCCTTAAAGATAGAAAACCTGAAACCATAATTAAGGGTATTTTCTCTGAAGTTGAGCGTTTAGGTGTGAAAGTTGTAGATCCAATCCCTTACCTGACTCACCTTCTTGTCCCCTCAGGTACCGTAATGGGGAAGGTTCCCTCTGAGGAACTCTTAGAGGAGCTATCTTCTGGAATGGAAATTACGCGGAAGATTGCATCCCTTGATATTGGCCAGACTGTCGTTATAAAGGATGGGGGTGTTGTTGCAGTTGAGGCAGTTGAGGGAACTGATGAGTGTATAAGGAGAGGGGCAAAACTTGCAGGGAAAGGTTTTATAGTCTGTAAAGCCGCTAGAGAGTCTCAAGATATGAAGGTTGACGTTCCAACTGTTGGAATTGAAACTGTTAGGCTTATTAAATCGTTAGGGGGGAAAGCGTTAGCAATTGACTCTGGGAAGACCTACTTGCTCAATAGAGAGGAGGTGGAAGATTTCTGTAAAAAGCATAATTTTTCCCTCGTTTCCCTTTAAGTCCCCCTCCCTCCCCTTATGGAGAGGGAGCCGCCCTTATTGATTTTTCTAACGCCTTCACCTACAAGCTTACTTAAAGTTTTATACGTAATCAATACCTTTAAGTTTTAAACTAAAGTTTGAAGAATTCCCCTAATTTCTCTTTCTGAAGGGATTTTAGGCAGGTTGCCCATCAGAAACTTTTTCTCCATGCACTTTTCAACGAAAAATGCTATGTCGCTCTTTTCAACTCCAAGGTCCTTAAGGCTTGAAGGTATTCCAAGGAACTCTAACCACTCTTCAAGCCCTTCTATTACCTTTCTGTAGTCGCCGTTTATTCCCAGGTGTTTCCCTAGTTCCTCTATTTCCTCTTTAACACTTAGACCGTAGAACTTTAAAACTGAAACTAGGAAAACTCCGTTTGCAAGGCCGTGGGGAACCTTCTTTAAAACCCCTAGAATGTGGGCAAGCGTGTGGACGAGGCCTGCTCCTGCAAGGCTTATTGCCATCCCTCCAAGCAGACTCCCCTTCATAACTCCTTCCCTTGCCACTAGATCTGCAGGGTTTCCTGCTGCCCTTGGAAGGTTCTTGAAGATCAGTTCTGCCCCTTTGAGGGAGTAGAGCTTACTTATTATCCTTGCCCTCTTGGATAGAAGGGATTCAACTGTATGGGTGAATGCGTCAACTCCGGTGTTTACAGTTACGCTCCTCGGCATTGACAAAGTAAGTGTTGGGTCATCAACTGCAAGGGTCGGAAAGAGGTAGTGTGAGATTAAAGGGGCCTTTTTCATTCTTTCCTTGTCTGTAAGCACTGCGTAGGGGGTTACTTCTGAGCCTGAGCCTGAGGTTGTTGGAACTGCAACTAGAGGAATTCCGAGCTTTTTAAACCCTTCAGGGACGCCTATGTACTCCTCTAACTTACCTTCGTTTGTAAGCATTACTGAAACAGCTTTTGCAACGTCAAGGGGACTCCCTCCCCCTATAGCGATTATGAGTGTTGGGGAAAACTCTTTTACTTCCTCTAAAATCTCAAGTGCGTTCTCAACCGTAGGTTCCTGCTTTACGTTGCTGAAGATTTTTATCTCTCCTTTAATGTTTTCCTCTACCTGTTTTACGTATCCGTTTGAGATGGCAGAAGGTGAGCAGATAACTGCCGTTCTTTCTGGGTTTAGCCTGAGGAAGTTGACTTCCTCTTCCAGTTTCTTAAGAGCTCCGTTCCCAAAAACAACTCTCGTTGGAATGTGATACTTCTCAAAAGGCATCTTTCCTCCTTTTGTCTTTTCCTCTATGATACACTCTGATTAAGTATAAAGGAGAGAGGGAAGAGATGAAAATTGCCGAATTTTACCGTATGTGTCCTAACTGCGGAGGGATTATTTCAGACGAAAGGCTTAAAAAGGGACTTCCCTGTGAGAAGTGTTTACCAAAAGAGATTGACTATTCAGAGAGGGAGGAGATATGCTCTGACCTTGGAGATAACTTAAGGAGGTTTGAGGAGCTCTGCTCCCTTGATTCCTTTGTTAAAGACTATACCCGTTTCTTTAAGGAGAAAACAGGTTTTACCCCTTGGTCGCTTCAGATTATGTGGGCAAAGAGGGTTGCCCTTAAGAAGTCCTTTACTATGATTGCTCCTACTGGTGTAGGGAAGACTACCTGGGGCCTTGTAACTTCTGCTTACTTAAAGGGTAAGGTTTATATACTAGTTCCTACGAAGCTCTTGGTTTTGCAAACGCTTGATAGACTCTCAAAACTAACGGATAAGAGAATAGTTGCATATACTGGAAAAAAGAGTGAAAAGGAAGAAATAAAAAGCGGCAATTTTGACGTCCTTATAACGACGACAAACTTCCTCTATAGGAACTTTGAGATTATTCCAAAGCCCTTTAACTTTGTCTTCGTTGATGACGTTGATTCCCTCTTAAAGAGCGCAAAGAACGTTGATAAAGTCATTCAACTTCTCGGCTTTACTGAGGAGGACGTTAACCTTGCTATGAAGGTTATTGACCTTAAGTCAAAGATTGCCTCTTTAGGGGAGAGAGCTCCCAAGTCCCTCTTTGAGAGGTTGAGGAAGTATGAACGGTACCTGGAAAGGAGGAGGGAGGCAATAGAGAACGTCTTGGTTGTATCCTCAGCTACTTCTCAGCCCCGTTCAAAGAGGGTTAAGCTCTTTAGGGAGCTCCTCGGCTTTGAAGTAGGTAAATCTGCTTCAGCTTTAAGGAACGTTGAAGATGTCCTCATATATACAGATAAGGATTTCCTTGATGAAGCTGTAAGGCTCATAAAAAAGTATGGAAAGGGCGTTTTCGTCTTTATTTCTTCAGATATGGGTAAAGATTTTGTTGACGTTGTAGTTGATAGGTTAAACAGTAGTGGAGTTCCTTCTGTTTCTTACGAAGATTTCACCCCTGAAAATCAGGAGAAGTTCGTAAACGGTGAAATCTGGGCTGCAGTCGGAATTGCAAGCTACAGGAACCCCCTTGCAAGGGGTATAGACCTACCTCAGGCTGTAAGGTACGCTGTCTTCCTAGGTGTTCCAAAAATGGAGTTTTCCGTTAGGTTAACCCTTGCTCCTGTGAAGCTCTTTGGAATGCTTCTAGTTTTAAGGGACCTCTTTCCCAGGGAGGAGGAACCTAAGGTAATTTCCTACCTTACCTACCTTAAAAGGTACTTGAGCTTAAAGGAGGAACTCCTTGATAAGTATCCAAGGATAAAGGGGAAGCTTGAAGAGATTAGATCCTTCCTAGAAGGTTATCTGAGCGATGAGGAATTCTTAAAGAAGATTAAAGAGTCTGAGACTGTAATCCTTAAGGAGAGGGATGGGGAGCTCTACGTAGTTGTTGGAGACGCTGCAGGGTACGTTCAGGCTTCCGGTAGGACTTCAAGGATGTTTGCGGGAGGTTTAACTAAGGGCGTTAGCCTTATGTTCGTTGATGACCTTAAGGCCCTTACTTCCCTAAGGAAAAGGATTTTAATCTTCCTTGAAGATGTTAACTTCAAAGTTCTTAGCTACGGCAAGGGTAAAGAGCTTTCAGAGAAGTTCGGGTTTGAGCTTATAGAAGAGAAAGATTTAAGGAGAATTTTTGAGGTAGTTGATAAAGATAGGGAGAGGGTTAGGAAAATCCTCTCAAGAGAGATAACCTCTGAAACAAAGAGTTTGGTCAAGACTGCTCTAGTTGTAGTTGAGTCTCCAAACAAGGCCAGGACTATTGCCTCTTTCTTTGGAAAACCTGTTAGAAGGAGGTTAAAGGACGTAGATGCCTATGAGATAAACATAGGTAACAAACTCCTCTTACTTACAGCATCTAAAGGGCACGTCTTTGACCTTACCGTTAGGGATGGTATCTGGGGAGTTAAGGAGGAAGAGGGAAGGTTTATCACCGTCTATGACACTATAAAGTACTGTACGAAGTGTAACGAACAGACTACTGAACCCTTCTGTTCAAAGTGTGAAGGGAGGCCCGACGTAGATAAAGTAACTATAGTTTCAGCCTTGAGGGAGTTAGCCCTTGAGATTGATGAAGTTTACATAGCCAGTGACCCAGATACTGAAGGGGAAAAGATCGGTTGGGACGTTGGAGTTGTTATCAAACCCTACCAGATGAACTTAAAGAGGATGGAGTTCCACGAGGTAACGAAGTGGGCCTTTATGGAGGCTATTGAGAATCCTAGGGAAGTTGATGAGGACTTAGTAAAGGCCCAGATAGTTAGGAGAGTTGCAGACAGGTGGGTCGGTTTTTCACTCAGCCAGCACCTATGGAAAGTCTTTAAGAAGAACTGGCTCAGTGCAGGTAGGGTTCAGACTCCGGTCTTAGGCTGGGTTATTGAAAGGTACAAAGAGAGTAAAGAGAGGATCGGTGTAATTACGGTTGAAACTGAGGTAGGTAAGTTCTCTTTTAAGTTTGAAGACCTCAAGGAGTTTAAAAGGGTAATACCTGATAAGGTGAAGGTAAAAGTTCTAAAGGTTGAGGAAGTGGACAAAAACCCAAAACCTCCTTTCAATACTGGAGAGCTCCTAAAGGAGGCTTCTGATAAGTTGAACCTGTCTGCAGACAGAGTTATGGAGATTGCCCAGGAGCTCTTTGAGAGCGGTTTCATAACTTATCACAGGACCGATTCAACTAGGGTTTCAACTGCAGGGATGGGAGTTGCTAAAGAGTATATTTCTGAAAAGTTCGGTCCCGATTTTGTTAAGCTGAGGCCGTGGGGTGAAGGAGGGGCTCACGAATGTATAAGGCCTACAAGACCTCTTGACGTTAACGCTTTAAGGACTCTGGTAACCGTTTCAGGTTCAACGGCTAAGATGACTGAGGAGCACTTTGCAGTTTACGATTTAATCTTTAGGCGTTTCATCGCTTCACAGATGGTTCCAGTTAGGGCCGTCAAAGTTGAGCTCCTCCTAAAGCTCTTACCTACCGACGTTGAAACTACAGAGGAGAAGCTTGTAAGAATCGTTAAGGATGGCTGGAACTTAGTTGAGCCTTTAACCGTTGAGGAGCTCCCCTTTGAAGTTAAAGAGGGTGAAACTTACTACTTTGACGTTTTCTCCTATACTAGGAGAAGAGTTCCGAAGGTCTTTCCCTACACTCAGGGAGAGCTCGTTGAGGAGATGAGGAGGAGGAGAATAGGAAGGCCCTCAACTTACGCAAAGATAGTTCAAACTCTCCTTGACAGACACTACGTTGTTCAAAGGGGTAGATTCCTCTACCCTACAAAGTTGGGAGTGGATGTTTACAGTTACTTAAGTACCCACTTTCCCGAGTATACATCGGAGGAGTTTACTAGAGAACTTGAGGAGTTGATGGACAAGGTAGAGAGGGGAGAGGTTGACTATCAGGAGATAATCAGAAACCTAAAACCGGTTTTGAGGTTTGCAAAGATTAACCCGAAACAGACCGTAGGGGATTAGGAGATGACCTTTTCAGCCCGTAGCTTTCCCTTTTCTGCTTTTCCTACTCCGATAAATTCCTCTCCACTTACGACAGAGTACTTTCCTTCTGGGAGCTCCATTTCTAAATCTCTTTTTCTCTTCATCACTTACTTCAAGTTTTGGGAAAGGGAGGACATCTTGAGGAGGAATTAGGTATCTCTCAATACCTTCTTCCTCTATCTTGTCTAGGGTTACAGCCATCTCCTCTCCGATGTTCCCTACTCTCGTTCGCCTTAAATCAGTTACAACTGCACTGCAGCCGAGCTCCTTTCCTATATCGTGAACTAGTGAGCGTACGTAGGTTCCTGAAGAGCAGCAGACTTTAAGGGTAAAGTAGGGGTAGTTAAAGTCAATGAGTTCAAGGGAGTACACCTCTACTTTCCTCGGTGGGAGCTCTACTTCCCTTCCCTCCCTTGCAAGCTGGTAGGCCTTTTTCCCTTTAATCCTTACTGCCGAATAGGGGGGAGGAACCTGCAGGATTTCTCCTGTAAACTTATTAAGGACTCTAAAGAGTTCCTCCTTCTTAATTTCCCTGCACTCAATCTTTTTAACCTTTCCATCTATATCGTAAGTGTCAGATTCAAGGCCGAATCTACCTGTTACTGTGTAACACTTATCCTGTTTTAATAGGTACTCAGAGAGCCTCGTTGCTTTTCCAACCGATAGGATAAGAATACCTGTAGCGAGGGGATCAAGGGTTCCTGTGTGACCTACTTTTACTCCTTTTGGGAGGAGTTTTCTAACTTTAGCTACAACATCGTGGGAAGTAAGCCCTTTAGGTTTGTCAACTATCAGGAATCCAACCATCTATTTATACTCGCACATATCATGTTCAGTGTTGACGAAGTTGGCAAAGTCAATAGGAACTTCTATTATTTTCTTATACTCCCTATCGCTCATTCTATACTTTACAGTGATTTTAAGGGTGTATATGAGGGACTTACTGTAATTTGAGTAAATTGGTTCTATTGTTTCTAGAAGGGCCTGGCTGTACGTTATCTCAACTGTTCCGCTTCCATCTGCTGGAATATCGCTTCCGCTACAGAAAACGTAACTCTTCATCTCTTCAAGGAGCTTAGGATCTTTTGCTTCTTCAGGCATGTATGGATTTGGGATAAACTCTACCGTGCATCCTTCAAAAGTAAGGTCGCTATCTTCTGTAAACTCCTCATCCATATCTGTTTTGGAGAGGTTAACGATTATACTTTTTGTTTGTGGACTTCCGTATTCTGAGCAGGTATTATTTGTATCGTCCCAAGTTGTACAACAAATTATGTCCTGCTCAACTTTACTAACTGTTGTTGTTGAGGTAAGATCTCCTCCTCCTGAACCTGCCCCTCCACAGCTTACAAAGAGGAGTAGCAAAGGAGAGGCTATTCCAATTAATCTCTTCATTTTTCTCCTCCTAAAGTCTCTGTTCCTTCAGAGCTTACTAAAGTCGGAGTTATGAAGACGAGCAGTTGGCTTTTACTAAT